>JBCBRY010000172.1:0-18006 GCA_039819485.1 Bacteroidota bacterium | reverse complement strand
ACAAATGTTTGATTTCCAACCCTCAAAACTCTTTTTCAGGCAAAGGAAAAGTGTCATTTTTTTTGACCACCTGCTTAATAGTAGTAATTTATTGTTTGATTAAATTCTTGATAATGACGTTGTTTTCAGTTGCGATTTTTAGGATATATTGACCAGGGTTTAGCTTGTTTATTTCTATTATATTTAAATCACTGAGTGCTAATTTTGATTTTAAAACAATTTGTCCTGTCGCATTAAATATTTCCAACTCTACTGATTTATCTGCTTCGGAGAGGCCCGTAATAAAAAGCTGGTTTTTAGCAGGGTTGGGGTAAATATTTATTTTGTCATCCTTCCTTTCATCAAATAATATTGAAACAACAGGACTGAAAGAAAAAGAACCATCAAAGTCGGTCTGCTTCAGCCGGTAATGATTGACTCCTTTAGCTGGATTGTTATCAATAAAGTTATAGGATTGAACCTGATTACTGAAGCCGGCTCCCATCACTTTGCCTATTTTGACAAATTCATTGGCATCGGTTCCATTATTGTTTTTTTGCACTTCGAAGTAATGATTGTCTAACTCCATGGTCG
This sequence comes from Bacteroidota bacterium, assembly GCA_039819485.1. Classification (GTDB taxonomy): domain Bacteria; phylum Bacteroidota; class Bacteroidia; order Chitinophagales; family Saprospiraceae; genus UBA6168. The sequence goes on along the minus strand of JBCBRY010000172.1, from coordinate 17,433 downwards.
TTTCCCAGATTAGATACACATTGCCTTCTTCCAATTTGCCCTCAAACCTTGCCAGCTCTATCGGCAAGGCACTTTGGGAAGATGCTGCAATGAAAGGAGAAAATGCAGTAAAGGTGTTGTTGCTCAATAAAGCCGGGCCACCTGCATTAAAAGATGCTGGACTGATGGGGTCAAAGATACTTCCGTTCCACCTACCGATGACAGGGTCGTCGCTGGGATCGAAGCTTGCCCCTTCGGTTCCGGTTTCCCATTGCAGACTTACACTGGCATCAGAGCCACCGCCTACTGCCTCGTCTATGATCCATTGGAATTGGATACATTGATTGGCATCTGCTGGTGTCACCCCGGATGAGCCCAATGATTCCACTCTAACGGTAAAATTATCAGCAGAATGGCTACCTGAAGAATTCAGTACGACCGGCATGTAAAAAGAAGCGTTCGGCCCTACTGGAAACGTTAAAGCCGATGAAGAATTTAATAGCAATTGTAGTCCTCCGGTCGTTGCAGGAGTTGATCCAGATGCGTCACAAGTGCAAAAATATTTACTGTCATCTTCACCAGAAACCGAACCCGAAACACTGATGGTTTGATTGTTGGTTTTCAATAATCCGGAGGTAAACGAAAAGTCATTGGGTATCGAAAAACTGGTGAGCAATGTTGCTCCCGAAGAGTTATTTAAACCAAAGTTTACGTTGTTCGAAATAGTACCGTTTGAAGTGATGTCCTGATTGCTGGCACCGGCAAAATTGATGGTAGGCGTACCGCTGTCAGATTCGGTAATAGTTCCACTGTTAAAGACAAAATTTCCTACTAAATTCAGGGATGCGCCGGATGATTGACAGGCTAAATCTAAAGTTCCACCATTGATTTCAAGGTTCCCTGTTACGTTGACAGTTGGGTCGGAGCCACCATTTGAGAAAGAGAAAAAGCCAGCTGCACCAATGATCAGATTTCCCCCAACATTCAAAGTGCCGCCACCTGAACCCGTAAAACGAATAGAGCCCGAACCGGTCGACGTTACATTTAGATCTCCGTTGATCGTTGTTAAATCGCCTACCAGATTTAAATTGCCAATCTGTGAGGTGTTATTCCAGGTGAAATGATGAAACGATTGAGAAAGGCCACTTGGTTTTGCTGAGCCATCCGTTATTTCGCAGGTAGATCCAGAGTTCCATGTCGCAGTAGGAACTGTACCCCCACCGGAAGAGGGATTGTGTTGATAGGTTCCCCCATTTTCAACAGAAATACTTCCGGAACCTGAAATGCTCCCGGATACTCTTAACGTTCCTGAAACCGTTAGGTCGGTACCGGTTCCATCAAGCAAATTTAAAGTCGCTCCGGAGTTGATTTCCAAAGTGATACCAGCATCGATCGTTAACTGATCGATGTCGACAGTACCAGTTATGTTTGTGGCATGTCGTACGTTGATATCCAGGTCCATTGAACCTGGAATACGCGTGGCATTCGACCAGTTAGAATTATCTTCTGATGATTCCCATGTCCCGGTTGTTTCCCAGTCACCGGCGGTTTGGGTTCTGAAGTACAGTGGGGGAGACCCCGTTCCACTCAGGTTAACAATGCAGGGGTTTTCGTCTGCATCATTGTTCGCAATGGATATTGTAGCTGTCTTTGCCCCACCGGAGGTAGGCGAAAATCTAACTTCAAAATCTTCAGAATCAAAAGATGCGACCGGACTGGTAGGCTGGCTGACAATGCTAAATTCACTTGGATCGGTTCCGCCCAGCGTCAATGGCAGACTGGTCAGCGTCAAATTGGAATTACCGTCGTTGCTGATCCGTATTGTCAGGTCCGAACTTGATTCACCGACAAGGACGGTTCCAAAATTCAACGTAAAGTTACAAGGTTGATCACTCGCCACAGGTTGCTCCAACTGTATCTCTGCGCCACAAGCATCATTTGTAGAGCCAGGTGTTCCCTGGTCACCGGAACAACTGGTTGTTGAATGGCACCAGTTCGAACCATCGTCATTGGTCGATTCATCCTGATTGGTTTCATCATTCAATGCAATTGAATATCCGTTCAAACTGGAAGGCCAACTTCCACTGGTGCTGTAACTTACTTCATCTATCGTTGTACTGCTAAAAATGATGCTTACATCATCATTTGAATTGGTGAGGGACAAGCTGGTTCCGTAGGTGAAATCTTCTGTACCACAACCAGAACTTGATGCACCAAAAACAGCGTATGTTCCTGGGGTAAGATTAACAGAAGAGGTGATGCTTCTGGTGGTACCGCCACTCCTGATCTCCCATCCATTCATGTCGATTGTCTTTGCCGATCGGTTGTATACTTCAAACCATTCAGCACCTGGTTCGCCTCCCGAAGGGTTGTACATAATTTCAGTGATAATGATATCACCCACCACTGGAATCACTAAAATGTCGAAAGTACTGCTGATTACGTCGAGATCGCCGGTTCCGTTTCTTTCTGCGTTCAAGGTCAAATTAGTTCCAGCAACAGTATGTACGAGGCTGCTAAAGGTGGCGAGTCCGCTTGTGGCAGTTTCGGTCACAGGTGTGCCGGATAATGATCCTGTCGACGTTATATCTATGCCCGAAGTAAAATCCAAATCCCTGTTTCCATTGACATCAGTCGCTTCCACGGTAACGGCAGGGGACATGGAGGCATTTTCGTTGGCATTGCTGGGTTGTTGTACAAAACGCAATTCTGTCACCGCAACTTCCATCGTGAAATCATTTGAATTAAAATCCCCTCCCGGAAAAGTACTGGCAAAGCCGGAGCCGGATACATCCGCCGTGAAACCATGATTATCCGCGTCCACAAAACAGGAAAAGATAGCCCCGTCCACAATATTTGAGGTGTTTAAATATACAGCTACGTTGACTGTTTCGCTACCACCATCAGCAACCAAGAGTTCTGTGTTTGGAAAAGAAATATCAATCTCCGTATCAGTTATGCTGACATTACTCGGGGTAATAGGATTCGTTCCATCATCCAGCACAACACCTGCGATATGATCTGTCCAGTCTGCCGTATTGGAGGAATGAGGCTTTAGCCGGATGTTGGTGACTTTGGTTTCCAAACCGTCTGCGGTCCCTTGATCTGAAATATTCATGCTAAAGACATCAACGGCTTCCCCGCTGGTGTCATTTAGTGAAGAGATGCTTCCCGCCGCCGGCTGTGCTCCGGTATCAGATACATCTGAATCCAAATCATTGGAAGAGGCCAGCGTTCCGGTCAGTTCTATATCGTCAACATTCCAGACCTCATTGCTGGCATTATTGTCAGCAGTCAGCCTTAAAGCGACAGTGTTGGTGCCACCAGGAATGTTAATAACGATCGTAGCATAGTTATTTGAGTTTGTTCCACCTTGCGGGGCAGATTCAACAATTGGTGTTCCGGCGGTCGTAGTGGCGGTCAGGTTGGCACTATAATCCCATCTTGCGTTGTTGTTTCCTTCAACTTCTACATCGGCAGTGGCCGGAAAACCATTGCCATCCAAGTTTATAAATACTTCTATTTCATCTGCTCCATCTGCACCATTTCCACTGGATAATGAAGTGCTGGATAAGCGAACGGTAACCTGGACACTGGTGTATGAGCTGACGTTCTGACTATTCAGCTCCAATGTTGCCGTTTCATCATTGACTTGCCAGGACATAGTGCCCGTTCTGATTCTCGAATTTGCAGGAGTATCTCCGGACCCAGTGCTGTTGGAGATGTTTCCAAATCCGCTTGTGACCGACCATGAATCACCTGCTTCAAACCCTTGAGAGGCAATAGTAGTTTGACAAAATGTGAAAATCGAGAAGCTAAACAAAATGAAGAAAGTGAGTAAACAGTGTTTGTACATAATTCAATTTTTACAGGAAAGAAAAAAGGATTATCAAGAGTGTTTACCTGAAAATCACGCTTTTAATTTCCACAGAATACTGAAATTCGACAAAGAGGCTGATCTACCTAACCAGACTCCTGCTCATCTTTAAATATTGAATGTAGATTGAATGTTAAAAAGAATTGTATCGAAGGTCTTGGAGCAAAATTATTAATCTAAATGATAAGTAAGGCCGGATTATAAGTTAAGTAAAGGATAACATTATTCAATATTAATGATAACAAGAGTATTGCTCACCACCCAAATGCTTTCTTCATTTTTAAATAAATATCCGTGTTATCATAAATGCCGCCGAAAAGTTCGGATTGAGGCCCGTACGCAAATACAGGGACCATCGTGCCCGTATGGCCATTTGTGGTAAAGGCACCTTTAATGTGTTTAGTTTTAGAGCCTGGGTTGATTGCGAAGCCACCTGTCTCGTGATCAGCGGTTACGATAACCAGGGTTTCTTTGTCTTTTTTCGCAAATTCATATACTCGTTTTATGGCTTTATCGAAATCATCCAATTCCGATAGCAAAGGAATTTGCTGGTTCGCATGACCTGACCAATCAATTTGAGATCCTTCAATCATCATGAAAAAACCTTTTTCACTTTTTTTATTTAAAAAATCAATAGCGATTTCTGTAGCGAACGGTAAATAATCCCGGCCTTGCATGGCTGGCAAAGGCTGATTGTCGGCTGTAAAATAGAATAGCTTTTTATTTAAATCCGGTTTGACATTGTATATTTCATGATGGAAATAATCGTAAATAAGATACCCTTTTTGCTTTAGCTCATTGATCAGGTTCCGATCATCGACTTTCCTTCGATCAAAAAATTGTTTTCCACCACCTATGGCCAGGTCAATATCAATATTCAGAAAATCTGCGGCTATTTGCTCATAAAGGTTACGGGAACGTTGGTGCGCAATAAACGAAGCGGGAGTAGCATGTACAATACTAGAAGTCACCACGAGCCCAGTTGCCAAACCATAGCTTTCTGCTTCCTCAACGATATTCTTTAATGGTTTTTCATTTTCATCGACACCTATTGAGCTATTGGTTGTCTTTGTTCCTGTGGCGATGGCTGTGGCACTTGCGGCAGAATCTGTGACAAGGTTGTCCTTGGAGAAGGTCTTTTGAAACCCGATTACAGGAAAACTCTCGAGCGTTAGTTTTTTGTTGTGATTGTATAAAGCTCCTGATATTTGGCCAACCCCCATTCCGTCGCCTATCAACAAGATAATATTTTTTGGGTATGCAGATGGTACATCCAAGTTTGCCTTACCAACATTGACCGAGTAGCTTGTTGAAATCGTTAAAATGAGTATGAAATAGAGGTACTTCACTTTATTTAGGTAGTCATGTATTAGGAATAGCTTTGTTTTATTGGTTTTCTTTAGGCGTTTAGCCTGTAAAAGTAAGGTTCTTTATAGTGGTTATTAAATTTTCGTAAAGGATTCTATAAAAGGGGCTAAAACTGCTCATTTATTTTTAATAATTTTACTGGCTACAGGCGCGTTTTGGGTGTCTTTGCATCGTCAATTTTGTCGACAAAATGTTATAGAGGGAATCCGACATCAATCATAGTTTTTCAAAAAAATCTATCTGTAATGTTTGCAAGAGTCTGTTCAATTTCATTTCTTTGCAATGTTGTTCCTACAACAAATTAGTGAAAATAAAAATTTGAAATTTATCAAATAAAGAAATAAGCAAAATTTGCTTAAAGATTTGGTTTTTTGGGGTTAAATAAGCTGGTGCCGCAAGTTCGGCATCGGCTTTTTTGTTTTAAATCCATTCATGAATATTGATAACATATTGAGAAAATTTGCCCAGCTAAATGTTTTAGTCGTCGGGGATCTGATGATTGACCAATATCTATTGGGTGTTGTCAATCGGGTCTCACCTGAGGCCCCGGTTCCGATTGTAGAGTGGAAAGGGGCCGAAAATCGATTGGGTGGAGCAGCTAACGTTGCATCAAATGTGGTGGCATTAGGTGCAAAAGCTGTGCTTTGTGGCGTAGTGGGTAAAGACGAAGAAAGTGAATTGTTTTACAATCTGTTGAATTCTAAGAATATTGATTCTTCGCTGGTGCTGCAAATAACTTCCAGGCAGACCACCATAAAATCAAGGGTTATTGCCAACGATCAGCACCTGTTGCGGATAGATAAGGAAGAACGTAAACCTTTGGAGGCAGAGCAGGCAAAAACACTGATAAAAAGAGTAATCGATTACCTACGTTCCAATCGGGCGGACATCATTATTCTGCAAGATTATAATAAAGGTGTTTTGACACCATCCGTTATAAAAGAATTAATTCAATTAGGTGAAAGTTTTCAAGTTCCTATTGCTGTTGATCCTAAATACACTAATTTCTGGGCCTATCAAAATGTTCAGTTATTCAAGCCTAACCTGAAAGAGATAAAAGATGTTATACCTTTTGAAATTTTTGAAACAGAGGAATCGTTGTCAGCGGCCAGCAGCTTCATTCAAAACAAATTAGCCTCCGAGATGCTCATGGTGACTTTGTCAGATAAAGGATTGTTGATTCACCATGAGCAGCAAACCAGAATTTACCCCACGGATGTTCGCCAGGTGGCGGATGTTTGTGGGGCCGGAGATGCGGTCATCGCTATCGGCGCTTTGGGATATGCGGCCGGACTTGAGCAGCGGGAAATTGCCATGCTGGCCAATTTGGCCGGAGGACAAATTGTAGAAAAAGTCGGAGTGGTCACCATTGACAAGGATCAACTGGCCAAAGAAATCAGGCAAAAGACGGCTCAGCTTTAGGCATGAAACTCAGCTTTTAGTCTATGTCCGCCCGTGCACGACATTTAATGCTTGTAAAAATGCAGGAACTGCTTGTTCGATCAGGCTACGATCAGCCATGAAAATTTTTAGCTCGCGTTCTTCTCCAATTTTTTCTCCATTTTTAATCACTTCTACTCCAGGTTTCCCGTCAATTACGGAAATAGCAAAGCCAGGTAGGTCATCCAGCTCCTTTTCCGGGATCAACCGCATCCCTCCATTTTGCTGGTTCAGATTTTTCAGGTTCACTTTTAAATCAGTGACATCTTCTCCGTTTTCATGACGAACGATGATCGTGAATTTTTCATCAACAAAAATTGAGCGCTTCCCGTCTTGAGGTTTCATCCGGTTGGACATCACGAACTGTTTGGTAATCGAGCCAAGCGAATTGTTTACCCGACCAAAGGTGTCGCCTTCATCAATGGCCCTGGCCTTGAGATTCGCCAGGTTTTCCTCTTTTGTACTTTTGCTTGTGGGTTCTTTAACAAGCGCTTCCTGATTGGTTGGTGCCGTGCTGGCAGCATTTTCACCATCTTCTTTACATGCAAAGAACAGTAATACTGCAGCGAGCAAGATGAATTTTTTAGTCATGATATTTCCGGTTTTTGAATTTTAACAGATGATTTTTTTGAACAGTTTTTATGGATATTTTTACAGGATGACCAATTTTTTCCAAGCCATTTTATTAGCCGAAATGATTTTGATCCAATACACTCCCTGGACCAGTGAAGTCAGGTTCAACTTATTGGCCGAATTGGTGGAAAGTTCTATTTTATCTGAACAAGCCTTGCCAGTTATGTCAAAAACAGATACCTGGGCCAAAGTAGTCAAAGGGGCCGAAAATTCAATAGACACTTCTCCATTAGACGGGTTGGGGAAAACAGCAATGCTGCTTTCAAACTCAGTAGAAATAGTACTATTCAAGTTGTCAACCAAATAAGGGCCTCCTTGCATTTCACAGCCGTTATAGTCAGAAACAGAAACGGTGTACGTTCCGGGCGGGGCTAAAAATGGATCAAAATCAGGTAAAAGAATGCCATTCTCATACCAGTCAACCGTTATCGGAGGGTCTCCGCCGTTGATAGTAATTTGGATCGAGCCGGTTGAGACGCCTCCCATCGCTGGTACAATTTCTATTAACTCAATTTCTAATCCAGGTGGCTCTTGCAATTCATAGGTTTCATGGAGTGTACAGCCATTCGAATCTGTGATCGTAACAGAATAAACTCCCGCAGATAAATTGGTGGGGCCCCCACCATGACTCCACATGGATTGATAAGGTTCCAGTCCTCCTTCCAGGAAAAGGTCAATACTTCCATCCATGGCATCGGCACAAGTTGGATTTGTAAGAATCGCATCAGTAAGTTGGAAGTTGTAGTCGACGAAGACTTCAAAAGAACAAGTGCTGCTGTTGTTGCTCAAATCGACGGCCTCCCATTCAACTGTCGTTGTTCCATTTGGAAAAATACTGCCACTTTCAAAGCCACTAACCAATGAAAGGGAAGGCATATCGCAGTTATCGACAGCAGTTGGTAAAATATAATCGACCTCACCACAATCGATTACCGTTATATCGTCAGGGCAATTTATCTCTGGTGCTACGGCATCTTCAATAATCAATGTTACAAAGCCATTGGCGCTGTTCCCGCTTTCATCAGATACTGTTATGGTTACAGTTTGTGAACCGACATTTGAGCAATCAAATTCCGTTTGGGCAGTTTCAAAATTGAGCATACTGCAATTATCAGCACTGCCGTTGTCCGCAGAAGAAGGGTCAAATGTGACTGTTTCGTCCTCTATTTGCAGTGTTATTTCATCAAAAAAAACAAGGGTTGGCACCTCCGTGTCCATTCCAATAATCGGAACCCAGCCTTGAGCAGAACAACCAACCATGTCCGTTACGGTCACATAATAATCGCCTGGCAGCAGATTCTCAATCATTTGCCCGGTTTCACCGTTTGACCACATAAAGCTGAATGGAGCTGTGCCGGTTGATACTTCAGTTACACTGGCAGTTCCATCGGCGCCATTTGGGCAGCTTGCGTTTGATGATTCCATCAATATTGAAAGCTGACAGTTAGTGCTGGCCACTGTTACGCTGCCACTAACTGTACATCCATTTGCATCTGTAATCGTAACAGTATAGGTTCCAGGAGAAAGACCGGAAATGGAAGCTGTCGTACCTCCATTGGACCATGAATATTGATAATCACCACCGCCAAAAGGAGTTCCGCCTGCGGGTGAAGCCGTTGCGGACCCATCACTTGCGCCTGGCGCCGATTCATTCATTGAGGTCAAAGAAACAGTGAGTTCTGTCGGTGCCTGGACCAGGGCAGATAGTTCTGCGGAACAACCGTCGCCATCCATTACCGTCACAGAATAGGTACCCGCAGTTAAATTTTCAATCATTGGACCAGTCTCACCATTGTTCCAATTATAAGTGACAGGCGGGGTTTCTCCAGAAACGGTTACGGTTGCCGTACCATCGTTTGCTGAAAAGCAGGTTAAGTTTTCCCATGAAATAGTGGTCTGAAAATCACTACAGTCGATGGATTGAATAATCACACTTTCTGTTGTTGAACAATTGTTTGCATCTGTAACCGTTACTGAATATTGTCCCGGTGCAAGCCCGGTGATAAGTGCAGTGGTAGCCCCCGTGTTCCACAAAAAAGAATAATCTTGTGTGCCTCCGGTGGGCACGACTGTAGCAGTACCATCATTCGAGTTGGCAGCAGTAACTGGAGTGGATGTAACTGTCGCTGTTAAAGCAATAGGTTCAGGCACTTCCACGCTGGCGATTGCCTGGCACCCATTAAAATCTGTAATAGTAACCGTATAGGTTCCCGGAGAGGCATCAGCGATGATCGCTGTACTCATACCATTGGACCACGAAAATGAAAAAGGGGATTGGCCATTTTCTGGGATTGCCTGAACCACTCCATCGTTTGCTCCAAAACAAGAGATGGATTGCGTCAAACTTGCGGATGCATTCAAGTCTGACCCGGTAGACTCGACTAAAATGACTTGGGTATTGGAACAATTAGCCGCATCGGTGACGGTAAATGTGTACTCACCAGCAGCAAGATTATTTACTTCGTAAAAATTCTCGTTTGAAACAAATGATTGTCCACCGTCCATCTGATAGGTAAAAGGAGCGGAACCGTTTGCTACAAACACAGTCGCTATACCATTTTCCTGACAATTGGTTTCGTTGGTGGTGGAGCTTGTCAATTCAAGTGATTCCCCAGCGGGAATTTCATTTGACACCTCAATCTGGCAGCCAAATTCATCGACAATGGTCACTGCAATATTTCCTGGGCACAAGTCTGAAACAGATGACTGTGAAGGATTGGTCGGAATATTTTCCCATGCAAATGCCACGTCGCCATTGCTGATGGGAACGTTGATTTCCGCTTCCCCTGTGCATGTTCCAGGTGGATTGTCACATCCATCCGGAGTGATTTCCCATTCGGCGGTCATTAACCCACAATCTACACCGACCCGGATGTTATCGATAAACAATTGGTTGCCCCAATTAGAAACATTCAGGAATCCTATGGTAACGTCCTCCTGCCCGTCGAAGAAGCTCAGGTCAACCGCCTCTGTCCTCCATTGACTGGGTGTTGGGATAAACAGATCGTCGGTTGCGGGCGCTGTGGCCAGTTCGGTTCCCCATTTTTTATAAACAAAGAGATTAAAATTTTGGGAACATTCCGTTGCTACCAGAATGTACAAAGTATCGGTTTGCAATGGACTGAAAGGTGCATAGGCCACATCAAAATAAAGTGCAGCCGAGTTTACATCACTGAAATCAAAATGCCGCGTTATAAGCAAGTCATACGTATCGGATGGGTTATTATTTAGATTGCCGGCCCGATTGTTAAAGACAAAAGATTGCAAGCCATAGCCATATGCTGCTGCGTCATAACTTATATCCCACGCAAAATCATCGTCTCCAAAATTGAATTCATAAGTGCCGAGTTCAGTAGGGAAGTTATTCGACCCGTCGACCAGCTCTATCATTGGTGGATCAAATGCAAAATACGTGAAGAGGCTGGTGCTAAAAGTATCGTTGAAAATCCTGTCATCCCCTCCTGCATTTGGTTCATCTGAAAAAATAGAAATGGTATACGCACCGTCCGGTGGAGTGTAGGCTGGCAGATCAACATTAGTAGATTCGCCAGGAAACAAGGAGCCTTGCCAATTGAAACTGATTAACGGACCATTGTCGATAAAGTAATTTATGGTTGCTTGGGTCAGGGCATCACTTCCAAAATTTCTTAACGTAACTGTCGGGATCAAATCATCAGAAGTACAAGTGACCGATTCAGGTGAAACGACACGGGTTATGCCTGCATCATTTGCTGGGATAAAAGTTTGCTGAGGTGCATTTAGCAATAATTCTTCCCTGCTGCCATATCCGAAACCAGCAGATGTCCCATCTAATACCGAGCGCATTACATTTACCTGGCCCTGCGTAAATGACGTATAGCATCCCTCATCGACATAATCCATAAAATTGACGTACATGTGCTCCTCCGTACAGGAAACCGGTCCGGTCGGAAAGCCACTGTCGCAGTCCAAAGTCACGTACGAGAGGGTGGCGTCATCGATGTTCGGTGTATCGTCAATGCCATCGTCAGCGTTGCAGGAAGTACCGTTGAAAGGATGCGGCAAGCCTAAATAATGACCCGTTTCATGTGAAATTGCGCGCCAACCGGATACAGCATGCCCAGGTCCTCCAAACCAGTTATAATCAATCACTGGTCCATCCCGGTCTGCTCCGATCAACGAAGCAGTTGGATAGTTGGAATAACCGACAACTCCGCCAGCAGAGGTAGTTCCGGGAATGGAAACTACATAAATGTTCATGTAACGATCTGGATCCCAATTAACGGAGGGCTTTATTTCAGAGTTGATATTATTGCTGTTCCACGATGAACCTGTGATAGGGATGTTGTGCCGGGTGATGCCGTTGGTTGGGTTACCGTCTGGGTCAACGGTAGCGAGTAAAAACTGAATGTTGGGCGTACCTGCCAATCCCATCCATTGTGTTGGTGTGTCCCAAAATTTGCGGTTGATTGAACAGAAATCTTCATTTAAAACCCCTATTTGGTCGATGACCTGTTGATCTGAAATATTTGGACCCTGGCCGATCGGTTCACCAGCATGAATCACATGGACTACAACGGATATGGTCAGTAATTCTTCAGCTGCATTTTTCGTTGTGGATGCCAGGGTAGGAACCACATCGTTCAAAAATTGGTCGATTTCTTTTCGGAGGTCCGGATCTTCTTCACAGAGATGATGGATATGGTGGTCGAACCCACAGGAAGGAAAAAAGGAGGAAATGGCCTGGGAAAAAAGGGAAACAAATCCAAGATGGACCATTACCATGCAACATGTAATACGGTTAATCAGCAGTTTCATTCATGGGATATTTTATGTACAATAAATTGTGTGCAAGTTAAGTGTTTTCTCTGTTTTGGGCATTTTGCACCTAAAGAATTTTAGCCATTTCAATTACTCATGACCGAAACGAATCTAAAAGGAATAGCAATTGCTAAATTTGCGTTGGTTTTGTTCAGATGCGATTCTTTACTGCTTTAATCATTGTAATTCAGTTGGAAACATATTACAAAATTTTAGCCAAAGTAATTGGTCGCCTCTTTTTACTCAATTAAATTATTAGTCATGTATTTAAAAAAACTAAATTTTCTCTCTCTTTTGGTACTCAGTTTTTCCTTTGTCTTTTTGGCGAGTTGCAACAAAGATGACGAAGATAATACGAACCTGGATGCAGGCATTATTCCTGGTCAGGGAATCGCAGCAATCAAACTCGGCGATACCGGGCAGGATGTTTTTGATGCGTTTGGGTCGACTGCAGATTCCCACTTTTCATTTGGCAACGATTATTTTCATTTTCTGATCTACTTTGGAGAAGGGCTGACATTTTATCTCGAGCCGAATGACTCAGAAACGCTGGACTTGACTAAAAAAGTCGCCAGCATGGATATTTATGCACCTTTTTCGGGAACCACGGCTGAAGGTATTGGAATTGGCAGTACAATGGCCGAAGTGAAAGCCGCCTATGGTGAACCCGATTCGGAAGATGTTTTTCTGGGGGTCGCCGAACACACTTACAACGAAGGAATGGTCATTGAATACGATGAGCAAGAGAATGATATAGTAACTAAAATATCCATCAACTGATCAATCGGGTATTCTGTAAAAAAAGCGGTACGTTTCCATTTTGAGAATTGTACCGCTTTTTTAGTTGGCCACCTTTGTAAATATTTTCAAAATTTTCCTTTCTTGCTGACAGCTCTAACATAAATGTCAAAACATTTCTAAGATGTCCTCGAAAGAAATTCAGCAAGCCATCGTTGAAGCCATCAAGAACCAATTGCCCGCCGACCAAAATCCCGCAGAATTGCTGGCTTCAATCTTAAATTTAAATAAAAACGCCGTCTACAAAAGGCTCAGCGGCCAAACACAGCTGTCATTGGAAGACCTGGCCATATTATCCAATCATTTTCAAATTTCTTTCGATAAAATATTTTATCCGGGGCAACCCCATTTCCAAGTTCTTTTTTCCGGTTTTGAGGCCAGAAAATCATCGCTGGAATACATCAAGAATCTCGAATCCGATTTGATGCAGCTCTCCCAATTGACCAATCCTCATATTAAATATGTTTCGATCGGCCTGCCTGATTTTTACTTTTTTCTTTTTGATGAAATGACGCTGTTTCAAATTTTCACTTGGGAACGGCTCACCTGGAACAACCCAGATTGGCAGGCAAAAAAGTTCAGCCTCGGAAATGGAGAAAATGAACAGTTCTTGAAAATGACCCGCCGCCTGGCAAATTTATACGGAAAAATAAAGGTCACTGAATTTTGGAGCGAATACGTCCTGGACAATTTTTACCAACAATTGACCTACGTGGTGGAAAGTAAATTATATGATCGGAAAGAGGATATTTTCAAATTACTTGAAACTTCTGAACAACTCATAGACCATTTAAAAATCATGGCTCGAAGGGAAAGAAGGTATTCTCCAAATGGAAATCCTGGTGATGGAGCTGCCCCGTTGCACATTTACTACAATGAAACAATGAAAAGCAATATCATGCTCTTGATTGAGTGCGAGGAAATTGAGATGGTTTATGCAGTCGTAGATAACCCAAATTTCATCAAAACCACCGATCCGCAGATGGTCGCACACACCAGAAAGGTTTTTGAAAAATTAATGAAAAGGGCCATCCCGCTAGGAGAGCAGGGGGAAAGGTATCGAGACGTCTATTTTGATAAACTGATCGAACGGTATCATTATTTTAAGGAGAAGATTTTAAGTATGCTCGGGTGAGGGGGAGGGTCAGACCGCTTTGCTGTCAGGGGTCAGACCACTTCGTTGTCAGAGGTCAGACCACTTTGTTGTCAGAGGTCAGACCACTTCGTTGTCAGGGGTCAGACCCATGACAACAAAGCAGTCTGACTTCTGACCTCTGACAGCAAAGCGGTCTGACCTCTGACCTCTGACCCCTGACAGCAAAGCGGTCTGACCTCTGACCTCTGACAACGAAGTGGTCTGACTACTCCTGACCTCTGACAAAATCACCCCACAACAATATTGATCATGCGCTTGGGGACCACAATTACTTTACGGACCGTTTTCCCTTCCAACCATCGTTGAATGGATTCCAACTCCAGCGCCATTTTTTCCAGTTCTGCTTTTGAAGCGTTGGCGGGGAAGGAGACCAAATCCCGTTTTTTACCATTGATACTGATTGGGTATTGGATTGAATCCTCGACCAAGTGCGACTCATCCAAAACGGGGGCCTCGGCATGGGCCAATGCACCCTCGTTGCCCAACAGGTGCCACAGTTCTTCTCCGGTGAAAGGAGCAAATGGCGCAACCAGTTTTACCAGGTCTTGTAAAATAGAACGGTTGTTACATTTTTGGTTCCTCAATTCGTTGACACAGATCATGAAAGCACTCACGCAAGTATTGTAAGAAAAGCGTTCTATGTCATCTTGCACTTTTTTGATGCAATTATGCAATGATTTCAAGGCTTCCTTTGTAGGTGCTTCGTCGTTGACATTGAATGCGCCGGAGGCATCAAAAAACAAGCCCCATAATTTTCTTAAAAACTTGGCGACTCCGTCGATTCCATTTGTGTCCCAGGGTTTTGCCTGATCGATAGGACCGAGGAACATCTCGTACATGCGGAAGGTGTCTGCTCCGTACTTTTCTACTACATCATCGGGATTGATGACATTGTACTTGCTCTTGGACATTTTACCCACTTCGGAATGAGTATATAAGCGGTTATCCATTTTACCATGATGGTAAATGCCATGACCAAATTCGAAAATAGCATTTTTATACTCAGGTCGCCATTCCATGAATTTCGTAATTGAGTCGATACTCATGAAAGAATCTGGAGAGCCATAATTCTCAACGTGGTCAATATTTATGGGGATCTTTGTTGTATTCGCTTCTTGATACCGTCCACTTTTTATCAAACTTGCACAAACGAATTTCGCCTGACCATCCACCTTATCTTTTAACATGTACATGCTTTCAATGACCCCCTGAATCATTCCCTGGTTCAACAACTTTTTATACGGTTCTTTAGTAGGCACCAAACCCTTGTCGTACAAGAACTTATGCCAAAAACGACTGTACATCAAATGCCCAACAGCATGCTCTGTACCACCAACGTACAAGTCCACATCCTGCCAATAATTCAATGCGTCCTGATTGGCAAATACATCGTCATTATCTGCATCCATGTAGCGCAAAAAATACCAGGAAGAACCGGCGAAACCTGGCATGGTGTCAGTTTCACGAGTCCATCCATTGGGCAGGTTCACCCAGTCGGTGGCACGGGCCAAAGGAGCCTGCGCACCGGAAGCTGGTTTGAAGTCGTCCAATTCTGGCAACTTCAACGGCAACTCGTTTGCAGGTAATGCATGTGCCACTCCATTTTCATCGTAAACGATGGGAAATGGTTCACCCCAGTAGCGCTGGCGACTGTAGATGGCATCCCGTAATTTGAAGTTAATTTGGCGTTTGCCGATGCCTTTTTCTTCCATCTTTTGCAAAATGGCTTCGATGGCATCAACTACCTCCATCCCGTCCATAAAATCAGAGTTGATCATTTTGCCAACCTTGTCCTCAATGGTCGCTCCGGGATGCATGCTCTTGTCGATAATCTCAATGATTTTTAAACCAAACTTTTCCGCAAAACGACGGTCGCGCTCATCGTCGGCAGGCACGGCCATGATGGCCCCGGTTCCGTAATCTTTCAACACATACTCCGCAATCCAAATAGGAACTTTGGTGCCATTGAAAGGATTAATGGCATAAGCTCCGGTAAATTCACCAGAGACTTCTTTGGTCTCAGACATACGATCGCGCTCGGAACGTGTATTGACGTATGCCAGATAATCGGCGATGGCTTTCTTCTGTTCTGCCGTGGTAATCTCATTTACCAAATCATGCTCAGGCGCCAAGACCATAAACGTTGCCCCGAAAATGGTATCAGGCCGGGTGGTGAAGATTTCTATCTGGCCATCGCCTTTTTCCAAATCAAAAAACATCTGTGCGCCCTCAGAACGGCCGATCCAATTGCTCTGCATCTTTTTCATCGCTTCTGAAAAATCCACGTCCTGCAAGCTGTCCAACAAGCGTTGGGCGTAGGCTGTGATTCGCAAGGACCATTGCAACATCGGTTTGCGCTCAACGGGATGACCGCCCCTTTCACTCAACCCATCCTTCACTTCGTCGTTGGCCAAAACGGTTCCCAGAGCTTCACACCACCAAACGAATGTTTCTTTTCGGTACGCCAACCGGTAGTTCATCAAAACATCATTTTGCGATTTGGCATCCATGGCTGTCCATTCGGCTGCTGAAAAAGAGTCGTCCTGCGAATTGGCGGCATCGATTTTTGTGTTGCCTTCCTTTTCAAAAATGACCTTCAAATCGCCGATCGGCCTGGCTTTATCCTCCTGGTTGTCGTACCAATGATTGAACAATTGCAGAAAGATCCATTGGGTCCATTTGTAATAATTAGGATCACTGGTTTGCACTTCACGACTCCAATCGAAACTAAATCCGATTTTATCCAGCTGCTCTCGATAACGATTGATGTTGTCTGCGGTGGATTTGGCCGGATGAACACCGGTCTGGATGGCATATTGTTCAGCAGGCAGGCCAAAGGCATCGTAGCCCATTGGGTGCAGTACATTAAAACCTTGCATCCGTTTATAACGCGCATAAATATCGGAGGCGATATAGCCCAATGGATGACCAACATGCAAACCTGACCCGGAAGGGTAGGGGAACATGTCCAGCACGTAATACTTAGGTTTATCTGATAAGTTTGAAACTTTATACACTTGATTTTCTTCCCACCACTTTTTCCATTTTGCCTCAAATTTTCCGGGTTGATAGTCCATTTTTCGAATGGTGAATTGAGAACGTTAAAAGATGATTGATTTTTTGCAGATCAATGAACCTTTTTCCGTTTTATGTTTTACGAAATTAATTTGCGAAGAAAGGAGATTTTACGGAAAAGCGAAAGCCTCGTTGCAAGCGATCTGCAAACTAAGGCTTAGTTTCTTAAGATAGGAGGCTGGAACGGTGAACAAAAATCACGTTTGACACATTGGAAAAAATATAATACATGGCTGTGTTTATGAAAAAGTGTTACTGGAATTCAGGTATTATATTTTTTCCAATGTGTCAAACGTGATTTTTGTTC
>JBCBRY010000171.1:0-18186 GCA_039819485.1 Bacteroidota bacterium | reverse complement strand
TCAGGCACCTGAATTTTTTCACCTTTATAAACGCAACCTTGTATCCCAACAATTCTGCAACTTCTTTATGCGAAAGTTTTTTTAAAAAAGTGAGTTTGATCACATTTTTACAGTCATCTTCGAGTGCATTGATTTTGTCAAAAACAACTCCGATCATCAATTCTTTTTCTTCCTTTTCATTGTTTTCTGGTTCACTAATCATTGAAAAGTTCAATAAATCTTCACCTGGCATGTGTATTTCTTTTTTCCCTTTTTGACCTTTTTTTAGCCAGAGGTTTCGCGAAATGGCATGCATGTAGGTGCTTACTTTTGAAGTCAATTTAAATTCAGGATCACGGATATTTTTCACCAGAATAAAAAGGGTCTCCTGAAAAATGTCTTCAACATCGTTAGCACTGCCACCCATGCGCGTGATGAGGGCCGCGATCATTCGATAATGATTTTTGTAAAGCGATTCAAACGCGGTAGAAGATCCTTTTTTAAGTTCCGATATTAGTTCCAACTCACTTGTTGTCATTTCAGCAATGTTGTTTTATGGTTATTAGAAAGTCTAAAGAAGCTCTATTTTCTTTAAAAACTGTTCCCAAAACAAAGAGAAAAAATATGCTCAAAACTAAACAGGTATTTATTAAAAACAAAAAGTGAAGTTGTCGACTGCCGTTTATTTATCCGGTAGTCATTGAAAAGTTATCATCCCCTTTCAATTAGTTTTTTTTTGCTGATTTTATGAAAAACATATCAACCGCTCCTTTGCCTTTGACAGTTACCTTTCCACGGGGTTCATATTCAAATTCGTGCTTGACCAAATCAAAGGTGCTGCCGGAAATATTTATTTTGCCGGTCTGACTTGCCTGCTCCATCCTTGCTGCCAAATTCACCGTGTCTCCCCAAATGTCGTACGCATATTTTTTAATGCCGACAATGCCGGCTACAACTGGACCGGTATTGATGCCGATGCGGCCTTCAAACAATGGCTGTTGCCGTTTGCTTTGGTTGTTGTTGAATTCTTTTAGGAAAGAAATCATTTCCAAAGCAGCATACACCACGATACCGGCCTGATTGGGATGGTTGTTTTTCAGGCCACCAGCACAGATGTAGCAGTCGCCGACAGTCTTGATTTTTTCCAGTTGGTTTTTTTCAATGATCCGGTCAAATGCTTCAAAAATGATTCCCAGGTTTTTTACTAACTCTTCTGGTGTAAGCTGTTCAGATATATTGGTAAACCCTTTAAAGTCACAAAAAAGTACGGTTGCATTTTCGTGCCTGCGGGTGTTGACCTGGCCGTGTTTTTTTAGTTCTTCTGCGGTTTCGGAAGGCAGGATGTTGTTCAATAATTCTTCCGATAACTCATGTTCTTTTTTTATCGCATCTTTTTCAGCTCTTATTTTTGCAGTTCTGGATGCTACTTCTTCCGCGATAATCACCTTATTGATTTCCTTTACTCTTTGTTTCCAAAAGATCAGGCTCAGACCTCCGATTGGTAGCAGAAAAAGAAGTGACATGCGCACCGGCGGCTGCGTCCACCATTTGTTTTCCGATTGCAGAACAATGACAAACTGCTGTTCGCCAGCTTCATTTTGTTGGAAAGAAAAGGTACCAGGGGTTAATTGGAAAGATGCCAAAATGGTCGCAGCTGCCTGTTGATATTTTGCCTCGTCCGAGGCAGCAATTTTTTGAAAATGAGCCAGGCTTTCTTTTTTATAATGATCAATGGACGCCAATAGAGCGAACCACTCTGCGTCTTCTTTTAATTCAAATTCTGGTAATGTTGACAGATCAGTAAGGGTTTTTCTGGCCTTGGTTTTTTTTTCCTGGTACAAATAGGAAAGCCCTAAATAATATTTTGCTTCTAAATGGTTGGGGTAATTATTAATAAGTTCGTTTAATTTTTTTTCTGCTTCCACAAAATTTCTCTCTTTAAAAATAACCAAAGCCTCTTTTAGGGCAGCTTTCTGAATAGCCATTGTGTCCGCAAAACCGACTGTTTCCAGTTCATTGATATAATTGGAAATTTCAGTTTTTCTTGGCTGAAAAGAATCAGAAGCGATCGGAGGAAATTTTTTTTCTTTTGAAAAAAAATAAAAAGCGACCGCCAGTAAAATTAACGTTGCTCCAAGCAGGTAAGCTGTTTTATGTAAAAATTTTTTCATTAAATTTAGAGGTCTTTTTTGTAATTGGAACTGTCGTGCAAAAACCTGAAGTACAGTCTGTACTTCAGGATCAAAATTACGCCATTCTAAAAATCGAATTTATTTCATCATTTGATTTATGCAAAATTGCACATCGTTTATTTTTATTAGCTAAAGCTGTATGAAACCTGCGGATCGGTTCCAACAGGTTTCGTACGGGTGGACCGAAAAAAAATGATCACTATTTTTTGATTTTCAGAGGAAATCTACATTCGGTTATCGGGTCGGAAAGCTATTTAACTTGACCGATTTCGTTAATCTGATGCCACTGGGATATTGAGTTACATGAACCGTAGCCATTCTTCCAGAAACACATTCTACGAGCGGATCATGACCAAAAGGAACTCCGTCTATTTCCCACATAAATGTATATCTGTTTTTATTTTTTTGATTATTGTTATTGACTCGGGCAACAATTGTTTTTCCGTTCAAAAAGCAATCGAATTGCTGAATATCAATTTTGAATTTTTGAGAAATATCAATTGTTTGCAACAATGAAAGTGGCGCTTTTTGAGCTTCAACATTTATAGCTGCGAATACGAAAAAAGCCAGGACTAAATTTTTGATTGTTTTCATGATTTTGGTTTTTTATATCGTTAAAAAATCAGGTGTTTAATTATTTATACTCGTGGTTTCGGAGGGTTAGCGCTGCAAGAATTTTATTTTTTTAATTGAATCCAATTTTTGTGCGCTTCAACATCAGTGATAAGGATCAAAATTTGGTGCAACAAATTCAGGGCAATGTTTTTCTTCCGGTTGGACTATTGCAGAGCCATACGTCATAAAACCTTCCAAACAACCGCTTACTGGTCCTTTCACAACTTTACAGGTTTGGTTGGCTTTTGCCTGATTGGATGCTACATAGGCGCTAAGTGCAGATGTAAATTCCGGACCGGTGCAAACGGTTGTTCTGGTATCGGACATTACGTAAATTATTTGCAGGCCATGCTCAGTGGCCAATTGCTGCGCTTTTTCATCCAATATTTCCTTGGCAAGGATTGATTCCAGTTCTACGTTCGTCTCATCTTTTTGACAGGCCGTAGCGGTAAAAAATAACAAGAATAAGAAAGCAAGCTGTTTCATTGGGCAAAATAGGTTTAGTGTACAATGTTTGCCTGTTTATACCCTTTGATTAAAATGGTTATCACCTTTTTGGAAAAAGATTTTTTTATTCAATAATAAACACCTGTGAAAACACATTGACCTTGGACGAACCCATACTCATCGTGCGCCTACCGCGGGTCATTACGGCATCATTTAAATGGGTGTCTGCAAATAATTTTTCAAACGGATTGGAGGAAGCATTCCGGGTGGCTTTGCCCCGGGTCGACACAATCGAACTTAAATCAATCGGCTGTTCCGTGGCTATCAGTTTAAAAACTTCTGTCCCTATCGGCGGGGCTATTTCAAAAGGTGTATCAATTATTTTAGATTCACCTGGAGCAATGCTAAAATCAGCAGGTGTTTCATTGGGCCCTGGAATAAGGATGTTGATCCGGTTGTCAGGCTGGATATCGAGCAGGGTGAAATAAGCCGTTTTATCTCCCCAGTTGTGCAATCTTAATTTGAAAATGTCGCCGACCTTGAAGCAAATGGTTCCAGCACCATCCATTTTTTCTGCCAACGGAATTTCTTCTTTGAACACGTTGTTTTTTCGATCAAAATGGTAAGGGACAAATTCAAATTCAAGCGGGAATTCGAAACTTGAAACTTCCAGACTGCGCAGGAATTTTGCCTGAATAAAAGACTTGATATGTTCCATCATCCGACTGACGGCACTGCTTGCCGGGAAGGTCGTGGGAATAGTGTTCAGCAAATGATCGTCTTTTGTGAGTAGTTGGAGCTGTTGATCCTTTTCAACAATAAAAAGTTCTGCATCATCTGATTTTTCCAAGACGGGGGATGAATTTATTTTTTTGTCGAATGCGACTTGGTAAGCTTCCGTTTCGAATTGACAATGAAGGGCTGCTTTTAGATCGCCGTAACTGTTTTCCAGCACGATTGCCCACATACCTAAAGCAGTTTCCCTGGCCAAAACTGTATCCAGGTGAACAATAGATTCGATGGCATTGCTTCTCTTTACCTTACCCGTGAAAACCGGATTTTCTGA
Source organism: Bacteroidota bacterium (assembly GCA_039819485.1). Classification (GTDB taxonomy): domain Bacteria; phylum Bacteroidota; class Bacteroidia; order Chitinophagales; family Saprospiraceae; genus UBA6168. The sequence continues at coordinate 13,887 of JBCBRY010000171.1, read as the reverse complement.
CCCATGCTCCATGGTCTCATTTTCATAAAAACCGATCAATGACCCTTCCTTTATTCCTTGCAACCAGCCACCTTCAATAACCAAAGATGGGTCCTCCTCTTTATATCTCAGTACCCGAAAATAGGTTGTTTTACCAACAATGTCACCTCCAAGAATCTGTTGGTTTAAGAGACCTTCCGCCTGGGGTTGTTGGCGGGGGGCGATGGCACTCATTTCCAGTTTGATCTTATCAAACAAACGCTGATAGGTCATGTCTTTATCGGCTTCAGAAAATTTTTTGGAAAATGCATAACTCAACGAGCCAACACCCCGTCCATTTTCATCCCTGGTCTCAAAGTTCAATTGATTTGGAGCTGCCCCAAAAAAAGCCACCATTGGGGCCAGGTTTTCTTCACCGCTGCTTTCCATTGAATTCAGATCGGGACTGGCGCTTCCCTTTGTAGAAATCCGGTAATTTTTTGGAGCCATTTTCCGGTCGGTTCCCCGGGCGGGAGACATGCCCCTGGTGCCCGTTCCTGAGTGACAGGCATCGATAACCGCCAGTAGATTTCCGGTGGGGCCCAACTTTGCCCGGACTTTGTCAAGGAGCTGGCCCAGTTCTTCATCTCGGAGCAGATTTTCACCGGTATATTTTCCTTCAACGTATTCCAATGGAGAGTCATATGGAACCAACGCTTCATCAAAACCATCAAACTCATCCTGGTTATTGTCGATGACTTGCTGACCATGCCCAGAGAAATGGAAATAAACGAGGTCGCCTTTTTTTACCCGCTTGATTAATTGTTTTTGAAACGCACGGATGATGCCTTGTTTGGTAGCATCTTCATTTTCCAATACGTGAATTTGTCCATCGGCATAGCCTTGTTTTAGCAGAGCATTTTTGACGAGGGGCACATCATTTGCGGCGTTAATCTCTGTCCAGCCGGAACCTGCCGGATATTTGCCGACAGCAACAATCAATGCTACTTTTTCCTGCGCACGCATCGCCGATGGCCCAAGCAGAAGAAAAACCAGAAGGGTATGTAGACTGAGGTGTTTCATATTGAAAACTAACTTCTTTTTCAAAATGAGTTGCTTTAAAAAAAATAAATAAATGTCCGTCTTTAATTTAGTAGTGCGGATGCGCTTTCGGTGAGTGAGGTGTCAATGTATCAATTTTCAGAAAGAAGGTTATCAGCAGAAATGTCATTTTTTCAAAAAAAGATATTTCTAAACCAATATGGTTTTGAATGATCAACAATATCCAAATATCCAACTCACTTCCTCCTCCTAATCAAGCCTTCCTGCACGACAGAAGCGACCAGGATGCCCTGCTCATTAAAAATATTCCCTCTGGTAAACCCTCTTGAATTGGAAGCGCTTGGGCTATCGACCGCATACAACAACCATTCATCAGCTCTGAAGTCACGATGAATCCACATGGCATGGTCGAGGCTGGCCAGGAAACATTGGTGGATTTTTATTTCATCCAAATGTGGCAAAACCGCAGTGGTAAGCAGGTTGTAGTCAGAAGCGAATGCCAAAATTTGCTGGTGCAATCTTTTATTGTCTGGCAGCTGGCCTTTGGCTTTGAACCAAATATGCCGCATTGGGCTTCTTTCCCTGTCTTCAAAGGGAGTGATTTTTTCGACGGGCCGAAACTCAATTGGCCGGTTTAAATAAATCTGCATCCTTGATTCGCCAATTCGATCCCTGAAAGGTTCTAATATTTGGAGGTCGGTGGCCAACATGTCGGGCATCGGAACATTCGGCATAGATATCTGATGATCCAGTCCCTCCTGTTCCAGTTGAAAAGAAAAAGCAGCATTGAAAATTGCCTTGCCATGCTGAATGGCTACTACCCGCCGCGTGGTAAAGCTGCCTCCATCGCGGAGCCGGTCGACATTGTAAACGATTGGCCGATCAATATCACCGGCTAAGATGAAATAGCCATGCATAGAATGGACAAACCGGTCGGCCGGAACCGTTCGGTTGGCAGCTGTCATGGCCTGCGCGAGTACTTGTCCTCCATAAACCCGTTTCCACGGAGTTCGATGACTATCTCCTTTGTAAATATTTTCTTCAATTTGATCCAGTTCAAGGAGATCCACCAGATCTTCAATTTTATTCATGTCCATATGGTCGAATTCAGGATTCAGGATTCAGGATTCAGGGTTCAGGGGTCAGGGGTCAGGGGTCAGGGGTCAGGGGTCAGGGGGGCAGGAGAAAATAATCTATTGTACCTGACCCCTGACCCCTGACACCTGTCCCCTCCAAACCCAATGTTATAATGAAAAAACCAAATCTTGGTATTATCGTTTGAAAAATAAGTGGCAATACTTTTTACCTTGGCGCAAAGAATCGTAGAATGACGTTAAAACACCGAATTTGTAAATACCTGTTCAAGTGGCATGGCTGGTCCCTTAGAGGAGAAATTCCTCCAGAAGTGTACCGTTGTATTTTTGTTTTTGCTCCGCATACCTCCAATTGGGATTTCTATTTCGGCATGATGTGCATGTTTGGTTGGGGCGTGCCTTGTAAGGTGGCCATCAAACGATTCTGGACACGGTTCCCCTTTAGTTTAGTGATCAAACCATTGGGTGGAGTGGGGATCAACAGGACCCGAAAGAAAGATGGTACAAAAAGAAACCAGGTCGAGATGTTGGCCGAAATTTTTGATCGATATGATAAAGTGGCCCTGATTATCACCCCGGAAGGCTCCAGGTCAAAAAGGTCACAATGGAAGACCGGGTTCTATCACATTGCACGTACGGCTCAGGTACCGATTGTTATGCTGACCGGCAACTTCGCCAACCGAACGGTCGAGTTTGGTCCGGTTTACAAGGGGGAAGAAAGTTTGGAAACAGTTATGAAAGGCATGATGAAATTCTTCGTGAAAGGAGTTGCCAAATACCCTAAAGATTTTGCCCTTGATGAAAGGTACGTTTAACCATTGAAAGCAGTTGCGCCTATAATTTCAGGGCATTGAACACACTGCTTGTTCAGTTAAACTCCTTTTTGAACACATTACCACCTTTTTGTCAACACATGACACCCGTCTTTTATATAAGTGTAAAAAACTTCCTAACTTTCAGCCGATATTTAACTTTCACCAAAAATTAAATTTTACTTATGAGCAAATTAGATGAAAAAATGGCCGGCTATGAAAAAGATCTTCAGGGATTGGGCCGCAGCGCAATCGACGCCACTTTGTTGGCAAACATTGCTAAAGGTCTTGGGCCTTCAATCTATCTGAAAGATGCATCTTTGGTTTCCTGTACGGACGAAGATGAACTGGACCGGGTCCGTAACAATTTTGCTGTTAAGAAATTGGGAGTTGCTTTGGGCGATGACCTTGATGCTGCCATCAAAGCTGTCTGCGAAGAGTACAACCAAAAAATGAAAAAGCGGGTAGTCTTCTATTACCTCCTGGCCCAGAAATTAGGTAAGTCGGTTTAAAATAGAACCACGTTTAAGACATAAAAAAGTCGGTGCCATTTGATTGGTACCGACTTTTCTGTTTTTGGGGTTCAAAAGCCAATTGGGAAGCCCGAACAGTTTGATCATAAATTGTACATAATCTTGCGTGATGAAGCGGATGGTCAAAAAAAATAACACTTTTCCTTTGCCTGAAAAAGATTTTTGAAACTTGGAAATCAAACATCTGCCAAAATAAAAGTGTCAATTTTAGCGCTCCTTATTTTTGTCCAAGCACGTATTTATCCAATCCCGATAAAATTATTCAAGCATTTCTCGTCCTCGCTCGCCAAGCAGCTACGAGAGTTGGAATGATGGTAACCACCACCAAAAAGATATAAATGAAAGACAGGTTTTGCTGCACCCAGGGCAATTTGCCAAAATAGAAGCCCAACAGGCCAAACAGTAAAACCCAGGCAACACCTCCCCAAAAAGTATAGTTCAGGAACCGGGCCCGGTCCATTTTGGAGATGCCGGCAACGAAAGGAACAAACGTCCTGAACACTGGAACAAAACGACTCAGGATAACCGCTTTTTGGCCATGCTTTTCAAAAAACTCATGGGTTTGGTCGAGGTGTTTTTGTTTGACTATTTTGACCTTGTCACTCTGTACTATTCGAATTCCAAAATATTTACCAATATGGTAGTTGACGGCATTGCCAAGGAAAGCAGCAATGCTCATTAAAAACATGGCCAGCCATATATTGAGTTCCGTTGATTCAGCCACTACACCAACTGCCAGAATGAATCCATCGCCGGGCAACCAGGGGAATATGACCAATCCAGTTTCCGAAAAAATAATGACAAAAACGAGCAGGTAAACCCAAGTTCCATAAAGGTTGACAAAGTCCTTTAAATATTCGGTACTGTTAAAGATGAAGTCGACAAATGTTTCGTACATTTTCAGATAGATAACTTTTCAGAAGTCGGACCGCCGCGCTGTCAGAAGTCAGAGGTAATTATTCATTTTTATTTTTGGGAGACCCATTTTTCAAAATCTTCCAATCCAAAACAAGTCAGGCATTGCTCAGCCGTCAGACCGCCCTTTCTGGCAGAAAACACACCAAACCTGATATCGTTTATTCCACCAGTGCTGTGAGCATCCGGATTGATAGAAATAAGTACTCCTTTTTCCAGCGCATAGGGTATCCAAGTCCAATCCAGGTCCAGGCGGTAAGGGTTGGCGTTTAATTCAATGGCAACTTGATTGGCGGCACATGCGTCGATTAATTTTTGGTGATCCAGAGGATATCCCAATCGGGAAAGCAGCAGTCGTCCGGTTGGATGGCCGAGAATCCGGGTATGCGGGTTTTCGATGGCCTGCAAAATTCGTCGGTTGGCTTTTTCTTCATCCATTTTTAGATTTGAATGGACAGAAGCGATGACAAAATCAAATTTTTCCAAAGTCGGTTCATCGTAATCCAAACTCCCGTCGTTAAGGATATCACATTCAATACTTTTGAAAATCTTGAAAGGTGATAGCGTTGCGTTCAGTTCATCAATCTCCGCCCACTGCTGCTCTAAACGGTCTTCTTTCAGCCCGTTTGCATAAAACGCTGCTTTGGAGTGGTCACTGATGCCAAGGTATTGGTAGCCCTGATTTTTTGCATGTTCGGCCATTTCCAGCAAGGTGTTCAGACCATCGCTGTAAGTGGAGTGTGCATGCACCACTCCTTTGATATCCTCAGTGTTGACCAATTTGGGCAAAGCATTTTTGGTGGCGAGTTCAAGCGCCCAGTCCTGTTCTCTCAGTTCTGGCTCGATGAAGGGCAAATTAGCTTTATCAAAAATTTCCTGTTCTTCCTTAATCCCTTTAAAGTCAATCCCTTGGTTGTTTTTTATAAAGTGCTGCATGAACTCCTCGCTCGCCGAAAACCTGAACCACTTACTACCAAACTCATCGATGGCACATTGGTAAATGACCACTTTAATTTCATTTTTTGACAAAGCATGAAAAATTTGGTCTTGTGACTGTTGAAGGGTCAGGTTTTCTTCATCGAACAAACGGTCGATGCTATTGTCAAAACCAATGACTACCTCAATTTTTTCAACGATATTGCTTTTTCTTCGAATGGCGCCGGCCAACTCGACCCGGGCTGCCGGGAATGTAGTTTTGATATGGTTGACAACCGATTCGGCCTCGTTTTCCAAATCAGCATAACGGAATTTGCCGGCGGATTTTTGAAAATATTCCAACTTTTGCCGCAAGTCTTCCTGCGTTTTTTGACCAAATCCTTTCAGTTCAATCAAGCGGTTTTCGTTGCAGGCATAGAGCAGTTCACCAACTGTTTCCACTCCAAGTTCCTTCCAGATGACTTTTATTTTTTTGGGGCCAAAACCTTTGACTTTCAACATGCTTTGGATACCGGGCGGGGTTTTATCCAAATATTTTTCCAATGCGGCAATTTTACCCGTGTCCACGAGTTCCCTTGTTTTTTCAGAAATGGCCTTTCCGATCCCCTTTATAGATGCCAACTCCTCGACCGTCAGGTCAGCCAACGGCGAAGGGTATTTTCGCAACGTGATATAAGCACTTGAATAAGAACGAATCTTGAACGGGTTTTCCCCGTGCAATTCCATAATGTTGGCAAGAAACTGAAAGGTGTTGGCGATTTCTTTATTGGTCATTTTTTAGTAGGCAAGTTTGCGAGTAGGCAGGGCAAGCAATGTTCAAAGTTCGTCAGTTTTTTAGTTGGTGGTTCGCGAGCATTTTGGATTATTAAATGATCAAGGAAAACATCTTGTCGTATTTCACACTTGTCCGGCGTGCCTGCTCAATTAATTTTTTAAGGGGGCAAAAGTCGGAATTAATGTGGATTTTTTTACGGCATTCACCTGCCACGAACAAAAACAAGATGGCAGGTCAGAGGCTCGCCAAACGAGCCCCGGAAATTAGTAACAAATACTTCATGGCCAAATGGTATTTTTCTTGCTTGTAAACTATAAATTTGCATCAATACACAAGCAGCACCCTTACACATGTTAAGATCGATACTACTTATCCTGAGCATATGTTACTCCCTTCCCTTTCTTGCCCAATCTGAGAAGAAGAAAGAATACCTGCATATCATTCCCGATGAATACAGCAAAATCCACCATGAAGGTGAAAAGTCCTTGCTCATGAAAAAGTATGGGGAAGCGATCCGGCAGTTTAAACGGGTGTTAAAGAAGTATCCTGACTTTCCTCCGGCTTTGAGGAGCGCGGGCGCCTGTTACGAACTGATGGGGGATTTTGAAAAAGCAACCAAATACTACGAGTCTGCGCTTGAGTCCAATCCTTATTTTTCCCGGGCGCTGTATTTTGAAATCGGGAGTATCCATTATAAATGTGGTCGGTATGATCTGGCGTTGCAAAGTTTTAATCTGTTTGACTCCCTTTTGCACACAGATGCCAAGCAATTCACTTACAATGGATTTGAAGAAAGAGCCGTCGAGAAGGAGTATTATGCCAAGTTAGAGGCCAGTGTGCGTGCCTGTAACATTGCAATGGACAGCATCCAGTTTTGGAACATTACCGGTGTCGTCAACTTAGGTGGAGGCGTGAATACCAAGTCGGACGAATATTTTCCTTTTCTTACCAATGATGGAAAAACTTTATTCTACACCTCCCGGAACGGTGAATTTGCAGATGAGAACCTGTTTGTCAGTTCGCTCGAAGGAAAGGGCTGGAACAGTGGATCAAAAGTAAGAGGTTTCAACTCGCGCAATAATGAGGGGATGACGACTTTGGTACGTGACGGCCGCAACGTCTATTTCACGGCCTGTGAAAGAGAGTCCGTTTTGGGCACTTGTGATATCTGGAAAGCGAAGGTCAATGGACAGGAAATATACGATATTGAAGCATCCACAGGACTGGTTAACTCCGAAGCATGGGAATCACAGGCAAGCATCAGTTGTGATGGCAGTGTCCTCTATTTTGCCAGTAACCGGGAAGGGGGCCAGGGAGGCACTGATATTTGGATGTGCAATCGTCTGCCTAATGGGGATTGGAGCGAACCTATCAATCTGGGAAACCAAATCAATACCAAAGGAGATGAGGAAGCGCCGTTTATTTCCAATGATGGGCAAACGCTTTATTTCTCTTCGACAGGACATATTGGACTCGGCGAACAAGATATTTTTATGTCCCGCCTGGCTGGAAATAACTTTTGGAGCCTTCCCGTCAACCTTGGAATGCCAGTCAACTCCTCTTACCGGGAACTTGGTTTTTTCTTAAGTGCGGATGGCAAAACCGGTTATTTTGCCAGTGACCGGGCAGGTGGATCAGGAGGAATGGATATTTACCATTTTGCCCTTCCCGATGCGTTACAAAGTAAATCAGTGACTTATGTTGAAGGATTGGTTCGTGATTCGATCACTTCCGTGCCCGTGCCAGCTACGGTCATCATCAAAGACCGTCAAACGATGATAACTGATGAAGAGGGCCGTTTCTTCCTGTGTGTGGATGCCGGAGATACCCTCAATATCAAAATACTGCACAAGGATTATCATCCTTATCAACGAATTTTCCCAATCTCCGAATGGGACAACACAACTTTTTTCCCACTCGATATTTTACTGGATCCTTTGTTCAAGCTCCCGGTGTATACTGATCTGCTGGAGCCATCAGCCACGACTGTTTCACTTAAATCTCCACGCGGGAAACAGTTGAAACACAATGTTTTATTTGAATTTGACAAAGCTGATTTAAAAGTAGATGCCATCAAAGAATTGGAACTTTTTCTGGAAGAAGTCTTCCGTGATCAAAAAGTGCAAAACGTGGAAGTCATTGGATTTGCCGACCAGTTGGGCGACAGCAATTACAATTATATCCTTTCCGAAAAACGGGCGAAGGAAGTCGGTATATTCCTAAAAGAAAAAGGGATTCAAGTGGACAAAGTGTACATTGAAGGAAAGGGAGAAACCATCAACGACCAACCCAACTGGAAAAACCGCAGGGTTGAAGTAGTTGTTTATCTATCTCAGTAAAGACAGTTCCCGCTAAACAGAACCTGCCATTTTTCGTTTACTTCACATTGTCGAATTGCTCGGATTGACAATCCGGGTTACTTTGTGAAGCGGACTTTTAGTCCGGTAATTTCATTATTAAATATTGTACGGATGAAAAACTTGTTAGTAATTTTTGCGATCATGCTGTTTGCTTCCTGTAACCAGGCGCAGCATGCTCATGAGCATAAAAACAATGACCATAAGACCCATATCGAAACATCGGCCGGCGAGAAAATAGAGAAGGTAAAAAAATCGGAAGAAGAATGGAAAGCCCAACTGAACGACCATGAGTTTTATGTACTGCGCGAGGCAGGAACTGAACGGGCTTTTACCGGCGAATACTGGGACAACAAAAAAGAAGGAAAATACCTTTGCCGTGCCTGTGATTTTGAATTGTTCGATTCCGCTACTAAATTCAAAAGCGGAACTGGATGGCCAAGTTTTTACCAGCCGGTAAATGATTATTGCATCGGCGAAATAAAAGATACAAAATTCGGAATGATAAGAACAGAAGTTGTGTGCGCCCGTTGCGACAGCCATCTCGGACACGTTTTTAATGACGGGCCCGCACCGACCGGTTTACGCTATTGCATTAATTCCGTTTCCTTAAAATTTGTGGAGTAACATATCTGGAGGTTGTTGGTTGTTTCAAAATAGCAATCAACAACCAATATTTATTTCAGGGCTGATTTGTAAACTTCCAGGCATCGCTCTCGGGCCATTTTGTGATCGACCATTGGCTCTGGATATTCATCTGTTCCATATTCGGGAACATATTTTTTAATGTAGTTTTTTTCCTTATCAAATTTTTCCATTTGTGAAGTGGGATTAAATATCCTGAAATAAGGAGCTGCATCCGTACCACAGCCAGCGGCCCATTGCCACCCGCCATTATTGCTGGCCAAATCAAAATCCAATAATTTTTCTGCGAAATAAGCTTCGCCCCATTGCCAGTTAATTAATAAATGTTTGGTCAAAAAGCTCGCTACGATCATGCGGACGCGGTTATGCATATAACCCGTTTGGTTTAATTCCCGCATGCCTGCATCAACGATCGGAAATCCGGTTTTACCTGAACACCATAATTTAAATTCCTCTTCATTGTTTCGCCATTGGATTCCTTTATATTTTGCCCTAAATGGTTCTGTCGCAACGTGGGGGAAATTCGATAAAATCATTGCGTAAAAATCTCGCCAGATTAATTCGTTTAAATATACTTCGCTCAACGCCAGTGTTTTACGTGCTTTTTCACGGATGCTAATGGTGCCAAAGCGAAAATGGAGACCTAACCGGGACGTACCATCAATAGCCGGGAAATTTCTTCTTTCCCCATATTTTTTGATCAATCCTTGTTTGACTACCCTGGCGGGGAATCCTTGATCGGAACGTTCAAAACCCATCTCGTTCAGGGCAGGAATTGTACTTGGAGAGATTTTTAAAAAATTAGAAAAATAGTCCTTAGTTGCGTAAGATTTTAAATAAAAAGATACGTCGGAACCGTCGTGGTTTTTTACAATTTTCGAATGAAGTTTTTCTTTCCATTTTTTGCTGTACGGAGTAAACACCGTGTAGGGCAGCCCGTCCTTTTTAGTGATTTCGTTTTTTTCGAAAATAACGTGATCTTTAAAAGTGTGGAAAGGAATATTTTTTTTTGATAAAATATTTTTTACTTCCTGATCGCGGTCTAGGGCATATGGCTCGTAATCATGATTGGTAAAAACGTTTTCAATTTCATGTTGCTCGGTTAATTCCTTCCATATTTTTTCGGGGTATCCATATTTCACTAAAATCGTCGAATTTTTTTTCTCCAATTCTTTAGAAATACGATTTATTTCCTGATGGATAAAAGTGACTCTTGCATCATTTTTATTTTCCAGTTTGTCAAGAATATTTTTATCAAAAATAAAAATCGGAAAGACTGGTGTTCCGCTTTTAAGTGCATGAAATAATCCTGCATTATCTTCCAGGCGCAGGTCGCGCCGGAACCAGAACAAGTTAATTTTAGTCATAAAGGAATTTCAATTTCGAAGAGAAACAGCCAAAGTCAAAAGAGGTTTTTGCTACAAAACAACATCTTCTTCATCAATTACTTTTCCGGCGTGGCATCGGATAATTCTTGCGGGAAAATTTACCAAAATACGGTAGTCGTGGGTGGCAAATAATACCGCCGTTTCATTTTCCTTGGCGAGTTTTCGCAGCAGCAATAAAATATCATCGGAGGTATCCGGATCGAGATTGCCAGTGGGCTCGTCGGCGATGATCAGCTCTGGGCTATTGAGGAGTGCCCGGGCGATGACGACCCTTTGTTGTTCGCCACCGGAGATATTGTGCGGCATGGTCTTGTTCTTGCCTTTGAGATCGACTTTTTCGAGGAGTTCATCAATCCGGTTCTTCATTTTTTGTTTGTCTTTCCAGCCCATGGCTTTCATGGCGAACAAAAGATTCTCCTCGATATTCCGGTCATCCAATAAGTTAAAATCCTGAAAGACAATGCCCAGTTTTCGACGGAGTTTGGGAATGGTTTTGCGGTCCAAAGATTTTAGTGATTGCCCGGCAACCGTAGCTGTACCGAATTTTAAAGGGAGGGCTGCGTACAACGTTTTCAGGAGGCTTGATTTTCCGCTTCCGGTCTTTCCGATTAAGTAGACGAATTCTCCTCTGGAGATGGTCAGGTTTACATTGTCCAGTATTTTTGTTTTGTCCTGGTAGATACTGGCATCGGTCAAATTAACTACAGTTTGGTTGTTCATCAAATCAAGTAAATGGTAAAAGTTTTGGAGGCAAATTTAGTGAAACGAATTCCTGTATTTTAATCGGGAAGTAAAAACCGGACTATTTTTCATCATTCCTTTACCTCCTCTTTTTTATTGGTCGTGGCATTTCCGTTGTGAATGATAAATTTGGCGTAATGGCTTGCCAATTGGCTGGCTAATTCCTCGCTCCGCTGTGGATGGGTATCCGTAATGAAAACCTGCCCGAAATCCCCGTCAACGAGCAGCTCCAGCAGATGCTTCACCCTTTGGTCGTCCAACTTGTCAAAAAGATCATCTAACAAGAGGATGGGGTAGCGGCCTTTTTCGTTTTTGAGCATCTCGTATTGTGCCAGTTTTAAGGCCAAGACAAAAGATTTGAGTTGACCTTGTGATGCAAAAGTTTTCAAGGCACGGTCATTCATTTTGAATTGTAAATCATCTTTGTGGATGCCTGCGGTCGTTCTTTGCAGGATGCGGTCCTTTTCCTGACTCTCTTTGAAAAGCACCTCCAGTTCTTTGTCCAGCAATTGAGATTTATAATTACATTTTACGGTTTCCCTTCCGCCGCAAATGGCCATGTAGTAACGATTAAAAACAGGTTCGAATTCCGCTATTAATTTCTTTCTTTTATCGTGGATGTAAGTTGCTGGAACCAATAGCTGTTCATTGTATACTTCGACCAAAGCGGCATCGAAATAGCGTTGTTCGCCAAACTGTTTTAACAATGCATTCCGGCTTTGCAGGACTTTATTGTACAGGAGCAAATATTTTAAATAAGGCGTATCAATCTGACAGAGTGTATTGTCTAAAAAACGGCGCCGTTCCTCACTTCCTTCGAGCGCCAGGGCCGTATCGTCAGGTGCTTTAAAGACAATGGGAAGCAGACCAACGTGGTCGGCCAAACGGTCATAAGCAGCGTTGTTTCTTTCCAGCGTTTTTGTTTTTCCTGGCTGCACCTTAGCCACTATTTTTTCCGAATTCTTTTCCAGATTAAAGTGTCCTTCCAGCCGGAAAAATGACTCCCCGTGCTTTACGACATTTCGATCGGAATTTGTGAACTGACTTTTTCCCATACAGAGATAATAGATGGCATCCAAGAGGTTGGTTTTCCCCATGCCGTTCAGGCCGGCAATTAAGTTAAGGGTGGCCGAAAATTCCAGTTCTTGAAATTCGTAGTTACGGAAATTTGTGAGTTTGAGCCGCTCCAGATGCATGCGGCAAAGGTAAGGGAGTGAACGTTTAGATGGTTGGATGGACAAATGGTTTTTTCTCACACCCTTTCTCCTACGTCTCAACCTCTAAAATAAAAAAAAGGCAGCGACCGGTTATGGCCACTGCCCAAAAACAACTTCTATTGAGATAAAGGCTTTCCGAATTTGTGGGGATCTTACCTTGCTGCCACTGTTCCTTCTTCTACGATCCTGGTTTGTCCGCTTGGTATTGGCAGAAGAAATCCTTTTCCTGCGTAATAAAAGCGGATGTCATAATTTTTACTTGTTTTCTTTTGGCTGTTAAAATAAGTGATCTGCATGGGTTGTCCCTGATAGTTGAACTGCATCCCGGTTGATCCTATCTGGCTGTCTGGAAAACCTGGATTACTTTCATTAAAGGGCACCACTTTCTGGTTGTCCACATCGAAGATTTGAATAATGAAATCTTCGTCAAATATCGCTTCCTGGTCGGGATTGATCAGATCAAATTCTATTTCTGTGTACCGCCATCCATCTGCTTTCAGCCTATTCAGCTCTTTTCCATCTTTATCCGCTTTAAGCGAAATAGTCCGGTATTCAATTTTGGTATTCATCACAATCTCTCTCATCCGTGCCTGTTTACGGGCTTTGATAATTTCTTCTTTTTGAGCTTCGATAGATTGCTGTGCAGCCATGTTTGGTTCTACAGGAACATCAGCAGGCGGATCTTTCAATTCTGATTGAACTTTTAAATTCAATTTTTTCAATTCTTCATTTTGCTGTGTACGCTGAGCTTCAAGTTCTTTCTTTGACCGTTTTTTGGATGCAATATCTTTTTGTTTGGAGTTTAAGCGAATCTTTTCAGATTCTCTTTCCCTGTCTTTTAACTCCATTTGTTTCAGCAGTTCATTTCGCTCTTTAGCAAGCTCATTTATTTTGTTGAAATCAGCGGATTTCCCCTTTTCGAGAATGCTTATCGCTTTGGTCAAACCCTCCACTTTTTCGTGCATTTGCTGCATTCGCTGGTCTAAAACTCTGATTTTGCCCTTCAGCTTATTAGTCTCGGCCAATAAATATTCAACCCTTACATTTAAGGTAGCGATGCTGTCATCTTTTACCCTGATTTCTTCGCCAAGCTGTTGAATAATCTGGGCTTGTTCTTTCAGTTGTTTTTTGTGTAAATCATTCTCTTTAGTCAACAGGTTAAAATCGATCTTCAAGTCTGCATAGGCGTCAGTTTGAACGATAAAAGCTGTCGTGGCGGTGAGTGCTAAAGCCGATAATGAAATCAGAATGAGTTTCTTGTTGAGGCTGTTCATGGAAAGTACGGTTTTTGGTGGCAGGTCAGAATGAGCCTTTTTTCTTTCTAAGGGCTGCCACAAGTTTATTTATACTCAGGATTATGTTTTTTGTTTAGTGCAGCCACAGTTGTCTGATTTCGATGCTTTTAAAACTGGGTTTGTTTTTCTTTTGTTTCAATTGCCGCTAAATAATTTTAA
>JBCBRY010000170.1:0-18263 GCA_039819485.1 Bacteroidota bacterium | reverse complement strand
CAATGGGAACTCCAACGGAGTTCCCATTGGCGCTACCCTTAAAAACCCTTTTTTACAAATCAGGGCGGCTCGATGCCGCCCTGATTTGTATGTCTAAGTTAAAAAGGTGGTTTTGCCCCTAATCCTCATGACTCATGTTTTTAAGTATAAGTTTCCTTGCGATACATCGGATTCCTGCTTTCGATTTTTGCCGGTATCGACCCAACAAAAATCGAACAAGGGGCATTAGGGAAAAGGTCTATAAAAGCCTGAAATTCAGGATTTTATAGACCTTTTACCTAATGCCCCTTGCTACAAATGAAAGAGGCTCGAAGACCCTTTCATTTGTTCGCCAGAGACAGAAATTAGGCTTGTCACTGAATTTGTCCAAGGTGCATAAAACAGAGTTTAATCATTATTTTATAAAAAAAATACCCTCCCTATGCAGCGTTTTTGTCTGATCTTGCACTAACCCGATAAAAGCACACATTAAGACCTTGTACCAAACAGACGAAAATATCATCAAAGGATGTCGCAAAGGCGACCGGAAAGCCCAGCAGGCGCTTTTTGAAAAATTCAGGTCGATGCTCTTCGGTGTTTGCATGCGCTATGCTTCCGGTTACCACGAAGCGGAAGATTGGCTACAGGAAGGGCTTATTCAGATTTTCAAGGATCTATACCAATACCGGCCTACCGGGGCGCTCGGCGCATGGATGCGCAAAGTAATGGTCAACGTGTGTTTGCAACATATCCGCAAAAAAAAGAACCTCTTTCAAACGGTGGAAGTGGAAACGGTAGCCGATACCTATGAAGCGGACGACCAGCTTTTTGCGAAATACCGGCAAGAAGCCCTCGTCAGGATGGTGCAGCAATTACCAGAGGGGTACCGGGCGGTTTTCAACTTGTATGTGATGGAAGAATTTTCGCACAAGGAGATTGCAGCTCAACTGGGGATCTCCGATAGTGCTTCCCGATCACAATTAACCCGTGCCAAGGCCATGTTGCGCAAAATGTTGGAAAAAACCGTGGGCGTTACAGATAAAACCAGATTTTAAAAATGAGTGAAAGAAAACATAGCGATAATCTTGAGCAGTTTTTCAAAAAGAATTTGGAAAACTACTCGCCGACTCCAAGTGCCGATTTCTGGTCGGGCGTGGAAGCTTCTATTCCGGCCAAACCTCCGTTTTGGAGCGGCTGGGTGGCTTCGGTAGGAAAAATTATTGGCGGTGCAGCCATCGTCGGCGGGTTGGCAGTAGCGGGAACTATATGGTACAATGATCATCAAAAAGTAGAAGAATTATCAGCATTGGTAGCAGAGCAGGCAGCAATTATTAAGCAAAATAAAAATGAAGACAACAATGAAAAAATAAATTCAGATGAAAATGCGCACACGGGTAAAAATTCAATTAGTGAGGCACTTCTCAATGCTGGAAATATGGAAATTAAAAATGAAATAATAATTGAAAAAAACGATGCTCAAACCATTGTAGAAAATAAAATAAATAAAGAATTAACTGAAACAATAAATAGCAATAAAATATACACCGCAAAAAACAATAAGCAAGTTGGACTGGAAAAAAATACAGTAGACCAAGGTTTGAATAGCGAACTGGTGGCGGGAAGCAAAAAAACTGGTGTGCCCGAAAATCAAATTAATTTAATGGCGGATGTGGCCAGGGATAATCCTCGGAATATTTCCGAATTTAAAGCTATGCAAAGTTTGTTGCAAAAAATAAATGTCCTTTCATTCCCAACCCTGACAACCAATACAAACACGCTTTCTGTACAAGTTGAATCCAATTATTTAAAGGGCCCACAGCCCTATCCCCGATTTTCCCTGGAAGGCGGCACTTCGGTATTTCTGATGCCGATGGGCCGCCTCTTTTCGGGGGATTCATTGGTTACTGGCGGTAGCGGCCCTTTCTTTGCCGGAGGTTTTTTGGTCAACTTTGAATTAAATAGAAGCATCATTCTGCAATCCGGTTTCTTCTACAAAAACCTAAATGCTAAATCCCTGCAAATTAATTACAACAGCTTTCCATTTTATCTCAGAAAGAAATTTGCATTTGGGTATCGCAAAAAACTGGAATTAAAAACGGGCATCGAATTAAATACGTTGGTTAATGCAAGTACTCCTGAAAGCAATTCCATCCAGAATTTAAATACCTCATTTGTTAATTGGGCGGCAGCGGCAGCACTCGTCACACCGATTGGTGGAAAATCAGAATTAATTGTTGAACCACAGGTCGGGTACGCTGTGACGCCTGTCGCCAACGAAAAAAGAGCATGGTCCGGAGGGCTGAATCTGGGAATTCGTTATTCGTTGCAATGAAACCAAAACCTTTACTTTTAACAAGATTCTCTCATTAAGTATGAAAAGTTTACTCACACTAACCTTTGTTCTTTTTCTTTCGACTCCTTTGTTGTTTGGTCAATTAGAGAAAGGGGATATAATGTTCAGTCTGTTTGGAGGTATGTCGATTAATCAGAACCTGTCCAGTATCAGTTACACCAATAACCGGATAACCCTCCGGCCAAATGTTGGGTTAATGCTGAACGATCAACTAATGGCCGGACTCGGACTTTCGGTGCAAAGTACCAATTCATGGAATGGAGACAGCCCTTTTCTCGGGAGTGCATTTTATACCGCTGTTCCCCAGTTCAGGTATTACTTTAAAAATAAAGGAGGGTGGTTGCCTTATTTTGAAGTGCGCGGAGAAATTATCAATAGATCCTCGGATAATGAAATTTCAAAACAGTACGATGGGTGGACTTATCGAGGTTATTCAGAATTAGGTGTTGATTTTTTTATTGCACCCAATATTGCTTTGGAAGGAGTAATGGGAACACGGCTTTTTGAGGCAAACAACCCGTTTGAAAATAATATTACAGATGAAAAAATTTACATGAGATTTGGAATAAAGACTTTTTTAAGAGAAAAATTTACCGACCGGTATGCTATAAAAGAACAATATTTAAAAGCAGGAAATTATATTCTACAAGGTTCCGGACAATTCGGTTTAATGAATGCGAACAGGTTTTCGACTTACTCTTTTGGCAGTTCTAGTACGCATGGAATAGCAAAAGGTTTTTTTATAGGCCTCGCTCCAAAAGTAAAATATTTTAAAACACAAAACTGGACAGTAACCGGTGGTGTTGATTTGTCCTTATTGACGACTGAAGCTGGCCATCGAATAAGAACCGGCCTGACTGCCGGCAGTGGTTATTATATTCCAATAAAAGAAAATTTATTTTTCTATCCCTCCATAGAAGTCAATTATCGCCGAACCGCGGCCAAACAAAAAGAATGGGGCGAAATTATACTCGATACGGTTTTAGTGGTAACTGGCGGCGATACGGTGTTGGTTGGACCTATCACGTCTTTAATTGAAGCAAGCAAGGCCAGCGCCAATGCTTTCCAGATGCCGGTGTCATTGTCACTGGTCTATTTTTCAAAAAATAATGTTATCGTTACCGGCGGGTTTGGCTTTTTGCCCATGATAGAATTTCACTCTGTAAACGAAACACGGACCTCCCTGCAAAGTATGGGGAATGTTGGGTTTGAATATTTTTTTGCGCCCAATATTTCGGCAAAAACCAATTTGTCGTTTAGCATGAATCACAACAATAACGAGGTGCCGGAAAACGTATTCAAACTCCGCCCAGATTCAAGGCGTTTTGAAGTCACTTTCGGAATTAATTATTTTATTTTTAATAAAAATACAGACTGATTGTACGCGCTCTTCGTCGTGTTAGCGCCATTGGTGCTAACACGGTTTTTCAAAACTAAAAATTCCTTAAAATATGAAAACCGTTTTTTTGTTTTGCTTTTTTTGCCTTTCTACTTTTTTAATCGGACAAAATAATTCTTTCGAAATATATGGTTCGGCGAACCATTCCGGATTTACCAATGCGATCATAGATTTTGACAAGGTCCTGTCTGTTGGTTTTGGGGTTGGGTATAATTATGGAATAAACGAAAAATTACAATTGACCGCAGGACTGCGTTTTGCAGACTATGTCAATGAATATTCAAACGATGACTTGAGGTGGGGAACTCAGCATGACGGACAGGGTGGTTTTGATTCGACCATTGTTGATGGCGAAGGTATTTCGGGGCTTACGTTTAAGCATCATTATTATTTTTTGGAAATGCCTTTGGGGATTAAATATTATTTAATTGATAAAAAGGCAAAGTTATTTTTGGAGCCTACCCTCAACCCGTCTTTGTTCTTAACACATCGAACGGACATAAACGTCCGTATGAATGACAGTGACGATATCAACGAAATAGATTCAGGTGGATATACTGACCTTCGCAGAATAAATGTATTTGGTGAAATGGGCATTGGTTTGCAAATTCCACTTTTTAAAAACATGGATTTGCAAATTCGGACCAGCGGCCGGATGCAGTTAATGGATGCGGCCAATAACAGTGCAACAGGGGCCAAGTTGTACAGTTGGGCGGCCAAAGTGGGTTTTGTATATTTATTGAAAAAGAATTAAGTAAGAGTTTAGACAAAAATAGGGAGCGCTAAAAATGACACTTTTTATTTGGGCAAATGATTGCTTTCCAAGCCTCAAAACTCTTTTTCAGGCAAAGGAAAAGTGTCATTTTTTTTGAACAGATAATTGTTTGGACAAAAATAGGGAGCGCTAAAAATGACACTTTTTATTTGGGCAAATGTTTGCTTTCCAAACCTCAAAACTCTTTTTCAGGCAAAGGAAAAGTGTCATTTTTTTTGACCACCTGTCTACTTAAAACCTAATAAAAAGTAAGGACCTAAAACCTGACAATGACAAGCCTGCCCGCTGCCCTGTTTTAAAGGAGCAGTGGGCAGGGTCGTTAAATACAGATTGTCAGCATCAAATTATGCTTTCTACCAATATTGAATAATTGCAATAATAACTCTGTTAAAAAAATGCTATCGGAATTGTGAAATACCTTTATATTCGTTTTGAAAATAAAATTAGCTCTCAAATGAAAAATATTACCTCACTTTTTGTTCTGCTTATACTTCCGGTTATCCCTGTTTTTTGCCAATTGGAAAAAGGTGATCTCAGTATCAGGTTTGGCTCCGGCCTCAGTCGCTGGAGCAGTAGATGGCAAGATGACCAAGGTTCCCGTTCTAATTCTTTTTCTTTAAGCTCTTCCATTGGTTATATGGTCAGTGACCGGCTAATGCTGGGGTCAGGGGTGAGTGTGTTACTGGCCAAAGGGGAAGATCCGTTTTCAGGAGAAGTTAAAAACCACAGATATTCAGTAAGTCCCTTTGTCAGATATTATTTTTTGGAAGAAAAACGGTTCATGCCATATTTGTTTGCAAGTTCACGGCTGATGAGGTATAAATATTTAAGAGAGTCAAGCCCTGATAATACCTCAGATGGCTGGGTCGCTTCGGGTTCTGGTGGTTTTGGTGCCAATTATTTTTTAGGTCCCAATATCGCTTTAAACTCTTACATCGGCACAACGCTTTTTCAAAACAGGTGGCATACTGGTTCAGATGAAACTCTTTTTGGCCGAGTCGGCATTCAACTTTTTATCAATGACCGGACGCCTTTTGAGAAAGGTATACAGTCCAATTATTTGTGCAAGGGAAATATGATATTCTCTGGTGGGGCCAACCTCTCCATCGATGATTGGGAAGGCATGGATTTTAGGGGCAATCCTGAAATATATGCGAAACCCCAGGAGGTGCGTTATTACATATCACCCGCAGTAAAATATTTTATCAGTGATCATACTGCCGTGTCGGGCAGGGTGTCTTTTTCCGGATATGATTCAGGGACGCGTAAAAACCTCGGGTATGGGCTGAGCGCAGGCATTGAAACATTTATTCCAGTAAATAAACAGCTATTTTTAGTTCCATCCATTACTGTTGGTGCGCAGCGGGAGCATTCCACAAATTACTATTTAGGCTTTCCTCCAATATTTGGTGGGATTGGAACCTCCACAATTGACACCATTGAAGATAAACGAATTGATTATTATATCGATGGGAAGCTGGAAATTTCGCTCCGGTATTTTACCGAAGGTGCATCTGTTTTTTCAGCCGGGACGACCTATTATGTCAACCATTTCATCAGGCCAGAATTTGATTATCGGTACTCGTGGGCCAACTTCATTTATTTCCTCCGGCACGAATACTTCTTTGCCAAAAATCTGAGCTTTAATACCACCTTGAGTTACAGTCGGCAAGGGAACAATCGGGATGGTAGCTTTATCTTCTTTATACCGAGTGAAGAGTACCAGCGCAATTTGAATTTATCTTTTAGTATTTCTTATTTTATGTTTAATGGAAAATGTGCTGCTTCAAATAATTAACCGTATTGCAGGTCTTTCGATTCGTAATGCAACTATTTATAATTTCAAATCATGGAACAACTGAACAGTCGAACTGCTGTCGGCCACCAGGTCATCATGCCTTATTTAATTATTGAAAATGCTGCTGCATTTATTCAGTTTGCCCAAGATGTTTTCAATATGAAGTTGCAGACTCTGGTGCCCCGATCCGAAGGAGTCATCATGCATGCCGAGTTGCAATGTGAGGGAAGCACCATTATGTTGGCCGATGCCACAGAAGATTTTAAACCGCAACCATCCGGTATGTTTATTTACGTCAACAATGCTGATGCTATTTATCAAAAGGCACTAAAACAAGGTGCAACATCTATCATGGAACCTTCCGATCAAAATTACGGAAGAGCTGCAGGAGTAAAAGACGCCTGGGGAAATACCTGGTGGATAACGAGTTTGTAAGTATTGGGGTATTGGGATATTGAGATATTGGGATATTAGGTTATTAGGAACATCTTACCCAATATCCCAATATCCCAATATCCCAATATCCCAATATCCCAATACCTCATAACTCCACCCGCTTCCGCCATTCCCAATATCCCCAAATCGATAAAATAAAGTAAACGATCATCTGCCCGGAATAAAAATCAAGCCCTTTCATGCCGTAGAGCCAAACCGTCACACCATTAATGATGATCCAAAAAATCCACGACGATAAAATTTTATGTGCCTGCATGTAGCTGGCAACAAAAGCAAAAACGGTAGTATGCGCATCGATCCAGGGATAATCAGCATCGGTATTTTTGCTGAAGAATAAAGCAAAGGAAATAGCGCCGGCCAATCCGATGGCAATGGCGACAAGATGTTTTTGCCATCCCCACCTTTTTATTTTAAATTCTTTTTCGATGCCTTCTTTGTGCCAGATATACCAGCCGTAAACGCCGATGGCCACATAAAATAAATAAAGGATCGTTTCCGAATATAATTTACTCTGAAACATTAGATAAGCGCCCAGTGCCGAACCGATTATTCCGCATATCCAGCACCATATATTTTCCCGCATCAATAAAATGACATACAGTAGGTTTAGGATGACGGAGGCAATTTCAATTTCTTTTAAGTAATCCAATTTTATCGAAGGGTCTAAATGACAGGATGGGTGAATGTAACAAGAGGCTGCAAGGTAGGTAAATGTAAATTGAATGACTACTGCAAATTAGGGAGCAACAACCGATTTGCTTAATTTCAAAAAATTGGTAAAACTTCCGGGCAACTACTAACTCACCAAAACAGTTACGCTACGGCTGCCCACGGTTGATCACCCTTCTCCAACAAATAATAAAACGCATTCCCCGTTTTGCAAAAAAAGCATGAAATTAGCAGGTACAAACAAAGACCAAAACTGAAAAACAATAAAACCAATACCAACATGCCTGATTTCTGCAGAAAACTCCAACTATTCCCACTGCTATTATTGCTCTCGTTATTTTTCATCACACCTGCCTGCAAAAAGAAAGAACCCGTCCGGGCCAAGGAAATTCCCGAAGCCGTCAAAAGCTATGTGTATGCCTATACCGCGGGAGTCATTTCCAAAAATGAACCGGTGCGGGTACGATTCTCTGGTGCGGTTGCCACCGCAGATATGATTGGCGAGGAAGCAGACAGTGATATTTTGGAATTTCAGCCCTCGGCCCGTGGAACGGCCTTTTGGGAAGATGACCACACCTTGCGATTCGAGCCCAAAAATGGGTGGGAATCCAGCAAAGCCTACATCGCTAAAGTTGATCTACAGGAGGTATTTGACAACCTGCCCGACGATGCCCGCTACTTTGAGTTCGATTTTCTGGTGCGCGGCCAAAACATGTCCATTGAAGTGACTTCAATCGAATCAGTGAATGGCGACCTGGGCAAACAAGTAGCCATCGGCCACTTACTGACCAACGATGCCGCCGATAATGACGATGTGGAAGAGGTGCTGTCAGTCCGGCAAGGTGGCAATAAGCTGCCCGTTGCCTGGTCCCACAGCGGAGATGGCACCAACCATACTTTTACCATTTCTGATATTCAAAGGAGCAGTGAAGCGTCTGAATTGGTTTTATCCTGGGAGGGGGAAGGCATTGGAGTAGATGTTTCTGATCAGTTGGTTGTAAAAATTCCGGCACTTGGTGATTTCTCCGTCAGTTCGGCAAGGGTCGTCAATGGGGAAAATCAATACGTCGAATTGCAATTCTCCGACCCGCTCGACCCAACACAGGACTTGAATGGGTTAATTGCTGTGCGAAATTCAGCTATTACTCCACAGGACGTCAACCTGAACTTCACGATTGATGGATATCGCATTCTCGTATATCCACAGCAGCGGCTGGCCGGCGAGCAGACCATAGAAATTCGCCCCGGCATCCGCAATGCGGAAGAGGCGCGAATGACCAAACCCTCCGTTTGGCAACTGGACTTTGCGCAGGAAAAACCCCAGGTTCGATTGGTCGGAAGAGGTGTCATTTTGCCTTCTTCGGAGAATGGATTGGTGCTGCCATTTGAGGCGGTGAGCCTTGAAGCTGTTGAGGTCGAAGTGTTTAAAATCTATGATAACAACATCCTTCAGTTTTTACAGACAAGCGAACTGGATGGCCAAAACACTTATGAAATGCAGCGCGTGGGCCGGGTCATCCGACGGCAAATGGTTCCACTGCAAGGCTTGAACCCGAAGGCCAGTTCTTCCACATGGTCCCGCTATGCACTCGATTTGAATAAGCTGTTTGAGGCCGATCCGAAAGCCATCTATCAGGTGCGCATTGGTTTTCGTTCGGAGTATGCCGTATACCACTGCGACAACCGCAAAGAAGGGGACAACCTCAAAGAAGTCAGCCAGCAAAGTTTTGTGGATGAGCATGGAGAAATCCGCAGCTTTTGGGGCGACTATTACGGGATGGATGGTTATTATGAGGGCTTTCGCTGGCAGCACCGGGAGAACCCCTGCTTTCCTGGCTATTACAATTACAACAACTTTGTGATGTCGAATGTGCTGGCCTCTAATTTGGGCATCACCGCCAAAAGTGGTACCTCCGATGCCGACCAGGAATATCCCATGTTTGTGGCAGTTTCGGATCTACGGAATACAAGAGATGTAGAAGATGCCATCGTTGAATTCTACGATTACCAACAACAGCTCATCACCACCACTGAAACCAATGGCTCGGGGATTGCTGAAATTGTTTTGCCGAAAAAACCTTTTCTCATCATCGCCAAAACCATGGACGACCGTGATGAAACGGATCGGGGATATTTGAAGACAGGCGATGGCAACTCCCTGTCGCTCAGCCGTTTTGACGTAGCGGGAACGGTAAAACAAAAAGGGCTGAAAGGGTTCCTCTATGGCGACCGGGGCGTTTGGCGGCCGGGCGATAGTCTTTTTCTCAATTTTATTCTGGAAGACAAAGAAGCCAAGCTGCCCATCAATTATCCCATTTCTTTTGAGCTGACCGACAGCCGCGGCCAATTGCAGTACAAAACTGTAACCACAAAAAACATCGAGAACCTCTACCCATTGCCGGTCGCCACCAGCAGCGATGCACCGACCGGCAACTGGCTTGCGACCGTCAAGGCAGGAGGCGCCACTTTTACCAAAAACATCAAAATTGAAACAGTCAAACCAAACCGACTGAAAATCGATCTGGATTTTGGTAAGGAAAAACTTGCGGCAAACAGTGAGCCGCACAAGGTCGCCATGCAGGTCAACTGGCTGCACGGGGCCGCTGGCAAGAACCTCAAGGCAGTCGTCGAGTCGGAAATGCGGCAAGTAAATACAGAGTTCGACAATTTTAAGGATTTTGAATTTGATGACCCGGCGCGTTTCCTCTACTCTGAGCCAGTGGTCCTGTTTGATGGCCAGACGGATGCCAGTGGAGCGGCCAGTTTCAGCGCAAATCTTTATGACAGATCAGCACTGGCACCCGGTATGCTGCGTGCCAATTTCCGGGCAAGGGCTTTCGAAAAAGGAGGTGATTTTAGTTTTTACAATACTTCTATGCCTTACAGCCCTTATAACTCTTACGCAGGTATTCTGATTGCAAAAAATAATTATGGAGAGAAGCGGGTAGACATTGGAAAGGATAGTCCAATCAAATTCACCGCAGTAGATGAAAACGGCAACCCATTGAACAGCAAAAACTTGTCGGTAGGGCTTTATCGCGTGAACTGGCGATGGTGGTGGGATAGTGACGACAGCGGCTCTTCTCAATACAACTCCTCCAATCATTACAATGCAATGGAAAACGAGGCGGTACGAACCACTGATGACGGAACGGCCACCTGGACGGTCAATGTGAACACCTGGGGACGCTACCTGGTGCGGGTTTGTGATACGGAGTCGGGGCACTGTGCAGGTGATTATTTCTACGCAGGCTATCCCTGGTACGGCGACGACGGCAATAGCATTGCGCAGCGACAAGAGGCGGCGATGATGACTTTTTCTACTTCCAAAGAAAAATATAACGTGGGAGATGATATTGAAATCACGGTACCTGCCGGGGAAGAAGGACGTGTGCTGGTGACACTCGAAACGGGATCTAAAGTGATTCGCTCTTTCTGGAAAAATGTAGACAAAAGCGAGAATGTCAT
Organism: Bacteroidota bacterium; assembly: GCA_039819485.1. GTDB lineage: Bacteria > Bacteroidota > Bacteroidia > Chitinophagales > Saprospiraceae > UBA6168. Next base: position 7,366 of record JBCBRY010000170.1, on the reverse strand, counting down.
CGCGTTTGAGTCCACGGCGGAAATGTCGCCTACCGTTTACGTACATGTGAGTTTGATTCAGCCCCACGGGCAAACACAAAACGACCTGCCCATCCGTATGTACGGCGTCATGCCGATAGACGTCGAAGACCCGGAAACCATTTTAAAACCATCCATGAAGCTTGCAGATGAACTGCGGCCCGAACAGGAATTCACCATTGAGGTAGGGGAAGAAAATGATGAACCGATGGCTTATACCATTGCGGTAGTGGATGAAGGACTGCTCGGTTTGACCAATTTCAAAACACCCGATGCGCACGCAGCCCTGTATGCCCGCGAAGCATTGGGCATCAAGACCTGGGACGTTTATGATTACGTGCTGGGTGCATACGGTGGAGAGTTGGAACGGATTCTCAGCATCGGTGGGGATGACGAACTTGCGGCCCCTGCTGAGCGGAAAAATGCCAACCGTTTTAAGCCGGTTGTATTGAATGCTGGCCCGTTTTACTTAGATGGCGGCAAACAAAAGCACACTTTTAAAATGCCAAATTATGTTGGCGCTGTGCGGGTGATGCTCGTCGCAGCCAACGAAGATGCAGCTTATGGAAAAACCGAGAAATTGGTTCCCGTGAAAAAGCCGCTCATGGCTCTGGCTACTTTGCCAAGGGTACTGGGGCCCGGTGAAAATCTACGCTTGCCGGTCAGCATTTTTGCAATGGACAAAAAAGTGAAAAATGTCGATGTGCAATTGGTCGAAACTACCGGACTGGTAAATATTTCAGGTGGCCGTACCCGACAACTCCGTTTTGACAGCCCCGGCGAAGACATGGCCTATTTCAATTTGAATGTGGGAGACGCTGTCGGTATTGCGAAATTCAAGATCACTGCATCGGGTGGGGGAGAGAAGGCTACCCAGGAAATCGAAATTGATGTGCGCAACCCAAACCCATTTGTCACCGACGTTTATGCCGGAACCTTACAGCCAGGCGAAAACTGGCAGCAGGCAATACAGCGGGTCGGTAGCCCCGGTACCAATAGTGGATTTCTCGAACTTTCGAACATTCCTCCTCTGAAATTGGGCGAACGCTTGAAGTATCTGCTCCGCTACCCGCATGGATGTATCGAGCAAACCACCTCTTCCGGCTTCCCTCAACTCTATGTCGAACGGATGATGGAATTAACTCCCGAGCAGAAAGAGACCATCAACCAAAATGTTCGGGCGACAATCGACAAGTTAAAAAACTTCCAAATGTCATCAGGTGGTTTCACCTATTGGCCCGGCAACGACTACGATGCATGGGGTACCAATTATGCAGGCCACTTTTTGCTGGAAGCCAAGAACAAGGGCTACGCTGTACCGCAGAACATGATCGACCGTTTTGTGAAATTCCAAACAACGGCTGCCAAGCAATGGAGCCCTTCCCAAAGCGGCAGCCGCCGCAGTTGGCAGGATGTCCAGCAGGCCTACCGTCTGTACACATTGGCCCTGGCCGGCAAGGCCGAACAAGGCTCCATGAACCGTTTGCGTGAAAAGAACAATCTCAGCAACGAAGCTCGTTGGCGGCTCGCAGCAGCCTATGGCCTCAATGGAAAAAAAGATGTTGGCCGACAATTGATTGAATCGGTCCCGGTCACCGTCGAACCTTACAAATACTGGGGGAGCACCTATGGAAGCAGCCTGCGCGACGAGGCCATGATTCTTGAAACCCAGGTCATTCTGGGCGATGTCGATAATGCCGGCACCAACATGCTGCACATCGCCGAACTCCTTGGGGAAGATCATTGGTACAGCACACAGACGACGGCTTACTCACTTTTGGCGATCGGTAAATTTTTAGGAGACAACAAAGCTTCTGATCAATTTAGGTTTCAATATCAGTTGCCCAACGGCCAGGTCGTTGACGGAGGCAGTCAAACCCCGGTCATGCAGATCGAAGTGCCAACGGATCTGGACGGCCGTGCCATAACCGTCACGAATTCTGGTGACGGAGTACTGTTTGCCCGCCTCATTTTGACCGGCCAACCACTCGCCGGGAATGAAACGCCCGCCAGCAACAACATTGATATCCAGGCGAAATACATGAACAATAATGGTGAGGTCATCGACCCGTCCAGCATCGTGCAGGGCACGGATTTTATCGCGGAAGTGGTTGTTCATCATCAGGGTACGCGGGCCGTTCGCTTTGAAGAGATGGCACTCACACAAATTTTTCCTTCTGGCTGGGAAATTCTCAATGCCCGGCTCTATAATTTTGATCAGTTCAGCAATACCACCGTGCCCGAATATCAGGACATTCGCGACGATCGGGTACATACCTATTTTGACATCCGGCGGGGTCAGCGCCACGTCTATCGGGTGCGGTTGAATGCGGCTTATCCGGGCCGTTATTATTTGCCGGCGGTGAGTTGTGGGGCCATGTACGACGAGAGTATCCATGCGCGGGTGCCGGGTGAATGGGTGGAAGTGGTTTCTGAACTGGAATTGTAAAAATCATGAATGCAGGGGATAGATATGTCATGTTTTAAAAACATGACATATCTGGGTTTAGCGCAGCATTGTGCAGGAACAAATTATTGTTTAGAATAAAATTTAATAAATCGACGCATGGTATCATTAAAAGATCCCATAAGATGCCCCAAAAGAAATTAATAAAGCTGAAAGAATCAGACAGCTTTATTTTTGTCCATGCACTTATCTTTAAATAAAAATCGCTACTAAATACAGGATTCGAAAAAAACAGAACTATTAAATCATGCGAATCACTGTAGCTCTAATTCTTGCCTTCATTTTTTTTATAACTAATAATTTAAAAAGCCATTCTTCTGCTCATCTTTCTAAAGTAGAAAAGATAGGAGTTTTTATTCTTCAGATTGATTCTTTAAAGTTGGAAAATGTTTTACTGCCAACTTATTCTGTCGATTTAAAAATAAATCAATCCAAACCCAAAACCAGTTTTGGTGCGTTCATGAAAACTTTTACCATTACGGTTGGTGCATCGGTCGCTACCGGTGGGGTTTTCGGTTTTACACAAGGACCAAATGAAGATTTAGACAAAAAGGATTTTGCTCTGATCTGGGGTAGTTTGTTTGGAATCGTTGGTGTATTTGTCGGAGCTACTTTGGGGGTTGAAAGATTGCTGCATTTTAATCGCAGAAAGAAACAACGGTATAAAATTTTAATTGACTGAGTTTACCTCCCCCCGGCCCCCTCCAAAGGGGGAGAGAGGACGATTCTTTTATCAGGGGTTCAATAATTAATCGGATAACCGGAGCCGTTATTTCAAAATTATTTTCCGTTTTTAAATAGTAGAATGCGGGTGTCTCCCCCTCTGGAGGGGGCCGGGGGGAGGTAAAAATTCAAATTAAAAATTACATTCACTCATTTTCTTCTACCGTTGTAAATTTAAAATCCTCCACGTCGAACAATCCTAAATCTGTCATTTTTAGAGCAGGAATAACGGGCAGCGCCAAAAATGATAAGGTCATAAAAGGGGCCGTCAAGGTACAACCCAGTTCGTTTTTTGTCCACGCATCTACAGCTGAATATTTTTCTGCTAAAACATATCCGTCTTCCGGACTCATCAATCCAGCAATGGGCAATGGAAGGATTTTAATATTTTTATTTTCATCGACTGCACTGATGCCACCTTTTGCTTCTATGACCGCATTGACGGCCTGACAAAGAAGTTCATCGTCGGAACCGACCGCAACAATATTATGGGAGTCGTGGGCAACACTCGAAGCGAGGGCACCTTTTTTAATCCCAAAACCTTTGACGAACCCGATCGCTGGCCTTGCGTGCTCTGTATATCGGTTGACGACTGTTATTTTTAAAATATCATTTGCCGGATCGGGGGTCAACTGATTATTTTTTATTGCAATTATAGCTTCACTTTTATTAGTTACAATTTCACCGTCCAATACCTGGATAACTTTTACCCGGCATGCAGAACGGTGGGATGTTCTTAATTTTTTTTCTGCATTTGAAGCGATAAAGAAATCGGCAGGTTTTTTTTTGAGTGCCTTAAATTTATTGGGTGTTTTTGAAATAATATGAGGAATTAAAGAAGTGCCATTTTCTGCCACTTTTTTTCCATCGATATAAGTTTCTACCACTTTAAATTCCGACAAATTATTAACGATAATAAAATCGGCTGGGTCACCTGTTTTTAACAAGCCTACCTTTAATTGATAATGTTCTACGGGATGGATACAGGCCGCCCGCAATACATCAAATAAATCGCAGCCTTTGTCAATGGCACGGGCCACCAATTGATTGATATGGCCTTGAATTAAATCGTCGGGATGTTTGTCGTCCGAGCAGAACATGATTTTCTCCGGAAACTCTTTGATTAAGGGCCAGAGCGCTTCAAAGTTTTTAGCGGCGCTTCCTTCCCGGATTAATATTTTTACACCTATTTCTGCTTTTTCTTTTCCCTCCTCATAAGTGAAGCATTCGTGGTCAGTCGTGATACCTGCCGCAAAATATTTTTTGGCTTCATTCCCTCGCAGTCCTGGTGCATGGCCATCAATGGGTTTATTTCTTTTTTGGGCTAGGGCTATTTTTTTTAATACTTCTTCGTCTTTAAATAATACACCGGGAAAATTCATCATCTCTGATAAATATCCGATTTCTTTTTTATTTAATAACGATTCAACGGCAGCTGAATCGAGGGTGTCGCCAGCCGTTTCAAAAGTGGTAGCTGGCACACAAGAGGGAGCACCGAAACAAAATTTCAACGGAACTTTTTTGGCCTCCTCCAACATGTATTTCACACCGGCTGCACCAGTAACGTTTGCAATTTCGTGGGGGTCTGAAACGGTGGCGACTGTTCCGTGTACGACAGCCAAACGGGCAAACTCTGTAGGCGGCATCATACTGCTCTCGATGTGCACGTGGGCATCGACAAACCCAGGCATTATAAACCCGGCATCATCAGGTATTTTATCAATTGGAGAGATGTTTTTAATATGGCCGTTTTCAACCGTGATTTCAGCCGGATATATTTTGCGTTGTTGCAGGTCGACAAATTGTTTTGTTATTTTCATATTGGATGTTTAAGGTCAGCCAACTTTTGGCGCTCCTTCATTAAAAGTGTCATTTTTAGCGCTCTTTATTTTTGTCCAAGCTCTTACCCCGCTTAATTTGTTTAAACTAAAACCGGGCGGTGCTTCTTTTGAGAGGGATTTCTTAAAGAATTTATAAAGTGCAGCGTAGTCAGCATATTCTTCTCCGTCTATCAGAATTTTAAAAGACTCTATTCTGGCTGGTCCGACACCTTTGTTTTCAAAAGCGAAAGATACGGTTACTTTTTCATCATAAATATAACTGCCGACCATTTCCAGGTATGGCCACACTGAGGCTTTTTGTTGTGCCTGCATCATCGAAGATTGTTCCTTTAGAATTCCGGTCTCATAGATAGAAACCGCAAGTGCAATTGAACTGACAACAACTGCCAAAATGGAAAGCCAATCCGAACGATCGAACCGAGTCAGAGGCTTGGGGCTGGATAATTTTTCATTTATTTTTTTTTCTTCCATTTCTGATAAAAGAGCAACAGGTCAAAAATTGATACTTTTTTATTGCCTGCAAAAGGAATTTAAGTTTTGCAAAGTATTGTTTTTTAATACCAGGAATTAAATTTTGAGCGGAGGAAAAAATATCATTTTTTCCCGTACATAGATTGGGCTAAAATTAATTGATTAGCAACAATAAAAAAAGAGCTGTTCAATATTATATTGAACAGCTCTTTTTGCACTATAAACAGTATTTAATCTAATTAATGAAATTAACTTTAGCTCAGCTATTCTTGGCTGAACAAATTGAGTTCTCGGACAGGGCTGCCCGAGCTACATGAATTCCAGTTGTTTAAGGTTGTTTTTAATAAATTAATAGGGTACAGGTGCAAAGTCTTTGTTTTTTGATTGTCGATAAAAGAATTAAGCCTTTTCTATTTTTTAAGCAATACTGTTTTATCAGTTTTGAAAACTGAAGAGTTGCTCTTTTTTGTGTATTGTTTTGAAAATTAAATTATTGTTTGTGAATCAATTTAGTCAAAAATTGATTTTCATAATGAATAAAGATCCAGTAAGCACCGGGAGGGAAATGAGAAATATTGAGGGAAGTTTCGGTAACCGGAAATGAGTTTTTCAAAAACCTTTCCAAAACTTTTCTACCTCCTGAGTCAATAATCTGCACATGTGGCGTATGCGTTGGCGGGGTTGTGAAATTTATCTGGATGATCTCCTGAGCAGGATTGGGAAATATTTTGATAGAAGACTGATCAAATGCTTCAAATGCAGGTACCGGGTTGCCCAACCATTGAGATATATCGAATTCCATCAATTTTGGTGGTAAGACTGAAAATTCCTCTGCACAGATAAAACCGCTGGTGGAGTCCCGGAAGGTGATTCCTTCCAGTTGGCTGGTAAAAGCAACACTACCTAAAGAAATTCTTCTTTTATTTCCTGAAAGAATCTGACTGCCGTTGAAATCAAATAAAAGCCATAAAAATGCCTCTACCAGAGGGGCATTGGCGGTGTTATATCCAATCAGCACAGCGCTCCCATCTGTTGAAATGTCGGCGGCAGTAATAAGCCCATCTGCATCAAGGCTGTCTCGCAATTGCGCAGTATGTTGCCCGGGGGTGACCGGCAGTACATAATGCCGGGTTTTTAGGTTCACCCAGTTCTTTGAGAACAAATGAAGCGAATCGTTCCAGAAGAAGAAGGCTTCACAGTCATAATCATTGTTGTTGGGGAGGGAGGTGAAATCGGTTTGGTCGCTGTAGGAGAATTCAATTAATTCGGGTGAAATAGTGCCGGAAAGGAAATCTGATTTTAATATTTTGTAAATGCGCAGATCTGTCCGGTTGCCAAAATTATTGCCAAAATCACCGATGTACAAGTGTTCTTCGTCTTCAGCCAAATCCTCCCAGTCGAGGTTATCGGCCAATGGAATGGTAAAGGTCTGTTTGATCGAACCGTTTAAGGTATCTATTTCGTAAAGCTGATCGGGGTTGCCGCCATCGAGGTGGGTAAAGAGGCGGTTTTCGAAAAACGCGAGACCGGAGGCTTCCGCTAAATTGGCGGATAAATTGGCGACCTGCTCTAAGGAATAGGTTGTTGTAGGGTATTCGCAGGTGCCATCGTTTTCAGTAGCTGAGGGGTCGAAGTTAATTGCCTGGGGATCGGTGCAACCTGGTTGTGCTTCCGTTGTTTGATAAAGAATGAAAAAGGAAACAACAAATAATAATGTTAATCTTTGGAAAATTGCTTTCATGAAGCAAAGTTGCGAAGGTTATTTGATGTGTGCAAGTCGGCTTGCTGCGTTAGTTTTTCGTTCTTTATCAAACAACGGAAGCACAACCAGGTTGCACCGATCCCC
>JBCBRY010000169.1:0-18263 GCA_039819485.1 Bacteroidota bacterium | reverse complement strand
CTTTCCTCCCCCGCTGGAGGGGGCCGGGGGGAGGAAAGAACCTGTTTATCTCCCCCGCTGGAGGGGGCCGGGGGGAGGAAACAAATTAGGCATCTTTATTTCTGAACACTTCTGATAAATTCTATGTTTCTATGCGTTTTAATCATTTGCCTGCTTGCTGTTTTTTCTGTTGCAGTTGCATGATGACCTTCATCAAAGTTTGTCGGGATGTATCTTTCCAAAAATGATCGTTTGCCTGTACCAGCCCATCCATTTTCGACTGTTCGATTAATTGGCTTAAATAAGGCATGCGGACATTTTGCTTAACACCGATAATTGTATCATGGTCGTGGGCGAGCCATTTTTTCAGTTTTTGCTCGGCCAAAATCTGTACCTGGTCAGATGAGGTAACTTCATCCACCAAACCAAATCTTTTGGCCTCGTCCGGTGTACATAATTTTCCATCTAAAAAATTATGGTATGCCTGGCGTTTGCCGATCCAAAACTCATATAAACCGAAAACCAGTGGATTGATCATGATGCCGACCGGCACTTCATTTAAGCCGATGGTGTAAGGCCCATTGCTCATGACCCGGTAATCGCAGCAAATAGCCAAAACACAACCACCCGCCGGGGAGTGGCCATTAATGGCTGCTACCATTATTTTTGGAAAGCTGGCCATCTTCACCACCAATTTTCCAAATAGATTAAAAAATTCATTGGTGCCTTGTTTGTCAGGGAACATCAATAATTCCTTTACATCCAAACCAACACTGAAAATACCCTCATTGCCCGATAGCACTACTCCCCTAACTTCAGCATCATTTTCCAATTCTTGCAACGCCAAGATCAACTCTCGCATCATCGCCATATTAATGGCATTTCCACGGCCGCGATCCAGTTTGAGGATGGCGTAATTTTCTTTTTTGTTTATTTTTAAATTTTCCATAAACATGAAATTAAAATGAATTTTTTCTTTTGTGAAAAAATGATTTTCAATGCTGTGATCTAAATTCCTGTCAATTGCATAACTGTCAATTTTCCGTCCTTTAATCTTTATATAAGACCGAAGTGATCCACGACCGGCTCTCCGCCGGATCAATCACATTGTCAATTTCCAGAAAGGCAGCCATATTTAAAGCTTCACCCCGACGGTAAGCTTCTGCCAGTAATTTTTCATACAATTTCTTTTTTTCTGTCAAGTCTGCAGCAGCTTCCAATTCTTTTCGGTACCCCAACTTGACGGCTCCTTCCAATCCCATTGCGCCAAATTCCCCCGTAGGCCAGGAAACAATAAAATCTGTGGCATGAAAACTTCCACCCGTCATGGCCATTGCACCAAGCCCATATCCGCGCCTTAAAACGATGGCCATTATTGGTACATTTAATTTTGCTCCGACAGAAAACAATTTGGCTGCATGCTTCACTGTTCCTGTTTTTTCGGCTTCCGGCCCGACCATAATTCCAGGCGTATCGACCAACGATAAAACCGGTATACTAAATTGATCACAAAGCTGTAAAAAGTCAGTCATTTTAGTGGCACTGTCGGAGGTTATGGCACCTCCCATTTCTGCTGCATCATTGGCAATTAATCCAATCGGACAACCCTCTACCCTGGCAAAAGCGGTGATGATGCTTTTACCAAATTCCTTTTTAATTTCCAATACAGAATTTTTATCGGAGAGGATCGAAATTATTTTTCTTGTATCGAAAACCCGCTTCCGGTTTTCTGGCACTAAATAGCGCAGTTCGTTTTGGTCATTAGTTTCCCAGGAATTTATGCTACCCTGAAAATAACTCAAATACTTTTTCGCCACATCCACTGCTTCCGTTTCATTTTCCACCAAAATATCAATGACGCCATTTTTGACCTGCTCCGATGCAGGGCCAATTTCTTTTGGGTGAAATTTACCAAGGCCTCCGCCCTCCACCATGGCGGGCCCGCCCATTCCGATCGACGTATTTTCAGTAGCAATAATAATATCGGAACAACCTGCCAAAGCTGCATTTCCAGCAAAACAATAGCCCGAAACAATACTAACCGTTGGCACCTCCCCCGACAACTTGGCGAACTCGTAAAAGGTCATTAAATTTAATCCCGCTACCGTCTGCACATCTACATCGCCGGGGCGGCCTCCTCCTCCTTCTGCAAACAACACAACCGGCCATTTATTTTTCTGGGCCACATGCAACATGCGGTCCATTTTAGCGTGATTAAATGCTCCTTGCGTACCGGCCAGCACGGTATAGTCATAGGCCATCACACAGCATTGCTGGGGCTCGTCATTGAATAATTTTTTATTGATGGAAGCAGAGCCACAAACCAATCCGTCGGCCGGGGTATTTTTAATCAGATCCTCCTCGCTCCTGCGAAATCTTTGTGCGGCCACCGCCAGACCTCCATATTCTTTGAATGAATTTTCATCACACAATAAATCAATATTTTCGCGGGCAGTATTCTGGTCCTTATTTTTTCTTTTAGCAACTGCTTCCGGACGGTTTTCATCCCATAAATATTTTTCACGTTCCTTTAACCTCGCCAAATCGTTTCGCTCGTTTTCTTTGTACTCATAATTGGTTTTTTTATCGTGCAACGTATCATTTTTCGTTTTAGCAATAGTAAAAAGTGTTTGGCCTTTTGAAATAATATCTCCCTCTTTCACTGCAATTTTTTCCACCACACCATTTTCCTTTGCCGCAATAATATTCTCCATCTTCATGGCCTCGATGATGCACAACGGGTCTCCTTTTGTCACAACCTCGCCAGCTATAGCATTTATTTTGATGACTATACCAGGCATGGGCGATATTATTTTTTTATTGCTCATTTCGCAAAAGACAAATTATTTTTTCCCATTATTGATAATAACTGATCCTTCGTTCTTCTCAATAACAGACCTGACTAAATCCAATTTTCTTAATCCAGTTATTATTTAAATCATAGACATACCGATAATTAATTTTGTCTCCTATTAAGTGATTGGACAAAAACAAGTAGCTCTAAAAATGACACTTTTATTTGGGCAAATGTTTGATTTCCAAACCTCAAAACTCTTTTTCAGGCAAAGGAAGAGTGTCATTTTTTTGAACAGCCACTTTCCTTATTTTCTTCATTAAAATAATAGGTTTTACTCTTCATTAATTCACGGTCTACAAAATCAATCTTTCCTTTCTTGCACTCTTCCAGGTCAACCTTGAATTTTAAATGTTTAATTTCTTTCACTTTACCTCGCATCGGAAAATTATCCGCCCGGACGACTCCTTGTGCGGAGGCAACAATTGTAAAAAATACGAATAAAATATAAGAGGCGAATTTGAAAACCATTTTCGATACAACCTGCCATTAATACAGTTTGAGCGGTGAACAATTAAAGGCATCTGTTAACCGTTAACCATTCACCGCTTACCGTTTCTACTGCTCATCCGCAATTTTCAAAATCAGCTTACCTTTTTTATTTCCGCTGAATAATTTTAAAAAGGTTTCATAGAAATTTTCAATTCCTTCATCAATGTGTTCTTTGGATTTTAATTTGCCCTGTGCCATCCACATCCCCATTTCCATTCCGGCCTTTCCATAATCCTTGGCGTAGTCCATCACCACCATCCCGGTCATAGAAGCACGGTTCACCAACAGCGACAAATAATTAGATGGCCCCTTAATGGCCTCTTTGTTATTGTATTGAGAAATGGCGCCACAAATAACAATGCGGGCATGCATCCTCAAACGGGCCAGGGCATGATCCAAAATCTCCCCACCGACATTATCAAAATATACATCGATGCCTTTAGGGCAGAGTTCTCTTAACCGGGCTTTGACACTTTCATTTTTATAATCAATAGCCCCATCAAAACCCAACTCATCAATTAAATATTTGCATTTTTCCGGACCACCCGCTATTCCCACCACATGGCATCCTTTTATTTTGGCTATTTGACCGACTATACTGCCAACTGCACCTGCGGCACCCGACACCAAAACAATATCTCCTTCTTTTATTTTTCCTACTTCCAAAATACCAAAATAAGCAGTCATCCCAGGCATGCCCAGCGTTCCTGTGTATACGGGTAGCGGCACGAGACTTTTGTCTACTTTATAAAATGTTTTCCCATCGGACACGGAGTACTGTTGTACCCCACCCCAGCCATATACGTAATCACCTTCGGTAAATTTTGGGTTATTCGATTTAAGAACTTTTCCAGCTGCACCGGCCCGCATTACTTCACCGATCTGTACCGGCGGAATATATGATTTGGAATCGTTCATCCAACCCCGCATGGCCGGGTCGAGCGATATGTAATATTGTTCCACTAAAATTTCACCATCTCCTGGTTCTGGAATGGCTGCTTCCTTTAATTCAAACGAAGTTGCATCGGGCAGGCCAACTGGCCTTTTGGTAAATATTATTTGCTTATTCATATGTTGAGTTGTTAGTTATGAGTTATTGGGTTATTGGGTTATTGAATAAAATGAATTCTTCATTTTTCATTCTTCATTTTTCGTTCTTCATTCTTCAAGCCATCATTCCGCCGTCTACTGGGAGGGCGTGTCCGGTGATGAATTTTGAATTTTCGGAACTGAGCCACATGATGGCTTCGCCAATTTCTTCGGGCTGGCCAAAACGGCCGAGCGGGATGCCTTTGACTAATTTTTCACCGAGCCCTTCCTTATAATCCAGCAATTGTTGAAACAGTGCTGAATGGGTGAACACTGGACAGATGGCATTGACGCGGATATTTTTTCTTGCGTATTCGACGGCCGCAGTTTTGGTCATGCCGACCACAGCATGTTTGCTGGCTACATAAGCGAGATTATTGGGTAGTCCGCGCAGGCCAGCAATAGAAGCAATGTTGATAATGCTTCCGCTACCTTGTTTGAGCATTTGCTGGATTTCCAATTTCATGCAGTAAAAAACGCCCGTTTGATTGACGGCAATGACATTGTCCCAGTCATCAAACGTATGCTCAGCTGTCCTTTTTAGTTCACGGCCACCAATTCCTGCATTGTTGACAGCAATGTCAATGCTGCCGAAATGTTCGACGGTTTTGCCTACTAAATTGTCCACCTCACTGAACTCAGTCACATTGCATTTAATAAAAATAGCGGAGCCATTATTTTTTTCAATGGTTTCTAAAGTCTCTTGTCCGCCTTTTTCATTGATATCGGAGACGACTACGTTCGCTCCTCTATCAGCAAACAAAATGGCCGTGGAACGGCCGATGCCAGAGCCAGAGCCCGTGATGATGACAGTTTTATTTTTAAAGTCCATAATTGTAACTCGGATTGTCAATCCGGGCAGTTTAGTTTCGTAACTCGGATTGTCAATCCGAGCAGTTTAGTTTAGTAACTCGGATTGTTATTCCGAGCAGTTTAGTTTGGTTGCTCGGATTGACAATCCGAGTTACGGTTTTAGTGTTTTACGGAATTCCGTTCGTGTTTCGTAATTTTTTTAGGCCGTAAAAGGCGGAAGCGACATGCATGGCATTTTCAAATTCATTATTTTCCAACATGCGCTCAAACTCCTCGACCGACACCAGTACATTTTCAATCAGTTCGCTGATGTCCAATTTTTGTTCTGCTTTTTTTTCGCCGCCGACGGCCAGAAAGCTGTAAGCCAAATTGGTGTGGTTGGAAGGATTCGGAGAAACTTTACTGGTCAGGATGATTTCATCAAACACATATCCGGTCTCCTCTAACAATTCCCTTTTTATTGCATCCTCCGGTGTTTCATTTGCATCGACTGTACCACTCGGCAATTCAAGTTTTACTTTCCCGGTCCCGTGCCGATATTCCCGGTTTAACAACACCTTGTTATCTTTTGTGATGGCCAGTGCGTTTACATAATTCGGGTATTCCAATAAATAATAAGGCTTAATGATTGCCCCGTTCGGCAATTCGCATTCGTCTGCCCGTACATTGATCCATTGATCTTTAATAATGGTATCTGAGTATCTTATTCTCCAGTTCATTGAATTTAATTGATGACTGATAATTTATGATCTATAAATGAGCAATCATAAATCATAAATTAGAAAAGATCAACAATTCTGTTTTTCTGAACAGCTTGCCAGGCATTGGTGACGAAGGCCATGGTCGCCAGATTTAATTTTGCAAAACGCTTGTCCTGCGTGTATCCTTTATGATATCGGTAATAAATTTGCTGCACGATGACAGACAACTTGAACAACCCAAAAGCGTAATAAAACACGAGATGATTAATTTTCATTCCTGATTTTTTCTCGTAACGCTCGACTACTTCCATGCGGCTCGGATTGCCGGGTGCGGCGGTGGTCATTGGCAGTCCTTTAGTCAGGAATTCAGGGTCATCCTTCGTAAACCAATAGGCCAGGGACATGCCTAAATCCATCAATGGGTCACCAAGCGTACACATTTCCCAATCCAAAATAGCTACTACTTTGCTCCAGTCATTTTGGTCATAAACGATGTTGTCGTATTTATAATCGTTGTGGATTAAAGTGTGCTTATATGTTTTCGGCTGGTTGGCTTCCAACCAGGACATTAAACTTTCGACATACGGGATTTCATCCGTTTTTGCCTTGAGGTATTGCTTCCCCCAATTGGTGACCTGCCGTTCAATGTAGCCTTCCGGGCGGCCCAAATCTTCCAAACCAACTGTTTTATAATCGATGTTATGAAATTCAACGAAGGTGTCCAACCATGCTTCAGCGATCACTTTAAAATCATTTTCGGAAACATTTAAATCACTGACATTGTGGGGCCGGATAATTCTTCCTTCCACTTTTTCCATCATGTAAAAGGGAGCTCCGAGCACCTCTTCATTTTCTGTGTAAACATATGTTTTGGGTGCCTTGGAAAAGACCGGGTTTAATTTTGACAATACTTTAAATTCCCGCCCCATATCGTGCCCTCTTTTTATCGCACCAAAAGGAGGCCGCCGCAGCACATATTCTTTTCCTTCTATTTTTATGGCATAAGTCAGATTGGAAAAGCCGCCTGGAAATTGCACGACATTTAATTCACTGTCTTGATTATTAATGATATTTTTTTGAAAAAGAAATTCCTTGAGGGTATCCTCTTTTAATTCTTCTCCTTTTCTGACTTTTTGCATTGACGGATTTGAGTTATTGGGTTATTGGGTTATTGGGTTATTGGGTTATTGGGTTATTGGGTTATTGGGTTATTGGGTTATTTAAAAATAAAAAATTGGTCATTCAGTATCAAAAATTATCCATTGCTCAAAACCTGTTTGACTGTATTCCTCCCCAACTGATACATGTGAACTTCGTCCGGGCCGTCGGCAATACGGACCATGCGCGCCGCAGCAAAATAACCGGCCAGCGGCACGTCACTACAAACGCCCATGCCACCGTGAGCCTGGATTGCCCGGTCGACCACGGTTTGCGTCATCATTGGAGCTACAATTTTGATCATCGCAATCAAATCTTTGGCTCCTTTGATTCCGAATTTATCAATCTTATCCGCAGCTGATAATGTGAGCAGGCGGGCCTGCTCAATTTCGCAGCGAGACTTGGCAATGTCTTGGCGGATGCTGCTAAAATCTTTGATGGCTCTGCCGAAAGCCACCCGTTCGGACACCCGGCGGCACATTAATTCCAGCGACCGTTGCGCCATGCCGATCAATCGCATACAGTGATGGATACGGCCAGGGCCAAGGCGGCCCTGTGCGATCTCAAAGCCCCTGCCTTCGCCCAGCAAAAGATGCTCTTTTGGCACCCTTACGTTGTCCAGTAGAACTTCGGCATGCCCTTCGGGCGTATCGTTGTAACCCAGCAAAGTAAGGGGTCTTACGATTTTTACACCGGGTGTATCCATTGGTACGAGGATCATGCTCTGCTGGACATGGCGTTGTGCTTCAGGATCTGTTTTGCCCATCACGATGGTGATTTTGCAATGCGGGTCCATGGCTCCGGAAGACCACCATTTGCGGCCATTGATGACATATTCGTCGCCCTCCCGGACGATGGAAGTCTCAATATTTGTCGCATCGGAAGATGCAACATCGGGCTCAGTCATGAGGAATGCAGAACGGATATCACCATTCATCAGCGGTTTGAGCCAACGTTCTTGTTGCTCCGGTGTACCGTATTTAGCAAGCACTTCCATGTTGCCGGTATCGGGCGCAGAACAGTTGAACACTTCCGATGCCCAGCGGACTTTTCCCATCTGTTCGGCGAGCGGTGCATATTCCAGATTGGTGAGGCCAGGACTTAATGCTCCATAATTTTTTGGCAGAAATAAATTCCACAATCCATTGGACTTGGCCAGTTCTTTTATGTCTTCCAAACGGGGCCACCGCTGCCATATATTTTTAGGGTCCATTACCCATTCCATGTATTCTTTTTCGTGCGGATATACATGGGCGTCCATAAAGGACTTTAATTTATTTTGCAGGTCTTTGGATTTTTCTGAATATTCGAAATTCATTTTTTTTGATTTTTAAACACATAGGCACCTAGGCCACACAGTTTAAATGAAAACAATTAAACATGTTTTTTCAATTAATAATCTCGATACAAAATTATTTTCAAAAACAATTTTTCTATTTGTTCAATGTACCGATGTATTTAAATAGTTAGCCGGCAATTAAATAGCCCCCATCATTTACATAAACACCCCCTGTCATGTACGAACCTGCATCAGAGGCTAACAAGACGGCAAGCCCGGTCATTTCATTCGGCATGGCCATGCGGCCGCTGGGCAGCATTTTTTCCATTTTGGCCATCAGTTTTTCATTTGACCAAAGTCCCTGGCTCAATTTGGTTTTTACCAGGCCCGGGCAAAATGCATTTACCCGCACGCCATGTTGCCCCCACTCTTTTGCCTGGTTTTTGGAAAGCATAATTACCGCCGCTTTGCTGACACTGTATAAACCCAAACCAAATCCGGGATGAATACCTTCCACAGATGAAATATTAATGATGGAGCCGCCTCCTCTTTTTTTCATTTCCGGCAAACAATGATTCGACAACGACCACAACGCTTTCACGTTTACTTCCAACAATTTATCAAATGCCGATTCCGGCGCATTTTCAATGGGACCAAAATATGGGTTAATGCCCGCATTATTAATTAATATATCCACGCCGCCAAAATGCTCGACCGTTTTGTCCACCAAATCTTTCCGTTGCGCTTCATCCCCGACATGACAAGCTATGGCTACCGCTTCCAATCCATCTTTTTTAAATTGTTCCACGACTGCATCACAGGCTTCTTGTTTGCGGCTGCTAATGACCACTTTGGCGCCATTTTCGGCCAGGGCACGGCCGATTGCTTCACCGATCCCTTTGCTGCTGCCGGTAATAATGGCCACTTTATTAGTTAAATCGAAGTTGGCTGTTTTTGTCATTTTTATTGCTGTATTATTTTATTGCTGTTTTGCTATATTTTTTTTCGAAAAAACAATATGGCAGTGGCGCAATAAAGCCATTTGTTTTTTATTCAAATAAAAGTGAAATAAAAGTCCCAACGCAAGCTGGTTTTTCAACATTTTTTATTTCCAGCGTACAATCCCAAAATATTTTTATCCCGCGTTCTCCGTAGTCTGTAATTTTGGCCACTTTGGTTAACAGGCGAATATCGCTGCCGACCGGAACCGGGTGCGGAAAACGAACTTTTTCCAATCCATAATTCACTCCCATTTTAGCTGATTTTACGTCCACATTGTCCATGATAAATTTTGATAGCATGGATACGGAAAAAAAACCATGTGCGATGGTGCCGCCAAAAGGGGATTCCTTTTTGGCCCGTTCTACATCGGTATGAATCCATTGGTAGTCTTGTGTGGCAGCTGAAAAATCATCCACCATTTTCTGGGTGACGGTGAGCCATTGGGAAGGAGGAAGGTCTTGTCCTTCCTTTTTTTTAAAGTCTGTTATATTTTCGAATTGCATGTTGAATGGTTGATTATTAATTGCTAATTGCTTTGAACAACCGAAAATTGAGCAGGTGAAAAAAATGTCATTTTTCTTTGCCTGAAAAAGAGTTTTAAGATCTGGAAACCAAGCATTTACCAGGATAAAAAAAATGTCATTTTCAGCCCTCCTTATTTTTGATTACCTGCTTAACAAGCAACAATAAATAATTTTCACCTGGCAGTTCCCCCATCAATGGTCAAGCAAATTCCGGAGACGAACCTCGCTTCCTCACTTGCCAGGTACAAATAACCATAGGCAATGTCGATCGGGTCAGCCAATATTTTCAGGGGAATTGTTTTTTTGATTTGATCCATTATTTCCGATGGGATCTTATTGGTCATTTCGGTAACGGTAAAACCTGGGGCAATACAGTTTGCGGTGATTCCATATTTTCCAAATTCCAGGGTCCAGGTCTTGGCCATGGCAATTACGGCAGCTTTGGTGGCAGAATAATTTGTCTGTCCAAAATTTCCACGCAGGCCCACATTAGACGCCGCAGAAACAATTCTTCCGTAATTATTTTCACGCATATATGGAACAACTGCTTTGGTGCAATTATAAACCCCCGTCAAATTCACATCAATTACCGACTGCCACTCTTCATCTGTCATTTTCATCAAGGTACGATCCCGTGTAATTCCTGCATTATTGATCAAAATATCAATGCGTCCATACTTTTCAGCTACATGTTTAACATTTTCCTGAATAGCCTTTTTATCGGTTACAGATATTTTAAAATATTCCGCAGTGCCACCTGCCGCATTGATACCTGCCGCTGTATCGGCACCTTCCTCCAATAAATCCCAAATCATCACGGAAGCCCCTTCTTTGGCAAATAATTCGCTGACTGCTTTTCCTATTCCCCGCGCCCCTCCGGTGACAATGGCAATTTTGTTCTTTAAACGCATTCCTACAATTGAAAATTAAAAATGGATAATTAAAAATTAATTTGGACGGCAATAACCACCCATTTTCAATTATCCATTTTTAATTATTAAACGTTGTACATTTCATCAATTTCCTTACTGAATTTTTCAGTGATGACCCGACGTTTTAGTTTCAGGGTCGGTGTCAGTTCGGCATCAGAACCATCGGGGTGGTTCGGCAGCCATTGTTTGGAAATCAATTTGAATTTTTTGACTTGTTCGATGTGAGAAAAATCAGGATTGTATTTATTGATAATGTCCTGGTAGCAATTGCAAACATCATCGTGCTTGCACATTTCATCCAGCCCTTTCCACTCGACATTATGGTCTTTGCACCAGTTTTTCAATGCTTCTTCAGAAGGAACAATGAGTGCGGAAACAAATTTCTTTTTATCACCCACGACCATCATTTGCTCAATCAAAAAGTCTTCTTTCATGCGGCCTTCGATCGGTGCAGGTGCCACATATTTTCCGCCGGAAGTTTTGAGTAATTCTTTTTTGCGATCGGTGATTTTCAGGAATTGCTTTCCACCCGGGCCATCCACGAATTTTCCGATATCACCCGTACAAAACCAGCGCTTGCCACCCATTTCCTTAAATACCTTGGCATTGGCCTCCG
Organism: Bacteroidota bacterium; assembly: GCA_039819485.1. Classification (GTDB taxonomy): domain Bacteria; phylum Bacteroidota; class Bacteroidia; order Chitinophagales; family Saprospiraceae; genus UBA6168. Next base: position 6,824 of record JBCBRY010000169.1, on the reverse strand, counting down.
GATTATTGTAATACCCCATCATGACGTTGGGTCCGTGCGCCAGTATTTCTCCCTCGCCCGGACGGTAATCGCCATCAGAAGTGTCGATTTTGATTTCCACTCCTTTCAAAACAGGCCCTACCGAACCCAGCATGGCCCCATTTTTTTCATAGGTATTTACGGTCAAGGTCGGAGAGGTTTCTGTCAGTCCATATCCTTCCCGAACCGGAATGCCAGCGGCATTAAATACCTGCATGATCTTGACCGGACATGGTGCCGCCCCCGTAACGATACCCCGCACATTGCCTCCCAAGGCAGCCCTCCACTTGGAGAAAATCAGCTTATCGGCAATTTTCCAATTAAATCCGCTGGTGCCTTTGTTTATATCATAATTGTCGGTCAGGCTCAATGCCCAGAAAAACAATTTCTTTTTGAAACCCGTCAGTTGCAATCCTTTATTGTAAATGGCTTCGTATACTTTTTCAAGTAGCCGTGGAACGGTCGAGAAGAAGTAAGGTTGTACATTCGCCAAATCGCCAGTTGGGCCGGAAAGGTTATCGGTACCGGTAAAATGGGTGGAAGCTGATTTGTATAAATAACTATAGGCCACAGCCCGCTCGAAAATGTGGCAGAGCGGCAAAAAGCTCAACGTATTTTCACCAGCGTTCACCGGCAGCAATTTTGAAGTCTCATTGACCACATAGGTGATATTATTATGCGAGAGCATAACCCCTTTCGGGTTGCCCGTGGTACCAGAAGTGTAAATGATCGTGGCCAATTCTTCTGCCTTGGCCGCTTCTTTAATTTTCTCGACCTGGCCTTTGTTTTTTTCAGAAAAAATAGTTTGCCAGTAAGGGAGGTCACCTTCTTTGTCGAATTTATATATTTCCTGCAAAGATGGCACATTCGGCTGGGCCTTTTTCAGTTTCTCATATAAATCATTGGCCCCGCAGAAAGCCAGTTTGCACTGGGAGTCATTTAAAATAAATTCATATTCCCGCGGGCTGATGGTCGGATATAAGGTGACGGAAACCATTCCGGCCATTTGAGCTGCCAGGTCCATGATGATCCATTCCGGGCGGTTTTTGTAGGAAGAGATAGCGATGCGGTCGCCTTTTTCCAACCCTAAATCCAGCAGGCCGGAGGCGGCCCGTTCCGCCATGTCGATTAATTCACCGGTAGAATAAAATATCCATTTACCATCTGCCCCGCGCCTTCCCATGGATTTTTTGAGCGGGTTATGATTTTTTTGATAATAAACAAAATCGAAAAGTCTGGTCGGTGTTTTCATGTATTGCCAATTTATGTTTAGATGAATACTCTTGTTAAGTTATGAGTTATGAGTGGCGAATTTAATCAATAACTCATAACTGATAACTCGTAACTGATAACTCTTAATTATCAAACAATGATTTCTTCGCCTTGCGCAATTGTCAGCACTTGTTCGTCCATTAAAATATCGGCCATGCCCGCAGTGCGCTTCATTTCATATTTAAAGAAAAATTTCATGGCGTGGATTTTACTTTCGTAAAATTTCTCCTCGTATGTTTTATCACCCGTCACCAAACCCTGCTTGGCGATGGTGGCCATTTTAAGCCATTGCCAACCGGCAGCGATAGTGCTCATAAAATCCATGAAAATCGTCGCATCGGCTATAAAACGTTCATAGTCCCCTTTTTGGGCGAAGCCCTGTAAAAATTCCATCACGTCAGCAATGCGCTTAAGGTTAACGCCGAGTTTCTTGGCGTAAGGTTTCAATTCATCGTAAGTAAGCGCTGCCTGGATGGCAGCATTGATTTCCTGGGCCAGGAGGTGGGCCGCTTTACCACCTTTCATGACCATTTTGCGGCCGAGCAAATCCAGCGACTGGATGCCGGTCGTGCCTTCGTAGATGGGGAAAATGCGGATGTCCCGGTAGTATTGTTGCAAAATATATTCTGTGCAAAAACCATAGCCGCCAAGCACTTGCAGGCCGTTACTGATCGACTCACCTCCTTTCTCTGAAGGGAAGGTTTTGACCATTGGCATCATGATCTCGGCCAGTAAGTTATACTTTTCTTTCTCTGCGGGATCGGTAGCGGTTTTCATTTTATCGACATACATGGCACCTTGCATCACGATGCTCATGGCTGCCTCTGAAATGGATTTCTGCAGGAGCAACATACGGCGCACGTCTGGGTGGTTGATGATCAGGGTCTGGCCTTCGCTCACATCCTTTTTTCCGCTGCTCTGAATCTTGCGGCCTTGCGGGCGCTCGTTGGCGTACTCCAAGGAGGCGTGGTATGCCGCCATAGCGATGGCGGCCGCTCCGCGGCCGACTGCAATACGGGCACCGTTCATCATCAGGAACATGTACTTCAACCCCTGGTGCGGCTCACCGACCAGCCATGCACTGCAATCGTCACTTTCACCAAACATCAGGTGAGTTGTGCAGTAGCCTTTCTGACCCATTTTTTGAAAATCACCGGCGGTCACAACATCGTTGAATTCCAGTGAACCATCTTCTTTGATCCGGTTTTTGGGAACCACAAACAGTGAAATGCCTTTCGTGCCGGCAGGGGCGCCATCAATTCTTGCCAGGAGCAGATGGATTACATTGTCGGTATACTCATGGTCACCTCCTGAAATGAATATTTTTTGTCCCTTGATCTTATAGGTCCCATCGGCCTGAGGAGTGGCCGTGGTCGCTACATCGGACAAGGAACTCCCAGCCTGTGGTTCGGTGAGGCACATGGTGCCGCCCCATTCACCGGTCAACATGCGCGAGGCATATTTTTCTTTGAGTGATTCGTTGCCAAATTCAAGAATGAGTTCGGCGGCACCCATCGTCAGTCCGGGGTAACCCGGCAGGTGGTTGTTGGCAGCTTCCATAATGGCGTAGGCCGCAGTGTGAACGCAGATTGGCAATTGCAATCCACCATCTTTCATTTCCACCGGTGCTGCAATGATTCCGAGCTCCCCCCCTTTCTTCATCATCGTTCCGACGGACGGATGAGTGATTATTTTTCCGTCTTTAAAATGGGCCGGCTGCTCGTCCATTTCATGGAAAACAGGGTATAATTCCTTGTCGGAAAAGTCCTTGATGGAGTTTAAATAAAGATCGATGCTTGCCCGGTCGTGGTGACTGTAAAAGTCAGTACTCAGCAGAGATTCCATCTCATGTACATTGTAGAGCTGGAATTTCAGGGTGTTGACGTCGATGTATTGCTTTGCCATTTTATTATAGTTTTAATTTTGTTGATTAGATTTTTGAAAATTATTTTTCTTGAAAAACTGCGCATGCCGTTCTTTCTTTGATTGAAAGGGATATTTCTTTAAAACGAGCAACCCTTCTTCCGGCAGTACAGGCCCCTTTATTTCAATTTTATGCTTGCCGATATTGATCAATTCTTCACAGGAAGGTTTGGGTTTTCCTTTACTCAATGTTTGTAGGGCCGATTGACCGACCCCGAAAACGACCCTTGAGATTTTGGCCCAGTGAATTGCGCCGCTGCACATCACACAGGGTTCTACATTGCAATACAACGTATACCCTTCCAGGCTAATCAACTGGTGCTCCCGACAAAACTCACTGATCAAAATCAGTTCGGCATGGGCCGTCGGATCGGAGTACTGGATGCACTTGTCCATGGAACTGGCGACTATTTTTCCCTGGACTACCAGTAAAGCAGCAAACGGATCAAAACCTTTTTCAGCAGACTTTTCCGCTAAATCAAAGGTTTGGCGGATAAAAAATTTATCCATTTCTTTTCTGCTCATCTTTTTGAAAAACGGTTGTTTCTACATTTCAATGACCACTTTTCCCCTTACCTTCCGCTCGATCATCTCCTCCAGTGCCTTCGGCGTTTCCGACAGTGGGTAAGTCGCATGAATATGTGGTTTCAACTTCCCTTGCGCATACCACTGGATTAATTCAATCGTATTCGCCATATTATCATTTGGTGAACGCATGGCAAATGACCCCCAAAACACCCCTACGATCTGACATCCTTTCAACAAGGCCAGGTTCAGCGGGATTTTCGGAATATCACCAGCTGCAAACCCAACCACCAGGTAACGGCCCTCCCAGCCAATAGCCCGTAACGCAGGTTCCGAGTAGGAGCCACCCACCGGATCGTAAATGACATCCACACCTTTACCATCGGTCAGCTCTTTGGCCCTCTTTTTTAGATTCTCCTTGTTGTAATTAATGACCTCATCAGCTCCGTATTGTTTACAGAGTTCAAGTTTTTCGTCGGTGGAAGCAGCGGCGATGACACGTGCACCGGCCAGTTTGCCTAATTCCACCGCAGCTAACCCTACCCCTCCGGAGGCGCCCAGCACCAATAAGGTTTCACCTTTTTTCAGCTTTGCCCGATCTTTAAGCGCATGATGGGAAGTTCCGTAAGCCATCATGAAAGAAGCGGCCACAGTTGGTGGCATCCCGGGTGGTTGGGGAAAGCACATCTTGGCTGGCACTATGGTTTGCTCCGCAAAGCCGCCGGTCATGACCATACCAAGTACATCATCTCCAACCTTTACGTGCTTGACACCTTCACCAACTGCTTTGACTACGCCGGCTATATCGCTGCCGGGCACGAAGGGCATTTCCGGTTTGAACTGGTATTTGCCCTGAATGATCAGGGTATCCGGGAAGTTGATGGCAGCCGCTTTTACTTCCACCAATATCTCTTTCGGCCCCGGCACGGGGTCCGGCAATTCTTCCAGGGAGAGAGAAGAAGGTGGACCATATTCTTTACATATTATAGCTTTCATATTTTTTGAGGAGTCAGGGGTCAGGGGTCAGGAGTCAGGAGTCAGGCAATGAACCGGTTTCCTGACCCCTGACCCCTGAAACCTGACCCCTCTTTCAAATTTTATCTAAACAAATGCTGCGGATCGTATCGATCAGCAGTTTTTTCCATTCATTATTGTCAGCGTGGATGAATTGTTCCGCCGAGGGCTGATAATTGACTTTGGCGTAGCCAGTGATCATTGACCACATCATGTGGTGGATCAGCCAAGGAGATTTTTTTGACTTGATGCTGCCATCCCGTTGTCCTCGTGTGATTTCCTCAACCGTCAAGTCGATGGTTACGTTTTGTACTCCCCTGAGTTTTCGGTAGTAAATGCTTCCTTGCATCGCCAACGAAACTTTATCAAGTTTCTCACCTGCCACCGTGCTCCTGACGATGGACAAATAGTTGAGCATAAGGTCTACATTGTGCCGATTGGAAGTGCAAAAATTAAGGTAGTTTTCTGCCATGCCCATGAATGTTTCCAGGCCATTTTTGCCTTTGAACTTTTCCAGACAGCCATACATACCTTCGATCAGCTCTTGCATGGCTTTATGTGCCAAAGCCATGTAAAGATTTTCTTTACTTCCGAAATAAGAATATACCGTCACTTTGCTATATCCGGCTTCTTTTGCGATCTCCTCCATCTTGGCATTGCCAAAACCCGACGAAAAGAAGACCTTTTCTGCCGCATTGATGATGTCATCCGTTTTGATTGTATCTTTTGTGAGGACTTGTGCCATAACTGAACTCAAAGTAAAGCGAAATAATAATTTAATCCAACGATAATTTGGAAAAAGTGCAAATTTTAAGTGTTTTCTTCGTAATTACCCACAAAAACAAGAGTTATTTTCGAATATTCAACTACTTTTACCCATACTGAGTGTTAAGCACAATTCATTAATTCATAGTCAAGAGTTGTTATTGTTCCAAATATTAACACCACTTGTCCAAAACCTGGCGAATGTCATTTGAAGAAAAAAAGTACTCCGCAAAAGATGGAAAGGAAATCACTTATTACCATTGGGAACCAGTCGATAAAAACCAGGTAAAAGCCGTTGTTCAGATTGTCCATGGAATGGCAGAACATGCGCAGCGTTATGATCGTTTTGCCAGTTTCCTGAACGGCCACGGCTTTGCAGTATTTGCTAACGACCATCGAGGACACGGAAAGACAGCTGGCTCACCGGCCGCCATTGGTTACATCGAGGATGGTAGTTTTTGGGAAAAAACAATCGGCGACATGAGATCCCTCCATGAGATAGCAAAAGAAAAATATGGCGGGCTCCCTCATTTTTTATTTGGTCATAGCATGGGCTCTTTCCTGACTCGCGATTACATTGCAAAACATGGAAAAGAATTGAAAGGTGCAATAATTTCCGCCACTGGTGGCGACCCCGGGCTATTGGGCAAAATCGGGTTATTGATTGCCAAGATTGAATCCTTCTTTAAAGGAAGAAAAAAGCAAAGCCCCTTATTGGACACCATGTCGTTCGGCAAATTTAACGCAGCTTTCAAACCCAACCGAACGGAACACGACTGGCTGAGCAAGGATGAAAAAGAAGTAGATAAATACATCAATGACCCTGCCTGTGGCACTGTTTTCACTACCGGTTTTTTTATTGATTTATTATATGGTGTGAACCTGACCAACAGTAAATATATTTTTGAAACCACACCAAAAGAATTACCCTTGTATTTATTTGCGGGCGCATTGGATCCGGTAGGGAACAACGGAAAAGGCGTTAAAGAAGTTTATGAAAAATATAAAAAGACAGGTACTATAAACCTAAATATAAAACTGTACGAAAACGGAAGACACGAAATGTTGAACGAAGTGAACCGGCAAGAAGTATTTAGGGATATTTTAAATTGGTTGCAGGGGTTATGATTTTTGGTTTTTGGTTTTTGGTTCCCGACCTGGCGGTGCGGGATTTCGCTGCGCTCAATTTTGGTTTTTGAAATCAAACGACTTAATTGATTAAAAAAATTTATCTATGTACAGGACAAAAGTCCAATTTCATAATATAAGCTCAAAAAGTTGAGCAGTTTACGTTTGATATAGTCAAG
>JBCBRY010000168.1:0-18374 GCA_039819485.1 Bacteroidota bacterium | reverse complement strand
TTTTCCCCCTTTGGAGGGGGTTAGGGGGAGGATGTACTCGTTTTGTTTTTAAAAATTAAATTTTGTCCTGTACTCAATTATTAATTACATTAATTAATAAATATTTGCATAACTGGTCGTCGATTTTTCAGTTTAAATATTGGTGTAATTTATAGAAATTTAAGTTTTTAAATAATTACAATTTATGTTGCTCGGGCAGTAATGCCTGAGCGGCGTTACTTAATAACACTTAATTAATTACAATAACTTTTTTAGTTTCGATAATTATTTTTTCTTTATTTAGAAATTGAATAAAATAAATACCGTTGGATAAAAATGTGTCTAATTTTAAATTAATTATTCCAGTGGTTTTTGCAATATTTTTTTCAAAAATAATTTGGCCATTTAGATTAATTAATCTAATTGTTGAAATGTTATTTTCTTCATTTAATTTAATATTTATTTCATTGCCAGATGTTGGGTTTGGGTAAATTATAAAGTTGTTTTTATTTGTAGAAAAGCGTGCATTTGTCGTAGTATATCCAGCCGGAATATATATCCTCGGCTCCATGCCAACCTTTGTGGAGTAAGCCCGAAACAATAGCCGGCCATCACCAAGAGAAAACATGTTTTGGGGGCTGGAGCTGCAAGGGCCTGGGCAAATGTCATCGGTCATAAACGTCTCGGCCACCGAACCGTCAGTTTGCCAAAGTTCATAACCAAATGCTTCAGTAAATGCACTAAAAAACAACAGGGAATCGAGGATAACGGCGTCCCTTAAATCAGGCTCTGAGCTGGTGGGGCCAGGCATTATATCAATGAATAAATGCGTTCCATTTTCCGTGCCGTCCGTCACCCAAAGCTCCCCACCATGTTCATACGTGTCTAAATTGAAAAATAAACGATCTTTAAAAACGATGGGAATAGTCCGAAAAATACCGCGTTCTGGCGCGGGGTTTAAATCTTTTAAAATGTTGGTTCCATGCACGGTTCCGTCTGACACCCAGGGCTCATGTCCATAAACAGGATCGGTCACCCAAAAAATTAATTTATTATTTACGACAAATAAATTTTCAGGATTATCACAACCAAATTGCCCCAACGGGACAGCTATTTCTGTCCCTTTTATTGTTCCGTCCGATTTCCATAAGTCCCAGTTATTATTGTCGTCCATTTTAAAAAAGAAAAGCGAATCTTTAAATGCCACCAGGTTTTCATCTTCCAGCCATCTGGCCTCCGTTAGTAAACTCGTTCCTGCGGGTGTCCGGTCTGTTTTTAAGAGGTAGGTTTGATTGTTGTAATGACATTTTGCGTAATAATGTCCGTTAAGCGAAATCCATTTTTTGACACCCTCGATATTCTCCTTTAAAAGTTGTGTACCCGTTTCCGTTCCGTCAGTAATATACAAACCATTGTATCCGCTGCTGTTTCCCTCGGCAATAAAATAAACATATGCTCCATCGGTGCTGAACTCGCGTATATCGACTTTTAAATTGAGGAGCATTTTTTCTGATCCGAAACTACCGTCAGAAACCCATGACCTGACCGGGGAGCCTGATTGATAATAAGGAAAAACCAGTAAGCTGTCACGGGCAACAAATAATGGCCATTGGTCAGAGGAATTTTGCAGGTTCAAGCCATCGGAAATCTGTAAGGTGTTTTCTTCCGATCCTGCGGTTCCCCAAATTTCTATGCCACTGTTCCCCCACGTCCAGGAATAGGCATGACCGTTCATTTTTACAAAATCATAATTGCCCGAATTGCCATCCAGGTCATTTGGCCAAATGATGGTTTGGGGGCCGCTTACCATTTGATCGTTCCATTTAAATATGTACTGGTCAAAGCTATGGTCGTCCCCGGCAAAATAAATATTGTCTCCATGCACTGTAATCTCATGGATAGAATTTAATCCGCCCCATGAAAAAGCCAATTGGGTAGAGTCGCCATTGGTTGCGATTAATTCTTTTAGGTTATTTTTAAAATAATATAACAGGCCATCTTTTTCAAAGAAATGTTCCTCGCTCGATACCGATTGTATTCGTATGGAATCAATTAAATAGGTCCCGTCAAAAGTCCCGTCACTTTTATATAAAAAAAGAGTTGAATCAATTTTGTTTGTAAAAAACAAATTACCGTTAATTGACCTCAGGTTTTCCAGATATGAGGGGGCACTTCCCGGCGTCAAATCAATCGCCAGCTGAGGTTTATTATTTGAGCCGTCGATATAAAATAATTCCCGGCCAACATCTGCTCTGGCTGCCGGGAAATATACTTTGCTATTATATTCAACAAAATCATAGGCGAGGTATTGGATGCTGCCGGGAGCATTGAGGGTGTCAATCAAGATCAATTGAGCGGAGTCAGGCCGGATGATGCCCAGGTAAAAAGTGTTCTGCGGGTGATCCTGATAGGCTAAAATTACCTGGTCGCCTACTTGGTCAAAGTACCTGAACCAAAGATATTCTGCCGCAGTTATGTCAAGTGTATGAATGATTTGGGTGCCAGCTACCGTACCGTCTGATTCCCAGATTTGCGTAGCATTTGCCATCCTGGTCGTGAAATAGAGCTTATCGTTTACCGCAGCAAACCGATTAGGGGCCGAGCCTTCTTCGCCGGGCAAGATGTCCAGAAAGAGGTTCGTCCCGTCCGGCGTTCCATCCGAGACCCAAAGTTCCAGGCCATGATCCGCATCATGTGCCGTAAACCAGAACCGATTGTTGAAATGCGTAAAATTGGATACCGTACAGGGGTGGCCGCCTGGATAGGGTGCATTTAATGGAGCTGTGCCGTCCAACGTACCGTCCGTCAGATACAGGCCACTCCCATCGTCCCATTGTCCACTGCTAAAAAACAGATTGTCCTCAGATGCGGAAAGGATAGCGGCGCCCAGGCAGAAATAATCAGGGTTGTAGTCACAAAAATTATCATCGCTGTCAAGCCATATATTTTTCAGCATAAAGACGGAGTCGTCCTGTACATGGATGGCATATAGTTCTGGTGACTCGTTACACTTGACGCCGGAAAAAAAGAGATGGTCTCCTGCTGCTACCAGGTCACGGATATTCCAAAATTCTTGTTCATCATGATTAGAATGGATATTTTTCAGCAGGACCGTATTTTGCGCAGAGAGGGAAAAGGTGCAGAACAGATAAATGGCAAGGTAACAGATGATCCTGGTTCTCATAATTTGACAAATGGAGATTTCAAGAACCAAAAGTAGGTACCTGCCCAATTTTATTCGAGCCAATGTCCCGTAAAAGTCAGTTTTCTGAAACGAGGCAGGTATGGAGGCCCAACGGTAACACCGTTCCAAAAACGGTGTTACCGTTGGGGGAGGCTCCATTATCAATGCCCACCGTCTTTCAACAATTCCGGAAACTTTGCCTGAAAGCGCTTCAGCCGCGGGATGCTGATGCGTTGTATGTAGGGGTGGTTCGGGTGTTTCTTTTCATAATCCTGGTGGTAATCTTCCCCCAGCCAGAATTTTTCAAATTGCATCACCTCTGCGGCGATATTGGCGTTTAATGCTTTTGCCAATGCCGCTTTTTTCTCTTCGATGATCGCTTTCTCTTTTTCATTTTGATAAAAAATAATCGAGCGGTACTGCGAGCCGCGGTCGGGGCCCTGACCATTCACCTGCGTGGGATCCTGAGAGCCAAAGTAGACGTCCACCAAGGTTGGAAAGTCCACAACGCTGGAGTCGTAAATAATTTCCACAGCTTCGGCGTGACCGGTGAGGCCGGTGTTGCTTTTCTCATAGGTTGGGTTTTTGGTATGTCCGCCGGAGTATCCGGAAATGCTTTCTTTGACGCCCTTCACACTTTCGTAAACGGCTTCCACACACCAGAAACAACCACTGGCAAAATAGGCCCGGTGAAGCCCGTCATAACTGGCCACGGATTTGGCCTCTGCTTTTTGCATGGTTGTTTTATCCGATTGGGATTGAGACACATTGCAGGAAATGAAGAAAAGGGCCGCACAAAAAACGATTTGATATAATTTCATAATTGGAATTGTTTGTTTGGTAATTAATGGTAGTACCGTTGTTTTTCATAAATGAGTGGTTTTCAGTGCCTGACTCCGGATTTTATGCCAACAAAACGATTTTACCATTCATCGGTATTTACTGACAGGGTAAAAATATACAGAGGAAACCAAAAGCCTGTTAGGAGGTTCACCAATCAAAAAATTAATTTTTAAAATGTCGCAGTGGCGAAAGTGAATAGAGGAATTTTCAAACAACTTCAATATCACCACCCTCCGATACCATGGGCAATAAAAAACTATCTGGTGGAGCACGAATGTTGGGAAAAGTCCAGCTCAGTGGCTGACTATTTTCGAACTTAACTTTTATTTAAGTGTGAAAAATTCAATTACTTCTTTTCAGAAATTACTTTTGTCAAACAGCAATTGTTACAATCAAATCTATAAGACGTTGTTATGATGCGACTCTCTGTATTTACACTCCTTTTTAATTTTCTTTTATTGATTTTTTTTTCCTGTAATCATACTGATCAGCCAGTTGAAAAACAACCAAAGCCTAAGGTTTCCCTAAAAGAAAAAATAAAAATTATTATTTCGGAAGTTCCAATTTACTTGGTAGAAAACAGTGGGTACAAATTGGTGGATTTTTCTGTTACCACTCCCTCCGGGCAGGCCAACGGAAAAATATATCTTGAACTTGACGGCGTGCGGAAAGACACATACGATTACAAATATAACGGTAGGTATAATCACCAAAAATATCAGGTTGAACTTTCATCAGACAAAGCGTACAATTCTTTTAAACTGATTGCGGAGATGGATGATGGGCAAAAAGTAGAAAAGGAAGTTCCCATTATTTATGTGGAACCAGGCACTTCGATAGCCTATGCCTTTTATCGCACCGAATACCCCAGGCCAGTAACTATGATGCAGCGGGTTTGTTATCCCAATCCAAAAGGGATTTCTGTTCCACCGGGTGCCGATTATTATATTCGTTCTGATTTTTCCATTACTGATGAAATAAAAGGCAATACTTTCTACAGGAATTTAAAAATGGAGAATTTAAATTTTATCAACCGGGAGAATGGAACTGAATATACTTTTGAAGAGCCAGTTTTTGTTAATTATGAAGCGATAAATTATTTAGCTATTAAGCCTCAGAGTAAAAATTACAATGCCAGTGAATTATCCGAAAAACCGGGGAATCCAAGTCACCGTGGAGTAGAGTTGGGCATTACAGCTGAAAATAACGACAGGCCTGATTATTGGGTGCAGGGGGAGATTCACGGTGCTTATGTGAAAGGTGTTTTTAATCAGAAAAACGAACTGGATACTACGTTTTATAAAGAAATTATTTTGCCCAAATGGTTTCAGATAGGATTAGACTGTTCCGCTCGGGGGCTGCACTGATATACGACCTGGCATTTTCTTGATATCATAAGTACGCGTTCTTCTTTTCAGAATCATTGGCTAGTGGATGCTCTTTTTCTGCCAAGTCAACAACAGACCTTTCTGAAAGGCAACATTTTGTTTTTTGACGGGTTGTTTTTTACTTTTGATCAATCTGCTTTTAGGGGCGTGTTCAGGGGGGGTAAAAAAGTCTCTCCTGACAGGTGCCCCAAGCACTAAATCACCATATACTTCCGTCAATGAAAAAGATCCAACGTCGACTTGCCGCCATTATGTTTACCGATATGGTGGGCTATTCTGCGATGATGCAACAGGATGAAGAGGTTGCCCGGCAGCTGCGTAACCGGCACCGGGAAGCTTTTGTGCGGAATACCAAAGCTTTTGGCGGTGAAATTTTGCAATATTATGGTGATGGTACGCTGAGCATCTACCCAAGCGCCAGTGCTGCGGTGCAATGTGCCCTGGCCATTCAGCAAGAACTGCACGAGCCTCCTACCGTACCGCTGCGGATCGGCATTCATACCGGAGATGTCAGCTATGGAGATGAGGATGTTTTTGGCGACGGTGTCAATGTTGCGTCCAGGATAGAGTCTTTGTGCGTGCCGGGCGGAATTTTTATTTCTGGCAAAGTATACGATGACATTAAAAATGTTTCATCCATTGAGGCCCGGTCGATCGGCATGTTCAAACTAAAAAACATTTTAAAAGAAGTCGAAATCTTTGCCATCACCAATGAAGGCGTCACCGCTCCGCCACTGGGATACTACCGCCGGGCCAGCCCTTCCCCGGCCACTGCTCCCCGGAGACGCAAGGGGCGTAAAAAGAAATTCTGGGCCGGCATGTTTGCCTTGTTCTTTGGGGTTTTTGGCGTACACCGGTTTTATCTGAAACAGCGCAAACTCGGCATACTCTATCTTGGACTGACCCTGGCCGGTATGCTCATCAATGAAGGTTTGGCGGCATTGGTACCCATTATGGCCATCATCAGCCTGATCGATGCGATTATCTTCTTTTCCATGCCCAGGCATGATTTTGATGTGAAATACAACGGCGTTTCTCAGGAAGCAACTGAAGTCGCTGCCCCGCCAGTCAAGAAGTACAAACGGAAAGCCAGGCCGAAAGCCAAACCACAAAAATCTCCCACTGAAATACAGTTTGGAAAGTATTGGCAAAAAGCGCTGGACGAATACCAGGAATACGACTATGGAGAAGCTATTGCTGCCCTCCATAAAGCCATCAAACTGAAACCCAATGACCAGGAAGCTCATTTCCTCCTCGCCCGGTGCTATTCCATCAATGAAAATGTAAAAGATGCCCTCACCCATCTCGATCTGGCCGTCGCTGCCGGCCTCAAGGACAAAGGACGGATCCAGATGCAAAGTGACCTCGCCTTCCTTCGCATGCAGCCTGAATATGAAGCCTTCGTCAACAATGGTTATCGGTTGGCAAAGCCAAAGCTGGAACCGGAACCGGAAGAAGACATCCTGGAGTTGAAAAACCCTGATAATTCCCCCGACCTGCTCGAACAGCTCCGCAAGTTGCAGGAATTAAGAGAAGAGGGCCAACTGACAGAACAGGAGTATGAGTTGTTGATGCGGAAGTTGGGCGGGTGATTTTATTATCAGACAGGCGTTGCCTTGGTACCGCCTGTCTGATAATAAAATGATTACTCAATGATCACGGTATGGAATTTTGGCTCAATACTCAAGATAGTAAAACTACCCTTTCTCCAACCACCGCCGCGCATTCAAAAATACTTCCACCCACGGTGAAATATCATCTCCCTTCCGTTCGCCCGGGTAATTCGCCCAATTCCACCGGAACATCGAGCGCTCAAAATGCGGCATCGTAGCCAGGTGTCGTCCATCCGCACTGGCGATCATGGCGGCGTTGTAATCGCTTCCGTTGGGGTTGGCGGGGTAGGTGTCGTAGCCATATTTCGCAACAATGTTGTACCGGTCTTCGGGAAGCGGCAGGTGGAACTTGCCTTCGCCGTGCGACACCCAGATGCCGAGGCGGCAACCCGCCAACGAAGACAGCATCACAGAGTTGTTTTCCGGAATAACGACGGAAGTGAAAATGCTCTCATGTTTGTGCGAATCATTGTGGAGCATTTTGGAAGGCGTTTCATGCTCCGGGTTGATGAGGTTCAGTTCCACGAATAGCTGGCAGCCGTTGCAGATGCCAACGGAGAGGACGTCGTCGCGTTTGAAGAAATTGTCGAGGGCCGCTTTGGCTTTTTCATTATATAAAAATGCGCCAGCCCAGCCTTTCGCCGAACCGAGCACATCGGAATTGGAGAAGCCGCCCACGGCACCGATAAAACGAACATCTTCCAGCGTTTCCCTCCCGCTGATAAGGTCGGTCATATGGACGTCCTTCACATCAAAACCGGCGAGGTACATGGCGTGCGCCATTTCCCGCTCAGAATTGCTGCCCTTTTCGCGGATGATGGCCGCCTTGATGCGGGGGCCGGAGTCGTCTCGTGCAGGCCGGTTGCCTGTGAAGCCTTCCGGAAAAATATAATGCAGCGGCTGCTTTTTATAATTGTCGAAACGGGCCTTTGCCAAATTGCCGGCTGTTTGGTTGCGGTCGAGGAGGTAAGAGGTTTCGTACCAGATGTCTCGTAGTTCAGTGACGTCGAAGGAGTGTTTTTCATCGCCATTAGTGGCAATGAGTTTCGGAGAAGATGTCGCCTTCCCGATTTTATGGAAATGGATGCCAGTTTTCCCCAACACGTCTTCTACGTCCTTGTCTTTGGCTTGGATCACAATGCCGCTGTTTTCTGAAAAGAGCAATTTCACCGAATCATTTTCACCAATAGAAGTCAAATCAATCTCTGCTCCTAAGTCCACGTCGGAAAAGCACATTTCCAAAAGACAGGTCAACAGGCCGCCTGCGGAAACATCATGGCCGGCAAGGATGTGGCCGTTTTTAATTAAACCTTGAATGGCATCAAATGCTTTCGCAAAATAAGCGGCATCATTTACCGAAGGTGCTTTTTCTCCGACCTTATTTTTCGTTTGTGCGAACGAAGAGCCACCTAACTGATGGCTTTCACCAGAAAGGTTGAGGTAATAAATCGGACCGCCTTCTTTTTGCAAGACCGGCTCTACCACTGCGTAGCGGTCGTCGCAATGGCCCGCTGCTGAAATGACCACAGTGCCGGGCGAAATCACTTCCCCATCGGGGTATTTTTGTTTCATCGAAAGCGAATCCTTGCCTGTTGGAACGTTAATGCCGAGGGCAATGGCGAATGCTGAAATGGCTTCGACGGCCTCGTACAGGCGGGCATCTTCGCCCTCGTTTTTGCACGGCCACATCCAGTTGGCGGAAAGCGAAACGGATCGCAGCCCATTTTCCAGCGGTGCCCATACGATGTTGGTCAATGCCTCGGCGATGGAATTGCGGCTGCCCGCCACTGGATCAATCAGACCACTGACGGGCGAATGGCCGATGGAAGTAGCGATACCGCTTTTGCCATCATAATCAAGGGCCATCACCCCGCAGTTGTTGAGCGGGAGTTGGAGTGGTCCGGTGCATTGTTGTTTGGCCACGAGGCCGCCCACGCAGCGGTCCACTTTATTGGTCAGCCAGTCCTTGCAGGCGACGGCTTCGAGGCGGAGGACATCTTTGACGTAAGCCGAGATTTGCGAAGCGGAGTAGTCCACGTCTGTATATTTCCGGTCAATTTTTTTATCTGTTAAAATGGTTTTGGGCGAGCTGCCGAACATGTCGGCGAGTGCCAGGTCCATCGGTTTGTCACTTTTGGAAGATGACTGGAATGTAAAGCGGTCGTCACCCGTCACGTTGCCGACTTCGTACATCGGGGCACGTTCGCGCTCAGCGATTTTGCGGAGCGTTTCCATGTTTTTTTCTGCAATCACCAGGCCCATCCGTTCCTGCGATTCATTGCCGATAATTTCTTTTGCCGATAGTGTGGGATCACCAATGGGCAATTTGTCGAGGTCGATATTTCCGCCCGTATCTTCTACCAGTTCGGAAAGGCAATTGAGGTGCCCGCCCGCACCGTGGTCGTGGATGGAGACGATGAAGTTTTCCTCACTTTCCACCACGCCCCTTACGGCGTTGGCCACCCGTTTTTGCATTTCGGGGTTGGAGCGTTGCACGGCGTTGAGTTCGATGCCTGTGTCGAATTCACCTGTATCAGCGGAAGAAACAGCCGCTCCTCCCATCCCGATCCGGTAGTTGTCGCCCCCCATCACGACGATTTTGTCGCCTGGCTGTGGTGCCCCCTTGAGTGCCTGCTCGGCCTTGCCGTAGCCGATGCCGCCAGCCAGCATGATGACCTTGTCGTAGCCCATACGGCGGTTGGCTTCCTCGTGTTCGAAGGTCAGCAATGAACCGGCGATGAGCGGTTGGCCAAATTTATTTCCGAAATCAGAAGCACCGTTACTGGCTTTGATCAAAATGTCGAGTGGGGTCTGGTAAAGCCATTTGCGTTCTGGCATTCCTTTTTCCCAGGGGCGCTCTGCATTTAAGCGGGAATAGGCCGTCATGTACACTGCTGTGCCCGCCAGTGGCAGCGAACCTTGTCCACCTGCCAGTCGATCCCGAATCTCACCACCTGAACCGGTGGCTGCTCCATTGAATGGCTCCACTGTAGTTGGGAAATTATGCGTTTCGGCTTTCAGGGAGAGGACAGAATTGAATTTCTTTTTTTCATAAAAGTCAGGTATATCGGGACGTTTGGGTGCGAACTGTGTAACGGTCGGGCCTTTCAGGAAAGCCACATTGTCCTTATAGGCAGAAACGATATCGTTGGGGTTTTCCGAAGAGGTTTTTTTGATGAGCTTAAATAAAGAAGTTTCCTTTTCTTCTCCATCGATCACAAAGGTGCCATTAAAGATTTTATGGCGGCAGTGCTCGCTGTTCACCTGTGAAAATCCGAACACCTCCGAGTCGGTCAGCTTGCGGCCGATGCGTTTGGCGACGTCTTTCAGGTAGTCGATTTCTTCGCTGCTAAGGGCCAGTCCTTCCTGATCGTTGAACGTAGCGATGTCGTCGATGGCTTGGATGGGTGCCGGCTGAATATCAATGTTAAAAACGGTTTGGTTCAGTTCCGGAAATTTTTGCGACAGCATGGGGTCGTAGCTTTCGCCCTTTGCCAGCGGCAAATACTCCTCCATGCGCAGGATGCCGTTGATGGCCATGTTCTGGGTGATTTCCACGGCATTGGTACTCCACGGCGAAATCATGGTCGCGCGGGGGCCGACGAAAGGGCCGGGAACAGATTCCGCTTCGATGCGGGGTTGGTTGCCGAAGAGCCAGGTCAGTTTTTGGAAGTCCTCGCCGGGCAGGGCTTGGTCGGTTTGGACTGCGTAGATTTTGTGGGAAGGGTCGCCGAAGAAAAGGATCATGTCTGGTGCAGTTTGCTTTGATGATTTGAAGGGGCAAAGGTATTCATTCGGGGGGGAGACTGGTAATTGGCCGTGCAAAGAAAACACCTTATCTTTGGTAAAACTTTTTATCATGACAGCAGCCAATTTTCAAGATGAAAATAGCGGTGCTCACGATTTTGCTCCGACTCCCTCCACCCCAAAACAACGCATCACCTGGGAAGACTTTCAACGGGATTACCTAACCCGTGAAGATGAATTTTTATACGAATGGCTGGATGGAGAAATTGAAATTTCAAAACGCACGATGAACTACACACAAGCATTTATTCTAAAAAATCTTCAAGTTTTTTTAAGGGAATTGATTGGGCTTAGCAAAGCGAATGGTGAATTTATTCACGAGGTAGATGCATTTTTTGGCAAAAACCACCGTCGGCCTGATTCCTCTTTTTTTTCGAATGAACAAATTGCCAAAATGACACGAGGTGAAAACCAAGTCCCTTTATTCATCATTGAAATCATCTCTACCAACGACCAAATCAATCTATTCAGTAAAAAAATGAAAGATTACCGAGCTGCCGGAGTGCGGGTGGTTTGGGAAATTCGGCCGGAAGTGAAAGAGGTATATGTTTATTCCGACAAAGATTTAAAAGTAATTAAATTATGTATGGGGGAGGATTTGTGTTCGGCAGCGCCGGTGTTGGATGATTTTATGATGTCGGTAAATGATGTATTAAAGATGCCAGAAGAGAAGTGAAGGTTTTTCTTTGTTACGCAGCGTTTAGACAGATTACAAAACAGGATTGAGCAGAGGAGTATGCTGCTGGTTGCCGGCGAACATTTCCCATAAATAAGACATTATCCCACCGACAAGACGCCTGGCCCGTTCAATCCATCTTACCATGCTGATAAAAATGTCAAACCCCGGAACAAAAAGGGCATACCGTTTATTTTTTCATCGATCATCTTGGGCCTTGTTGTTAAGTGCGGTACTCGTGATGGCTGCTCCTGTTGCCTTTGCACATGGTACCGTGACCTACCCGCCTAGCCGTATCTGGACTTGTTATCAGGAAAATCCGGAAAGTCCCGTTTCTCCGCCATGTGTTGCGGCGGTTGCCTCCCATGGCACTCAACCACTGTATGACTGGAATGAAATCAACCAGGCAGATGCCAATGGCAATCATATGGCAGTAGTGCCAGATGGTAACCTGGCCAGCGGCGGCAGGCCGGAAAAATATGGTGGTATGGACCAGGCTCGTGCCGATTGGGTGGCCACTTCTGTTGTCCCCGGGCCTTTTACGGTCACCTGGACGAATAGCGCACCCCATGCAACGGATTATTATCGCGTCTATATTACGAATGAGGGCTGGACACCTGACCAGCCATTGACATGGAACAACCTGACCCTTCTTGCAGAAACGACTCAAAGTGCGGCAGCCAGTACGGTCGATATTCCGGTTACGTTGCCTGTCCGAACAGGCAAACACGTCATTTATAGTATCTGGCAACGATCTGATAGCCCCGAAGCATTTTATTCGGCGAGCGATGTTGATTTTGGAGATGAAACAACATCCGTCGATTTTGAAGCTGAACCTGCGGCGGACTTCATCCTGAAGGAAAGCTATCCCAATCCTTTTTATACCTCAAGCAGTATATGGTATCAATTGAAAAAAGGCGAATTCGTAACGCTCAAAGTGTATGATATTTATGGACAAGAGGTTTCGACGCTGGCCAATGGCTTTAAAGCTCCCGGTGCATACGAGGTGATTTTTAATGGTGAAAATTT
Organism: Bacteroidota bacterium; assembly: GCA_039819485.1. Classification (GTDB taxonomy): domain Bacteria; phylum Bacteroidota; class Bacteroidia; order Chitinophagales; family Saprospiraceae; genus UBA6168. Next base: position 5,855 of record JBCBRY010000168.1, on the reverse strand, counting down.
GAGTAGCGGTATTTATCTCTACACACTGAGGGCCGGGGAGATTACAATATCAAAACGGATGGTTTTGCAAAAATGATTTCTCTTTTTTGTCTTGGTTGTCTCAAGTATTGGAATTGGCTTCTGTGCCGTCATCTAGATGAATTTCATCAAAAGTGTAGTTAGAGGTGAGAGGTTAAGGAGTTGATAATTCAGGCGACCAAATTGGAAAGTTGTTACAAGTGTTAAGGCGATTTTACGAGCCGTCACTTGCAACAACATTCATTAGGCTATCCCTTTTGGATGACTCTATAAAAAAGACATCTTGCAGGGAGCTGATTCAAAAAATGATAACCGATCAATTAGTACGAGTTACGAATTTCAGCACCATTAAGTTTTTATAAGTCGAATCTGATTGTGTCTTGGCTTCAAGGCCGATATTGAAAGTTTTGAATGGCAGGTGCTTTTTCACATTCACACCAATTGAAATTTCCTTTTTTTCATTCGGTTTTAGTTCGATAGAATTTTCTTTCTGGTCAATAGAAAGACTTCTGTCCCTTTGGTTTGACTCATCCATTTTCCATACATAGTCCATTTGGATGCTTTCTTTAGTCGTGTTTTCAGCTACTATTGAAACCGTTGTGGTTTCGCTAGGAGTTAGCTCAATTAAAGCGTTCGGTTCGTTTGGCACAGTCAGGCAAATATCTCTTCTGTCAAGAATACATCCATCAGCCCAGTAAGCAATGCCATTATTGTCGGTAACAGTAACTTGAAAGCAAGCTCTGTCATTGACTGCATCTAATCCAACCGGCCTTGGAATCGTTGTATTTATGATGCCGCACGAAAATGGGGCAACAGTGACAGTAGGGTTGGCGGCTGAATAAGATGTGGGGCCGGCCTCATTGCAAAATCCGTTTTGTGCCCCAATCGGTAAACCATAAATAGCTTCCAACGTATAGGTTTTGCTTTGGCTGCTGTAATTGCAGATTGAAATTGGAACATTTACACTGGATGCTCCCAGGCAAATACTTTGGCAGGACGGCGCAGTGACTATGGACTTACATTTACCATTGCTGCCAGCTGAACGAATCCTGTTAATTTCACCGATATCCAATGCCTTGTCGAATAATTCAATTTCATCGAGAAAACCATCCAGATAGTTGTTTTGATTAGCGTCTGCACCAATGATCATCGGGGAGTTATTTGAAAACGACCCGTTGAACGTCAAAATATTAAATGTGGTTTGGGCAACTCCGTCCACATACCAGTTTAGCACTCCATTTAAACGGTCGACGGTCAGGGTGGCAAAATGCCAGCCTGAATTTGAGTACAGGCTGTAGTTGGAACTCTGGGTCCCTTGAGTCGTCCCGTCTGAAAGATAGGATTGCAGGACACCGTTATCCACAAAGACAGAATAACCAACACCATTTCCAGACACCTTGTCCAAGATGACCTGTTTGCCGGTATTCCCATTATTGGGCAGGTTGATCCAAAAATCAATGCTGAAGCTATTGGTGCCAAAATTATTGGCAGTTGAATTTGCCACGGTCAGGTAGTCGCTTGTCCCATTCAGTTTTATGCATGAGGAAACCAGGCCGATCTGATACACCGGGGTATTGACTGAGGCAGCATGATTGCCACCGACAATGTCATCCGTTGTTTGGTCAAAAGGATACCACGCCGTGACCTCCGGTGGTGGTGGCGTACAGTTCAATTGGCGGCATTCATCATTTTTATTGTAGGTCACCGAAGTTTCCTGAACAGATGCAGGGATGACATTAAAAGCAATATCGGTACCTGATGTCTGACTGGGGTTTCCCTGAGTGTTAACGTTTGTCTCGATGACATTTAACCCGAATTGGTTACAAGGTGTATTGCCCGCAGCATCGGCCCTTGCCAGGAAGATGGAAAGCCCGGGGCCAATAGAGGTGAACGCGAACCCATCATCGTTAAACGATGTAGGCGCATCGAGGTTATGGCCGGTAATATAATTTGTAGGGTGAACAATGGTATTGCCACCTATTTCTTTTACCCATTGTGTTTCACCATTGCTGTTGGTCTTTAATATCGTCATTCCATTTCCAATTCCCTGCAACAAGTATCCGTCTGAGACCCTGGTGACTGTACCATTGTGTGGCGACGGAGAGACGTCGTATTTTTTAGACCATAGTACACTGCCGGGGTTGTTCGACATGTCAATTTTTGTTAAAAACAGGGCACTCGCCAATCCGGGGACGTGCCCAGATAACAGCACATCTCCACCATCTGTCTCAAGTCCCTGTCCCGTTCCTACGCCTGCATAAGTGTAAATGTTTGCATTGAGCCCGTTGAGGTCAGTTGTTAAAATACCTGTTGTTCCCTCCAGGGATACGATGATACTCCCGTTTAACTCTTTTATGGTGCTGCCATGAGCTTCAAAAATGCTGTATTGTTTTAACCATACTAGCTGGCCGTTAGCTTGTATTCTCATAATGATTGGCAGGTAACCTGAGCCAAAAGCCTGGCTTCCAGTAACATAATAATCCCCAGCTTGTGACTGAACGATACTATTGAACAAAGTTTCTCCATACCCCTGTGCATTAGGGTGCTGGTAGCGGAAGCTCCAAATTAAGTTCCCATTGTTATTGGTTTTGATAATGAAAGGCGAAAAGCTGTTTGAGCCTACCGATGCCTGGGCCACATGGGCAGTAACCAGTATGTCCTGATTTGAATCTTCAATGATGTCAGTTATGATTGCGTCTTGGGTATTGTTGTCAATGCTGTATTCTTTTGCCCATTGCGCATTTCCGTCGTTATCTGTTTTCATAATGAAAACAGGCGTAAAAAATCCTGTTTGGCCGGCAATTATGTGCCAATTGGCGAAACTTGAGTTTGTAATTGCTTTAGGTATGAGGTTGCCCCCGGGTTTTGAATAATTGGTTTGAAATAGATCCTGGGTGCAACATTGGAAAAGTATGCAGGCAAGAAAAAGCAGTATGCTGTTGTGGATAAATTGAAAAAGGGGTGAATGTTTCATTTTAATTGATTTATGTTTAACTGGCCGGTCAGTTATAGCATCGCATTCACCGCCCGTTTATGGCGCCATTTTTTTTGTTTGTAAATTGAAAAAGGTGGCCATAAATTGGTCTGGTATTTTAAAACATGACAAAAATTTATAGGCAAAGCATGCTCTATAACTGCCTCTTCCAGTTTTAAGCTCCAAATGTTTTTATTCAACTCCGCAATGTATATTCAGAGAAAAATTTATAATATGATAAGACAAATAACTTGTGGGTAATAATTACTAAAGGTATAGTAAAAATAGGTGCAATCAAAATCTTAATGAAAAAAAAGGAACAACCTGCCTTGGTGGTTCTTATCAAATTTCTCAGAAGCGGATCTCGGAAAATGCTTGAAAGTAAAGCGGGTTGCAAGTGATAAGGCGAGTAGGCGAGCCGTCACTTGCAACAACACATGAATTTTGAAACATATTTTTATTTCACCAAAAACTTGCCCGCCATCAACAACAATTCCCCACCCCTCAATTGGTAAAAGTAGCTCCCGGAATGGAATCCAGTCACCTCTAAATCGAATACATTTGGTGTATTCGGCAATTCACTTTCAGCGACCAGTTGGCCATTGGCATTGAAAACCAGCAGACGTAGGCCGGTGTATTTTTCAGGAACCTCGAAATCAAACTTAATAAAGTTTACGGCTGGGTTTGGATAAATGGCAGCTTCCACGGCGGGCCTGAAAATATTTTGACTGGCGGTGGGTTCGCGGCTGGCCAGCCAGAGATCGTTGGCACTGAAGGTATCCGCATTCCCCCGGGTGAACGCGATACAGTCGCCCCCACAACCAACGGCCGGTTGCCGGTTGTAGAAGGAGGAGGGATTCAATTGATTATTTTCCAGAAAAAACAAATTGCTGAATTGCTCGTTCTGGCTGTCCCTTTTGAATACATATAATTGATTGCGACCATTTACCGGGGTCAGCCCTGCATAGAGACTGAGCCCATCCCGGGAAAGTTTGCAAGGAGCTGCTTCGAGGCCCACCGGCAATTGTAACGTTTCAATATATTCATAAGTGTTTGAGTCTGTTTGTTCATAGTACAGGATGGCCTTGTTTGATCCTCCGTCTGAGGTGAAGAGGTACAACTGGGAAGCATCCGCCGTAAAACTGGCGGAAGCCAGAAAATTCAGTGTAGGAGTTCCTTCCAATTCGACAATGGCAGGGGCGCCAAAATCTTCATCTATCGAACTGCGGGTGGCGCGGTACAGAGGACTGACCACACCGCCTCCGAACTCTAAGGTTGAGTAGTAAATGGTCAGTTCATCATTGGTCAGCCAGGGCGAAATATTGTAGGTGTCGGGAATGTTGATAGGCAGGGTCTGCATATTAGTAAAACTAGCCTGCAAGTTGGGGCGCTCAGCATGGAGGATGAGAGAGCTGGAGCCACCGAATGGTTCCAGTACAAAATAAATACGCAGTCCGTCATCCGATATCCAGGGGTAACCAGTGCCTATATTAAAACCATTGAGTTCCGTCAGGTAACGGATCTCGTCAAATGCAATCGGGAGGTTCGTGACCTGACCAACGGTGGAGAAAAAAGTAAACAGGCTAAAAACGAGAGAAAGGGTGTTTTTCTTCATGTTTTAAATTTTTATAAAAGTAGAAAAACCTGAATTGTAGCAGTCCTCAAAGAGGGTAGGGTAAGTGATGTCATTGCCTTCCAGGCATACGTGGTTTAGTTTGCCTCAGTCAGCATCCCTTTAAAGGGTCAACGTGCAACTGCTTCACCTCTCGCTCGTCCTTGAATATCCGCCCACCAGTTTGCCGTAATTGTACAATAAAATAAATCCGCGGGCGAATATATGCTGCAGACTTTTTTTTAAACGTTTACAAAATCTTTCTAAACGTCGACCAAAGTTAGATGGGCACGGGAACGAATTGGAATTTTAAAAATTAATTTGTCACCAAATCCCAACTCGTTACACTTAATGAAAAGGAGACTGATAATCATCAAGTTTAATGAACGACCTTAAGCAAAAGAAATTCCTTTCTCTTTATGAACCTGTCCACGATCGGTTTGAACGCTTCTGCCGCGCCCGTGCTTGTGGGCAAATGGATTTTCGCGACCTGATGAACGATACACTTGTAATTGCTTTTCAAAAGTTTGAAGGGCTGAAATCAGAGAAAGCATTTTTGTCCTTTTTATTTGGAATTGCCATTCGGGTTGTTTCCAATCAGCTAAAAAAGAAACGGGAGGTTGGGTTTATTGATGAGCGTGAAGTGGAGAATATAGAAAGTGATGCACGGTCTGATGTGGACGTTGAAATTTATATCCTTCATCGGGCGATTGCGAAGTTGCCAGTTAATCAAAAGGAAAGCATTATTTTATTTGAAATATCTGGTTTTTCCATAAAAGAAATTGCAGCCCTTCACCAAGTCTCAGAATCGGCAGTCAAAAAAAGATTGGAAAGAGGGAGGAAAAAATTAATTCAACTGTTGACCAACGAACCTGGATTGCAAATTAAAAAAGGAGAATTATTATGAAAGATGTAGAAAAAAAAATAGCAGAATTATTTGATCGGGCCAGCACACAAAATCCGGTTGTTTCATTTGAAGAAACTTGGGCAAATTTTTTGACCAGTATTTCTACAGGTGCTGGAGTGTCTATTTCTTCTGCATTGGCAAATATTGTTTTTTCTGTAAAAGGTGTTTTATTTATTTTCATCGCTTTTTTGAACCAACAAAATGCATGTAGTCACAAAAAAGAAAACAATAAATATCCTTCCTTGCTTCCGGATACTGATCAAATTCTATTGAACTTCGGCCAAGGTTCGGATTCTGTTTTCATCGCTTTTTTGAACCAACAAAATGCATGTAGTCACAAAAAA
>JBCBRY010000167.1:0-18485 GCA_039819485.1 Bacteroidota bacterium | reverse complement strand
TTGTTTTGGAATCGTTGAATTTTCAACGATTCCAAAACAACTGCCCCCTCAGCCCCCAGACTGCGCCGAGCGGCCGATAGGCCGACTGCGGCGCCAACTTAGCGAGCATTTGACCCTAAGTTGATAAATCAGCATAATTAAGAAATAGGAAATAAATCAATTACCGTAATTCAATTCCTCAATTTCTTTTTTCATGTCTTCAGCATACAACAAAATCCGTAATTCCACCGGCCTTGAACTCATCGGCGATTATGCCCGAATTGCCCGCTGCATTGATATGCACACCGGAGGCGAACCACTGCGGGTCGTGATGCAAGGCGCACCGGAGATAAAGGCCAATTCCATTTTAGATTACCGGCGGCAGATGCAAAATAATTTTGATCATTTTCGCAAACAGCTGATGTGGGAACCGCGCGGGCATGCCGATATGTATGGCCTGATTCTATTGCCGCCAGAAAGAATGGACTCGGATTTTGGCGTCTTGTTTTTACACAACGAAGGCTATTCCACCATGTGCGGACATGCGACCATTGCCATTGCCAAGCTGGCGGTTTTAATGGGCTGGGTGAAAAAACGGGAGCCCGTAACAGAGATGAAAATCGACGCGCCGTGTGGCCAGTTAAAAGCCTATGTGGAAATAAACAGCGGGAAAATAAATCGGATTTATTTTGACAATGTTCCTTCATTCGTGCAAACACCCGATGCGGAAATTGTTTTGCCGGATGGCCAAAAGATAAATTATGACCTTGCTTATGGCGGTGCTTTTTATGCCTATTTAAATGCGGAGCAAATTAATTTAAAATTAATTAAAGAAAATTATAGCGAAATTATCCGGCAGGGGAAAATCATTAAAAAAACAGTGAAGGATTCGCAGCAGATGCAACATCCGTATGAACCGGACCTTAATTTTTTATACGGTACTATATTTATTGAAAATAGCAATGAACCGGGGGTACACTCTAAAAATGTGTGCGTATTTGCCGATGGGGAGGTGGATCGGTGTGCCACGGGCAGCGGTGTTTCAGGCAGAGCGGCAATCCATTATTTTAAAAAAGAAATTAAAAAAGAAGAAGCTATAAAAATCCGCAGCATCGTTGATTCTGAGATGGAAGTAGAGGTAAAAGAGGAAATAAACTATGGTCCGTTTAAAGCCATCGTGCCAAGGGTGTATGGCGATGCCTGGATTTCTGGGTTCAATGAATTTGTACTGGACCGGGAAGATATTTTTCAAGATGGCTTTTTTCTCCGATAATTTTTTCTATTTAAATCAAAAGCGATATTTTTCTGTTGTGTTTCAGTCTTTCTGTTTCAACTCTGTTTATTTCTCTGTCTAAATTCTGCGTAACAATTATTTTTATAACACAGAGTTTAAACAAGGAAGAAAACAGAGCTGAAACAGAGAACGAAATTACTAACCATGGCAAAAATCACTAAAATAAACCACGTTACCCTGATCGTAGACCAATTGGAAAAAGCTGCGGAATTTTATGAGCATGAAATGGGCCTGGAGGTCATTCCCGCATTTGTATTCGATTACCCTACCGCTTTTTTCAAAATAAATGAAGAACAACAATTGCACCTTTCCGAATGGGATGATGCCCAATCTTTTCGCGGACATGTATGCGTAACGGTGGATGATTTCAATGCTGTCTTTTACCGTTGCAAAGAATTAGGGATTATCGATATAAAGCCCTGGGGAAAAGTACGTCAATTGCCCGACGGTGCCATGCAGTTGTTTATCCGGGACCCCTCCAACAATTTGGTGGAAATTTCCTCCTCACCTGATTATAAAGTCGACCCTGCTATTTTTGAAGATGAATTGTATGAAGAAGGTTTGTATGTTTCCGGGCGTAATGATTTTCGCGGCTATAAGAGTGAAAACGCAACCTTATATCACAGGAAAAATAAATAAAATATATTTTTTCAAAAAAAAATAGCACTGCTTAAATATTTGTTTTTCAGTAGTTTATGGCTTAATTGGCAGGGTTTGGTTGTTTTATTTTTTACTACGCAAATAGATTGCGCACTGGTACTCCCACCTTTGTATCGTCCAAAGGGACAAACTCAAAGTTGAAATAATAAAGAAAACATTGGTAGTGAGCCTGAGCGTTACTTCGTCCATAGAAATTTTACGCCAAGCATTTTTCTCCAATGAATTAAAGAAAAATAAATCCGGACAAAACGGAATTATTTATTCCAAAATTTTGTCAATGGGTTTTAAAAATATGGAACCACAGTAGTGAGGAGCGCGAGTTACTTCGACTATTAATCGGGAGGTCGTGGGTGCAATTCCCACCAGGTCCGCTGTTAAAACTGGCAGGCAGCCAGTCGTTTGAGTAGGAAAGTGAGCAAATGAAAAATGGCAGAAAAAATCTGACTGAAAGGCGATTTGCAAGATGCTTTCCTCGATTAAAAAAACGGGCCTGTAGCTCAGCAGTAGAGCGCCAAACGTACTCCATCCATTTTTCTCTGTACCGTTCCAAAAACAGGTGGCAGTGAGCCCGAGCGTTACTTCGTTGAATACCGATAACCACACGCCGGGCAATTTTTCTCCACCGTTTTTAAATTTTATTTCCCCATAAATTTTTGTTAGAAATAAACTGAAATAAAGAAATACGCAAAAATATTTCCATGGTATTTCTATGTATTTACAGTTGATTTAATTTAAAAATTATGGCGGCTATTTATAAACCAATCAAACCAATAAATCATGTCTATTTTCAATTTTAAAATCAAGCGAAAAGATAAAAATACAATCAACCGTGCAGGTGGGCAAGCATTTAAGCAAAGCCCTGAAATGGAATTGATTTCTTTGTTGTTGACCTCCTTCGCACAGGATCAATATTACCGCAAAGCGGAAGATACTTTTAAAGATTTGGTCAAAGCTTTGAAAAAAATCAATCCATTATTTGCGGCCAAAGCGGCCGTCTATGCCCGTACTGAATTTGGGATGCGTTCGATCACCCATGTATTGGCAGTGGAATTAGCGGCATATGTGGCTGGACAGCCCTGGGCAAAAGGTTTTTATAACAAAATTGTTAAGCGTCCGGACGATATGCTGGAAATTGCAGCTTATTTTAAAACGCAAGGTGGCAAAGGTCTGCCGAATGCGATGAAAAAAGGCTTTGCCAAGGCGTTCGATAAATTCGACGGCTACCAAATTGCAAAACACCGAGGAGAGGATAAGTCGATTAAATTAATTGATTTGGTTAATTTAATTCACCCAGTGCCGACACAAAAAAATGCGCAAGCACTGCAGGCCTTGGTCGATGGTACTTTGCGTAATTCCCAGACCTGGGAATCACAGTTAACGCAGGCCGGACAGGCCGCTAAATCGGAAAAAGATAAAGTTCGATTAAAAGCAGAGGTTTGGAAAAACCTGTTGCGTGAAAATAAATTGGGTTACTTCGCACTGGTGCGCAACTTGCGAAATATTTTACAGCAAGCTCCGAACATGACCCATACCGTTTGCCAACAATTGACCGATCGGGAGCGCATTAAAAAATCGCTGGTATTGCCGTTCCGCCTGTTGGTGGCTTACAAGCAATTGAATGGAACTGATGCGAATATGCGAAAAGTTCGCAACGCATTGGAACGTGCCATCAATATTGCTTGCGATAATGTACCGTATTTGGAAAATACCTTGGTCGTGGTGGATAACTCCGGTTCCATGGCCTCGAATGTTGCTAACTCACCACATGTGAAGTGCAACGAGGTGGGAGCGATGTTCGGGATGGTATTGGCGAAGCGTTGCAATGCCGATATTTTGGAATTCGGAAACCATGCCCGCTTTATTGGTTATGATTTAAATGAGTCGGTGATTAGTTTCAGCAAATCATTTGAAAAAAACAACAAAGTGGGCCACGGAACCAATTTCCATTCGATTTTCAAAACTGCGAAAAAGCGCTACGACCGCATTGTCATATTTTCGGATATGCAAGGTTGGATCGGACATTACAGCCCGAAAAAAGCTTATGAAAATTATAAGCAAAAAACCGGTGCTGATCCATTTATTTACTCTTTTGATTTGCGGGGCTACGGCTCTTTGCAATTTCCAGAGCGTAAAGTCCTGACCTTGGCCGGTTTTAGTGAAAAGGTTTTTGATTTAATGAAAATAGTGGAAAAGGATAAGCGGGCTTTGGTGCGCGCGGTGGAAGCTATTGAATTAAATTAAATGATATTAACACGCTTTCTTTATGGGAGAATAAAAGTGGTTGCTTTTATTCTCCTTTTTTTTTGAAGTCATTAAGTAAGTTTTTGACGGGCCTCCCGCATAAAATAAATTAACACTACAGAAGAATGAAAATTAATAAAGACTCACTTAACAAAGAGAAATGAAACAACTATACCAAATCATTTTCATCATAATCGTTCTCTAATTGAATGAATTCTTTTAATTCCAATTGCTCCTCGGTGTTCTTTGAACCTTGATCATTTGTGGAACTCCACAAATCTTCCTTTTTTATTTTTTCCAATTCTAATTCAAACTGCTCTGATTCCCATTCTTTGCTTTTAAAACTGGGCAATCCAAATACATTTAAATAATGTCCTAATACGGCCATCCCCCAACCAACAATGGGTAACATAAAAAACCATGTTCCAGAAGCAAATACAAAATTAATAACAAGAAGAATAGTCGTGACGAAACAAAACGCATAAAAGTGAGAGTAAAATTGCTTCTTGTCCCTGACTCTTTTTTTTGCTTTTTCAATTATTTCGTTCTGACTCATGATTTAATGTTTATGAGGTTACATATTCCTCCGGTATTGCCCCCCTACCTCAAACAAAGCATTCGTGATCTGTCCCAGAGAACAAACCTTCCCCGTCTCCATCAGTGCCGCAAAAATATTTTCATTTTTCAACGCTGATTCCTGCAAACGCTTTAATGCAGCCGTTGCATTTTCGCCGCTTGACCTATGTAAATTGTCGCGGGTATTTATCTGTGCCATTTTTTCTTCTTTCGTCGAACGGATGACTTCTTTTGGAATAATCGTCGGTGAGCCTTTTTTTGAAAGGAATGTATTTACGCCAATGATCGGATATTCGCCCGTGTGTTTTTGGTGCTCGTAATAAAGGCTTTCCTCCTGGATTTTTCCGCGCTGGTACATTGTTTCCATTGCACCTAAAACGCCGCCCCTTTCGGTAATTCGATCAAATTCGGCGAGTACAGCTTCTTCCACCAAATCGGTTAATTCTTCAATAATAAAACTGCCCTGCAACGGATTTTCATTTTTTGCCAATCCCAGTTCGTGATTAATGATCATTTGAATGGCGACGGCCCTGCGAACACTTTCTTCCGTCGGTGTGGTAATGGCCTCGTCGTAAGCGTTGGTGTGCAATGAATTGCAATTGTCATAAATGGCGTACAATGCCTGCAACGTGGTGCGGATATCGTTGAAATCAATTTCCTGGGCGTGCAGCGAACGGCCGCTGGTTTGGATGTGGTATTTTAATTTTTGACTGCGGTCGTTGGCACCATATTTTTCTTTCATCGCTTTTGACCAAATGCGTCGGGCCACGCGACCGATCACCGCATATTCCGGATCGACACCGTTGGAGAAAAAGAAAGATAAATTCGGTGCAAAATCATTGATGTCCATGCCCCGGCTCAGATAATATTCGACGAAGGTAAAGCCATTGGCGAGCGTAAATGCCAGTTGTGAAATCGGGTTGGCCCCTGCCTCTGCAATGTGATAACCGGAAATGGAGACCGAATAAAAATTTCGCACTTTGTTTCCAATGAAATATTCCTGCACATCGCCCATTAATTTTAAAGAAAATTCAGTGCTGAAAATGCATGTATTTTGTGCTTGGTCTTCTTTTAAAATATCGGCCTGTACAGTGCCCCGTACGGAGTTCAGGGCTTTTGCTTTTAATTGATTGTAAATGTCGGCGGGCAAAATTTGATCGCCCGTAATGCCCAGCAATAAAAGGCCCAGGCCATTGTTTCCTTCCGGTATTTCTCCTTTATAGGATGGCCGCTCCAAACCTTTATCGTCGTATAATTCTTTTAATTTATTTTCGACCAAATGCTCCATTTTATTTTCCCGAATATATAATTCGCACTGCTGGTCGACGGCGGCGTTCATGAAAAATGCACAGATGGTTGCGGCCGGCCCATTGATCGTCATGGAAACGGACGTTTTGGGGTTGCAGAGATCAAATCCGGAATATAATTTTTTTGCATCGTCAAGGCAGCAAATGCTCACGCCGGAGTTACCGATTTTTCCATAAATATCAGGCCGGTGGTCGGGGTTTTCACCATATAGGGTCACACTGTCAAATGCGGTGGATAAACGGCTGGCCGGCATGCCTGCACTTAAATAATGGAAGCGGCGGTTGGTGCGCTCTGGCTCACCTTCTCCGGCAAACATCCGCGTGGGGTCTTCGCCTTTCCTTTTAAATGGAAAAACACCTGCCGTGTACGGAAATTCGCCCGGCACGTTTTCCTGTAAGCTCCATTTAATTATTTCGCCCCAGTCCTTGTATTTTGGTAAAATGACCCGTGGGATTTTTGTGCCCGATAATGACTTTGTTTTGGTCGGGACTTTTATTTCTTTTTGGCGCACATAATAAATAAATTCATCGGAAGCATAGTTGGCTTTTTTATTTTCCCACTCTTTTAATAAATCCCATAAATGCGGATCAAATTCTTTTTTTATTTTATTAAATGATTCAATTAAATTTTTGATTAAGTCGTTTTTACTTTCTGCATTTTCGTCTTCTAATAAATTGGGACCGTTAAAATGTGCAATGGTTTGATTTAATGAAAATAATTTCCGCGCTAATTTTTCTTGTTTTATTCCCCACTCATCATAGCGCCGATTATTTTCTGAAATTTCCGATAAATAGCGAATTCGCTTTGGCGGGATGATATAAATCTTTTCGCTCATGCCCTCCGCCACTTGTAACTCGGATTGCCAGTCCGAGCTACGCTCACTTTTAGCTTTTACTAAATCAATTAATTTAGCATATAAAACATTAGTCCCCGGATCATTAAACTGCGAAGCAATAGTGCCATGCACAGGCATGTCGTCCACCTGTTGGGTCCAAAGTTGGTGCGCCCGCTGATATTGTTTGCGTACGTCCCGCAGGGCGTCCTGAGCGCCTCTTTTGTCAAATTTATTGATGGCAATAATATCCGCAAAATCGATCATGTCGATTTTTTCCAATTGTGAAGCGGCACCAAATTCCGGGGTCATGACATATAGCGACACATCGGAGTGGTCGACAATTTCCGTATCTGACTGACCGATGCCGGAGGTTTCCAAAATAATTAAATCATAAGCTGCGGCTTTTAAAATTTCGACGGCCGACTGCACGTGTTTTGACAACGCCAAATTGGATTGTCGGGTCGCCAGTGAGCGCATAAATACCCGTTCGTTATTTACTGCATTCATGCGGATGCGGTCCCCCAATAAAGCACCGCCCGATTTTCTTTTCGATGGATCGACAGAAATAATAGCAATTGTTTTTTCAGAAAAATCAATTAAAAAACGCCGCAGTATTTCATCCACCAAACTTGATTTTCCGGCACCACCCGTACCCGTTATTCCCAGCACGGGTGTATTTTTTAATTCGGGGTTTTTATTAAAAATGCTTTGCAGTTGCAGGCGCACAACGGACTCAAAGTTTTCGGTATCGTTTTCTGCGGAGGAAATCATGCGGGCGACAGCCGCTGCATCTTTTTCCGTGAATTTTTTGACCTCACCGTTTAAGTTCTGCCCTACCGGAAAATCACATTGTTGCAGGAGGTCGTTGATCATGCCCTGCAATCCCATTTCACGGCCATCGTCGGGGGAATAAATGCGGTTGATGCCGTATTGGTGGAGTTCCTCAATTTCCGTTGGCAGAATGGTGCCGCCGCCGCCGCCAAAAATTTTTATATGCCCCGCATTGCGCTCCCGCAACAGGTCGTACATATACTTAAAAAATTCATTGTGCCCGCCCTGGTAGCTGGTAATGGCGATGCCCTGCACGTCTTCCTGCACGGCGGTGTTGACGATTTCGTACACAGAGCGGTTGTGCCCGAGATGGATGACCTCGGCGCCGCTGGCCTGCATGATGCGGCGCATGATGTTGATCGCTGCATCGTGACCATCGAACAAACTGGCGGCTGTGACGATACGGACTTTATTTTTCGGGTGGTAAGGTTGGATGGTTTGCATTTTCAATAATTTGGTTCAAGCTGTCTTTTTTTACAATTTATTCGCTGGGAGGTGGTTTTTAACGGGTGTTTTAGTAACAAATTTGGCGGGGTTTGGATTTTTGTGGGTGCAAATTTACGAAAAATGTGATTGATGGGCGGTTATTTTCAAGGTGCAAGAGCCCCTTCTTTTTAGGATAACCAATTATCTTCTACCTTGCATTCGAGACTTATTTTATGTATTTATGAAAACTGGAAAGACCATTGCCTTCCTTTTCTCTTGCTCCATTCTCATGATGTTGTTCAGTTTCCAGTTTGACAACTGGAAGCAATGCGCCAACCACGCAGATGCCTGGGGGTATTATGTATACCTGCCCTCAGTTTTTATTTACCACGACCTGTCAAAGTTGGACAGTGCCGTGGCGGTGAGGAAACGCTACAACCCGGGATCAGTTGGCGAAACGGCCGGGCATCCCTATGGGTTGGTTGAGCTGCATACGACCCAGTTGGGTAAAGTGGGCAACAAGTATACTTCGGGAGTAGCGCTGTTACAGCTACCGTTTTTTGCGTTGGCACATCTTACTTCGTCCCTGCTGGAGTTTCCGGCTGATGGCCTGAGCGAACCTTACATGTTTGCCCTTTTGATGTCTGCTATTTTCTACCCATTGCTTGGTCTGTTTTTTTTGGTGAAAACGCTTCGAAAATATTTCATGGAAAAAACGATTTGGATAGTTGCGGCTGCATTGGTTTTAGGGACTAATTTATTTTATTTCAGTAGCATGAATTTTATGTCGCACGCCTACTTGTTCGGCCTTTATTGTTTGCTGATTTATGTGACTGATCAATGGTATTCATCAAATACAGAGCAATGGAAATTGCTGGCAACGGCGGGGTTGCTGACAGGGTGGATTGCAGTAATACGGCCCAATGAATTCATTGCATTTTTGATTCCTGCACTTTGGGGGGTGGCGAGTTTTAGTGATTTAAAAAACAGGGTTAGTTTATTTTTAAGAAATTGGAAGGTAGTTTTATTGGCCACGGGATTATTTTTTGTGCCGTGGCTGCCACAGTTTATTTATTGGCAATGGATTTCAGGGGAGTGGTTGCATTACAGTTACCCTGGCGAGGGTTTTGATTTTACAAATTCGAAGATATGGTATGGGCTGACCAGTTACAAAAATGGCTGGCTGGTCTGGACACCCATGATGCTCTTGGCATTGGCCGGCCTGTTTATTTTGCCCGCATATACCAAAAAGCCAATGACTGCAACGGTTGTTTTTTTATCCATTCACGTAGTGGTTATTTATGCCTGGTGGGCATGGTGGTATCCCAATGGTTTCGGGTCGAGGCCGATGGTTGAAACGTACGCACTTTTGGCGTTTCCTTTCTGTGCGTTCGTAGAACAACTGTATAGAATTAAGCTGGGTCGTTGGATAGTTATTCCATTGATCGGTTTTCTCATTTTTTTAAATCTATTTCAAACGTGGCAATGGGGCAAAGGTATATTTTGGACCCAGCATATGAACCAGGCGGCTTATTGGTCCATCTTCTTAAAAACGGAATGTACCAAGGAGTTTTTAACGGCACTCGATTGTAAAATTGTCCGCCCCCCCTCATCTGTTCAATTTGATAAATTGCTTTTGGAAGAGGACTTTGAAAAAGTAGAAAATGAAAATACTTCGGGGGGAGTGGCAAAAAGCGGAAAAAAAAGCTTTTACCTAAAAGAGAGAAAAAGTCCGGTTTATACTATTGAGGCAAAGGGTCATAAGCTTCGAGCAGGTGACTGGTTGCGTGTGTCTGCCGAGGTGTTTGTCCCATTCGCACAAAAGACTTGTACTGGTCCGGAGTCCAGTTTTTTAACGGTAGATATAATTGGCCCCAAGAAGAGTACAAGACATATTCGGCTGCAAAATAAAATAGGCCGGCCAATGACCTGGTTCCATTGTGGCGAGACGGAAAAATGGGAAGATGCTTTCTTTTTTCTAAAAATACCGTCTGGCTTTTCAGATAGTGGCCGTTTGGAGGTGTATGTCAAAAAACATGACCGAGCCACAAAGTCACTCTTTATCGATGACTTACGAGTCGAACTTTGGAGGTAGGCAGATGCTTGATTGACCTTTTTGAAAAGGTCTTTGACCAGTGCAGTTGCTCTGATTTTTCGGACCGACCTTCTCAAAAAGGCAAACTAAAAGCATGAGGCTTTGATCACGGTTCAATCACCACTTCGCTCTTCGCCGATAATGAAAACACGCCTTGGCCGCCTTCTGTATTGCTGTAGATGATTACCGGCTCAGCAAAGGGGTTGTCATCGGCTTCCTGTGCCAGGTAGATCGAGCGCTCATAAAAATATTGATCGCGGCTCACTGAAAATAGCCTGACATATATTTTCATTTCGGAACCGGGGCTGACAAACCAGGGGTAGAAGCCGACCCGCCAGGTAAATTTTTTGCCTTCAAAAGTGTTGTCTTTTATATACTGGTCCTGGTCGTACTGTTCGGCGATGGGGTCCAATTGGTGGAGGTATACTTCCTGTGTCCAATTTTCATTTTGGATTAAAACAGAGGCCCGGTAAAAATTTTCCTCTCCGGCCGGGTCCTCAAATTCAATCGAAATTTCGTCTACCCGTTCTCCCTCCAGGTCCAGGGCACCTTCCGGGTCGTAGGAGGCTGAAATGATCGGGACGGGGGTAGGCATTTGCTGTGTCGCTTCAACGGGGTCGTAGCCATCAGTGCTAATCTTCAGCATGTATTCCGCGGGGTCGGCAGAAAATGCCTCGCCCAGTTCAGTTAGATAAAGTCCTCGTTCAAAAAAAGGCAGGGTTTCGAGGAGCAGCCCGTCCTTGAAGATTTCGACCGTTGCGTTGTCAATCAGGTCAGCTTGTCCGTTTTCCAGAATGCCCTGACTGTGTGTGACGTACGCCCAAAGTGAAGAATCGCCCGCCACAAGCTGTGACGTGATGGCCAGTTGTGGGGTGTGTTCCGGTACGTCGATTTGAACGGTCTGTTCAAAAAAGTCTTCATCACAGGCAGAGAGAAAAAGAGAAAATGCACAGAAGATTAAAAAATGATATGATTTCATTGTAGTTATTTTTTTATTGGAAAAAGAGATCTCAGAGATGACATTTTTTCAAAAAATGTCATCTCTGGTTTTTATCCTAAAATTTGAAATTATAAGACACAGAAGGAATGATCGGAAACAGGCTCACCTGCCGGAATGCCCGGTTGCCGTCGTCATCGCGCCCATCATAAATAAAATAGGGATTGGGCCGGTTGTAAGCGTTGTAGGCCCCAATGACCCACGTGCGCTCGAACCGTTTTTTCTTTTTATAAAATTCCACACTCAAATCCAGCCGGTGGTAAGAATTCATCCGGAAGGAGTTTTTATCACCGATGCTTTCGACTTCCTGCGTGTAAAACCCGTCGTTGTACCGAACGGGTATGTCATAGCGATAGATGGGCAGGGTAATGGAATTGCCGGTGCCGTAAACCCAGGTGCCGGACAGCTTTATTTTTTCTGAAACTTTGTGGGTGACCACCAGCTCCACATCGTGGCGGCGGTCATACTTGAAAGGATACTTTTTACCACCATTGATGTCGTCAAACTGTCGGTTGGTCCACGAAAGGGTGTAGCCCAGCCAACCAGTGGTTTTGCCCCTTTTTTTCTGGATGAATACTTCTGCACCGTAGCTTTCGCCCTTGCCTTGTGTCACCTTATCCTGCCAGTCATTTTCGAGGCCGAGGAAGCTGACACCTTCTTTGTAGGAAATAACATTGTTCATGTTTTTGTAATAGCCTTCCACACTGAATTCATATTCTTTCCAAAGTGTTTTGGCAATACCGATGGCTGGCTGCCAGGAGGTTTGCGGTTTGATGCGTTTGGTGCTCGGCACCCACAAGTCGGTTGGAAGGCTGAGGCTTTCATTGGTCAGCAGGTTGATATATTGTGCCATGGTAGAAAAGGAAGCTTTGATCGCCCACCCGTTGTTTAACAAGTAGCGCATGCCGAAGCGGGGCTGTACGGAATTATAAAAAGTACCGTCCACCAGGAAGCCGGAAGCATGAACGCCAATGTTCATTTTCAAAGCTCCGAGATTGATGTCGTCTTCCACGTAAATGGCGAATTCGGTAGCATTGGTATTGGTGGAGCCGAGCGTGGTATCCAGTTTTTCACCATCAAATTCTGCGTTGTAAACCAGGGCACCCGGCTCGTAGGTATGGTGGGTAACATTGGTGCCGAAACGGATATAATGCTTCGGGTTCGGGATGTAATCAAAATCCACTTTTGCTGCCCAGTCATAGATTCCGGAAAAATAACGGGCAGAGTATGCGTCTTTTTCCTCACCATCTTTTTCTTCCACTCCCGCCAGAAAATCGAAGCGGAACCGGCTGTGGGTCACGGTTGTGTTGGCAAACAGTTTATTGCTGATCATGTAGTTCCAGCGGGCAGCAGCAGTGATGTTGCCCCAGTCGATGCCGCCGTCGGTTTTGTAATAGCCTCCGTTGAAATTATCTGTATACCGGACGCCAAAAACATCGGCGCCGGAATAGGCGCTCAGGAAGAGGCGGTGTTTGTCGTTGAACTTGTGGTTGATCTTGGCATTGAGGTCGTAAAAATACATGCGCAACTTCACGTCTTCATCCGGTTCCGCCTGCGCCTGGATCACCGGTTTGAACAAGAGGTCGGCATAAGTACGACGACCCGAAATCATAAAAGAGGTTTTGTCTTTTACAATCGGCCCTTCCAGTGTCAGTCGGCTGGCAATCAGGCCAATGGAGCCTTCTCCGTGCAGCTCTTGCATATTGCCTTCTTTCATGTTTATTTCAACGATAGAAGAAAGGCGTCCACCATAACGGGCAGGAAAACCACCTTTGGTCAGGGTCACGTTTTTAATGGCATCCGAGTTGAAAACAGAGAAAAAACCAAGCAGGTGAGAAACGTTGTAGACGGGAACTCCATCCAGCAGGATGAGGTTTTGGTCGGGGCTGCCGCCGCGCACGTAGATGCCGTTTTGGCCCTCGCCGCCGCCCTGGATGCCGGGCAGGAGTTGGAGAGATTTCAGCACGTCGACTTCGCCAAGCAGGGCCGGCATACTTTCAATTTGTTCAATGGGCACACTGACGCGGCTCATCTGTGTGTTTTCTTCTATTCGTTCCAGTTTTTCAGCAACGACCTCTACTTCTGCCAGGGCAATCGATGAATTTAACTTGAAAGTGATCGTCGTATCTTTTTGCAAGTAGAAATTAGCCGCCAGTGTCTGGAAGCCAATGTAGGAAGCCGTCAGTTTCACGGAATCGGCCGGCAGGGTCAGGCTGAAAAATCCATAGGTATTGGAGACTGCTCCTTCCAAGGAATTTAGATCGAAGACATTTGCTGCGATTAGTTTTTCGCCGCTGGCTGCATCTTCGATGTAGCCGCTGATCGTAAACGTTTTTTGCTGGGAAAAACACAGGACGGGTAACAAGAAAGCCAGTAAGAGTGCTCGAGCATGTCGGGTTGATTTCATTATTTTAGTTTTAGGTGTATGAAGATCAAGTCAAAAAAATGACTTTGTGCTATCGTTGGCAATATTGACCAAACGAATGACAGTTGTATTTCCCCAATAGGAGTTCGTTAATGTTTTGATAAAAAGTCAATTTGAAACATCGTTATTCCAAGGTAACGAGTGCATCAACGGTGTAAAGACGAGTGTCCAGAAATATTCGTTTGGTCGTATTTGCTAAATACCTGACAGGTGAGTGGGAAGATTCCCCTAATTGGTGAGTTTAAAGAATAAAAAGATGGCCGGAGAATGCAAATCCTTTGCAATCGTAAATTATCAATGATCAGAATTCAAGTCTTGATTAAGCTCCAGGAAGCCGGGGATTTCTACCCTACGAAAACATCTGCCAGTCATCTAAAGCAGTTTTCTAAACCGACTGATTAGAATAAACTTCTTCTGCAAACAGCCGCACCATGTTCAACGCCCGGATGGCCGTATATTGGATGTTTCGTGTCCGGTCCTTGCCTAAGCTCAATTTAAAAGTTTTCACCAGTTCCTCATTCCCGACCGCAATCCAGATGGTGCCAACAGGCTTGTCGGGCGTTCCTCCGGTCGGGCCGGCAATACCGGAAGTGGCGACGGCGATGTCCGTTTTCAATAGTTTTACTGCACCTGCGACCATTTCTTTAACGGTCTGTTCACTGACTGCGCCATGTGCTTTTAATGTTTCCTCCCGGACGCCGAGCTGGGCCATTTTTACATCGTTGGAATAGGACAAAACGCTTCCCATGTAATAACTGGAGGAACCAGAAACGGAAGTGATCAAGTGCGCTACATAACCTCCGGTGCAGCTTTCGGCAGTAGAAAGTGTAAGTCCTTTTTCGGTGAGGAGCTTGCCAAGTGCTTGTTCGAGGGTGATGTCTTCATCCGCAACGATCAGGTGCGGCGGGATCATGTTTTTCATGTTGACAAATTCCTCATCCAAAACAGCATTGACGAAATCGGCATCTTCATGGGTAGCCGTCAGTCGAAGCCGCACCCGGCTGATGCTCGGCAAATAGGCCAGTTTGATGTGCGGTGGTAGGTTGTCTTCAAAATCCTTGATCATTTCCGCAATACGGGATTCGCCCTCACCAACCGTTAGCAAGGTGCGGTGGGCAAATGGAGCGGATGGGAAACGCTCCTGCAATTTTGGAAGAACGCCGTTTTCCATGATGTATTCCATCTCGTGCGGTACGCCCGGCATGGATACGAGTACGGTGTTTTTTTCATCGAACCACATACCGGGGGCAGTACCTCGCTTGTTGCGTAAAACTTCCGCATTCTGGGGCATGAGGCACTGATCCTTGATGCTATCGGGAATGGGGCGACCAAACCGCTGAAAAACTTTTTTGATCCATTCATAGGTCGCCTGGTGAAACACAAAGCCGACGCCGTAAAATTCAGCTAATGCTTTTTTGGTAATGTCATCTTTGGTCGGGCCAAGGCCCCCGGTGACCAAGACTACGTCGGCTTTCTCCGTGGCCATTTCCAGGGCATCGAGCATCGCCTGTTTATCGTCGCCGACGGTGGTGCGGCCAGTGACCTGGCCACCAATGGTCTGAAGCATTTGGGCCATTTTGGCAGAATTGGTGTCGATGACTTGTCCGATGAGCAGTTCGTCGCCGATGGTAAGGATGTGGATGGTCATTTTTTTAGCAATTGGCGGTGATGACAAATAGACTTGTACGGCAAACTCTCTGCGAACTTTGTGATCTCTGCGTGATTGCTTTTCTCATGCAGAGATCACAAAGTTCGCAGAGAGTTTGATATACAATTAGCTGTTAGCTGCTTTTTATAAAAACTTGATTTCTTTTAATCCAAACAATTCTTCTTTTCCGGAAATTTCGATCCGCAATTGACCAATATCAGAGACTCCCTTGATCGTTCCTTTGAGAACCGAACCGTCCGGACGTTGGAAAAGACTCTCTGTGCCGCACCGGTAAAGGTGCCGCAAATAGTCTTGCTGCAAAGGAACTAAATTTCCTGATTTAAGTTTGAGGTATCTGCTTTCGATGAAGCGGCAGAGTTCCAGAATGACCGAAGGGATGTCGAATTGCATTTTTGATTCCAACTTGAAAGAGGTTGGATTGGGCGCATTTGAGGTAAAGGCTTCCTGGTTGATATTGAGGCCGATACCGATGACCGAAGAGCGCAGGTTGTTTCCACCGATGGCATTTTGGATGAGGATGCCAGCCACTTTTTTATTGAAGATATAAATGTCGTTCGGCCACTTGATTTTTGTTTTTTTCGGGAAATAATGCTCCACGAGGTCAAACACGGCCAACGAGATGGCCTGGTTCAGCAGGAATTGCCGGACGGCCGTCAGGAAGGTGGGGTAGAGGATGACACTCAGGGCAATATTCTTGTCCGGTTCGCTTTCCCAGCCCCTGCCAATTTGTCCTCTTCCGGCATACTGGTTTCGGGTCGAAATGACAGTTCCCTCTGCTGGATTGCTTTTTGTTAATAAGGAAAGTGCATGTTCATTGGTGGAATTTACCATCGGTAGTTCCAAAAAGTTCTTTCCGACGAACAAAGTGTCAGGGGTGCGCAATAGCAAATAAGTTTGTATTTTTATCTATGGTTTGGAAAACTGGCCACCTTGAAAACGGAAAGGAAAGATGGATTTCCAACCACAAACCTTTTGTAATTATTTGGTAAATAAAGCATTTGGCTTTATGATTTTTAAACAAAAAACCGCCTCATGCCTTATTTTCAAAAGTAAAAACTAAATCTATATTTTGAGCGTACAAGCAGCATTAAAAAAATACCCCTCTCATACCGAAGAACTCAATAATTTGATAATCGACAGCATTCAGGATATCAAGGGTAAAAACATCCTGAAATTAGATTTGAGGAAACTGGACGATGCCCCAACTGATTTCTTTATCATCTGCGAAGGTGATTCCAACACGCAGGTAAAAGCTATTTCCGACAACATCCACAAAAGGTTGAAAGAAGAGATGGGCCAGCGGGCAACCCATGTTGAAGGTACTCAAAATGCGCGGTGGATCTGTATGGATTTCTTTGATACCGTGGTGCATGTTTTTTACAAGGAAACGCGTCAATTTTACCAATTGGAAGATTTGTGGAGCGATGCAAAAATTACGGAATATGCGAACCTTTAAATTGAAAATGGAGAATTGAAAATCATTGTAATAATAGTTCAAACCTCGACAATTTTCCATTTTCCATTTTCAATTTCTATTATATCCCTTCTCACAAAAAGTTTGAGTCAAAAAGCAAAGGCAAACGATCTTCCGCTTTTTTTGTTCTCTAGGAAAATTCGATGTCAACGAATACAGTAGATGGAAAATAATAACCAAGAAAATAACGGGCCTAAGAACCCGAACGGAAATAAGAACGACGACGATTCGAAGTTCAATGCCTACTGGATATATGGGGTTGTAGCGCTGTTTTTAGTCGGCCTGCAATTCTTGCCCGGGGTAACCGATACCGGCGACCAAGAGATTAGTACGGAAAAATTCCAGGACATTGCAGAACAGGGTGACGTTAAGGAGTTGGAAGTCGTCAATGAAAAATATGCTTATGTCTATCTGACAGAAGAAGCATTGGCAAAGGAAGAGCATAGTGAAGTTTCTAAAAATGGATTTGCCAAAAACCGGCCCCAATATTACTTTAATATTGGTCCGCCGGAGTCTTTTGCTTCTGATCTCAAAGATTTCAGAGATGAATTGGAAAAAGAGGAGGACATCAAATTCGAAGTGACCTTCAGTGAAAAAACCAACTGGATCGGTCCATTGCTGAGCTGGCTGTTGCCAGTGGCCATCGTGGTAGCCATTTGGCTTTTCATTATGCGTAGAATGAGCGGTGGCGGCGGTGGTCCAGGCGCACAACTCTTCAATATCGGTAAATCCAAGGCCACTCTGTTTGACCAAAACTCTAAAGTGAATGTAACCTTCAAAGATGTAGCAGGTCTGGACGAAGCGAAAGAGGAAGTCATGGAGGTAGTAGACTTTCTGCAAAACCCCAAAAAATATACTTCGCTGGGTGGCAAAATACCCAAGGGGGTGCTGTTGATCGGCCCTCCGGGTACTGGAAAAACATTGCTGGCAAAGGCAGTGGCCGGCGAAGCAGGTGTTCCTTTCTTCTCCATTTCTGGTTCCGACTTTGTGGAAATGTTTGTTGGAGTGGGGGCCTCCAGGGTCCGAGACCTTTTCCGCCAGGCAAGGGAAAAGGCACCCTGTATTGTTTTTATCGATGAAATTGATGCCATTGGACGTGCCCGTGGAAGGGGGGGGATTCAGGGAGGTAATGATGAAAGAGAAAATACGCTCAACCAATTGTTGGTCGAGATGGATGGGTTTCCAACTGACAAAGGTGTCATCCTGATGGCTGCTACCAACCGCCCAGATGTACTGGACGGGGCACTTTTGCGTGCTGGCCGTTTTGATCGGCAGATCGGTATCGACCGGCCGGACCTGAAAGGAAGGGAGGCCATTTTTAAGGTGCATCTAAAAAATATTAAAATCTCAGATGAGGTCGATCCACCTGTTTTGGCAGAAATGACCCCGGGTTTTGCAGGTGCGGAAATTGCCAACGTCTGTAATGAAGCTGCTCTCGTAGCTGCCAGAAGGAATAAGGAAGAAGTCGATATGGACGACTTCAACCACGCGCTGGACCGGGTGATCGGCGGGCTGGAGAAAAAGAACAAACTCATTTCACCAGAAGAAAAAGAAATCATTGCCTATCACGAGGCAGGCCACGCCGTCTGTGGCTGGTTTTTGGAGCATGCATCGCCGCTGGTGAAAGTAACAATCGTGCCTCGCGGGATTGGTACTTTGGGCTATGCCCAGTATT
>JBCBRY010000166.1:0-18540 GCA_039819485.1 Bacteroidota bacterium | reverse complement strand
GTCTGTGGGGGCAGTTTTTTTTAAATCGTTGAATTTTCAACGATTTAAAAACAACTGCCCCCTTAAACCCCTCCTCCACCCGGCGCTGCGGAGCAGCGATTCGGGCGACTGCCATACATACAGGGCTGTTCCCATGTTTATCAATCTGTACAATTAGAAATTAGAAATTGAGAAATCACCGTTCACCGTTCCCCGTTCCCCGTTCCCCGTTCCCCGTTCCCCGTTCACCGTTCACCGTTCACCGTTCCCCGTTCACCGTTCCCCGTTCACCGTTCACCGTTCCCCGTTCACCGTTCACCGTTCCACATCCGACCCTATCTTTCCGTCCACCAAAGTGACCACTCTTCGGGCCCGGTCGATCACGCGCTGGTCATGGGTAGAAAAAACGAAAGTGATGCCTTCTTCGCGGTTCAGTTTTTCCATGATATCCAACAAATTGGATGCGGAGGCGCTGTCGAGGTTGGCAGTTGGTTCATCGGCCAGGACGAAAGTCGGTTTGGGAGCGAGGGCGCGTGCTACTGCGACCCTTTGCTGCTGCCCACCAGACAACTGGTTGGGGCGTTTGTCTTTTTTGTCTTCCAGGCCAACGGCGGCCAGCAATTCAGCGACCCGGCTTTGGCGTTCTGCGGTAGGCCGCTTTTGCAACAACATGACAAACTCGGTATTTTCTTCGACCGTCAGGACGGGAATCAGGTTATAACTTTGAAAAACGAAGCCGATCTTCTTTTGCCGGAAATCAATGAGTTGGTTTTCGTTCAGCTGCGACATGTCCGTCCCATCGACCGACATGCTGCCTTCCGTTGGCTGATCCAATCCACCAATAATATTCAAAAAGGTCGTCTTGCCAGAACCTGATGGCCCTACAATTGCCGTAAATTCTCCTTTTTCGATGGACAAATCCACCCCCCGCAGGGCATGTACCGGAACGGTATCCGGGTTGTAGGTTTTTTCAATATTTCTTGCTTCTATGATGGGCATTTAATTTATGATTTGTTGTTTATGATGTATGATTTACTGTTTACGAATGACCTTATTCATAATTTATCAATCATCAATAAATTATATTTTATGAAGTGCTTCCACAGGATTTAATTTAATGGCTTTTCTTGCTGGATAAATGGATGCTAAAAGCGCAGTGATAAATACGGCGGTGGCAATTCTGGAATAAAGCGGAAAATCCAAAACCGGGAAAATCGTGGTTTCCATTCCAAATCGTTCCAGGCCTTTTGCAAAAGCAGATAAATCAATTCCCGTATCCTGCAACATATAAACAGTAAAAAAACCGATGCCTAATCCGATCGGTGCGGCTACGGCGGCCAGCATTAATGTTTCCAAAACAATCATGAAAAATATTTTTGCTTTGTTCATGCCAATGGCCATGAGCATTCCGAGTTCTTTATATCTTTCCAAAACGGCCATCAGCATGGTATTGATAATGCCGAAAATAAGAGCGAGCATAAAAATGGTAATGATGATGGAATTGGATGTGTCGATCTGAGTTTCATATAGTTCAACGTCGGGTGATAATTCCCAATAATCTTCGATCAGTGCGTCGGAAAAATTATTTTTTAAATCGGATTTAATTTGCTGGATATTTCCTGCTTCGCTTAAATAAATAGCAATTTCGTTTGCAATATTCTCGGAATAAATAATTGTGGAGTCTTCCGGATTTTCGGGAATTAAATTCTTTTTTAAATCATTTTCCAAAACGTATACGAGGGTTTCGTCCCGCAACATATTTCCGGTATTGAATAGACCAACAATCCGAAACGCCGCAGCCGTAATCTCTCCTTCCATGTTTTGAAAAGTCAGGACAATTCGGTTCCTGATTTTTACTTTTAATTTTTCTGCAATGCGCTCGCTAATTAAAATTTGATTTTTTTTGCCTTCGCTGAAAAATTCTCCGTCAGTTAAATGTTTGTCGAAATTAGTGACGGCTTTTTCTGATTCCGGTGTGATTCCCATGATTTGGACACCTCTGGCGCCACGGGACGAACTGACCATGCCAGTAGAAATAATTCTGCTCGTAACGGCCTCAATGTCAGGGATTTGTCGAATTTTTTCAAGTGTCTCAGTTTTATTTCCCAAAAAATATTTACTGTTTTTATCTTCTGGAAATTTTGGGTGGTGCAGCTGGATATGAGAGTACTGGTCTTTAATGGCATTTTGCACAAACGTCTGCGTGATACCGTTCGAAAAACTCAAGACGAATGACAATGCCCACACCCCAACAGCAATGGAAAGTATCACTACTATACTCCGGGTTTTACTGCGCCAAATATTTCGCCAGGCAATTTTAAAAAGCATTCTTTATTTTTTTTAAACACATAGTCACATAGGATACATAGATTTTCTTAATCTTTATGATTTAATGTATCAATGTTAATATGTAAAAAATTAGCCGAAAAAAGGAATTGCAAAAAATGCCATTTTTTCATTTGCTAAGAATTGATTTTCAATTCGTGAAAGTGAATTTTAATTAAATGAAAAATGCCATTTTTTCATTTGTTATCGATGCTTGGTATTATTCATTTAATCAGAATCAATTAATTTCTTTAACAATTAAACCGCAAGCAGCATATGGATTTGTTTTTCAAAAAAAACTGTGTTCTATGTGCCTACATGTTAAAGAAAATTACTCACGCATAGCACTGACCGGTTCCAATTTCCAGATATACCACAACGGATAAATCGTCAGGAAACAACTGATCCAGAAAATGACCCAGGCCTGCCGGAAAAAGATCCGGCTTTCAAAAGTCGTTTTCATAATCGGTTCGATCCCAAATTTTTCATAGGCTGCCCCCATGTCGCCGGTTAAATTAATCGGATTGACATTTAAGTAATATACAATTGGAATACTAATTAAAATACCACACACTGCACCGACCAATCCGATCATAATACTTTCTGACCAAAGCATGCCGGCCAGGGTTTTTTTCTTGGTGCCGATGGCCGTCAATACGCCGAATTCGTAAGTCCGTTCCCGGGTCATCATCAGTACCGTCCCGAATAATCCAAATGCAATCAACAAATACAAGACCCATAAAATGAGCATGCTGCCTGCGGTGTCTAATTCCTGGGCTTCCAATAATTCAGGCATGAGTTCTTTAAAGTCCATGACCTCAAATTCCTCCTCCGGCAATTGTTGGTTAAGCGTGGCCAGTGCTTCTGGCAGCTCCTCCCTTCCGGCCAGGTTAACTGCCAGAGAGGTCAGCCGTTCGCCTGTGCCGTAGAAATAGCGCGCCAGCGGAAGTGGCATATAAACAAGTTGTTTGTTTAGATCGGGAGCCCCGAATTTAACCAGCGATTTTATGGGATAGGCTCCTGCCGCATTTCTGCCCTGGTAGCCCTGGCTGACCATCAGTAAGGTATCGCCGACCTGGAGGTTGAGCAGATTGGCCAGTCCTTCTGCCACCATGACCGCCTGATCACTTTCTGACAAATATTCACCTGCTGTGATGCGGCCTTTCAAATTGGTCATGGCGTCCTCGGAAAGTGGATCGATGCCGATGACCAGCACGCCGCGCGTCAGTTCACCTGAGGATGCCAGGGCAAAACTTTCGAGCCGTGGAGCCAGTTCCATGCTGGTGTTCAGACTGGCGGGAACGGCCTTTGCCTCAAAGGAATTATCAAGGGTCTGGTCATCCCAGAAACCTTTTTGGTGGATCTGTGCGTAACCCAAATAGTAGCGCACCACATTGTCCACCATGTGGTCCCAGGTTCCTTTTTGAAACGATTGGATGGTAGAAGCGAACAGCACTGCAAAGGTGACCGCCGATATGGAAATCAGCGTTCGGCGTTTGTTGCGCCACAGGTTTCGCCAGGCAAGTTTTAGGAACATTGATCAATGGTCGACGGTCAATGGTTAATGGCAGCAAAAATTGACCATTAACCATTTTCCACCGACTAGGGTTATTTAACTCTCTTTAAATTTTGAATACTGAAAAAACGCTCGCTGATGTCAATGTCAAAATCGATGGCCAGTTGTTCGACAATGGTTTTTTGGTCTGGTTTGTCTTCGGGTATCAGTTCCAAACGGGTAGGCAAGGTTCGGCCACCAAGAGTCATGATATTTTTACCGTACATCGTATTGACGAGATATTCATCTTCATCGTAGAACTCTACTTTCAGTTCCAGGAAGTCTTTATCATCGATCCACATTTTAATCATTCCCCAGACGACTGCTGCGTCTGGTTTTGGGATCATTTTGATAAGGTAGCAATTACGGCCTTCGATTTCTTCCTCGCCGATCAATTCATGTTCAAAATCCGTCACCATCGAAGACTGCCGTACCAGATCGTCGTTGGTAAAATCACTGCCCATCCAGGATTGCATCATCATGCTTGGAGGCATTTTGATGGATCGGTCAATGGTCGGTTGCCAGTTCCAGATTTCTTTGTCCCTCTTTAAAAATGCCGTTCCTTTGTCACGGGCAGGTGCAGTAACTACCACCAGGCTGTAGTCTTCGCCTTTGCTCCACGATTTCATGGTGATTTCGCGCGTCCATTTTGGCCGTTGGATGGTCATTTTCATTTCACCGTAGGCTTGTTGTCCTCGCACATTGTCTTCTGCTTTTTTGACTATTTCAAATGCCGTCTGGGCTTGGATATTTGGCAGGCCAATTCCAGCTGCCAGAAGGATGGTCAATATTTTGATAAATGATTTCATGTTTTATACAAGAGATAATCGAAATTGGAAATTGGAAAATGAGTGACAGTTGATAAGGGGTTTAGATTAAATGCTTGTTCCGAATTTCAAATTTCAAATACCGAAAATGGTTAGAAAATCTTCCTCTTGAAAGAGTTGTTAGCTACTGATAAGCGCTAGCTATTTTTCAAAATTTTTGCAAAATTGTTCAACAATCAATTTTTTCACATCGTCGAGCGGATATTCGTTTGGTGCGATTACGTAGTGCATAAAAACACCATCCATGGTCGCCCCAAACAGCATTGCCTGCACTTCTGGATTGGGATAACCGAGTTGGGAGAAAATGGTTTTTCCCGTATTAAGATGTTCTTGCTTTTTGATATCCATTTCTGCTGACATGGTTTTCAGAACATCCTCCTGAAAAGCCAGGGAAGTCAATAACTTCCAGAAGGCTACATTTTTCTGTACCTCTTCAAAAGATGCCTCAATCAAGAATTTCAGCAACTCCTCAGGTCCCTTTTTTGCCAATTCTGCTCCCTCTTCCATCAGCCGGTCGCCGAAGTTGGTCCCCTTGCGAACGATGGCCTTTAACAGTTCTTCCTTGCTCTCGTAATAGTTGTACATCAGCCCTTTGGAGATACCCGCTGCTTTGGCAATCTGGCTGATGGATGTATGGCCGTATCCATTGTGCGCGAAAAGCTCCAACGCTGCCGTTTCAATGCGTTCTTTGCTGCTCTGCCGCAGCATCTCAAACCTGGCTTGCCGTTTTTCTGACATGTAATTGACTTAATTCAGAATTTAGAAATTAGAAAAATTAAAAGTGGTAATCAATTGATTTTCAATAATTTATTTAACTTTTCATGGCTTGTTTTACAATTGCGAATGCTCTGGTGATCTTTTGGTGTTTAATTTGACTGACCGTTCGGTCAAAGTAAAGCTATTTTGACTAATTAAACAAGAGCAGAAGAGTTTGGTTTGGATGAAAGGTGGGTTTTTTACGACGAATGTCTTCTGACAGGTAGGGAGGAGTTTGACTGAATGCCTAATTTTAACTTTCTTTCATTATGACCAGAATTGCTAACAAAATCCGCTATCTCAAATCCTGCTATCAAGCAGACCTTCGTGCCGTGTCTCTCCTCAATTTTTATGGCAGAAAAGCCAGTCATCAATTACTGTTGGATTCGTTTGAACCAGTTTCGGGAAAAGAGGCAGATTTCCCAATTTCGACAGAGTGGTCGGAGGCGGTCGATGCGCACATGACTATTCATGCCAAGGAGAAAGCATTGTATTGTGGAGCAATATTTTTAGCAGGCAAAGTCAATATCGCTGGTAAAAAGGAAAACCTGTTGGCGCCCTTGTTTTTATATCCTACTGAACTGCTGATTGATACCGATGGGGTGTATTACATCGCCGTAGATACGAGCGACCCAATCATCAACCCTGCGGTGTTGCATGTCTTTTCGGAAAAACAACAAGGTATTTATGAGAAACTTTATGATAATTTACCGAAGGGGAGATTAAATTTTGACGCAGTTGATGTTTTGGAAAAAACAATTGCCAAATATTTTCCGGAGATAGACGCCACACAATTACAAAAATTACCTTCTTTAATTTTTTCGACGGATCTTCCGGATCAGTTAAAGCAAATCAGGAAAGCGGGCAGGCCAGAATTTTTGCCGGTCGTCGGTTTGTGTATTATGGAAAAGCAGGCCGGGTCCAGAGGGATATTAAACGAGTTGGACGAGATGGCCGGGGAAAAATCTTTTTCGAACCCGATCAAGGTCTTGTTCCGGGAAAAAGAAAACTTTGAAAAACAAAAATCCTTCGACATCCATTATGTGCCGGCCCTGTTGAGCGAGACCCAAAGTAAAATCGTCCGCAATGGATTAAAATATCCCATCAGTTTGGTAGTGGGGCCACCCGGTACCGGAAAATCGTATACCATTGCTGCACTGGCTTCACAATGCCTGGCCAACCGTAAATCAGTATTGATCGTTTCAAAGAATGTTGAAGCGGTTGAAGTAGTGGCCAATAAAATAGAGCAGGATTTAGCACTGGAGAACATTGTGATTCGTGCAAGTAGAAAGGGATTCCGAAAAGCAGCCCAGGTCCGGTTAAAAGAGATCGCATTGGGGTTCGATTTTTCTAATGTTTTTTTCAGTCAGATAAAAAATATTAATTACAACATTGATAAAAAAGCAAAGCGAATAGAAAAAATAAAAGGACAGATAATTGAAGAACAGAAAAAGCTTTTACCTACGGGAGAATTTCTATTTGAATATTCCGGCGGTTTTATGCAAAGGTTAAAAAAGCGATGGTTGGAAAAGAAGCACGAAAGGAAAACACCAATTTGGAAGTTGGTGGCCGAAATGGAAAAGCTTATGCACAGTAAAAGAAAGCTCACCAAAGAATATATCCAAAAACGATTTTATTATTTTATGGAAGATGCTTTCAAGAATTACCGCTATGACCTAACCTCCCTGAACAAGGCTATGAAAGCACGTACCGGCACTAAAAAAGCTGAACATTTCGAAGAGGCAGATTTTGGGGTCTTGCTGAAAGCGTTGCCCATTTGGACGGTCAGCCTTTCGGATGTCCATAAAGTGCTTCCCTTACAAAAAAATTTGTTTGACCTGGTCATTATTGATGAAGCTACGCAGTGCGACATGGCCAGTTGTCTGCCGGTCATTCAGCGGGGGAAATCGTGCCTGGTGGTGGGAGACCCTAAACAATTGAGGCACCTTTCTTTTTTGTCCAGAGAAAAGCAACGGTTGTTAGCGGAACAATTCGACATTGGATACAATGAATCACAATTTTATGATTACCGGGAAAAGAGCTTACTCGATTTAGTGGATGACCGACTGCAAAATTTTAATTCCCTTTATTTCTTAAACGAGCATTATCGCAGCATGCCTGATATTATTTCATTTAGCAATGAACATTTTTATCGGAACCGGCTGCACATCATGACGGATAATATTCAGACAAAATACCGAAAACATAATTTTATCGAAGAAATCAATGGAAAGCGATATCCCAGTGGCTATAATAAAATGGAAGCAGATGCAATTCTTAAAAAAATAGAAAGTCTGGCTGCTGCTGAAATCAACTTGGAAAAGGAAGTCTGTCAAAGCATCGGCATTGTTTCACCTTTCAGGAGCCAGGTCGATCATCTAAGAAAAAAAGCTGCCAAAACCTTAAGTCCGGAAATTGTCGAAAGGCATAAGGTGATGATCGGAACACCTTTTTCGTTCCAGGGAGAAGAGCGTGATGTTATTTTTATTTCATTTGTCCTTGATGATAATTCACACCATTCTGCTTTGCAATATCTGAATCGGCAAGATGTTTTTAATGTGGCTATTACACGCGCCCGTATTTGTCAGTTCAACTGTATTTCTTTTTCGATTAACGGCATAAAACACAGCACTTTGCTTGGAAAATATTTGGCGCATGCCAAATCTGCTACAGCTAAAATCGATAAAGAGAACAAAGAGCTACCTGCTGATGAATTTTTATTGGAAATAAAAGAAGTCGTTGCCGCGCTGGAACATGACGAGCTGCATACAGCGTATGAAATTGCCGGAGTCAAACTGGATATTTTAATTGTTAAAGATGGAAAATGCTGTGCCATTGATTTGGTAGGATACCCCGGTGATCATGAAGAAATGCTGACGGTAGAATCCTGGAGCATGATTTATCGAATTGGTATTCCTGTTTTTTATCTGCCTTATAGTTACTGGGTTTTTGATAAGGCAAAAACCAAAAGAGCGCTCCGGGAATTTATCAATAAAATTTAAATTATTCTATCCATATTTCATCTAAAAACAACCAGGCTTTTTGTCCTTTCCCATCGTGCCACTCCGGACAGGTGCCAATGTTTTTGACTTGAATCTTTAGGCGGCCAATATTTTCTGAGCGGCATTTTATTTTTATTTGTTTGATTCCTGATTTGTCTGAATTGTTTTGGCCTTGATCAATGGCTACCTCTTTGATTTTTTTAAACTGATGAGGTTTTTGATCGATATAAACCTCGATTTTTTGTGGGGGAAAAATCCATGCTGCCGGATTGTGTAAATAGCCGATATTGATTTCAAGGAAATCTTTTTCTTCTTCAAAACGTACGATCATTTCAACGTCCTCGCCATGAAAGCCCAGCCAATTTTGGTCGTGAAAATTTTCGCTGCCTCTTTTTGAATCAAACAAAGTGAACCTTCCGTGGCCGGCATATCGCTCTGCTGGTTCGTTTAATAAATCAATTTTCAAATTGGTGTTGATTACTTTTATTTCCTCAGCTACCGCAGGGCTGATGGCCTGGCCTTTATAATATGTTTTTGCTTTTAGCGTAGTGTTTTTTGTGATTTCCAGGGGCTCCTCATATATGAGCGATTGATCGTTTGGCTCACTTCCATCGTCGGTGTATCGAACGGAAATATCATCGCCCATATATTGAATCCATGCAATTGGATTTTCCTCAATACCATATGCATATTTTATTTTGGGTGCGAAAAAAGGGTCATTTAATTCAATGATTTTTTTTCGGATAGAAAAAGACATTTTTCCGTTTTTTCTTGAGTCAGAAGGAAAACGGATTAAGTTTATTTTTTCCCAGGGGTCTTTATTTAAATTAAATATTTGTTGGCGCTCCGTCATGTCGTGCCGTGTCAATATTATTTTCCAATCATCGGCGGTCTTTAGCGCTCTTTGTGTATTTGTATAGGCCAATAAAATATTTTCCCTTAAATCAATTGTGGGATTTTTAAATGATGGCACTAAACTAATGCCTTCCATGTTTTCCGGTTTGCTGATGCTGCATAAATCGGCCACCGTCGGATAAATATCATGGATTGAACAAAGTGAGGTAGCTGTTTTATTTTCCGGGATGCCTGGTCCAGCCATGATCAAAGGAACCCGCACGCTGTGGTCATATAAATTTTGCTTACCTAATAATCCATGTTGTCCTACCGCGAGGCCATTGTCTCCGGCAAAAACAATTACGGTGTTTTTTATTACTCCTTTTTGTTCCAGTGCATCCAATATGCGGCCGATCTGTGCATCCACTTCCGAGATCATCCCGTAATAAAGTGCTATTTCTTTTCGGATTTCCTCTTCCGTTCTCGGATACGGCAGCAGTACTTCGTCCCGAATATTTTCGATCCCCAATTTAAAAGAATGCCGCTCTGCAAAATTAGGTGGCAATGTTATTTTGTCCGGATCATACATTGTGTCAAAAGGTGAGGGGGGAGTCCGTGGATCATGTGGAGAAGTAAATGAGGTATAAATAAAGAAAGGGTTTTTTCCCTCGTGGTTGTTAATGAAATGGATGGCAGCATCAGCATATAATTTGGAAGAAAATTCGTTTTGTTGAATTTTTTTATTGGCTGGAAATTCTCCCGTTTTATCTATTTCGTCAAAAAGATTGGGATAAAAATGCCCGCCTTTTTCAGGGAAATGCATTCCGCCCATGAAAATATTTTTTCCTTCGTCAAAACCTGCAATCAGTTCAGGAGCTTTGTTGTGCCATTTGCCGGTGAAATAAGTTTTATAACCATTTTCTTTAAATATTTCCGGCATGGTTGGAAACGGACATTCACCAGTGGTTGGATTGGCGAATGATGGGGGAATATGCCAAAATGGTTTGCCCGTTAACAACATGGCGCGACTAAATGCGCAGATCGCTCCATGATTGCCTCCAAGTACATGGGCCCTTGTAAATGAGGTGCCCATTTTAACCAGGCGATCCATGTTCGGTGTCTTTATTTCTTCATTGCCCAGGGCGTGGATTGTGTTCCAACGCTGATCGTCTGTGTATAAAATAATTACGTTGGGATGTATATTTCC
Organism: Bacteroidota bacterium; assembly: GCA_039819485.1. Taxonomy (GTDB): domain Bacteria; phylum Bacteroidota; class Bacteroidia; order Chitinophagales; family Saprospiraceae; genus UBA6168. The sequence continues at coordinate 8,055 of JBCBRY010000166.1, read as the reverse complement.
AGCGTTATTATTTTCCTTTAAACCACTGATGCAAAAGAATAAATAAATAAACAGTATTGCCCGCATGCTGAGAAGTTGAAATAATTAACAATTGAAAAAATAAAATTAAAAATTCAATTGAATTAAAAAAGTGGCTTTAAGATAATAAAGAATAATTTTAAATGAGACTATATTTTTTGCCTCCTTCTTTGTTGTTTTTGTTATTTCACGTTTAGCGAAGCGCAACTTGAAATGGCCATGCAGTCAGTTTGTAACTGGCAAAAAGTGCATTGTGTCAGAAGGTGAGTGGGAAGGAGGCGAAAAAAATATTATTTGATTTTCACCTTGCTGGCCACCTTCCCTCAAAATCCTAACATTTTCGACTCAACAGGAATTTTCAAACAACTTCAAAGAATAATTTTAAATGAGACTATATTTTTTATCTCCTTCTTTGATGTTTTTTGTTATTTCAAGTTTAGCGAAGCGCAACTTGAAATGGCCATGCAGTCAGTTTGTAACTGACAAAAAGTGCATTGTGTCAGAGTGGGAAGGAGACGAAAAAAATATTATTTGATTTTCATCCGGTAATCACAAAGAAATATAGCGCAAAAAAATACGGTGTTAGCCACTTAATTGCTAACACCGTTTCTCGATTTAATTTTATATTGTCCTTTACTGAATAATGAGCCGCTTCACCGTCATCCCGTTTTCCGAAAATATTTTAACAAAATAAATTCCTTTTGAAAAATCTTTCAGCCCAACAGGATGTGTTTGCTTTTTTGCTAAAATTGCCAAACTGGATGATTGAATCATTTTTCCGTTGGTGTCAAAGATTTCCATTTCATAAAAGCCCAGGTCGAAATCTGTAAAAATCAATTGGGTAAAGTCTTGGGCCGGATTTGGTTGGAAGGTTAGTTCCCCCTTTAATTTATTTTCAAAAACCGCATTGCAAATTTGTGCATCAATAATGACGGTGTCGAAGCCTTGGCATCCATTGGTATCAGCTACGATTAAAGTAATTTCATAAAAGCCCGTATCGGTGATTGTATAAGTTGTTGCCGTCGAATTGTCTTGCCATAAATAACTCGAAAAACTACTGTCTGGCATTAAGTCATAAGGGAGTCCCGTTGAGCAGATTGAGGTATCTGGTCCAAGGTCGATTTGCGGCTGAGGGAAGAAATCAATATTTATCTCATCAGAGGCCGTGCAGCCCTCAGGGGTAGTCTCCAGAACAGAATAGTTGCCGGCCTCAGTGACTTCAATGGTTTGGGTATTTTCACCAGAATTCCATTCATAAAAATCGTGGCCCGGGCCTGCGTCCAGCACAGCGGTATCTCCAGCACAAATGGAAAAGTCAGGGCCCAGGTCGAACGGGGTCACTGTATAAATTGCAACATCAGAAGAACCGGTATACGTACACCCTTCCGAACTCGTAACTGTGACGGAGTATAGTCCGGAAGAATCAATAAAAATCCCAACGGTGGTATCACCTGTGTTCCACAGGTAATGATCAAATCCTTGCAATGCTTTTAAGAAAAGTGTTTCTCCTTCGCAGGAACCTACTTCGGGAGGAAGGATAGAGGTGGGCGAGGGAGCCTGCAGGGCCGTGATGGCTATTTCAGCAGTACAGCCAGCACCATTGGTTACAGTCACGAAGAATTGTCCGGGACCTGAAAGGCTAATGATTTGAGCGGTGTCGCCATTGCTCCATGAATAGGAAGCAAATCCGGCTCCCGCGTCCAGGTCGATAGAATCACCAGGACATATAAAAAAAACCTGGTCGTCTTGTACCTGCGGAACGTCAAAAACGGAAACCTCAAAAAAAGTCGTATCACTTTGTCCGCAGCTATCCTGTGCAATGGCACCAAGGTTGAAAATCCCTATGGAGTCCCATTGGACCTGGATGGTATCCGGATGGATCAATGAAAATGGCAGATCCCCATTTACCCAAATCAATGTATCCGGATTAGGCAGGCTGTCGGCGGTCACCGTGTATTTACGTACATCACCCGGGCAAACGGTGTCCGCACCATTTATTATTGGCGGATTAGGAAGCGCACATCCACTGCTCAATACTTCGACACAAACCGTATCGGAGCATTCGGTACCGTTTCTTTGCATGGCCACGGTCAGGCAGTAAGTACCTGGTATATCCACAAAAATGAATGCATCGTTGGCCAAACTGGTTATGCCGGGGCCGGTCCAGCTGAATGAAGTGGTAGCTCCGGGGGCCATGCCATTAAAGGCAGAGGCTGTTCCGTTCAATAGGACCGTTCCATTTTCTGGCAACAAAGGTGGAGGGGCAATATCCGCTTCCGGGTTGAAAATGGCCAGATTCACAGAGACTTGAATATCACATCCCAAGGAATCCTGGCAGGTCAGGGTGTAAATTCCCGAGTCAAAAAGTATGGTGCCGGGGCAAATTTCAAAAGTCGCAGGCCCGCATAATTCTACTTGCCCCAGATCGATCGGTGTGTTTACGGGAAGGTCATTCACGACGCAGATGATAACACTGTCGCAGCCGTTCGTGGCTGTCAGCGCAATTTCATAAGTGCCTGGCATACAGAAGGTTTGGCCAGCACAGGTCACACAGGAGAACGGGCATTTTTCGTAAAAAAGAGTGGTCGTGTCTATGCTTTCGGATACGACAGACAGACAAGTTGTGGCCTCGGCCGTGTCACAAAAATTGGACGCAGTGGCGCAGATTTCAACAGCCCCTTCACTTATCCATTGCACGGCTATTGCACTGCCTTCGTTGGCACCAATTATTTGAGCCACAGAGGAGTCAGAAACGCTCCATTCGATGAGGTTGGTACTGTTTGTATGGTAAGTATTGACCGATCCAAAGCACACATTGGAAGGGCCGTTGATATCGGGTGCAGCCGCTGGTGGCGCAGTGGTAGAGCCAGTCAATATTTCTATGTCGTAATCACAGAAACTGCCTGCACAGCCATCGAGCATCAACTGGTAAAGTTGCCCAACTACGAAATCACTGCTGGAAAGTATGAAAGGAGCTTCGGTACAATTACATTGTGTTGACATGGCGAATCCCGAACAACTGCTGTCATAAATGGCTCCTTGCATGCCGAGATTTGGCCCGGAAAAACAGTTCGTCGGAGTTATCAAAATAGCGATAAAAGTGGTGTCCGCATAAAAGCTTAACCAATCATCGTTGTTGAGCACATTGTTCGGGCAGCCGGGAAATATCTGTGGATTGTCATCAAAGCCCAAAGTGCCGCAGAACCCGTCAAGGTCTTCACAGACCACCGGAGCTGTGCTACAGTCACCACCCATAGGAGGAAAACCCGCCGGTGGGCATTGCGCATTCAGATTCAATGTCTGGAAAAAGTAAAGCAGCAGGACAAATAGGGAAAAAGCATGTTCTCTTTTCATGGTAGTTTTTTAATGTAGAATGTAAAGCGAACGCAATATAATTACTGAAATTCAGGTGTAAAATATTATTGGCAAAATAATACCTGCAGAAATCTTTTCAACCAGCCCCTCTTCATTCTTCATTTTTCATTTTTCATTTTTCATTTTTCATTCTTCATTCTTCATTCCCTTTCCGCCACATTCTAAAAATATTCGCTTCTTACAATTTGCACAGATATCCTCATTTAATTTTTGATAAATATCAGCCACTGCTTTTTCTTTGGAATAATAAAAATGGTCCTCGCCGATCGACGCTTTAAACCCGCCTTTTTGTAAAGAGACCTGAGCTATTCTTTTTAGTCCCGTGAAGTATAAGCCACCGCCGCGTTCTTCCCATTTCTTTGCTTCCGACAACACCCATTCGCATCCTGCAACATCAATAAAATTAACGCCTTTTGCCTGAATCAATAAATACTTTGTATCCGGTGCAGCGGTACTCATTATTTCAGAAATCTGACTGGAAATGGAAGCGATTGAACCAAAATATATGGAGCCATCTATGCGAATGATTTTCAACTGTGGGCATTCTGCCAAATCCTTCCTGATCAAATAAGTAAAATGCCTCGTGGGGTGTTCGGGATCGGGAGCCATTACCGCCACATTGGGGGTGGAAGTCTGTTGTAAATAAAAAACCAACGAAGAAAGTACACCGATGAAAATGGCATATTCCAGATCGAGAAACAAAGTAGCGAACAGCGTGACAAAAAACACCACCAGTTGCCGGTCACTGGCCTTCCGGATGGTTTTTATAAATTCGAAATCTATGAGGTTATAACCGACCAGCATGATGATGCCCGCCATCCCGGCAATCGGCAAATAAGCAATTAATGGCGCGACCAATAACAGGATCAAGAGCAGGAGGATAGAGGCAAAAATGGCTGCCAAAGGAGTCTTGGCCCCCGCATCATAATTCACCCCGGAGCGGGTGAACGACCCGGCACCTGTATAACAGGAGAAAAACCCTCCGATAATATTGGAAAGCCCCTGCCCGATAAATTCCTGATTGCTGTCAATCGTCTGTCCCGAGCGCTGGGCAATGGACCGCGCAATGGCCATAGCAGACATCAGCCCCAAAATAGCGATGGCTAAAGCAGTCTGTAATAAATCGGGAAGGGTCTGGAGATTGATCTCCGGAATGCTGAAAGAAGGAAAGGCGGTGGGGACTTCCCCGACCAACCGCAGCCCGACCGATTCTCCGCCCATTAAATAGGACACGGCGGTACTCAAAATCAGCGCAGCCAGCAGGTTGGGTATTTTTGATGAAAAACGTTTGATCAGAATGGCCGTCAGCAAGGTGCCCAGGCCAATTCCAAAAGCATAAAAGTTAGTGCCCGAAAGGTTTTCAGCAATCAATTGCAAACTACTGAACAGGGAACTGCCCGATTTGATCTTCAGCCCGAGCAGATGTTTAAGCTGACTGAGCATGATCAAAATAGCAGCACCTGCCGTAAAACCGACCACGACCACTTGAGAAACAAAATTGATCAGAAAGCCCATCCGTGCCAGTCCAAAAGCCAATTGAATAGCGCCGGTCAATAAAGTAGCCGCTAATGCATATTGAATAAAAGCAGGTGAACCGGGTTCGGCCAACTGACCTATGGAAGCGAAAATCACCAGAGAAATCGCCGTGGTCGGCCCGGATACCAAATGTTTTGATGAACCAAAAAGGGCCGCAACCACCGGGGTCACCATCGCGGTGTACAATCCGTAAATCGGTGGCAAACCTGCGATCATGGCAAACGCCACCCCTTGCGGCAATACGATCACTGCCCCCGTAAGACCGGCAATCAGGTCATCTTTTAATGAGCCCCGATTGACCTCCGGCCACCAATTTAAAAATGGCAAGATGCGATGCAGGTAATTTGATTTTGACTTGGATGTCAAACTGAATTGATTTTATAGACAGGTTTGAAGGCGAAGATAATTAATCATGAATGATTGCCTGTGACATTGGTTACTTTATGAAATAGACGAGTGGGGCAGAATGCCACTGTCTGGTCATAAAATTGTCATCAACAAAAAATGGATTTGCTTGTTAGGAGTAAAATCACGTAGATTTGCGTCACGTTATTACAAAATGAATTTTAACAACATCCATATCCATCATCATCATTTTCACATTCCGTTCTTCGGCATGCTAAATTGTTGTTGATGTATTTTGATTAAATTCATTGCAGTAATAAAAAAGGCTTGCCGGATGCACGGCAAGCCTTTTTTATTTAAAGTAACCCGGATTGCCAATCCAAGAAATAACTGCTCGGATTAACGATCCGAGTTACAAAAATGTAATAGCTGCTCGGATTAACAATCCGAGTTGCAAAAATGTAAAATATGTCTGATCAACCAATACTTCGCCTGGCCATTCAGAAAAAAGGAAGGCTCCACGATGATTCGTACCGATTGCTAAAAGAATGTGGCATCAAGGTCAGAAACGGAGGTGGCCGCCTCCGTGGTGTTTCCTCCAATTTTCCTTTAGAAGTTTATTTTTTGAGGGACGACGACATTCCTCAGTACGTGGAAGATGGGGTTGCCGATATCGGCATCGTTGGGGAAAATGTGATATTTGAAAAAAAGAAAAAAGTGAGTATTGAAGAGCCCCTGGGATTTGGAAAGTGCCGGCTCTCCCTTGCCTTACCCAAAAGCCGTAACTATAATAGTGTCAAGGATTTACAAGGTGCCCGCATCGCCACTTCCTATCCAAACATTTTAAAAGAATTTTTGCAGAAAAACCAGGTCGAGGCAGATATCCATGAGATCAGTGGTTCTGTGGAAATCGCACCGGGCATCGGATTGGCGGACTATATTTGCGACCTTGTAAGTACTGGTAGTACGCTGCTGTCGAATGGACTGAAAGAAGTCGAGACCATCCTGCGATCGGAAGCCGTTTTGATCGCTACGCAAAACCTCGACCTTCCACAGCGACAACTGCTCAATAAGCTACTTTTCCGCATACGTGCAGTACAACGCTCCCGCAACAACAAATATATTTTGTTGAATGCCCCCAACGATAAAGTCGAAGCAATCTCCAATATCCTGCCTGGCATGAAAAGCCCGACCGTGATGCCTTTGGCAGATGAAGGTTGGAGCAGTGTCCACTCGGTGGTGCAGGAAGATAAATTTTGGGATATCATCGAAGACCTCCGGGCCAATGGTGCCCAAGGCATACTCGTGGTTCCAATTGAAAAAATGATCATTTAAACCGGCAGACGTTACAAAGTAGAGAATTGGGGCACGCAGTGCCCTAATTGTAGCATCTCTACTTTCTACCATCTACCCTTTTCCATAAAATGAAAACCGCTAAATATCCGAAGAAAGAAGCACTGACTGAGCTGCTGACCAGGCCGGTCATCGACCAGGAAGACCTAAGCACGGTGGTAAATGATGTGCTGCAAAAAGTAAAACACGGAGGCGATGAACTGGTCAGGGCGCTGACAGAAAAATTTGACCAGGTACGCCTGGATGACTTTTTAGTGACCGAAAAGGAGAAAGCCACCGCCAGGGAGCTGGTATCAAAAGAATTAAAAGATGCCATTAGGGCAGCAGCTTTGAACATTGAGCGATTTCACTCCGCACAGCGGGAAGATTTTACACCTGTCGAGACTATGCCCGGGGTTCGTTGCTGGCGTAAGTCAGTACCGATTGAAAAGGTAGGACTGTATATTCCCGGCGGAACTGCCCCGCTGTTCTCTACCGTACTGATGTTGGCCATTCCGGCGCGACTGGCTGGTTGTCAGGAAGTTGTGTTGTGTACACCTCCCGGCAAAGATGGGTTGGTCAACCCAGCGATTTTAGTCGCGGCCGAGGTGGCTGGAGTTGCTAAAATTTTCAAGGTGGGTGGTTCGCAAGCAATTGCTGCCCTGGCCTATGGTACGGAGAGTATTCCGAAAGTGGATAAGATTTTTGGACCCGGAAACCGGTATGTCACCGCTGCTAAGATGTTGGTGCAACGAGATGGGGTCGCCATTGATATGCCCGCAGGACCCTCGGAAGTATTGGTGTTTGCCGATCAAAGTGCAGTGCCTGCGTTTGTTGCATCCGACCTTTTATCGCAGGCTGAGCATGACGTGGATTCCCAAGTGGTATTGCTGACGACCAATGAAAAAATGTTGGATGAAGTGAAAAATGCAGTGGAACAACAAGTTGCAAATTTGCCAAGACAAAAAATGCTGCAGGCAGCCTTGTCGCACAGCGTAGCTATTCTATTAGAGGATGAACAGGAAGCCATTGATGCCATCAATGAATATGCGCCTGAACACTTGATTCTGGCATGTGAAAATGCTGGTCGAGTAGCGTCGCAGGTCATAAATGCAGGTTCGGTTTTTCTGGGAAATTTTACACCGGAAAGTGCTGGCGATTATGCTTCCGGAACGAACCACACTTTGCCAACGAGTGGTTTTGCCCGTAGCTATAGCGGCGTCTCTCTCGATAGCTTTTTAAAGAAAATTACCTTTCAACAAATTACCAAAGCAGGCCTGCAAACACTCGGCCCAATCATTATGACCATGGCCGAAGCGGAACAATTGCCGGCTCACGCAAAAGCGGTGGAATTGAGACTTAAATATTAGGGGTCAGGGGTCAGGGGTCAGGGGTCAGGTAAGAAATTATATACAGAGCCCAGAACCCAGAACCCACAAAAGAAAAGCA
>JBCBRY010000165.1:0-18770 GCA_039819485.1 Bacteroidota bacterium | reverse complement strand
AATTGGGCATTTCCGTGTATTTTCATTTAGGAACTCTTTTGCCCCTAAGTTAATATGTTTATTCAGTTAACGGTTAACGGTTAATTTAATTTAAAACGCTTGGTTATGAAAAACAGCTCTCTTTATCAGCTTTCTCTTTGGGCCAGAAAAAATCCAAATGCAGCTCGTTGGATTATTGGAACAAACAGAGTTGTGACTGCGTGTCTGGCATTTTTTGCAGGTGCTTATTTAGCAGTCATCAACGGAATTCATCTAAAAGAAGCGATTCACATTTCTGCATGTGCCTGCGTTCTTGCCTACATCTACTATCCGCTTCGAAACGAGAAAAGGAAACCTCTTGCCCGATTTTACCGACGGAAATATTGTGATGGACTTTTAGTGATTTCTGCCTGTCTGTTTTGGTTGTGCGCCGGGAATACATTGGTTTTTTGGGAGCCGTTGCCAGCTACGGCACCTTTACTTCCGGTGACGGTCATGCAGTCCGCCATCGCCAAAAGCAACGAGGCGATTTATCCGGCCAAAGCAGAGGCCAAGGTTTTAAAAAAGGTCAAAAGAAAAGGAAATGCGTTTTTCAAAAAACTGAAAACCCGGACCCACCGCTTCCTCAAAAAGATCAAAGCTAAAACGATAGCGGCAGCAAAGGCCGTCAAACGGTTTTTTCAAGAGCTGGATGATGGAACGGTGGTTCTGCTCATCTTTCTATCTGTGTTAATTGCCGGACTTCTGGGCTACCTGACACTGGCTTACTCCTGTAGCCTGAGTTGCAGTGGCCAGGATGGAGCAGCAGCCATGGTGGGTGTGTTCGGACTGTTGGGAACCGCTGGCATAATTTCATTGATCTGGTACGCCGCCAAACATAGCTCCAGACAAAAAACGCACAAAGATTAATAGATACCCCAATCATGATCGAAAACAAGCGCCCCTGTGGCCGGGCATACGAACTGGAACGGGCGAGGTAGGAGCAAAGGAATCAGGCGGGCGTGGCACCGGTCTTGAGCTGGCAGGATGCTTGGTAAAATGTTCAATTGAAGTCCCCTTCGACCGCTGGGCTGCGCAGAAGAGGACTTTAGCGGTACATTTTCTCAATTTTGATTATTTTAGCAAAAATGTTTTCAAAAATGAGTTCAGCAGTCGCCGTAGACACAGAAAATACCATCCACCAGATTATACGTTTCGAGCCATTGGTATTCGAGAGCCAAATGCCTAAAGAGCGCTTTCATCAGTTTGTGCTCCGCAACAGTGATCTGAAAATTGAAAGGGACAAATACGGCACAATCACCATCCACCCTCTTATGACTTTTGACTCCGGCTACCTAGAAGGTATTGCCTTTTTAAAATTAGGCAATTGGGCAATGAAAGACAAGACTGGTAGAGCCTTCAGCCCCTCTACTTCCTTTGACCTCCCGGACGGCTCCCAGTACAAAGCGGACGGCGCCTGGATTTCCAACCAAAAAATTGCACAGCTATCCGAAAAAGAACGCAAGCAGATTGCCTCCATTGTTCCTGATTTTGTGATGGAAGTCCGTTCAGAAACAGACCGACTTCCCAAACTGAAAGAAAAAATGACCGACGCCTGGATGGCCAACGGTGTCCGACTGGCCTGGCTGATTGACCCTAAAACGGAAACGGTTTGGATTTACCGACAGGATCAGGCAGTGGTGGAAGTGAGCGGGTTTGATCAAAAGCTTTCGGGCGAGGAGGTCTTGCCAGGGTTTGTGTTTGATTTATCGGAGTTGAAACAGTGAGGCCGTAGTTCCCTTTCTCCCCTCAGTGCGCCGAAGAGGACTTCGGCGGTACAGCCAGGCGGTAAAAGGTTAGTCCCGGGCCAACCGAAAACCTATATATTCATACATTAATTCAGTGGAATCCCTGCGGCGGTAAGAGACCCGGCAGCCATCACTGTAGTTGAACCAGGCCCCACCACGCACCACCCGGCGAAATTTATCATGAAATGGATGTAGACTACGTGGATAGGATTTCCACTCATCCTGGCACCACTCCCACACATTGCCGCTCATGTCGTGCAAGCCAAGTTCGTTGGCCTTTTTCCTTCCTACCGGATGGGTTTTGTTCTCAGAGTTATCATTATACCAAGCCACTTCATTCAGATCGTTGCTACCGGCGTACTTGTAATTTTTAGACTGGGCACCGCCCCGGGCTGCAAATTCCCATTCTACCTCAGTCGGCAGCCGGTAATTGCCACCTGTTTGTTCGTTGAGTTTTTCCAAAAAGGACTGCACTTCATCCCACGGAACGGTTTCTATTGGGCAGTCGGTGCAATCTGAGAAATGTGAGGGGTTGCCGTCCATGACAGCCTTCCACTGTGCTTGGGTGACGGGGTATTTGCAAAGTTGGAAGTCCTTGACGGTCACTTTATGTATCGGCCAGCAGGCCCTCCACAGGTCGCCGCGCTCATCTCCCATCTGGAATGTACCACCTTTCACGGGGACCATCAATTCATGAAATGGATCATTGTTTCGGAGGGACCTGGCTTCCACTTCCTGTTTTTTCTGTTGGGCTTCCGGCCCTTTGCGGGCAGTATTTCTCCGAAACAACCATCGACTTGCGGCGGCTGGTTTCTGTTTTTTTCCTTCCTCATCTGTTTCCTGCTGGTCAATGTAGGCCAGGCCCTGTCGCCCCATTTCTGCTTGGTGGTGATCAGCTACCTTTTTGGCAATAGCTCTTGCTGCGCCCCCATAGCCGTTCGTTTCCTCAATCGGCTGTCCATCATCCAAGACGGCCTGCAACTCCCCCAGTTCCGTCCACGTCCAAAGACAGTCCCGGAGAATGACGGGGATGACTTCGCATTCATTGTTTTTTTGCTTTTCCAGGATTTTGGGAAGTTCTACCTCATTCACATAGTCAGAATCCAGAAAGTCTTCACTGACCAGCAGGACAAAAATATCAGCCCGGTGAAGTTCCTCTTTGAGGCGACTGTCCCAGTGTTCGCCCGGCGTGATTTCACCATCGAAAAAAATGCGGCAGAGCTTGCGGCGCTGCAGGATGTTGAGGTGGGTTCTTAATTTATCCAATGCCGTTTTGTCTTTGCGGGCGTAGGCGATGAAGATATGGGGGATGCGATTGGCCAATGTCTATTTGCGGAGTATGATTTTATGATTTGAGCAAAAATAGGGAAATAGATGATAAATACTCAGCCTGTTTTCCAAGTATGGCTGTAGTCTCCTTTGGCCAATGAGGGGGGCCGAAGGGGACTTCGGCGGTACGGGTTAGTACCGGGCAAGACGAAAACCTAAGGTGTTGAGTCGGCCGCTAGAGTAGTCCCGGCCACGTCCGGCCACACGGCATCGTCTTAAATTGTCCCAAGAGCCGCCACGAACCACACGATGGTTTTTATAACTTAATCCATTTCCACAATCTGGATAGGATTGCCATTCGTCGGCACACCACTCCCATACATTGCCACACATGTCGTATAGTCCCAGTTCGTTGTCTTTTTTGCCGCCAACTGGATGAGTCATCTTACCAGAATTGGAACCATACCAGGCTACTTCATTGATGGAATTGCTTCCTGCGTATTTATATCCTTTTGAATTGGCTCCGCCCCGGGCTGCATACTCCCACATTTCCTCTGTCGGCAATTTATATTGCACGCCATATCTGGTACTGGCTTTTTTTAGGAAAACCTGAACATCATTCCATGAAACCCCCTCCACTGGGCATTGATCACAGCCTTTAAAATTCAAATCTGGTGGAAATTTACCCATCACTTCCCGCCAGTCGGCCTGGGTCACTTCGTACCTGCCGATCTGAAAGTCTTTCACTGTTACACTGTGTTGGCATTCGTCATTTTGTCTATCGCCTTCATTTTCAGGGCTGCCCATGATGTAGGAGCCGCCTTTCACTTTTACCAGGTCGAAGCCAGACTTGCGTTTCTTGGCCGGATTGGGGGGTGTTATAATCGGCTTCCCTGCAGGCCAGTCGCACATTTGGACGAACAGGAAAACCATCAAGACCGTCAGTCCACTGCCCCATGCCCACGGGGAACGCAGCCTGGCCACTACTTTTTGTTGTTGGTCTTTTCTGCGCTGCCGGGCCACTTCCCGTTGCTGCGCTTTCGCGGCATCGGTCTGTCGGCGTAGTTCAGTAAGGTGGGCTTGTTCTTGTTGTAGGCGCTGGTGTCGTTCCCGTTCCTGTTCTGCGGCCAGGGCAGCTTCGCGCTGCCGGCGCTTGGCCGCTTCGGCGTTCCGCTGTTCCTGTTCCTGTTTTTCTGCTTGGGTTTTGCGTTCCGCCAACCGTTTTTCCACTTCGATTTCGAGGGTGTTTATGGCATCTGCGAAGGCGTGATCGCGGTCGGCCCAGCGGGTAACGGCCTTGCCATCTTTGGGCAGGGCTTGCAATTTGCCGAGCGGGGTATTGTTGCGCCAGGCACAGGGGCGGATGATGAAAGGCATGACAATGGCCGATCCCTCGTGGTGGCGCCGCAAGGCGTCGGCCATTTCTTTTTCATAAAAATAATCGGAAGCGATGGCATCTGGACTGACCATCAGGAGAATGATATCAGCCTCGTGGAGGTGCTTTTTGATGGAGTCTTCCCAAACTTCGCCGGGGCCTATTTTTCCATCGTACCAAATTTTTGCTTTGCGGGAGCGCTCCAAAGGCTTCAGGTGGACACGGAGTTCGTCCAGATAGGTACTGTCCTTGCGGGCATAGGCGATGAATATTTGCAACGGCTCGCTGTTCAAAGTCTTGTATTATAGGTATTTAATTTAATCAAGTAAGCAGGTGGTCAAAAAATGACACTTTCCTTTGCCTGAAAAAGATTTTTAAGACTTGGAAATCAAACATTTGCCAAAATAAAAGTGTCATTTTCATTTTGGCAAATGATTGACTTTCAACGCCCATAAACGAGTTTTTAACCGAGGAAAAAATATCATTTTTTGTCCCTTCACTTGTAGCGAACCTGAAGATTCACAACACGTTTAAGCAAAAATAAAAAACAACCCCAGTTAACCCATAACTGATAACTCATAACTGATAACCCATAACCCCTCACACCTCCTTCCCCAAATCCACCGTCAGCAGCTCTTTGGTTTTCAGCCAAACAAATCCGACCACCGCCAGCGATGCCACTCCGCCAAAAATGACCGACGGCACCGTTCCCAGCAGGCTCGCCGCCAGCCCCGACTCGAAAGCTCCCAACTCATTGGAAGCGCTGATAAAAATACCATTAACGGAATTGACCCGCCCGCGCATCTCGTCGGGGACGATGAGCTGTAAAATGGTCATCCGGATCACGACGCTGACGGAATCGAAAGCTCCCACAAAAAACAACGCCCCAACGGATAGCCAGAAATTCTTGGAAACGGCAAAAACCAGTGTGGCCACACCAAAACCTGCCACAAACAACAGCAGTGTGCGCCAGGCATTTTTCAATAATGAAATTCGGGAAACGATGAGCAAGGTTATCATGCCCCCGATGGCCGGGGAGGCCCGCATGATGCCCAGACCGGAGGCGCCCACCTCCAGTATGCTTTCGGCATAAACGGGCAGGATGGCGACCACTCCTCCAAAGAGTACCGAAAATAGATCGAGGGTAATGGAATAGAACAACATTTTTTTCCTTCGGACGAACCGCAACCCCTCTTTGATCTTTTGCCAGGCATTGCCGATCTCATAGGTTTCAATTTTTGGATCGCGGACCGGCAGCCACATCAATTGTACCAGCGCCATCAGGACGATACCGACCATCAACGTGCCCGAAAAACCCAATGGTTCTAATAGCACAAAATCCCCAATTTGGACGCCATCATACAAGAATCCGGAGATGCCCGGTCCAATAATGATCCCTGCCTGCCACCCTGCACTGCTCCACGTGGCTGCGCTTTCATAGGCCGACCGGGGTACGACGAATGCTTTCATCGCCTGCACGGAAGGGTTGTGGAAAGCCAGGCATACCCCCGTCAAGAACACTGCGCTGTAAATAATCAGCTGCAAGGCCAGGGAGTCCGACTCGTCTGTCAGCCACTTCCCGGCCAGGTGGATGGCCAGGGAGCACAACATGATCCCCAGCAGGCTGACCTGTATCACTCGCTTCTTGCTCCATTTATCGGCAAAATGTCCGCCGATGAGTGCTAAGCCGATATACGGCACCACCTGTGCCAGCCCAATCAAACCAATGGCCAGTGGGTCGCCCGTGATTTTATAAATTTCATATTCAATAATGACCAGCTGCATCACCAACGCAGCATTCAAAAACAAGCTCGCCCCGATGTAGGATCTAAACTCAGGATAACGAAAAGCAAGAAATTGATCTGGGTTGCTGCTGGACATAGGGTTGTTTGTTTTGGTTTCCCGACATGTGGTGCGGGATTTCGCTTCGCTCAATTTGGTCTTGGGTTCTTGGTTTTTGGGGGAGGAAAAGGCAAGTTAATTTTATCTGAAAAAATTAGGAGCCTCCTGCTCAACAACTCTGCTACTCGCCTACTAAACAAATAAAGCCTCCCGGCAACGAGTACCAGAAGGCGCCTAAGATTTTATACCCGAGTCGAGGTGAGCATGACTAGATACATTGTCCTTAGGTGGGGCAAAGGTACGAGGGAAAGGGTTTTCTTTCAAAATGGGTCATTGTTTAGCCTGAATAAAAGAGGAGAGCCGGTATGATCCGACCCTCCAATGTAATAGAAAAAGCATGTTAAACTTGGGTATTATATCTTACAGCCGGTATCCGATACCACAGGTCAGGAAGGAATTGCCTCCAAGTCCTAATTCAGCAAAGGCGGACCAGTTTTTTCTGATGGCCAGCCGGGTTCCCACAAAACCGGAATAGCCGATGCCGGTTCGTTTAGGTTGAAAATTGAGGTGATTCACAAGGTATGCTTCGTCGCCTTCGACGACCTTAAAATATTGATGGTTAAAGGCCAGTGAAAAACCTCCATAGCTGTCAAAATTTTTGTACTGGTTGAAATGGAACGCGAATTTCAAACCTGTTTGGCGGAAGTCTTTTTCGATCTGCTGCTCTACTCCATCCTGTTGCGGCTGGAGTTGACTCTCCACCACCGAACGGGAATAGAACAACCCCATGCTGAATTTATCACCCATCATCCGGTTCAATTCAACGGTGTGCGGCATGGTTTTGACGGTGGCCTTGTCCAAAATAACATCGACCGGAACCAGGCCGATGCCAATTTGCAGATCGGACTGTCCTTTGGAAAAATAGCGTTCAGGCTGATGGATACATTGGGCGGCGAGCTGCATAGCAATGCTTACTACCATCAGGGTAAAAATGATCTTTTTCATTTTAATTTTAATTAGAGATAACGTGTTTAAAAAAAAGTTCTGGGCTGTGCCCAGAACCTACTGTTTACCAGGGGTTAGGGAGAGCGTCCCATTTTATGGTGGATTCGGTTTTAGGGTCCTGGGTATTCGGAGTTGATACCGGTATTGGGGCATTTTGAATACATTCATTTTAATAGTTTTAGATTAAGCGTGTAACGTATTTTTTAATAATATTCCTAGTTGGCAAAAAAAGGTAATGGCAATCGGGAAAAAATTTTACAAAAATGAATTGAGCGGAAAATGGCCGGGCTGCACAGAGCTGTTATTCTTACTCCGGATTCGTTGCAATCAGGGCATGAATAAACGGTTGGCTGATAAAAAACAAATTTTCCATTGGCCCCTTCGGCATGTTGGGCAATTGGGTAAAAATCCAGGCAAATAAAAATGGCCTTCCCTTGTTGACAAATGCCTGAATTTCAAGCTTCAAGGCTTTATTTAACGGAGAGAAAAAATGTCGCTTTTTTATTTTTTGAAATGGGAAAATAGCGGCGGGAATATATTTCTAAATCAGTGGTCTTAACTTATCAATTTAAATCATTTAATAATTCGTTCGCATCATCAAAATAAAAGGAATCCTCATCTCTGATCAATTCATTTAAATATTTTTTTGCAGTAAGAATATTGGCACTGCGAAGCGACAGCAACGCGGCATACCAAAGCCCTTGTTCAAAATAAGGGGAAGACGGGTTGTCAATCAATAGCTGAAAATAATTTAATGCCCCTTCGTCATTAGAAAGCTCCATCTGACAAATACCCAATGCAAGCCGGACCTGGTCTTTATTACTGATTTCCTGATTCAGCAAACCTTCAAAAACTGGAATGGCTGCCTGATAATCACCGTTGCCATAATAAGTGCTGGCCTGCGATAGTTGCTGGCCGGATGCCGGATTGCGGATGGCAAAGCTCAGGCCATAGGGCTCGTAATGGCGGGCGTACAAGTCGGCCGGGGAGGCTGGTTGCCGATAAATCCAAATGCTCACGGCAAACAGAAGTACGAAGACCGCCGCCGCTGCATATTTCCAAAAAGCTACCTTACGCACTCTCGTCGTGGAAACCATTGCTTTTTGGTGTATTCGCTTGGCCCGTTTTTTCATTTCGATATCGCCCAGTGAATCGATGACCGCGATGAGGACTTTCCGTTCCTCAACAGCTGTTTGGAGCTCAGCATCTTGCTGTAGTTCCTTTTCGAATGCTATGCGGGCTTCTTCGGTCATACGGCCAGTAAGATATTCATCGATGATATGTGGATCTCGATAAAGCATTAGCTGATAATGTTTTTGATAGAGGGATTTTCAGCGACGAGCGTTTTTAATTTTTTCATACATTCTGATTTTTTGTTCTTTGCCACTTGTTCGCTGGCATACCCCATCAATTCGGCCACATTTTTCAACTTTAGCCTATCGTAAAAATAATGAACCAACAATTGCTTGCAACTTTCCCCGAGGCGCGAGAGTAATTGATCGATGGCCGCTTTTTTTTCGTTTTCCATAATGGAATAAAGCGTCACTTCTTCTACCGGGAGAGAGTTGATGTTTTCGTCCAGCGCAAAAGTTTCTTTGCGCTTTTTTAATTGTTTGTACCAAATGTTTCGGCAAATAGTGTAGAGATAAGCCTCCACGTTGGTGTCCCGTTTCAGCTTTCCCCGCCGCGCCAGTTTGTGCAGGGCCACCATCCCGTCCTGGAACAAGTCTTCACCATCTGCATCAGAACCTTTGTATTTTTTGACGAACGCAACTACCTTCCGATAGACCCGCCTGTGCAAATAAAGCAAAGCATTGTCCACTGTACGGTCGTTGCCAAATTGCAACTGCACAATGATTTCTTCGTCCGGTATTTGCTTGTTTGGCTCTATCATTATTATTCCAAATAGATGGAAAAAGGTAATGCTTTTAATACTAAAAAATACAAAATGCAAAAATAATGTATTTAAAAAATTAGGTCGCCTGGGCATGTGGAAATGCCATAATACATTAAAGGAGAGACGTTTAAAAAGAAATTACTTACTGAAATGTGTATAATTATTCGGTCCCGATTTTTGACCCGGTTCACTTGAGTGGCAAGTCAAAAAACGACACTTTTTAATTGTCTGAAAAAAAGCTGTCAAGTTTAAAGGGTAATTATTTGCCAAGATAAAGGCGTCATTTTTACTGGTGCAAAAAATCGCACACTCGCTTAAAGCATCTTTTCGCATAACCGTGAAAGTAATAATACTTGCAAAAAATCTGCCTTTTGTCATTACCTTTTTTTAATCCGGCCACATAAGTAGAAATGTAAGTGTTCAGGCAACTTTTGAAGGGATCAATTAAATGAAATTAATTCCATCTGAATGCCGCATCACTCAACAACGTTAATTAAAAAAAGGAGAAATTCATCGGGATTTGCAGGGTTATTAGTTCATACTGCACAGTTACTAGTTCGTCCTTGTAATAATTCTGCGATGAATATAAATTTGGTTTGTAAAATAAAATCTTCATGAAGTATCTAAAGAACCATTGCCAACCTTGTTAGGTACACCTTTCTGATATCCTGACTGGACTCCTTACTAAATTAAAAACACCGTTCCGGGAACGGTTCCGGCGGGCCATGTCCGTACAATATGTCGAGGTGAGCAATCGATCATATTACATTGTTTTTGGTTTCTCTTTAACTAAAAACAAATTAAAATGAAACTAGTCAGTTTACTCTCAAAGGCAATCGTATGTGTGTTGGTTTTTAAACTTGTATTTGCGCTTTCTTTAAATGGCCAGGGGTGGCCACCCATAAAAAACAACTGGTTGTACTTCGCAGAGATGACAATCGGTGAAGGAGGTCAGGCATGTGTCATTCCATATACGAAGCCAATTGGAGAAGGCGAAGTGGAACATTACTTTTTGTTCGAAGCATGTGTTTACCTCGCTGACCTGAATTTTGGGGAGGAAGGCCCTTTGTACTATTACAACCTGCCCAATGGGGAATCAGATTATGTGGAGATACATCCGAACAATGTTGGCGTCGGGTATGGGCTGGTATACATCGGTGAAATGACCCAGGAACTTAAAGACGAGTTTGGCGAAATACCGGGCATCAATTACTGCGCCTTTTTGGTATTTGAAGCTTGCATGCCGGATTGCGAACCATACATGGGCTGTGGAGAATACAGCAGCCAGTTATTGGGCCACATCGAAAGAGAAGGACTGGGCGCTTACCAGATGGGCAACAATTTATTCCCTTTGAGCATCTTCGAGGCCGATGAAAATGGCAGGGCATATCACTACACGGAGTTCAAAGAAATCTGTTGTGCAACGGGTGAAATAATACCGCCCAACGGTTGGGGAGACGATCCATGCAACGGCGCAGGTGGAACAACAAAAATCACCCCTGCCCCCGACCCATACCCGTTCAGTCAATCACCTTGCGGCGGTCAGATCAGCCCTTTAATCGCCGATCCGTCCAATATCCCCTTCAGCCATGCTGCTCAGTCGCTTATGCAGCAAAAAGCAGCACCGGCCATTGATATATTCCCAAACCCATCCAGCTCAGACGTAACGGTCCGGTATCAAAGTGACCTTTCCGGAACCGTTCGGTTCGAGTTCTTGGATGCACAAGGTAGAATAGTGGGCCACGCAACAACGATCAATTACCTAAAAGGAACCCACCAGGAAAAAATAAATGTTTCCTCCTGGCTACCGGGAATATATTTTGTGAAAGTCTCCACCGCAGCTGACACTCAGGTGCTTCGTTTTGTCAGGGCGGCTAATTAAAGTATTTATTATTTTTGAGGAAGGTACTTTAGATGCGCTGAACACACGGCCTTTTTAGTTAAAATAAATTTACTGTTCTGGTGTGATTAGTTAATTCTTTAACTAGTCACACATTTCTACTAAACAAGTGCTTGGACAAAAACAAGGAGCGCTGAAAATGACACTTTTATTTTGGGAAATGTTTGATTTCATGGCCTCCAAACTCTTTTTCGGGCAAAGAAAAAGTACCATTTTTTTAAACGGTTACTTATTTATTTTTAACGAAACGGTCAAATTCGTATCACAGTCAAACTGTACTTGAAAAATAATTAAACTACTTTTATGAAAAGGGCAGGCTCCTTTGTTTGTATTTTATTCACCGCTATAATAATTGTTTTTACGTGTCTTAATACCGGGACGTTAATTGCACAGTCTGCTGACGTTGACCGGTCAAAAGATACTGCCCACCAAAAAGAATTTAATCCAATCAATAATACACCGGAGGAAAATTTTGAAATTCTTGAACAAAATTTAAAATTTTATGAATCAAAATCGGATTGGCTTAAATACATCGAATATCTGAACAATAAGTCTTATTTATTTTATTTCATTGGGGATTACAGTAATTTCATCAGCCACAGTAAAATGGCACTGGAAAGGACCGAAGAATTATTGGAAAAGGGCTCGTCACTCCACATCAACGCCATGTTGATGAGGGCCATTGCGGTAGAACTGACAGGCGATTATGCACAGGCTATCAAATTGCAGACTGCCTGTGCTAAATTAACCGACAAACCCGACATCAGGATATATGCCCATGAAAACAACGGCATTTCTTATGAGGGCCTGGGCGACCATGAAGAAGCCATTCAAAATTATGGACATGCGCTGGCACTCCTGGACCAACTTCCCGAATCGGACCCACATGACAAAGCCAGGATATTGAGGCAAACCGCTTTTTGCCATAAAGAAACAGGACGTGTTGAGGAGGCTTTAGCCCTGTACCTGAAAAGCTTGAACATCCTACAGGATCTACCCGACAAAACCTATTACCGGCAAACCCGCTGGTTTGCTTACCAGGAGCTGGCCGACCTTTATTTAGCGAAAGAAAAAATGGACAGCGCCCTGCTTTATTCCAATAAGGCCATAGCCATCCAGCAAACAACCAATGGCCTGATCAAATCTTATTTGACCTACACCACACACGGTGAACTTTGGCTGGCGCAAAATAATTTCGAAAAAGCCTTTTCGGCCTTTGATGAAGCCTTGCAATTAGCAGAAAAGGAACATAGTGATTTTGACAAACACCCAAGCTTCGCTGTTTGCTTGCGCAAAAAGGCCGAAGCCTACTTAAAAAAAGGCGACCTGGCAACCGCACTGAAACTGAGCCAGCAGGCACTGCAAAAAAATGCCGTCAATTTTAATGCAGACGACACTAATAAAAATCCAAAAAACGATCAATATATAATTAAAAGAGACGGGTTAGAAATCCTGTCCGCAAAAGCGGACATCCTCACACAGTTGTTTGCCAAGAATGGCGATGAAAAACATTTGCGGTCAGCCTTCGACACCTTCTGTGCTGCCCAATCGCTGATCCAGTCGATCAGGCAGGATTATTTAGCAGATGGTTCCAAACATGAATTGGCAAAAGAAGCCATTGACATTTATGAAAAAGCGATCGCTGCTTCATTGCTATTATACCAAAACACATCTGAGACCAAATACCTGGAAGATGCATTTAAATTTTCTGAAAGCAATAAATCAGTGCACCTTTTTGAATCTATCAGAGATGAAATGGCAAAGGGATATGCCAATATTCCGGACAGCTTATTAACCAAAGAAAATGATTTAAGTATAGAATTAAATTATTATCAAAAATTGATAAAAGAAGAATTACAAAAAGGAGAAAACAAAGAAAATCAAGAAATAAAAAAATGGGAAAACCAGGTCTTTAATTATCGAAAAGAATATCAGGAACTCACTGCCCACCTGGAAGAAAACTTCCCCAATTACTTTGAAAAAAAATACAAGAACCAATCTATTGATGTCCAATATTTACAAGACAAAATATTGGACCACAACTCTGCCATCATAGAATTCATGGTTGGCCAGAACCATGTCTTTGCCTTTTTTGTAACAAAAAATAATTTACAAACAATTGAAATAAAACAAAAAGAAAGTTTTAGGGATAAAACCCGTCAATTAAGAGAATTAATTTCCTCACAACCAGACGACCAAGAGTTCAGTCATGAATATACCGAATTCACAAACCTCTCCAATGACCTCTATCAGCTTCTCTTAAAAGAAGGGCTGGAAGCGTTGCCAGCAAACATCAATCAACTGATCATCGTCCCGGATGACATTCTATGTTACTTACCTTTTGAAATTTTAATAAAAGAAAAACCCAACTCCCAAAAGCCCAATTATTCTCCAAAAAATTTGTCCTATTTATTTGAAGAGTACCATATCGGCTATCAATATTCTGTATCGCTGATGACTACGGGCAACAAGCCCGCTCCCCCTAGTGAAAAGGCTGGAAAATTCGTGGGGTTCGCGCCTGATTTCGCAGGCGGTTACACTAAATCCAGAACCTGTAACGAAGACAATTTATACAGCCTCCAATGCAATGAAAAAGAAGTAACAACCATCAGCGAAATCATGGGCGGTACGGCTTTTGTCGCCAGCCATGCCGACCTCAAAAGGTTCAACGAGGATGCTTCCGGGTACCGTATTTTGCACCTTGCCACCCATGCCTGCATAGATGACAGCGATATCGGTTTGAACAAGATTTTTTTAGCGGACGGCGACCTTTCCCAGCACGAACTGAACAACCTGAAATTAAATGCTGAACTCACCGTGCTCAGCGCCTGCAACACCGGCATGGGTCAATTGCTGAAAGGAGAAGGAATGATGAGCCTGACCCGGAGCTTTATGCTGGCCGGCAGCCAATCCATACTGACCAGTTTGTGGTCGGTGGATGACTGCGCCACTTCAGACATCATGGTCGAATATTATAAATGCCTGAAAAAAGGCATGACCAAAGATGCAGCAATTGCCAATGCAAAATTGAATTATTTAAAAACGGCCGACCGGAATAATTCACACCCCTACTATTGGGGAGCATTTGTTCAGTTTGGAAATGTAGACGCCATTGAAAATGGTTGGGACAATCTTTATTTGATTTTATTTTTCGCAACGATACTTCTTTTATCTTTTTCGATTTTCGGATATTTAAAATATAAGAAATTACGAACCAGTTAGTGTCCTCTTTAATTCAATTTTTAAATTGGCAATGGTTCCATAATGGATGGTCATTGATTTTTTTGAAATTAATCAATGAAAATTAAAATGAGTCATACAAAAGCATTTGCATGACTCATTTTTTAATAAAACATTTTTCGAAAAAACAGTCTATTGTTTAATTAACGTTTCAAAATGTAAAATCTCATTTTCCTCATTTAATATCCTAATGTAGTACAAGCCGGGAGCAAGGTCCTCAGTATGGACAACAGAGGTTTGCCCGGAATAATTGGAAACGGAATTACCCAATGAATTAAATACTTCAATTGTTATACGATCTCCGACTCCCTTTCCAAATTTTATTTCAATCCGGTCATTAAATGGATTAGGATAAATATTCACATCTGAAAAAGATTGGTTCCCGTCGGTATTTTGTCCGATCAAGCCAATTCCTCCGAAATCACCGCATAGAAATGGATTGTTGAGCGGAATGTTCCAGGTGACGGTTGCTCCTTCTCCGCATGGACCAATTGGCGTCAAGGTAATTGAACCAAACCCTGGAGTAGACTGGTAGGAATAAAGGCAGATTTCAGTTCCATTCTGATCAACATGCAGGTTGGCGGAATGGCCATTAACAATTAGGTCGGTCAGGTCATTGTACAGGGCGAGGTCATAGCATATTTCATTAGACGGGCCCGTACCGCAAAGATGTATTTCGGTAAACGGTGGCAGAAAAGGAGGGCTTAGGTCGATATGCAAATCGAGGTCCATAGTGGTCTCCCCACAAGGAGTCATAATGGTTAGAGTGACAGTGTAAACACCGGCTTGGTTGGCCACGATCATTGCATTGATGTAATCTCCACGGACACCTGAATTTCCAATAAAGCTCGGTGCCTCCGTTGTCCATTCATAACTTGTAATTCCTGAGTTGGGGGGCATGAGATAGCGCACGAGCACCCAGCCGCAGTCTTCTTTTGCGATTTCAATATCACAGGAAGGGTTCGTGATGGTTTTAGAAATGGTGCTTGAGTTACAACCGATGCTTAAAGAGGCATTGATCGTATAAGATGGAGGAGGGTCAGTTTGAGTTCCGCAAAGCGTGACGTAATGATAACCATCGGAAAATGACTGAGACAAAACGGAAAGACCAGAGCCAAACCATGAAACCGTTTCTAAACAGCCAAAGCTTTTTACCCTGGCTTCCACTGAGAAACAATTTGCAGATATGATTTCGATGACAGGCTCCTCTACTGACACATTGGTAGCATTGTCAGGGAACGTTGGGTCCGAGGCGTAATCAGGATTGGTTATCAACCAGTCCTGGTAAATGTCATCAATATAAGCATGGTAGACATAAAAGATGGCGGTAGCTGCGGCATCAGGCGGATTGGGCATGGACCCTCCCAGAAAGTTATGTGGCCCGCCGTGGTTCGTTTCCAATTGATCGGTGAAATCACAAAAACTATCAAAGCTGCACAGATTATCACAATCGTATTTATCGCTCCCAAAAAAGCCACAGTTAATAGTAGCGTTTTCAGGTGGGAAAAAACCCGGACACGCTGAACTTTGATCCAGAAATGGTGCGGGGACTTCCTTGCAGGGGTCCCAGGCCGGAAGCGGAACAAACCGGGGCAACCCCTCATCAATGAGCCAGTCTTCCAGATTTTTTATAAACGCCCGGTGCCAATCAAGAAAGTAAACATTGATATCATCGCCATTGCAGTTTTCAGTGAGCGTTGAAGGAGTGCCAGGAAGGCTGTGGCCTTCGTTTAATTCATTGGCATGGTGCAAATAAGGAGGAACCCCATATGGCGACTGGGAAGCACACATGTATTCGGTAATCTTGGCAGCCAATATTGGCCAGTCTTCTTCAGGCACTTCGTCATTTAAATCCGGGCGGATACCTGCCAGTAAAATGTTGTTGAGAAGAAATACGAATAAAAAGAATAAAGCAAATCGTTTTAAAGGAGAACAATGTTTTTTCATGTTAATAATTTTTTTAATAATACAGCAACCCTCTTGTTCCAGGCCGGACCAAGAGCGCCCACCATATTAAGTTAGAGATATACTTTCCAATTTTTAGTTTTTGTGAAAATTCAAGAGTTATGCAATATTTTTGGTAATGGATGGTTGCCAGAAAATTACTATCCGGAATGAGTACGATTATTCTGGCTGTAATGAGATTTTAACTCCGTGTATATACAAGATAAAAATGCACAATTTTCCATTTGTTAGAACAGGAATTGCCCGTGAACGAACTATCCAAAGATTGATGCGCCCCGTTATCTATCCTTCAATTGAGTTATGCCTGATAACAAAGAAAAGGTAACAGGGAATCTATTTTTTTTATAAAATGATAAAACTCACCTAAACTCAATTATTTCTCCATACTGATTTCACATAAACAAAATGCGACCTATCAAGGGCGTTCATAAATTCTTTTGCAGCAAAGATTATTTTAATAATAAACCAGTGAAAAAACTGAATATCCAGTCAGTCAAATCAAGCTCTTTAAAAAGCTTAACACACTGAAAACGAAACACTTAACAGAACCAGGTTCATAAATCATCCTTTCACCTGGTAAAAAAGTATCAAAAGTTGCAAAAAAAATCACCTTTTATCATTACCTATTTTACTACATACCACATAAGTAAAGATGTGCGGCATTGAAATCACCAGTTGAAATCATAAAGATGAAAACCATTTCATTTAAATACCGCATTTGTTAAGAAGCAGGGAGAAAAAAAGGGAGAGAAATAATGATTGTTGCAGGGTTATAAGTTGAACCTGCACAGTTACTAGTTCATCCTTGTAAACTTTTTGGTCGAAATATTATTTTGGGAACTTTCAAAAACTTCTTGGAGTAGCCCAAAACCATTCACGGTTATTAAAATATTTTCCATCAATTCCCTCCCCACTGGACTCTTCACATTTAATCCATTAGTTCCGAGAAAAAAGCCCTTGCAGTTTAGAGCTGCAATTTAAATCGTCGAGGTGAGCAATCGGCTGAATCATTGTTTTTAGTGTTTAATTTTTTTTTAAAGACTAAAATCATGTAAAAATGAAGCAAACAATTTTATTTACAAAAACTATCGTAAGCGTACTGTTTTTTCAGTTGGTATTTGTGTTTACTATTAATGCACAGGGATGGCCACCAATTAAGAACAACTGGGAAGGGCTTTCCTATATGTCACTCTCAGATGGAGGCGGTGTTTGCATTACCCCCGATATAACACCTGACGTGGGATTTACCTTCTCTTTTATGACCCTTGTGTATTTTGCGAACAATAATTTTTCCGGCCCTGAAATAGAACCAGTGTATTTATATTACAACCTGCCCAATGGGGAAACCGGCATACAGGGCCCCATAACTTCAGCATCCGTAGTCACCGAACAGATAAGGGAAACATTCAACGTTCCCGAAGGAATTGATTATTACGCCTTCTTTGTCTGGGACGTTTGTTTTCCAGAATGCTTTGAATATTCTTTCTGTACCGAAATGAGTACCCAATTGGTAAAAAATGACCTCGGCGTCCACTCACCTTACCCAATGGGAAACGACCTCTTTCCAACCAACATGTTTGAGTGTGATCCATCCAACCTGGCTTACCACTACTCCGAATACAAAGAAATCTGCTGCCCTGGAATTGCTGCACCACCTCCGGGAAGTACGGAATTACTGCCATGCGAATCAATTTATGGGCCGGGCAGTAGCGGTGCCGTTCGGATAACAGAAGCCCCAAGAACTTATTCATACAATCCATCACCTTGCGACGGGGTCGTCAATGGAAGGATCATCGATCCAAATGACCTGGAAAGTGTTACGGCCGCAAATGCTTTCAATGAGAACCTCAAGCAAACACGGGAAATAAAAGCTGATGATTATGCGATCTTTCCCAATCCGGCCAACTCAAATGTAACGGTTCAATACACCCTTAATGAATCAGGGTTTGTAACCTACGAGTGGTTGGACACCCAGGGAAGGACGATCGACCAGCTTGAGCAAAATATCCTCACAACAGGAAACTATGCTGAATCATTCAATATTTCAAGCTGGCAGCCTGGTATTTATTTTCTTAAAATATCTACTCCTGATGGAGTAAAATCATTGCGATTTATAAAATCAGCGGATTAATTCAGGTTGGGATGTAGAAAGTAGATGGCCAATGGCAGAGCGACAGCAATGAATAAGCGACCTGAAAAAACAAGCAACTCCGATTAAAAAAGGTCTTTCTACTTTCTACCTTTTACGCTCTGCCATGTTGTTCGCAAATTGAATTAATTGTACTAATTTAAAGTTTTAAAAAAATCTTTTTAATTCGACATAAATTAGTACATCAATAAAAAAAATCAGTGCAGCTTAATAATATTCAGCTGCACTGATTTTTAATTAGGTAAATATTTTAATAAAATAATTTTTCACTTCTATTCTTTACACTTATAAAATCATATTTTCATTTAAGATCGGACCACTGTACTTAATTCTTCTTTTTTTCGATTTAAACAGTTGATTAA
>JBCBRY010000164.1:0-18921 GCA_039819485.1 Bacteroidota bacterium | reverse complement strand
GCGAAAGGTAATGACAATTTTATTCCAAAATAAAGAAAAATTGGATGGATGGTTTAATGATCGGTTGGTTTCTCTATGAAGTTGTTTGAAAATTCCTGTTGAGTCAAAAGACTGGATTTGCGGCCAACAAGGAGTTTTTAAACAACTTCTAATTAAAGAACGGTTATTTGGCGTGGGTAGTTTGTAAAACGGGTGACTTATTGAGGAAAATGGTGAGTAGCTGTACGGATTTTACAGATCGATGGTAAATTAATCAAATGGTTTTTGCCAGCCCCTATCAACATTTCATCAACGTTCTTTCATCCTGCTAATTCCTATTTACCTGCATGAGCCTTTCAGCAGTAGGTATTTAAACCTAAAAAAATGCCCCTTTTTAAAACACTTTGCCGCATTTTTAGTAAAATCGCAGAGCATTAGGGAAGTAAAGTGATATGGCCAATCCGCCGGCTCGCCTGCTTGCCTACTAAATCACTCCCACTCATGGCAGGTCCCACTGAAAAACTTACCAAGCGATACTACTCCATCGGCGAACTGGCCGACATGTTCGATGTCTCCAAATCCCTCGTCCGTTTTTGGGAGCAGGAATTTGACTACCTCCGGCCTTACAAGTCGAGCAAAGGTGAGCGGCGATTCACTAAAGAGAACATCCGTCAATTTGAAGAAATTTACCACCTCGTCAAAGAAAAAGGCTACACCCTCGCCGGTGCAAAACGCATCCTGAAAGAGCAAAAAGGCTATCTCCAACAAAAAAAGGAAACGCTGCAAACCTTAAAGCGGTTGAGGGGTTTTTTGGAGGATATTAAGTTTCAATTATAATGGCAAGCCATTATGATTTATTTGATTGACGGTCAAATAAATGAACGATGTATGATTTTTGAGTCACTCAGTATTTAGACAAACCAAAAATCTCATCTCATTCATTTTTTAATCGATGATCGAAAAAAACTCAAATGAATTTCCTTTCAAATCCCGGCCTCCCCTTTATTTTAAAAAACTACCAGGGCAACCCCATCAGTAGCAAGGGCCGCTTTTACCATCCGCAGTACCCGTTCGAATTGGGGTGGTCGGACATTGCCAAATGGAAGAGTCGGAAAAATCCGTATGCGGCCGCAAAAAAACAAGAAACCTGGCGCGCAACAGTGATTAAAAATGACGGCTTTTTAAAAAACAAAAAAGATATTTCAGTGTGGCTGGGACATGCGTCTTTTTTCTTTCGGCTAAATGAAAAAAGTATTTTAGTTGATCCCGTTTTTGGAAAATTATCGGTTTTAATGCCGCGCTATTCCGAGCTGCCGCTCGACCCGAATAAATTTAAAAACATAGATTATATTTTATTGACCCACGACCACCGCGACCATTGCGATATTCCGAGTTTAAAATTATTGGCCAAAAATAATCCACAGGTAAAAATTATTTGTGGCTTAAAAATGACTTCCGTCATTGACCATATTTTTAAAAAAGAAAATATTACGGAAATGGGTTGGCACCAACAATTTTCTGACGAAAAAAACAATTTAAAAATCACTTATATGCCCACCCGCCACTGGTGCCGACGTTATTTGACAGACACCAATAAAAGACTCTGGGGGGCTTATGTTTTTGAGACAGAAAATAAAACTATTTATTTCGGCGGTGACTCCGGCTACGGCGATCATTTTAAAAAAACAGCCGAATTATTCTCCAATATAGACATTGCCTTTTTGGGCATTGGTGCCTTTGCCCCAATTTGGTTTATGCAGTCCAACCATATGAGCCCGGAAGCAGCGTTTACCGCATTTAAAGATTTAGATGCAAAACATATGGTGCCCATGCATTACGGCACTTTCGATTTATCAGACGAGCCACTCGGCGAGCCCCGCCACTGGCTGGAAAGAATTCATTTGGAAAACAGGTTAAATGGAGAAATTATTTTTTCGGAAATCGGGGAACATATTTTGGTAAAATAATTTTTCAATTAATTGCTTCTCATTTGAAGGCCGTACTATGAAATATATGAGCGAATAATAATTTTACCAATTTTTTGAAAAAGTACAATCGAAGCTACTGAGATTTACGAGAAAAAATTTAAAATAAAATTAAAAATCATTTTTTAAAGAAAATTAAATGATTGCATGATTAAATCCTTAAATAAGACTCTATCGTTCTCATGGCTATTTTTTCAATAGTAAGTGATGGATCAAAAAAAATGATATTTTACTTTGCCTGAAGAAAATTTTTAAGGCTATGGAACCAAACATTTGACAAAATAAAAGTGTCATTTTTAGTGCTTCTTTTTTTCCAAGTATTTAAGTGACCGTTAAAAAAATGACACTTTTCCTTTGCATGAAAAAGAGTTTCAAGTTATGGAAACTAAGCATTTGCCAAAATAAAAGTGTCATTTTTAGCGCCCCTTATTTTTGTCCAAGCACTGAAGCAGGTGATCAAAATCGGGTTACCAAGTAATAAAATATACAATAGCGTTTTATTTTTTATAATCCAAAATCGAAATTCCCTCCTCACAAAATCCATAATCCTCCGCCACATTTGAAGCTACCACGACCGTCCGGTCGCCTAAGTATTTATCAATTAATGCCAAATACCAATCAACGCCCTGGCGGTCCAGGTTAGTGGTGGGTTCGTCGAGCAATAAAAGGGAAGCATTGGTACAGAGGGCAAGCGCCAGTTTCAGGCGTTGTTTCATACCGGAGGAAAAATGACGGATTTCTTTATTCTTCGCTTTGGGAAAGGCCAGGAGGTCCAAGATATTTTCAGCGGAAATATTTTTTAAAAATGGTTTGAACTGGCGATGGAAGCGGAGCATTTCCGAAAGGGTAAATTCTTCAATCAGATCGATGTAAGGCGCTGCATAACTTACCTGATGGTAAACATCTTCCACGGCCATTTTTTTCTCGCCCGCAGCAAATTCAACCTTCCCCTTTGAGGGGGTCAGGTGCCCGGACAGCACTTTCATCAAGGTAGACTTGCCGCTGCCGTTCGGCCCTGTGAGCGAATAACGTCCCCCTTGCCGAATGCGGAAGTCGATCCCTTTGAAGATCCAATCGTACCGATAGCGTTTGGAAACCTGGTGGAGTGTGATTTGCATGGTCAGGTTGAATGGTTGAATGGTTGAATGGCTTTGTCACCATTTAGCCATTCAACCATTTAGCCATTTATCTCCTTCCATTCATTTGCTGAAAGCCCCGCATGATGCCCCGGTCGGCACGGCGGATGAATTCGAGGATGTAGTCCCTTTCGGGGGTCGCATCAAGGTCCGTTTCAATGATTTCGACGGCTTGCGACGTGTTGTACCCTTTGACAAAAAGGATACGGTAGATATCTTGAATGTGGTGAATTTGGTCAGGTGTAAAGCCTCGTCGGCGCAATCCGACAGAGTTGATACCGGCATAAGAGAGCGGTTCCCGAGCAGCTTTTACGAAGGGCGGAATGTCCTTACGCACCAGGCTACCACCGCCAATGAAGCAGTGTTTCCCAATTTTGACAAATTGGTGAACGGCTGTCAGGCCACCGAGAATGGCAAAGTCATCCACTTCGATATGTCCGGCCAAAGTAACTCCATTGGCAAGCACACACCTTTGTCCGATGTGGCAGTCATGCGCTACGTGGACATAGGCCATGAGCAGGGATCCGGCACCAATTCTGGTCGTGTGGCTGGCCTTGGTTCCTCGGTTGAGTGTGACATATTCCCGAACGATGACGCCATCGCCCAGTTCGACGAGGCTGTATTCGCCGTTGAATTTCAGGTCTTGGGGTACAGCACCCACAACCGCTCCGGGAAAAATCTTACAGCCCTTGCCAATGCGGGAGCCGTCCATGATGGTCACATTCGGACCGATCCATGTATTGTCACCGATGACCACATCTGCCCCAATGGTGGTAAAGGGCTCGATGGTCACATTCTCACCGATCTTGGCATCTGGGTGTATAAACCTCAACGCCTGCCCGTTTCCGTTGAGATAAGGCAGTACCTGCGGTTGTTCAGTAGTAATTTTCATTTCAAAAATTTAATATTAAAATTGGTGTTCTCGTTTCTGATTCCATTGTTTTGAGTGAAAAAAAGGGAAGGCTTCGTTGTGGAAAACAAAGTTGACCGTTTTTTTCACCTTTAAGAAAAATAGACTTTGGAAAACGCTTTAAGTAAAAAGTTAGACTGAGATAAAACCTGTGTTTTAAAGTTCAGACTTGCTTGCTACGCATTCTCTCAATTCATTAACTCTTCAAAATGTTCGAAATAAGGGATTTCAACTCCCAACGGGGGATCTAAGAAAGTGATATGTGATACAGTGGACAACGCCAAAAAGCTGCGTATTGAAAGAGAAATGCTAAGAATGAAGGTCGTAAATGTTTTTCTATCCAACTGTATTTATGTGTTTCAAACACCCCCCGGTATTTTTCACACCATATGTTAACGTCCCTAAAACTTTTTACGCTTCCTTTTATTGTACAATTTGTTAAGGAAATTTTAACATACAATAAATGGCAGGCTGGGAATGCAATAAGCAAATACTTAAAAAATTCAATTTATCATTTTGAAAACCAATAACTTACGCATTTAAAGATGCTTTGATCATGCACTTTCCCCTACCCATTCAAGGAACAAAAATTGCGTGCCAAATGACAATTTCAGTTCTTCTGTCTTCAGTTCGTCAATTTGTCAGTTCATCGATTTGTCAGCTATGGCTGACGAACTGAAGACTAACGGACTAAACCGCCGCTTCCTCCTTCTTCTCTTCTACCTTTCTTCTAACGATTTGTGCGGTCAATTCCCCCTCAGAAACCAGTTTGTTACCTACGTAGGCACTGCCGTGCATTTGTACCAATCCCCTCCTGATGGGGGCGGTCAGTTCCATCTTTAAGATCAAAGTATCGCCAGGTACCACTTTTTGCTTGAACTTAACACCGTCGATTTTCACAAAATAAGTATCCCAATTGCCAGGGTCACCCACTTGCGACAGGGCCAAAATGCCACCTGCCTGGGCCAGCGCCTCCAGCTGTAACACGCCAGGGAAAATAGGGTTGCCTGGAAAATGTCCCTGAAAGAAATATTCATTGAATGTGATATTCTTTACTCCAATTACGTAGTCCTCACCCAGTTCAATGATTTTGTCCACCAGAAAAAACGGATAGCGGTGCGGCAAATAATTAGCAATTTCAGTTGCATTATAGATCGGATCGGCATTGGGGTCGTACTTAGGGACCCCCCGCAGACGGCGCTGCTCCATGTATTTTTTCCTCAGAATTTTGGCAAATTCCACATTAGCTGTGTGACCAGGCTTGGTGGCCATGACCTTGCCTTTGATCGGTTTGCCGACCAGCGCCAGATCGCCGATCACATCGAGCAACTTGTGGCGGGCAGGTTCATTATTGAAATAAAGCTCTGTCGTATTTAAGATGCCCTCTTTATCAATGGTCACACTCGGCTTGTCCAGTTTTTTAGCGAGGTTGTCCAGTTCATCCTGGTTCATCAGGCGGTCTACAATGACGATGGCATTGCTCAGGTCACCACCCTTGATCAAATCATGCTCCACCAGGTACTCCAATTCATGCAGAAAAACGAAAGTCCGGCAAGGGGCGATATCACTGGTAAAATCATCCAGCCTCTCCAGGGAGGCATATTGCTGGCCCAATATCTTAGAGTCAAAATCGATCAGTGTAGTTACCTGAAAATCATCAGCCGGCAAGGCGATCAGTTCCGCCCCGGTGATTTCATCGTAGTACCTGAGCGGCTCGGTGATTTCGAGAAAATCCCTTTCCTTCTCTTGCTCTTCCACCCCCACTTCTTCCAGAACCTTGATGAATGGCATGGCGCTTCCATCCAATATCGGCACCTCCGGGCCGTTCAGTTCGATGCGTACATTATCGATAGAAAGTCCATAAAGCGCAGAAAGCACGTGCTCAACGGTATTCACGTGTACGCCATTTTGCTGAAGTGTTGTACCACGTAAAGTAGAGACCACATTGCCTACTTCAGCCCTCACTTCGGGACTGTCTTTTACATCTATGCGCCGGAACTTAATACCATGGTTGGGGTCGGCCGGGTGAAAGGTCAGCGTTACATCTTTGCCGGTATGCAGTCCGATGCCCTGAAGGGAAGCCGATCGTTTGATGGTGCGTTGGTTCATAATCGTTTGAAATGGTCAATGGTCAATGGCCAATGGTCAATATTTTTTGATTGACCATTGGCCATTAATCATTAACCATTATTAAGCTTCTTTTCCAATTGGTTTATCTTTTTGTACAAGTCTGGCAGTTTCTTGAAAACGGCGTAAGACTTCAGGTAGTTCTTATAGGAAATGGCCGGAGAGCCATAGAGGGCGGTATTGGGTTCTTTTACTGGAGCTGCTACTCCGCTTTGCGCCTGTACCTGCGTTCCTGCCGCTACTTCGATATGCCCGACAAAACCTGCCTGACCGCCGATCCGGCACTGTTGGCCGATCTTGGTACTACCAGCCACACCTGCCTGAGCCGCAATAACGGTATTTTCTCCCACTTCTACATTATGTGCCACCATAATCAGGTTGTCCAGCTTGACTCCTTTTTTGATGATTGTTGATCCCAGTGTAGCTCTGTCGATAGTGGTATTGGCCCCGATTTCGACCTGATCTTCAATAATGACATTGCCTATCTGGGGTATTTTTTCATAACTACCGTCTGGCTGAGGGGCAAATCCGAAGCCATCACCGCCGATCACGACATTTGAATGCAAAATACATCGATCACCAATTTTGCACGAATGGTAAATCTTGACGCCAGGATAGATGATACAATTTTTACCCACCTCCACATTTTTGCCCAAAAAAACCTGAGGGTATAGCACGGATCCATCACCGACCTTCGCCCCTTCTTCCAGCACACAAAAGGTTCCGACTGAAACCTCTTTTCCCAGCTCAACGCTTGTGTGCAGACTGGCCTGCTCCGATACCTTCCCGCTGGCTTGTTCCTGTTGACCAAACTTTTGTAACAACAACCGTACAGCATTGTACACGTCCTCTACCCGGATCAAGGCTTTAGCCGCCACCGGAGCGGTGGGTTGAAAGTTTTTGTTGGCCAGCAAAACAGCAGAACTGACGGAGTACGCATAATCCTCATATTTGGGGTTCCCCAAAAAAGTAAGCGTTCCCTCTCCCCCTTCTTCTATCTTTCCCGGGCGGTCGACCAATACTGTCCCGTCCCCTTCAATTTCACCGCCCAACAGATGGGCTATTTCATTAGCGGTTATTTGCATGGGGCAAAGATAGCAGGGTGTAGGCAGTAAGCAGTAGGCACTGAGCAGTTTTTTACTTTGGTAAGACGATTAGGTACGGTGTGTTTAGGTATTTTTGCCTGAATTATCCGGTTAATCTTGATCTGAGATTAAAGATTGCTCGATAGCTGATTTTTGATCTATCATGACAAACGGTTTCGCCACTGTATTTATTTACTGACAGTTTTCAGACGATAACCACCTCTTCCAGAAAAAGGAAGCGGTGTTACCGTTCTTGAATCATTGCATAAGAATTTGAAAAAAATAAAAATTGGAACCCGCGGAAGCAAACTGGCGCTCTGGCAAGCGCACCACACCAAAGACCAACTGGCCGAACTGGGGGTAGATGCAGAACTCATCATTATCAAGACCAAAGGGGACAAAATCCAACATCTGGGCTTTGATAAAATTGAGGGCAAAGGCTTTTTTACCAAAGAAATTGAAGATGCCTTGCTGCGGGGAGAGGTAGACATGGCCGTACACTCGATGAAGGATATGCCAACCACCCAGCCGGAAGGGCTCGTACTGGCAGGTGTTTCCTACCGGGAAAACCCGGCCGATTGGCTGTTGATCCGACCTGAAGCACAAACGGATGGACCATTGTTTTCATTAAAAAAGGAAGCAATTGTGGGCACTTCATCGGCCCGCCGCAAGGCCCAGATGCTCGACTTCCGGCCCGATGTACAATTACAGGACATCCGCGGCAATGTGCCAACCCGTATTGAAAAACTTCGCCGGGGCGACTTCGACGCCATACTGCTGGCAGGGGCCGGCATCCAACGGCTGGAACTGGACTTGTCGGATTTGCGGGTCATTAAATTCAATCCGAGGGAATTCACCCCAGCCCCTGCACAAGGTGTACTGACCTATCAATGCTGCGAAGCCGACCTGGAAACCCGTCGCCTGATCAGGCAACTGCACCATCCCGAAGTTTCGGCAGCCACCAATGTTGAAAGAAAAATATTAAAACTGATCGAGGGAGGATGCCACGTGCCTTTGGGCGCCTACTGCGAGCAAGACGCCAATCAACATTATCACGTATGGGCGGCTTACGCCAAATCGTGGGATGCGCCGGTGATCCGGGTACGCTTGTCATCAAGTACAAGTTTTAATTTGTCGGAACGCGTGTTTGCCAAGCTGCAGGAAGGATGAAACTTGCCGCCAAAGTGTCATTGGTATTCTTCGCTGAAGGGACTTTGACGGTACGTCCAATTTTTTATGTAAGTTTGGCTACGCTCCATGAAGACTTAAAAAGTCTAAATACACAAAGATCGACTATGAAAAAAACAATCGCTCTTACCTACATTTTCCTTTTCTGTTGTGTGGCCGTTCAGGCCCAACATTCTGTCGCCCGTCTTTGGAACGAAGCCACCTTAAATGGCATCCGTGGTGACCTGGCCCGACCGACCGTACATGCCCGCAACCTGTTCCATACCAGTATTGCGATGTACGACGCCTGGGCAGCATATAGTGACGAAGCCGATACCTATTTACTGGGAAAAACCGTGCATGGCTTTACTTGTGGCTTCAACGAGCCGCCACTTCATTCTGATATAAAATCGGCCAGAGAAGAAACGCTGAGTTTTGCCGTCTACAGGATTCTACAGCACCGTTTTGAATTTTCACCGGGCCAGCAAAACCTATATGCCGCAACCGACTATTTAATGGACTCCCTCGGATATGACCGGCACAACAGATCTACCAACTATATATGTGGACCGGCAGAACTTGGAAACTATATCGCCGACCAGATTATCCAATACGGCCTTCAGGATGGATCGAACGAGGCCCTCGGTTATACCAACCTGTTTTATGAACCCATCAATCCACCCATGATGGTAGAAGTGCCGGGCAATCGGAACATTGTTGACCTGAACCGGTGGCAACCACTCGGTTTTGCAGAATTCATTGACCAGAGTGGAAATCCGCTTGGAAATGCGACCCCTGCCTTTGTCAGCCCCGAATGGGGACAGGTATTGCCATTTTCACTCAACCGGGACGATGCCCAAATATTACAGAGAAACGGAGACGATTACTGGGTCTACCAAGATCCCGGACCGCCACCCTACCTGGATACTACAATGGTTGGCGGGCTTTCGGAAGAATACAAATGGGGATTTGCCATGGTGGGCATCTGGTCTTCCTTGCTCGACCCCGCCGACGGCGTAATGATCGACATCTCGCCTGCCTCCATCGGCAACATTACCGAATACCCGACTGACCTCGCCGGTTATCATGATTTTTACAATGTGTTTGAAGGAGGTGATACTGGGAATGGGTACGCATTGAACCCCAGAACAGGCCTGCCATATGAACCGCAGATTGTCCACCGGGCCGATTATGCCAGGGTACTGGCCGAATTCTGGGCCGATGGCCCAGATTCAGAAACACCGCCCGGCCACTGGTTTACCATTTTTAATTATATCTGTGATCACCCGCAGATGGAGTATAAAATGCGAGGGCAAGGTCCGGTACTGGACGACCTCGAATGGGATGTGAAGGGATATTTTGCACTCGGCGGCGCCATGCACGATGTCGCTATTTCTGTATGGGGGCTCAAAGGTTGGTATGATTATGTACGGCCGGTATCGGCCATTCGCGGCATGGCGGAACTGGGCCAGAGCAGTGATCCCGCAAAACCTAATTTCCATCCGGGCGGCCTGCCCCTGATCCCTGGCTACATTGAATTGATCGAAGCAGGCGACTCGCTGGTTGGCCCCAATAACTTATTCCTTAATGAAATAAAAATAAAAGGATGGCGAGGGCCTGATTTTATTATTTTTCCAACAACAGATGTCGCCGGTGTGGGATGGGTGCGGGCCAATTACTGGTGGCCGTACCAGCGACCGACTTTTGTTTCGCCGCCTTTTGCAGGGTATGTTTCCGGGCATTCTACGTTTAGCCGCGCGGCCGCCGAAGTGCTGACAGCCATGACCGGGGATCCTTATTTCCCCGGTGGCATGGGCGAGTTCTTTTGCGAAAAAAATGAATTTCTGGTTTTTGAAGACGGTCCGAGTACCGACCTCACTTTACAGTGGGCGACCTATCGCGACGCCTCGGACCAGTGCAGCCTTTCCAGAATTTATGGCGGCATCCATCCGCCTGCCGATGACATTCCCGGCCGGTTCATTGGTAAGGAAATTGGGGAAAACGCCTTTGCTTTTGCGGAAACCTATTTTAACAAAGAACAAGAGCCCTACGAGGTGGAAGCATTCCGTGCTTTTCCAAATCCGACTGACTGTTCGGTGCAGATCGAACTGGACTTTGAGGGCTCATTGCCCATCCAGGTGGTCCATAGCGACGGACGGATCATGCTTTCGCAAAATCTAAATTTCATCAATAAAAAGGCCCTCATCGATCTTGCCGGTTTTCCAAATGGTGTTTACACCATTGTCGGGTGGGAAGGAAAAAAGGAAAGGAAATTTGAAACGAAAGTCGTTTTTCAAAATAATAATTGAGCGCTATTTCGTTGATGATGCAAATCAACAAGCTAATTCTACAAGACATCTAAATGGCCTCCGGCAAACGAATATTCATTTCAAGAGAACAGAACGCAAACAGTGTTTTTTATCAAACACTGGCTACGAGTGGTTTCGATGTACATGGTGAATCATTGATAGAATTCACGGCTGTGCCGTTTACCGGGATTCCTGCGTCCGACTGGATTTTTTTTTACAGTAAAAATGGCGTCAGGTTTTTTTTTGAACAGCTCAGCACACCGCTTTCCAGTTCCATCCGGTTGGCCACCATTGGGCCGGCTACGGCCGATTTCCTGGAAGAGAATTTTGGTCACCCTCATTTTGTCGGTGATGGCAATGCCAAAACCACATCGCAGCAATTTTTAAAAAAAGCAAGCGGTCAAAAAATTTTGTTCCCCCGGGCAACCAAAAGCCGCCGGTCGGTGCAAAAATGGTTGATCGGCAAAGCCGAGTTGATCGACCTGATCGTTTACGATAATGTCCCGAAAAAAGAAATTGACCTGCCAGATTTCGAATGC
This sequence comes from Bacteroidota bacterium, assembly GCA_039819485.1. Classification (GTDB taxonomy): domain Bacteria; phylum Bacteroidota; class Bacteroidia; order Chitinophagales; family Saprospiraceae; genus UBA6168. The sequence continues at coordinate 7,684 of JBCBRY010000164.1, read as the reverse complement.
CTTGTCTTTACCAGCCCGCTCAATGCACAAGCTTATTTTTCAAAAAAAACATATCGGGAAGGACAGACAGTTGTGGCGATTGGTAGCACGACGGCCACTGCCTTGCTTGAACTTGGTATTGGAAAAATATTACAAGCCGAATCGCCTTCGGAAGAGAGCCTGGCAGAGATGGTACGAAGGCACGCTTCAATCGAGTAATTTATTTGATGAAACACATCGGCACATAGGACACAAAGATTGTTAATGGATAATTCTCTATGCGTCCTATGTGCCGATGTGTTTCATCAAAATGTGTGCAAAGCAATTAATAAATTAATTGATCGTTGAGCTTCGGTTACCGGCCATTTTTGCCAGCTCCTTCTTCACGTTGCGTATTTCCCTGGTGTTTTTCACCCCACTTTCTCCGTTTTTCAAAATTTCTTCCGCCCTGTCATTTGAGCCGTAACAGTCTTTGTTCAAATCGTTGGCCATCCTAAGATCGGAGCCTTCGATGCTGATGCCCGCAAAGACACCACGGCTTTTCGAATAGGATAAAATTTCCGCCTCAAAATCGAGGTCAGTATTGGCGGAAGCTTGTCGGCCCACCGGGCCTGCTGCCACCGTAGCATCGCCACCGAGGGTGAAGGTGCCTTTGCCTTTGGTCAGCTGGCGCAAGGTGCCGGCATCTTTGAACACCAGAAAAAGATCAAGCGAACTGTAGCCGATCTGGAAGCCGATACTGCCGCCCGTAATTTTCACAAAAATAGGGTCGCTCCAGCGTCCGTCTTCCCCACGAACCATGGCCACACCTTTTCCGTGCTTGCCCCCAACAACAAATCCTCCTTTTTTCAATTTTGGGACAATCACCACGGCTTCTGCTTTTTTGAGAATGGATGGCGGCACTTCGTTTTCATCTATTTTTTGCAAATCCCCCAGCACCTCAGTGGTTTCATCCAGAATTTCATCATAATCCTTTTGTGCCACAAGGGCGGTAGCCGAAAACAGGATGATCAAAAATGTTCCCCAAACAAACTTTATCGATCTTAATTGCAAACTCTTCATTAGTAATTTTTTTTAAAGGTTAACAAAAGTTAAGCTTCAATACATAGGTTCAATTTTTAATGTAAAAGGAAAAACAAAATCGAATGGCACTGATTGGCTTTTCAATAGTTCTGTAAAATTCAACGCTGCCCATTTTCAAATTGTTGTAGCCTTTTAAAAACAGACACAGTCGTGACAAAAAACGTGCAGGCACTTTTCAGTAAAACAGTCCCTGTTTCCTGAAGGTTTGGCCTTATCTATTTAAAAATCTTAAGAAAATTATAATTCTAAAAACGAGGCAGCACACCTCAGCGAAATTCTGTGTGACAAAAACTGTAACACAGCGTTTCGCAAGGGACGCGCAGCATTTAAAAAGAGAAAAAATCAAAGCATTTTATGATCAGAATGCGCACTCCTTATTTTCCTTTTCGCGCAAAAACAACCACAAAAACAATCCAGGCAAGGAACAGCAGCATGCTACCGATCAGGATGGGCAGATCACCGCTGAGGGTATTCAGGTAACCACCGACCAGTGGAGGAATGATCTGCCCGAGCGAAAGCATGGACTGGTTGATACCCAGCACTTCACCCTGTCGGTCAGCGCCCGCCTGCATGGAAACCACGGTAGTGATATTGGGTGAGGTCACGCCGTGGGCGATGGCGATAAACGGATTGATCACGTAAAACCACCACGACGCATCGGGCAGCAACACCATACCGATCACGATACTTTGCACCAATAAACTGACTGCCGGGGCTACTTTGGGTGAAACGGTTTTGCTCAGCCTCGGAACGATGAAACCTTGTGTAAATACCAGCCACAGCCCAATCCAGCCAAAGAGGAAACCAATGTCTTTTTCGGAATACGAAAAACCTTCGATCAGATAAACGGCAAAGAACTGTGTATAAAAACTAAAGCCCAGTGACAGCAGTAACACCACCACAAAAATTATCCGCAAGTTCGCTTCCCTGAACGACATGGCAATATTGCGGAACCCCTTGAACAAACTGCCCCAGGAAACGGAAGAATGGTTGGGTTTGACGGTCGCTTCCGCACCTGGCTGCAGGGCGGGGAGCGTTTCTATAAAAAAATATTTGACCAATAAAATGTTGAGAAACGTAAGAACAACAGTAAAAATGAAAGGTGTGGCCGAAGAAAACCAGCTCACCACCGTTTCGTCAGCCAGTATTCCCCCAAGCGTTGGCCCGAGAATAAATCCCAGCCCAAACATCATCCCGACCATTCCAAAGTTTTTCGTTTTGTCCTTTTCATCGCTCACATCAGCGATGGCGGAATATACAATGGAAATATTCCCACCAAAAAAACCAGGCAGCATGCGACTGAAAAACAACAAAAACAGGCTGCCAGAACCGATAGCATAAGCAAACAAAGCGTACCCCGCCATGGTCCCGACCAACGACAAGGTGAGCAGGGGCTTGCGACCGAACCGGTCGGATAGCGTGCCTAAAAGTGGGGCCCCAAAAAATTGCATGAACGGATAGGAAGCAATCAGCAGCCCATATAAGATTGAACGGTAATCCCGCGAAATTTCCGGTCCAAAAAAATCGTTGCCCTCGAAAAACAATGCAGGAATAACCGGGATGATAATGCCCACGCCGAGCATGTCCAGAAAGACCGTGGCATATAAAGGAAGCAGCGGGGATTTTTTGTTGAGCATTTTTAAACATTCATTTTGGAGCTGCGAATGTAGATGGTTTTGGGGCGAATGTCTAATGGAATCACGATTGGTGACCACAGCTGCTTTTTCCCGCTCCCCATTAAATACTAAAATAAATTTCCCGGAAATCGATAAATACTTTGAGGCCGTCTGCTGGATAGGTTTTATTCAATTAACTGTTGGAATTGGAGATTTGTTAGGTTTTGTCGATCAATACGCTTGTCAAATTCCACTCTTAGCCGGATGAAGGCAGTCGAGAACTGCCGTCATTCGTTTCATCCCAGAGGTACCATCGAGGAAGACATCATTTTACCGGAGCCGAAGGAGAGAGGTGTAACTAACTACCCCATCCACCCCTTAAACCAGGCAATGATCTGAGCACCGAACACGATGGTCAGTGTCCACTTTACCACAAAGTAGACCAGGAAAACCACAATGGCTTTCTTGCCGTGCTTCTTATAATTTTTACGAAGGATATCAAAAACGTTCATAGTAAATTTTGGCTTCATGGCTCATTCTTCGATTGCATTCGGTATAACAAAAGAAAATGGCGCAAGTTCTTGTTGGGGGTGTTAAATTTTATGTGTGAAATGAAGTGGTGGGTATAAAGACGTATTTCTGAGACAAAGGTAATGCAAAACAGGTTCCAATTTGGTTTTTGGTTTTTGGTTTTTGGTTTAACTGTGAACCAAAGGTCAAAAACCTTTTCAACCAAAATCAATCTGCACCATATCGTCGAGTTTCAGTCCGAGCAGGCTGGCGGCTTTGCCCATGTTGATGGCGATGGTCAGGTAGCCCGCATCATTGAACAGGCAAAGGGTTTCGCCAATGCTCACATCGTGGTATTGCTGGCTGAGCTGCGTAATCGGATCATGGCGTTTAAAAAACAATTGGAAGTCGCGCCCGTTCCGTACTCTTTCAAACAGCTCTTGCTGCACATTGACAACCACATTTTCGTAATGATCCACATAAATTACCGACCCTCTGATCTGTGCCGTGCTGATCACTGGCTGCAGGGCAATTCGCCTTTCAGTTTCACTTTCCTTTAGCCCAATTTCCAGCAGGGGCTTACCGGCCGAAATGTGGGCCACGGCATCCGCACAAACGATATTGAATGGAAACGACTCTTTTTTAGGTATGGGCAAGCGGTAAATATTATTTGGCAGTGGGTCAAACAGCAGGGAGAATATACCGTTGTTGGGGCCGATGAAATAATGGCCATCATGCTGGAAGGCGATCATGGACAGCAGGGCCGACAGATTGTGGATACTGATCAAGTGAATCGTGCCTTTTGGGAAGTGGTGATAGGCATTTTTTAAAATGTAGGCCCCTTGTACGATATCATAGGGCTTTACATGATGAGAAATATCCACCAATTGTACGTCGGGGTTTTCGCTCAACACAGTGCCTTTGAGTGCTGCCAAATAATACCCCTTGAGGCCAAAGTCAGTCGTAAGTGTTACCGCTGTCATAAATTATGGCAATTTAGCTTCTTTGGAAAAAACGAAATTGAACTAACAAATTTAAATTCCCGTTAATATTCTAATTGCTAATTTTACATCGAAGTTGTTTAAAAACTTCATCGCAAATCTAATTGAAAAAAAATGGAATGATGTTTTTATTGTAAACAAGTAAAAAGTTACCACTGCTTGTTGACAGAAAATCCATTTAACCATTTAACAATCAAACCATTAATCATAATTTGAGCGAAATCATTTTGACCATAGCAGGCGTTGACCCCGTAGAACTCTACGGCGAGAACAACGTGAAGCTGAACCTTCTCCGCAGAGCCTTTCCTGATATCTCCATCACCGCCCGTGGCGAAAACCTGAAACTTTCCGGCCAAAAAAAACATACCCAGGCAGCCAAAGGCAAGTTTGAGCAGATGGTACGTCTGTTGAAACAAAAGAAAGAACTGCCAACCCAGATGGTAGAGGAAATATTGCAGAAAAATGGCAACCCTTTCCAAAACCACGTCAATGGCGATTCCAAGATTCTGGTGCATGGCAATAAAGGCAGGGCCATCCGTGCCAAAACCCGCAACCAACAAATGTTGGTGAATGCCTCTGAGGCCAATGATGTCGTATTTGCCGTCGGGCCGGCAGGTACCGGAAAAACCTACACCGCAGTGGCCCTCGCCGTACGTGCCCTGAAACATAAAATGGTCAAAAAGATCATTCTCACCCGCCCGGCCGTGGAGGCGGGCGAAAGCCTGGGTTTTCTGCCCGGCGACCTTAAAGAAAAAATCGACCCTTACCTGAGGCCACTTTACGATGCCCTCGACGATATGATCCCACCAGAGAAACTGAAGCATTTCATGGAGACCAGGGTGATCGAAATAGCACCGCTCGCTTATATGCGGGGCCGTACCCTCGACAATGCCTTCATCATCCTGGACGAGGCCCAAAACTCGACCTCGCTGCAGATCAAAATGTTCCTGACCCGCCTCGGCCCATCCGCCAAGGCCATCATCACGGGCGACCTATCGCAAGTCGACCTGCCTCGCAATGTCAGCTCCGGCCTCCGCAAGGCTTCCACCATTTTGAAAGACATTGATGGCATCCAGGTCATTTTCCTCACTGCTGAGGATGTGGTGCGCCACCGTTTGGTGAAAGAAGTGATCAAGGCTTACGAAAAGGACAACGAACGGCATCGGGACTACTATGAGCCGCATGGATTGTTGCCGTCGAAGAAAAAAGGACGGGAGGAAGAGGAGTAATTGGCCGGTACTTCGCAGTTCGCCAGCCATGTATCACAATGTTCGATTCAAACGAGCGAAAGGTTACCATTTTGCATGACAGCCGAGGATTTAGAGAATCAGGTTTGCTTTAAAAAATAGATTGCGGGTGAGAACGATCATCTAAATCCAAACTGTCTTGAATTTACAAAAAATTCGGGCGTAGATTTTCAAACTTTTAATTCGTATCAAGTGCTATTTCTTAATCCCCACAAATCTTGTTACTGAGCCTATGCCATTGTGGCAACGGCCTTCTTTCAGTTCTATTACCACTTCCATCAGCTCAACGATGTCGTAATTTTTGAAATCAGATTTTATTTCCTCTATTGAAAATAATGATGCTAAATTCCTCGGTCCGCCTACTTTCGGGTTTTTCTCCCGAAATTCAAGGTGATTTTTGCCAAAGGCTTCGAAAATAACTACGCCACCTTTTTTCAACAATCCACTTAAAATCTGATGATAGTGCGATTTATTTTCTGGCGGAAAATGCGCATAGACCAATGCTACGGCATCAAAAAATTCTTGCTCGTAGTTTAAGTTTGGCAACTCACCGACTTGATAGTTGATCGACACATTATTTTTTTCCGCTAATTTAATCGCCTTCTTTTTTGCCTCTTTGCTAAAATCAAATGCCGATGCCTCCCAACCATTTTTTGCAGCGAAGACAGCATTCCTTCCTTCGCCTTCAGCTGGAAATAAAATTTTACCGGGTTTGAATTTACCCAGTTGATCTTTCAGATACAAATTGGGAGCTTCTCCATAAGCGTAATCACTTTCGCGATATCTTTCATTCCATTTTTTTTTCCAATCTACTTTCATTGTTTGTTTTTTTTTAATAGCAATCCATTAATAGCTGTCCTTTATTGATGTAGTACGCCAAGGATTTCCGATAATATTTTTCTGAAATATGCTCCATTATCTTTAGTACACCTTTTTGCATAGTCACCGAACCACAAATCATAAAAACACCACCACGATTCAAATGTTCGGCAATCCTTTTTTCATCAGCTTTTAAAATGTCCTGCACATATTTTTTTTCCTTTTCTTTGGAAAAGGCAAAAGAATATCCAAACTGCCCTTTGACCTTTACTGAGTCTAAAATATCACTGTACAGGCTCAACGAGGAGTAGGTTCTTCCGCCCCAGTACAGATTAATTTTCTGTCCCTTTTGCGCCTCACCTAACATGCCAATAAATGGAACAATGCCTGTCCCGTTGGCGATCATGGTAACGACATCTGCATTTGTTGGAAAATTAAAACTTTTATTTTTTCTAAATTCTGCTTCGAACTTTGAAAAGATCGCCAAAGAATTTAAATAATTGGAACAAACTCCATGTGTGTGAACTTTTATACTTAATAAAATATGGCCATTTTCATCTTTACCGATCGAATACAAGCGTTCGGGTTTTTTATTGGGCGGGTATACAGCGAGCAAATCACCAGGCTTATAATTTTCTTTCGAATCCGGCCTCACTTTTAGAACAAAAGTTTCATCATAGCCATTATTGACCGATTTTTTATCAATGATAGTAAACTTATTTACTCGTTTTCTTTTTGGCTTTAACGGGTCAGGCAGATAAATATTCAGACCTACTTGTTCGCCCCATCTGGCTGCCCATTTTTTGTAATCAGCATAAGATTTATTGTTGATGAAAAATGGATCTAATATAGGAAAACAGTTTTTGTTTTTTTTCATTGCAGCATTTACGTCAAAAGCAAACTGGCAAAAATTGAGATAAGATAAAGAACCAAAACCTACCACCGAGAACTGTATTGGGTTTTGTACAGGTTTATTTTCAAACAATTCTAAAAACCGATTGGCATTTGATGGTGGCTCACCTTCGCCATAAGTGGAAGTCATAACCACCAGTCTTTGCATTTTAGGATATCCCCGATAATTGTTCATATCGTCCAGAAAAACCTTTGCTCCCAGCCTGGCCAGCTCTTTTTTCAATATCCCCGCATAATTTCGGGTACTTCCATTTTCCGTACCTACCAAGATAACATATTCAGCTTCGTCGGACTGATAAATATTTTTAACCTTGGAAGCAATACGGCAGTAAGAAATCAAAAGCCCAGAATACATGAAATAAAATATATTCAGTGCCGCCAATGCTAAAATAACCGACCATAAAATACTCCCCGAACCAGTATGCAGATTAAAACTTAAAGTCGAGACTGTTTTACTAAAGGAATAAAAATTAATCAACGATCAGGTGAAATCGTGGAGGAAAATATTTATTCCTTT
>JBCBRY010000163.1:0-19275 GCA_039819485.1 Bacteroidota bacterium | reverse complement strand
AACGGGAGTGAAGCTGAATTAGCGATTGCCAATCAAGCATTAAATTGTCTTACTCACAATTGTATCGCAGGTCTTGAGCAATCAAAAAAGGGAAACAGAAAACTCCCAGAATTAATACAAATATTAATTTCAAAATAATAAGTCATTTATTTTTATTCCGCCACTAATTTCCCAACGGCCAGCTGTCCATTGTCCAGTTGTGCTTTCAACAGATATATCCCTTTTGGCATTGCACCTCTTTCGAGCATAAATTCAGTTGAATTTATTCCATTAAATTCTTTTAATAACTTTCCGTCAATCGAGAAAAGCGAAAGGTCTTGTATTTTTATTTCACCTTTTATAGAAATTTTTACCTCGTGAATAAATGGGTTTGGAAAAACCTGCATTTCACTTTGAGGCAAAAATTGTTCGGCGGCCGGTGTGAGGCCGTCAAATGTATTTTTTACAATTTCACAGGCATCCAAGAGCGGAGTGATATCCGGACATGGATGCACTTGATTTTCGACTGTAATGACCGCAAATGAAATTTGATTGCTCTGACCAGGCTGCAGGTTAAATGGTCCGGAATTCATCAATGTACGACGATCATAAAATGGAAAAGCAACCGAACACATCGACCAGCCATTTGGGTCGGAAGGATTGTCGGTGAATACGTAGTTTGTCTCATCAGTGCTTAGCCCTCCGGAATAGCCATCGCCTCCAAAAGTCATCGGTATGCCGTCCCTCCAGTGGCCGTTCAAGTAATTGTAAAACTCGATAGGAGTCTCAGGATCGGTGGTAGCGGCCGGAGGATTATTGACAGCTGCGTTGCTCATGTAAATGAAACTTGACATTCCCAGGTCGTCTCCATTTGCATCAGTAGCTCCTTTTAAAATCTTAATTCCTAAAACCGGAATTTCTTCACCGTAGCTGGGAATACCAATACACTGAGGATCACCATCGATAGCATCCGCATTGTAGACGTAACTTAAATTGTGTCCTGGAGAACACCCGATATAATCGTCGGCGTAGCAGCCTAGGTCTGCATCGACCCACAGACCTACAAATGCGCTATCCAACGATTCAACACCTGCATTTTTAAAATTAACATCGTAAAAGGTGGTCAGGTCGAGCGTTTCATCAGCGGACGAAAAACTGTAAGCCAAAACTGACGCCTGAATATCAGGGGAATCAAACGGGTTAAAGTCTTCCCCAGTATTGTAAATCCACCATATTGCCTGGTCACCTTTAATCAAAGGGTACTCACCGGAAAGTGGCTCATAGAGACCATTCGAATTGCTATCGAAAAACGGAGCTAAATCTACATCTGGCAATTCAAAACCATTATAAGCAATCGACGAGGAATTTCCTCTTCCCGGCCACGACATGATTTCGTTCAACGGGTTATCAATCTGGCCATTATCATTAAAGTCAGCAACATGTGCCTCGATCGACGCTTGGAGAACCGTCCAGTGCTTATCGAAATTTGCACAAAGGTCAGGATCGGTTACACCATTGGTCATCGGCCCGGGGCTACCGGCATCAGATGCGTCATAGGCGATTGCTTTTACTTTTAAATTACCCCCCGGATCAAAGCCCCCGAACCAGAGTCCGCCAGCAAAAATGGCAGATACCCGATCCGGGTTATCTTTAGGTACGATGTACGCCCCGTCATTGAAATCCCACCAAAAAGCTCCTCCTTGCAGCATGGTAGCATCTACATTATTTATGTCGAGGTTAGTGATGGCTGTGGCACTACAGTTCTGGCCATAAATCATTAATGAGGGGAAAGAGAACAAAAGAGCTAAGACGAGAAAACGGTAGATGTGACACATATCATTAAGTTTTGTAAATATTGAAGCCGGAAATAACAGGCTTGAACGAAATATTTCACAAAAACATTTTCGATAAGTCAGGTCACAAAAATCAAATTTTAGCTTTGTTTAAATAAATCTATCATTTTTTTTGCCGCATTCGAAACGGTCATTTCACCTTCAACAACCTGTTTTTCAGCCTCTTGCAATTGAGACAGGACTTGTTTGTTTTGAAAAAACAATTGCTTTAATTGCTGCTCCATTGCTTCATAAAACCAGTTTCTTGATTGTTCTTTTCGGTTCTCTCCAAACCAGCCATTTGTTTTGGTCAGCAATTGAAATTCATTGATTTGCTCCCAAATGCCATCCATTCCTATTTGTTCCAGAGCGGAGCAGGTGACGACCTTTGGTGTCCATCCACTTTCTTTTGGAGGATATAAATGTAAAGCCTGCCGATAGTCTTTCACGGCAGATTTTGCCAACTTGATCCGGTCGCCATCGGTTTTGTTAATGGCTACCAGGTCAGCCATTTCAACGATACCTCTTTTGATGCCCTGCAAGTCGTCTCCTGCACCGGGTATCAGTAACAATAAAAAGAAATCAACCATGCCATGAACTGCAATTTCCGACTGCCCCACCCCGACTGTTTCAATCAATATGGTGTCGTAGCCGGCTGCTTCGCACAATAACATGGTTTCCCTCGTTTTCGCGGCCACACCTCCCAGTGAATCTCCTGCGGGGCTCGGCCGGATGAATGCGTTTTGATTGGCCGATAATTTTTCCATTCTCGTTTTATCACCAAGAATGCTTCCTTTGCTTTTCTGGCTGGACGGGTCAATCGCCAGAACGGCAGGCCGGCGTTCTGCGCTAGCAATCAACGAACTTCCAAATGCTTCGATGAAAGTGCTTTTGCCGGCCCCCGGCGACCCCGTAACACCGATCCGAACGGAGTTTCCGGTATGTGGTAGGCACTTCTCGATAATTTCCTGGGCAAGTGCCTGGTGTTCCGGCCTTTTGCTTTCCACCAGCGTGATTGCTCGACTGAGCAAAATACGATCGCTCCGAAGGATTCCTTCAGTAAATTCAGCCGCCGTAGATAGTTTCTTTCTCAATGACAATTAATTGATGTGAAAGGCAAATGTAATGAAATGGAAACCCGTATGATAATCGAAAGCAATGAGCAAAAAGCAGCAAAAAAGTGGCCAGAAAAAGTGTTAAGGGATTTTAACAACCTCAAATTATAAATTTAACAATATTTTTAAAATATTGATAATCAAACACTTACCATCTTTCCTGAATATTAACAAATGGCCAAGTCACCTGCCAAGTGGTTAAAGTCGCATTAAACCGTACTCCAGTCCATATGTAAAATTTGCGGTTAAATGCTCAGCTCCCTTTCTTTGTTCTCGTGAACAGGCAATACTTTTTTCATACACGTAGCACGGAAATCAGTTCCGTGCTACTTTTTCAAAAACAATAATCTAAAGCCGTGGATCAGCCGGCAGTTCAACTAAAACGACCGGCCTTCCTAAGACCTCGATAGCATAGCATTTTATTAAATGAAAACAGCTTTTTTCTCTGAAAATCATTGCTCTCTGACTAATTTTTATACTCGTTCTCTTCTGATTAAAAATGGCTCCAATAAAACCAAACATACACACACTCCGCCCATCATGAAAAACCAAAACACTCTCTTTCCGAGCAATAGTAGTTAAAAAAGTTTCGCCAAAAAAAATTTTACCTGACACCTTCTTCAACATCTCCGGTAGCTCGCATCGGTCATTATGGTTAGTTACTCGTGATTACCCAGACTCTCTACACCGCTGCTTCGCTGCCGGTTTTTTTTGCCGAGGCGGCTGAGAGAGTGATGACTATATACTCCGCTCACCGCTCTGCCCACAAAATAATTGTGCGGTCATCGCTACTGGAAATCAATAAATTTTGATGAGGGTGCCAAAGTAGTTTATTCACAGAGTTCAGATGACCACCGTCCCTGTTCAACTCAAGGACTTTGAGCAAATTGTAAGTTTGCGCATCCCAGATTTTAATGGTTTTATCCCGGCTACCGGTTGCAAAGAGATGGCCCTTTGGGTGAAAGACGATACTGTTTATCGTAAACCAATGGGCAGGTTGTGAACTGATTTTGGCAAAGCCGTTTTGCAGGTCCCAAACATTCAAATGGGCATCGCGCCCGCCGCTGAGCAGCCTTTTTTCATCGGGAGAATAATGAATGCTAAAAACGGAATTTTCATGTGCATCCGCTATCCGTTTTTTCAATTCCAGTGTTGTTGCATCCAGGAAATAAATGCAGTTATCACTTGCACCGACGGCCAGCTCGTTCCTTGTTTCGGAGAAAGCCAAACATCTAAGTGACTGATTGGCAAGGTGGTAAGATTCCACCGTTCTCATTTCGGGGATGGACCAACGAGTCAATTTACCCTCTCCGCCCGCAGTGTAAAGCAGATCTCCTACCCTTTTGATATCGTAGATTCCTTTTTTGTGATGGTCAATGTTTTTAGTGTTTTCCGGTTGTTGCAAATCCACCCAGTGAATGCCGCCATCCATGTTGCCCGCCACGACCATCTTCTCATCTTCTAAAAGGCACAGGGAAAAAATTTTGGTTTCGACCTTCGCCAACAAGCGCCCCAGGTCAGGGTTGTTCAAGTCCCACTCAACGACCCATCCGTCCCCGGCGGCTGAGAGAAAGGAATGCGCTGCAAAGCTGGGGCTCAATGCATAAATACCGGCATTGTGGCCGGTGAGTTGGGCAGTTTTTTTAATAGTCATTCTGCGGAATAATTGAGGTGAATTCGAATGGGGTGGTCAACGCCACGTGCATTCTGTAGCTTTGCTGCAAATGAATCGTTTTTATTTCATTTAAAGTAAGAAGCAACATTATTTTTATGAAACCAAAGGGGCTCTACACCCATCTAAATCTGTAATTTATTTTGCATGGCACTCTGGTACGAAAAACACTGGCAAAACGGGCATCAGATCGGTATTTGGAAAATTGAGGAGACAGAAACCTATTTTTTAGACCGACTTGATTTACACGTTTCCGAAGCCAACGAATTGGCTAAGATGAAAGGCCGCCGCCGGCTCGAATGGCTGGCCAGCCGTTACCTGGTTCATCTTATGTTCTCCGATGATCCTGCCTGGGACCGGATTCCCATGTTAAAAGACGAATTTGGGAAGCCGCACCTAAATGACGCAGAATTTCAGGTTTCGTTTTCCCATTCCCATGAATTCGTCGCAGTGATTTTAGGCAATATGACAGTCGGAATCGACATCCAAAAATTTGTACCCAAGATTACGGCTTTGGAAAGAAAGTTTATGCGGGAAAAAGAATCAACAAGTTTGCTGGAACGCACCCGACTGGAGCACCTGCATATTTACTGGGGAGCCAAGGAAGCCTTGTATAAATGTTACGGCCGTCGCCGGCTCGATTTTAAGAAAAACATTTTAGTGGAACCTTTTGATTATCAGGAATTTGGACAAACGACCGGTCAGGTGGTGAAAGATGATTTTGAACAATCCTATGCAATCACTTTCATGAAAACCGGCAACTATTTCCTGGTATATGCTCTTGAAAAGCGTACTCTGTGACACGTTAATCCTGCCCTACATGAATGACCTGCCCATTCTCAATTAAGGGCATCCGAAGAAAACGCATGAGCAACTGTACAGTAGCCAAAACATCCTTTTCACAATACAGCGCGATACGTTCCAGGTCTTTCTCTTCCCAGTAAACACGGCCTACATCGCTGCCATCTATGTCGTCCTTCGGAGATGGGAAACCGAGGGCGGCGGCCAGCAGTTTCAGTGATGTATAATTTTTATAATCACCGAATTTCCATAGCTCCAGGGTGTCCAACAGGTACTTGGTTTCCCAGGGCTTTTTTCCATGTAGCTTAAGCAAGGCAGGAAATGCCAATTGATGGATCACCATGCGCCGGCAGATGTACGGTATATCAAATTCCTTGATGTTGTGTCCGCACAGGTAGTGAAAATTGGGGTTGTTGTAGTGCTGGTCGAGAAGTTGGCAAAACTCACTCAACAAGGTGGCTTCATCATCGCTGGCAAAGGATTTTAAACGCACGACCAGGTTCTTTTTCGTGTCTCTGGTGAGCAGCCCGACCGAGATGCAGATGATCTTTCCAAACTCGGCATAAATGCCTGCCTTTTCTTTGTATATCTTGGCAAAATCTTCGCTTGTAGGTTCGGGTATGCTGTTTCTCAGGATCCCTTTGCCTTTATGCGCCCACAGTTCTTGGAACGTTTCATCCAAATCATCGTATGTAGGTTTGCCGGATACACATTCCACATCCAGAAAAAGTATTTTGGTAATGTCTAAGTTGTCGATCATTTTGTTTAACGAGATTGAATAGCGATGAAAAGTGGTGGACTGGCCAATTTCAAAATAAATTGGAGACAGACAAAGTAAAGTAAAATGCAGCACAAAAATCCACAAGAAGACATTTAATGATAAAGGCCGGTGTTCGGATGCTGGCATTTGAGGACCATAAACGGTTAAATTTGCATTGTGTATTTAGCTAATTTTAATAATACTTCTGATTCGACGGCCCTCCCAGCTGGACGTTCAGGACAAAAGCCATTTCTAATAAAAATCTCAGAACATGATTACAAATGACAAATCCAGACAGCGCTTGCTCGCCATCGCGGCCATCATCATTGTCGCCTTACTGCTCGTCAATGCTTTTCTGCTTTTCAATAAATACAACCAGGCACAGGTCATTGAGCAAAAACAATCCGTGATTGAGGAATCTGACCGGCTAAAGATTGAAATGGAAAAACAGTACAGCGAAGCCCTGTCTGAACTGGAAGAAATGCGCACCGCCAGCGAAGAACTCAATACCATCATTGACCAGCAAAAGGCACAGCTAAAACAGCAACGTGAAAAAATCAACAAATTGCTCCTACAGGGCGGAAACCTCGACCGGGCCAGATCCGAAATCCGGAACCTCAAGGCACAAGTCAGTGAATACATCACCCGCATTCAAACATTGAAAGCTGAAAACGAGGGACTTAAAGATGAAAACAGGAATCTCTCAAACCAGGCCCAGCAACTTACCAAAACGCTGAAAAATGAACAGACCCGCAACGAAGAGCTTTCCACAGAAAAAAAGCTCTTGGAAGACGAAACCAATCAACAGTCCCAGCAAATTGCCCGGCTCTCTGACAAGGTCAATATAGCTTCTGTCATCAAGGTGAAAAACGTGAGCGTACTTGGCATGAAAGAACGGGACAACGGCAAGATCGTCAAGAAGCGCTATGCAAAAAATGTGGAACAACTGAGAATTTGCTTCTCCCTGGAGGCCAATGATGTAGTCAATCCGGGAATGGAGAAATTTTTTGTCCGGATCATCAACCCCATCGGTGAAACAATGGCCATCGACGATTTAGGGGCAGGCGTTTTGGTGGATAAAAGCACGGGCGACGAAGTACGGTACACCTCCGCCGCCGAATACGATTACCAGAATACTGAAATGGAGCATTGCTTCAATTGGAACCCGGCCGTCGGTAACTTTCAAAAAGGTGATTACCAGGTCGAAATCTACAATAAAGGCCACCTTTCCGGAACCGGAAAGTTCAATTTAAAATAAACGCACGTAGCAGGTTTTAAACTGAATCTGATCTTATTTGTATTAGTTGCCAATAAAACTTGGAAGTGCAGAATAAACTTCCAAGTTTTACTTTTATAGAAATATCCATCTGTAAAATGGGTTGTTTTTACAATTCAAATTTTACTTTTTATTTTTCTGGTATGGAAAAAAAGGAATTCATCAATCCAATAGACAAGGATAAGATTTCAGATTCACCGCATAATTTGCCTTATGCCCACACGGTGGGAGGTGCTTTGGTAAAGCCGATCGATAAAGGGAGAGTAAAGGGACTTGCGGTTACGGCCATGTACGAACAGACGGACATGCAACTGGACCAAATTCGGGAGCAAATCGAATTGCTGGCAGCACAGGCAAAAACCATCCATCAAAGGGTAGAAATCTCTGAAAAAATCTATCAAAGTCAGATGAATTTCAAACCACTGATCGGTCATACCTACCACTTGTATAGCCGGGACAACCATGAAGAATTTTTATCCATGGTCGGGCCGGCTGAATGGGGCAGATCGAGTAATTTGAACTTCATCGCGACCGTTAAATTACTGGCCGATCACACCTGGGAGATATTGGCTCAGAGTGAAGAGCGCTAAAAGAAGGGATTATTTAAAGCAGTTTTATGTTAAATATTTTTTTATATATCCTTTTGTTCACGCCAGTCCAGCAGGACTCGGTTGTCGAATGGCTGAATGGAACAGAATACGATTTCGGTGAACTGAAAAAGGGGGTTCCAGCCAGCTACGAATTTCAGTTTAAAAACATCCATACGGAGCCCATTACCATCGACAATGTTCGATCTACCTGCGGATGTACCGCCACGGAATGGGAAGAATCGGTCATTTTGCCAGGTGAGGAAGGCAAAATCAAAATAGAGTACGACGCCCGTAAAGCTGGCTATTTTTATAAGAAAATCACTGTATTTTTTAGTGCGCAGCGCAAATCTGAGAAGCTGTCGATCGTCGGATACGTCGAATGATCCTACCTTTTTATCCTTTCTACTCGATCGAAATTTCATTTTGGACTATATTTGCCGCCTTTAAAGCCGCAAGAGTTTTGAATTTTGAGTTTTAGGTTTTGAGTTATACCGCAAGTACTCAAAATTCTAAACTCAAAACTCGATCACTCAAAATTCATCAAGATGGTCATCTTTATTTTCTTAATTGTTTCTTATATCCTGTTCAGTATCACGATGATGAAATTGTTCGAGAAAGCCGGAGAGGAAGGTTGGAAAGCCTTGGTACCTGGACTGAACTTTATCATCATGTGCAAACTGGTCGGAAGAAGCTCTGCTCACGCCGCCTGGTTGTTGGTACCGATTGTCAACATTTTCATTTTTGTAGGACTGTGTGTGGACCTGGTCAGGTCATTTGGCAAATATGATTTTATCCATAGTGCCCTCGCAGTTGTTTACCCGGCCATCATTTTTTTCCAGATCGGTAAAAACGACAATGACAAATACCTCGGCCCTACCCTGCAAATGGAGAAAGCCTATTTTGATAAAATGGCGGAAGCCAAAGAAAGTGGCAACAAACGAGAACTGAAAAAGCTGATGCGCTCCAATCCCTACCAAAAATCATCGTCCCGCGAATGGACTGAAGCGATCATCTTTGCCGTATTTGCAGCGGCATTTATCCGTATGTTTTTGATAGAAGCATACACGATCCCGACTTCCTCAATGGAAGGCTCCTTGAAAGTCGGCGACTTTTTATTCGTCAGCAAAGCACATTATGGAATCAGGACACCCAAAACGGTTTTGATGATACCGCTGCTCCACAACCGCATTCCTAAAATTGACCGTGAAAGTTATATTGCTGAGCCCAATATCCCCTATACCCGCCTCCCGGCTATTGATGAAATAGAGCGCTACGACCCGGTCGTTTTTAATTTTCCCGAAGGAGATAGTGTCTACGTTTTTCCAGAACGGACATGGAGTATCAATGATTACCGCAGAGGGGCCGTTTCCAAAGTCCGGGCCCGTGAAATTTCGAGGGGAAAAGCCGAGCTGGTTGCCCGGCCGCTCGACAAGAAGGACCACTACATCAAACGATGTATCGGCCTCCCTGGCGATAGTTTGCAAATTATTGACCGACAGGTGTATATCAATGGAGAAATGGCGAAGAACCCCGAAAAAATGCAGCACCTGACCCAAATTATTTCTCCGAACGGAATCAACCCCGAAAAACTGGACGAGATAGGCGTCAACATTGCTGAAAGTTATCCCCAGCAAGGCATCTATTTCTTAAATGAAACCCAACGAGAAACAATAAAATCCTGGGGCAACGACATTTCAGTACAGTTGCTGACCCCGCCCAGCGCCAACGAAAACCACCTTTTTCCCCACAATAAGAATATCACAGAGGGATGGACGGTCGATAATTATGGCCCTGTTTACATCCCCGAACAAGGTGCTACGGTGGACATTAACGTTGAGAATATAGATTTATACAAGAGAATCATCAGTAACTACGAGGAAAATGACCTCGAAATAAAGGACGGTAAAATTTTCATCAACGGAAAAGAGGCAACGTCCTATACGTTCAAAATGAACTACTACTGGATGATGGGTGACAATCGCCACAACTCGGAAGACAGTCGCGTCTGGGGCTTCGTGCCAGATAACCACGTGGTTGGAAAGCCTTTGTTTATTTGGTTTTCAACCAAAAATGGCAATATCTTCAACGGCATCAACTGGAGTCGGATTTTTTCGTCTGCCAATAAAATGTAGTGATTCATTGTTGACTGATAAGCCATATTTGAAGTTGTTTGAAAACTTCTTTATGAAAAATGTCATCCCCAACGGGATGACATTTTTTTGTCAATCATCACCAAACCAGCATCAATCTTCTCTGGTCATATGTATTTTTGGCAAAAATTTCTCTTTTGATTTGGAGAAACATCCCTCGGTTTTAAAGCGTTATAGCTTAGTTGCCAACATAAAGATTGTCAATTTCTGTTTTAAATGCTTTTTATCTATTTCATCAGCATCCCTGAATGATTATGAATTTAAAAAAACTCAATTTTAGCAATACCCAATTTTCCTCTTTTTTAGTACTCCTTGGTTTTTGCCTGCTGTTTCCGGCACTGTCATTTTCCCAAAAGGTTGGTTATCAGATCAAACTCAAAATTGACGGTTTTGAAGAAGGTGAATTGTACCTCGGCTATTTTTATGGCGATAAACAATACCTCAAGGACACCGCTTACGTAGAAGCAGACGGACGGTATTATTTCGAAGGAAATGAAAACCTGAAGCCCGGTGTGTACATGGTAGTTCTTCCGCCAGACAATAAATTCATACAATTGTTGGTGGATGAAAATGAACAGTGGTTTTCCGTAGAAACCAAATTGGAAGGGCTGGAATCCAATATAAAAATTGAAGGCTCGCCGGACAACCAACGGTTTTACGACTACTTGAATTTTCTTGGGAGCAAAAGACCAGCAGCAGATGATTTGAAACAAAAAATAGCAAGTACAGATGATGAGAAAAAGAAGATAAAATATGAAAATCAGTTAAAGCAAATCGACGATGCGGTATATAAATATCAAAATGACATCCTCACCAATTACCCAACTTCACTGACGGCTGCTATCATCAAATCCAATAAACCGGTAGACATACCTGAATTTGAAGGAACTGACCAGGAAAAACAGAGACTATCCTTTTATTACATGCGAGACCACTGGTTCGATAATACCGACATGGCTGATCCTCGGATGGTTCGGACACCTTTCCTCTTTAAAAAAATACAGCATTATGTGGAAAAGATGACGGTGCAGCACCCTGACTCGCTCAAAATAGCGGTCGATAATGTATTGGAGGAAGCAGGCCCTGCCGAAGAAACTTTTAAATAT
This sequence comes from Bacteroidota bacterium, assembly GCA_039819485.1. Taxonomy (GTDB): domain Bacteria; phylum Bacteroidota; class Bacteroidia; order Chitinophagales; family Saprospiraceae; genus UBA6168. The sequence goes on along the minus strand of JBCBRY010000163.1, from coordinate 7,994 downwards.
TATTTGATTCATTTCTTAAATGAATATGCCAAATCCAAACTGGTCGGCATGGATGCAGTTTACGTTCACCTGGCTAATAAATATTATAAAACCGGTAGAGCTCCCTGGACGGACGAAGAACAACTGGATAAAATTCTGGAAAACGCAAAAAAACTGGAACCGTTACTCATTGGAAAAGTTGCTCCCAATATCCAAATGGAATTTCAGGACGGCAGCCCTATCCAGTTACATGATTTTAAATCTCGTTTGACGGTACTGTTTTTCTGGGACCCTGAATGCGGCCACTGTAAAAAATCGATGCCGGAAATGGTTGATTTTGCCAAACAATATAAAGAAAAGGGCGTGTCCGTTTTTGCAGTTTGTACCCGATTGATTACCCGTGATGACGAAGGCAAGTTTTCAATGGAAGAGGTAAACAAGTGCTGGACGTTTATCGAAGAAAAAGAAATGGATGTGTTCTGGAATTCCGTCGACCCTTACCACCGCAGCCGCTACAAAACAATTTACGATATTCGATCCACCCCCCAGGTATACGTATTGGATGAGGACAAAACAATTTTATCAAAAAGAATTGGAGCCGATCAATTGCCGGAAGTAATTGACCATATATTGAAAGTACAGGAAAATAAAAACAACGAAATAAAAATTGAGAATAAATAATAATTGTTGGTTGTTGGTTGTTGATGGATGGAAATATTAACAACCAACAACCAACAATCAGCAATCACGGCCCGATCAACATTTCTCTTTTCTTGGCCCAATCTTCTTTTTTTACGAAGGTAATTGGCACGAAATCGTCGGTAGGCTCGCCGATAAAATAGAGCATCCAATCTTTGTCATAATCACTCAGGATTTCTCGGATACACTCAACTCGATTCACGATGGGCAGTTTGCAATCGGTCCAATAAAACAATTCTACCCGGTATTGTAATTTTTGCTTCTCTCCATTGATGGTCATTTCAATCTCAATGTTTTGTTTGCCTTTGCCGGGCGGGATAGGTATTGCGATGTGAGGCATGGTATCTGAATTAGTGGATTAGTAAATAAACATTGGCTCATCAATGCTTGTGCCATTAATCATAAACAACTATATGTCAGACTTTTACAAAACATAACGATTCAAATCAAACCTCAAAAATGTCCATTGCCGAACGCTCGATGTGGAAAAACGTACAACCTACGAATAAACCAAACAGCCACAGGCTTCCAGCTCGTCGATCCATTCCGGCAATTCCAATCCACTGTTCCAGCGCAAATCGAGCTTATCCAGTTTTGTCAATTTTCTTAAGGAATCGGGCAAACTTTTCAGGCAGTTGGCTCTTAAATCGATCCTTCTTAAAGCCTTCATTTCACCAAATACATTCGGGAGTTGAGCGAGTTTATTATTGCGCAAATTAATTATTTGCAAGTCCGTTAGTGTTCCGATTGATTCCGGCAAAAATTCAATTTGGTTGCTTTCAAAATCACAGATTCGAAGTTTTTTTAATGCTCCAAAATCATCCGGTAAGGATTTTAATTCATTGTTCATTAAATAGATTTCCCGCAGGTCTTGTAATTGTGCAAAATTTTCTGGCAGCGATTTTATTTTATTATTGTACATCCTCAGTTCAACCAGGGATCTTAAATTCGTCAAAGTGGCTGGCAATTCTGACAATGAATTATCGGTGACATTCAAATATTTTAAATTTACTAACTCTCCTATTTCATTCGGTAACAATTTTAAATTGTTATTACTTAAATACAGGAATGAACTTAATTGCTGCAACTCACCAATGCTTTTGGGTATTTCGTTAATTTGGTTATGGCCCAGATCAAGCATTTTCAAGTTCTTCAAATTACTTATTTCCTGTGGGATATGCGAAATCCTATTCGCGCTTAAATTTAATATTTCCAGTTGAGCCATCTGCCATAATTTATCAGGCAGATGTTTAATCTCATTATTATAAATGCTTAATCTTTTGATTTTTTTATTTTCAAAATCAATATCAGGAAATTTGCTCAGATTTTTATTTTCAATTAATAATTCCAATGCTAATTTTTTAAAAATTCAAACTTTTTATTTTTTCCTTTTCTTAGTTCGTTAGCCGTAGTTAAATCCACCAGTTCAAATTCCAGGTCATCACCGGGTTTCTTTTGTGCAAGTAGATCTAAATCCGCCACAATGACATTGGCAATCCGAGGATAACCGCCTATTGTTTGAGCATCGGACAATAAAACAACCGCTTGGCCAGAAGGAGTTATCTGTATAGTACCGGGGATAATTCCCGAAGAAATTATTCTTTTCGCCTGGTAGCTTTCAATTCTTTTTTCCAACCTATACCCCATCCGGTTCGACTCAGGAGAAATCCGGAACTTCCTGCTAAAAAAATAGCCTATAAATTCTTTGGAAAAAAAATCGAATTCTGGCCCTTTCACGACTTTTATTTTTTCACTTGTATCGGTTACTGGAACAATTGGCAGCTGCCGATTTGAAATGGAATTGGGTTCTATTTCAACCACAGACCCTTTTTTTATAAGGCTCTCCGGAGTTGTGTTTTGCCTTCCAAAAAAAAATGCACTTTTACTACCTAACCACGAATCAACTTTCCATTTTCCACCAATTGCTAAATATCCCCGACATCCCGACACCAATCTTCCAAAGGAAATTACAGTTCCTTTATTTATTTGTAAACATTCACAGCAATTAGCCTCTAAACCATTGATTTTCAATGGCATACTTGCTCCTGTTACGGCAATCTGGCATGCGTTGTCAAATTCTATCGTAGGCCCCATCATTGTTATTTCCAATACTGCATTTTCTAATTTGTTTCCGACCAACCAATTGGCCATTTGCATCGCCCTAACGTCTAAAGCACCGCCTTTAGGAACACCATATTGCAGGAAGCCCAATCGCCCGGCATCTTGAATTGTGGTCATCATGCCTGGTTTTATGAACTGGATTTTCACTTTAGTCATCCTTTATTATTAATTGGTAATTACCTGCTTTATAAGCATTTTCTATTTTTTCAAATTCATGTTCCTTTATCGGAAAAAACTGCACAAAATCTCCTGCACTAAATAAAAACGGATTGTCATTTTGGACATTAAATATTGAAATAGGAGTGCGTCCAATAATTTGCCAGCCACCAGGGGCAGCCATCGGATAAATTCCAGTCTGTAATCCAGCTAAGCCTACTGACTGAGCAGGAACTTTCAATCTCGGATTTTCTTTTCTTGTACATTTTAATGAGTCAGGTAACACCCCCATATAGGCAAAACCAGGTAAAAAACCCAACATATAAATTTGATATATAGTCGCTGTATGTAACCTAATAATTTCTTTTTCTGAAATATTTAATTGTTTGTTGAGATCTTGCAAATCGAGTGCAAAAGGAGGATCATAACATACCGGAATACGCCATTTTTTTTTATTTGAATTAAACGACTTGGTCTTTATATTTTTATTTTTATTTAAAGTAAAAATTAATTCTTTTAATAAATCAAAAGAAATTAATTCAGGATCAAAGCCAACAGTAACCGAACAATAGGCTGGCGTACAAAACTCGACACCTGGAATATGTGCTTCTTCCAACTGATGCGTTAATTCTACCACCTCACGATTAACACGTGGTTCAATTGTCTGTTCGAAATTTATCAGCAATGCCGTATCTCCATATGGAACAATATTTATCACTTGGCAAATCCTTTTTTTAAGATATTATTTTCAGCGAGAGCGACCTCTATTTTTTTTAAAATGTCGATGGCCGTTGGATTATCCCCGTGAATGCAAATGCTTTGAGCAACAATAGGTATTTCCAGGCCACCATGTGCCAATACTTTCTTTTCCTTCACAATCGATAAAACCTGAGCAGCAGCCTCTTCAGGATCGTGTATTACAGCGCCAGGTTTTAGCCTCGACCTTAAAGATCCGTCAGGTTCGTATTTTCGATCGGCAAAAGCCTCGGCAACAAATGTTATATCTCTTTTTTTACATACACGCTCCGTGGTGCTTCCCGCCAATCCCATTAAGATCAAGGTAGGGTCAATTTCCTGTAAAGCTTCAATGATTACAGTGGTTTCTGCTTCATCCCTTGCGGCCTGGTTATACAATGCGCCGTGCGGCTTCACATAAATCAATTTTGCTCCCTTGCATTCCACCAGTCCCTTTATTGCTGCTATTTGGTATTTTAAAATCGATTTTAATTCACTTTTTTTTACCTGCATAAATCTCCGGCCAAAGCCTCCTAAATCGGGATAAGAGGGATGGGCCCCTATTTGCACACCATGTTCGATCGCACTATTTATTGTCTTTTCTATATGCACCGGATCCCCGCCATGAAAACCACAGGCAATATTTGAGGAAGTGATATAAGGAAAAATGGCATCGTCATTTCCGACCCGGTACTGGCCAAAACTTTCTCCCATATCGCAATTGATATCTATTTTCATAAATGGAAATTAACGAATATGCTCAATCAAAAATCTTTTTGTTTCATCGGAAAAGGACCTGGACAAGTTTAGCAATGATGGTTGCTGCCATGTTCATTCGTACAGCCCTCTATCATATATTTTCGAACAAGAATTTTTAAGCCGGGTGAAAGCTATTTATTTCAGAATTTAAATCAATTTAAATGCAGAAAAAATACCTTTCAATCCAAGAACGAGTGTGATAATAATTACCAGGATCCCAATAATATTGACCAGCAGCGAATTAGCATGTTTACCCATTATTTGCTTATCATTCATCACCCAGACAAGGAATGCAGCAACAATGGGCAACAATAAACCATTAGCAACTTGTGCAAATAAAATAACCTGAGTAGGTTTAAATCCAAGACTTGAAAAAACAATTCCTACGATCAATACCAAAAACCAGATCATCCGAAAATTTTTCCCTTTCAGGTTTTTCTTCCAACCCATTATTTCCGAAGTAGCAAATGCAGCCGCCAATGGTGCCGTTATTGAAGAGGAAAGTCCGGCTGCTAAAAAACCTATGGCGATAAATACCAGCGACCAATCACCTAAAATAGGCGTCAACTGCTGTGCAAGATCGGCCGCACTGCTTACCGTTTTTGCTTGTCCTGAAAAGGCGACCGCCGACGTGATCAAAATTGCCATCGTAATTATCCCACCAAAAATGACAGATAGATATGTATCCCAGCGGGAAGCTGATAAATTATTGGTTCCTTTCCATTTTTCTTTTACAGAAGAGGCGTGCAAAAATAAATTATAGGGCACCACGGTCGTTCCGATTAGCCCCAACACCATCAACAAAGAATCATCAGGAAGGGCCGGTACAAATAATCCGCTAAAAACAGCCCCTAAATCGGGTTTCAACAAAATGGCAGCTAACAAAAAAACACCTCCCAGAACACCCACCAAAAGCACCAAAGAACGCTCTATTAATTTAAATTTTCCACTGAACAAAAGCAGGAATGCCACCAAACCAATTAGTATAACAAGTGGATTAATTGCCGTACCTAATAATTTAATTGGAGAAATTTCAAAACCTAAAACTGCTCCTGTAATATTACCAGCTTCATAGGCAGCATTGCCGATCAATATTGCACTAATGACCAAATTTGCAGCAAAGGAAAATAATAATTTATGAGTGATTTTTTTTCTCAGGGCCTCCCCCACCCCCATTTCACCTACGACCCCCAGCCTGGCTGACATTTCCTGTAATACCACGGTTGCCAAGATGGAAAATAAAATGGCCCACAACAACGTATATCCAAATCCGGCACCGGCCATGGTAGCGGTAGTTACCGTTCCCGGCCCGATGAAAGCAGCGGCCACCATCGCTCCTGGCCCTATATTTTTTATCTTGTCAAACATCCAAAAAACTTTTGCTTTGAATAAGCATCAAAAATGACATTTTCTTTTTGTAAATAATCGATACAAAATGCCACCAGGTGGTCTTATTCGAGGAAGCTGTTTAAAACTCCGTTGGCCGAAAGCCCAGCCTTTTCAGTGGAACTGCCTGAACTGTCATGCTCCTTCCATGCAAGGTAAAAAAAATGCCCGTGCACTCAATCATTTTGCACGGGCATTCGAAATCATCTCTCAAAAGTCTCTAAAAGGATAGATTAACAAATATTTCTTGTAGGTTTTGTAAGGGCAATAAAGATTCAAAACTGGCCACCGGAGGGCTGCAGGGTTCGCTTTGCTCGATGGTTTGGGACGCATAAGAAGTTGGGGTGTGGTTTATTCTGTAACGAAATGCCACCATCAAAACAAAAGCAGTGACCAATGTCAAGCCATAGATTTTTAAAAATTCCACTCCCCGGGATTTCTTGCTGGTTGTATTCTTGAATGCGTACATTTCTAAAATTTTAAAATAAGTCGGGTAATTTCTGCCAGTATATATCCAACCGGCATGCCAACCCACCTAAACACTTGACAATCAATATTTTGACATTAATTTAACAAAAGTCAGCCAGATTAAAATCGAACAGATTTATTTTTTTTTGTCCGAAAATGAACGGTAAACTGAACGATAAAAGGGCTAATTCCCGAGTGGAAAAATGAGGAAGACACCACTGAAACTTGTTACATTTACCTTTTTAACAGGTACTTTATAATATGGAAGCATACGCACAAGTCTTAAATTATGCCGTCCCCTTTTTCGTCACCCTCATCATCATCGAGCAGATTATTGCTTATAAACAGGGAAAAAAAATCAACCGAGGGCCGGATGTCATCGCCAGTCTGAGTTCTGGAAATACCAACGCGATTAAAGATGTGCTGCAGTTGAGTATCGCGATTGTCAGTTATGGGTGGTTGGTCAGCAAAGTAGCCCTTTTTGAAATTGAAGCGTCCTGGCTACTTTTTGTGATTGCCTTCGTTGCCAAGGATTTTGCCGGTTATTGGATGCACCGATGGGAGCATGAAATCAATTTCCTCTGGAACCGGCATATCATTCACCACAGCAGCGAGGAATTCAACCTTTCGTGTGCATTGCGCCAAAGTATCTCTGAAATATTTTCAATTTTCGCCGTCCTCATGCTTCCTGCAGCACTGCTTGGCGTGCCGGTAGAAGTGATTGCAGTGGTAGGCCCTTTGCATTTATTTGCGCAGTTTTGGTACCACACCAAGGTGATCGATAAAATGGGGATTTTTGAAAAGTTCATCGTTACCCCCTCTCACCACCGGGTCCACCACGCCATGAACGATGAATACCTCGATAAGAATTTCGGACAGGTATTTATTATCTGGGACAAGATGTTCGGGACTTTCCAGGTAGAATTACCAAACGTAACGCCCGTTTACGGAATAAAAAAACCTGCGAAAACCTGGAACCCCATTTTGATCAACTGGCAACATTTCTGGATTTTGGCCCAGGATGCATGGCGGACAAAGAGCTGGAAAGATAAATTCCTGTTGTGGTTCAAACCGACCGGTTACCGTCCAGCGGATGTAAAAGAAAAATACCCCATCAATATTGTCAACGACATGTCGACTTTCGAAAAATATGACACTCACCTGAGCAACAGGTTATTGGGCTGGTCTTGGTTTCAAATGATTGTAACGTTTGTTCTCATGTTTCACATGTTCAACAATATTGCTGAAATAGGCATGCCGGATATGTTCTTTTACGGTACATTTTTGATTGTTTGCATATTCAGCTACACTACTTTGATGGACAAAACAAAACAGGCATTTACGGCTGAGCTGATCAAGATTATATTTGGCCTGGCCCTGATCTACTGGCAGGGAAACGATTGGTTCGGGTTGGCGGCCATCTCTCCGGTCTGGATCTATCTTTTAGTCGGATACTTTTTCTTTTCACTCATTGCCGTTTATTATTTTCTTAAAACAGAAATCGATATTGAAGTAAAAAAGGTCGGAAGCATTGCCTGACCAAAAACAGTCGATCCTTTTTGTACAATAACATGAGTCATCCCAAATTTTACGGAAAGGACAAATGAAGCTGGCGTCGAGCCAGCTTCATTTGTAAAAGAGGGGGTTTTTAGGGGGCAGCTTTAGGAAAGTTCCGTTGGAACTTTCCTAAA
>JBCBRY010000162.1:0-19602 GCA_039819485.1 Bacteroidota bacterium | reverse complement strand
TATATAAATGTCCTGCTGGAATATTTGATATACTAATTAAATTACCTTCCGAATTATATTGATACTGAAATTCTCGCTGAGGTGTAAAATTGGGGTCTATTATTGAGGACAAAAGTCCATTATTCCAATTTAGAGTTATAGTTCTTCCACTTGCATCCGTAATTGAGGTTATTAGTGAATCATTATATGTTAATTGAAGAACATTACTGTTTCGGTCTTCTATTTTTGTTAATTTCCTATGTACAGGTGATTCAAAGTAGTGTGATAGACCATTTCTAGATAAAAGCTTGAACTGATTGGGTTGAAATTGAATTAGTGTATCAAATATTCCAGCAGGACATTTATATATTCCATTATCATGAATAAACTTATCTTTTCTCCCGTCGGCTCTTTCGATAACAATATCCAAACTATCGAAATAATAGCTTATTTCATAGGAGAAAATCCATCCATTACCATATCCTTTATTTATGCCTCTGATAGAGCTATTGTATGAAAAGTTAACATCTATAAATTGTCCTCTTCCTGGAATTATCAGATCACTTCGTTGATAAAACAAATTTCCTGTGAAACTATTTACCTGTATTCCATGTGGCCCAGAAATATTTGGCTTTGTATAATTCTGTGATCCCAGTAAACATGGAATCAATACAATAATCAGGATTGTAAAATACTTATACATAATTATTTTTTTTATTAAAATCTCATTCTCTCAATACAAACCTCATAGGATGAGAAGAATAAGAATACACTGTAATCGAACTAAATGCCCCTGGACGAAGGATCCCCAACGGACCACCTATTTCTTGAAAATTTAAATAGAGTTCCTGTTTGTTTTCAGGAAATTCATCAACGGTGAAGCCTAGAGGTGCCCCTCTCAAACTAACCAACCATCTGGTCGGACAAGGAATATCCACATTCCCATTGTTTCCAAATTGAATTGTAATGGGTGCTACCCTATTAATTCGTATAGCCGATGGGTGCGCAATATTCTTACTCAGGTTCTGGTCCGTGCCTACATTCACGATATTGCAGAAGAAGCCGCCACCACCACCAGAACCGCCACTTGTTGTCGTACCGGCCCCACCTGTCACAATCTCAAACCCATCCGTCAGCACGGCCATCTCTGGTGTCTTTTCTGCCACTACATCGTATACGCCAAGTGATGCGCCTGCCAAATTGAACGTGGCAAATACCCGGGTCGAATTAATGAAGGTCAGTGTGTGGGCCGTGTAAGAACCAAGGGTTACGTCTTCCAGACGAACGTCCATGTTCGGAGTGAATTTGGCACCGTCCAGCCGGATGGTGACGTTGCCGGTATTGCCACCTTTCACATCGTCCACGTTTAGGATTTCGAACGGGATGATTTCCGCTTTTAGGTCGATGGACTGCTCGCCGTTGGCGGGGGTAAAGTCGGTCGCACCGTAGGCCAGTAAGTAGTATTGTCCTTTAATCAGCTCCGGTACCACAATGGACTGATCCGGTGCAAAAGCATTGGAGAAGGAATAGTCATGAACAGAACGAGTGGGCATGCTGCCGTGGCTCAGGTACAGTTCGTTGACACCTCGCGGGGTCTGGCCATCCAAGGTCACCAACATGGTTTCACCCTCCAATGAATCTGGAATTTCTATCCGGTAATACAGATTGATGTTATTGTACAAGGTGTCCGGGGTCAAGACGCCCAACGGTAATTCCTGCACAGCGACCATTACTTTTTCAGTGGAAATAGTGACGTTATTCGTATCACTATTTTCAAAAATATTATTCAATGCATCGGTCTGCACGATGATGAAATATTCCCCCAGGGGTACACCGGGAGTTGTATTGGTAAAAGTCCCGGACAGGTTGGCTTGCGGAGCCAGGTTGATCTGCCGTTGAAAAGGGCCAAAAAATGGCACATCAGACACATCAAACAAAGAATCCGTAGAAAAATAAACAATGTCCAGCATCACCCCGGAAGCCGGATTGACTCCCTGGTTGAGGACGGTGTAGTTCACTGCAAACGGATCACCGACCATCGCCATGTTCGAAAATTGGATGCTGTCCACAATCAGATCAGATGGCAATGGCAGACTAGCTGTCAGGAAGGTGAAAAACTCGTTGTTGTTTTCCCCGTCCAATTCAAAAATGGCGTTGTTGGCATCCGTTTTAAAAATCAACACAAAATTACCAGTGGACGTAATCGGAATGAATGCAGACAGGGTATCCGTGTAAGATTCGCCAGTAAGCAAAGTCCGGTTTTGTGACTGGTTGCCAATAATGATATCACTGCCATCTATCTCAAAATCAGTCGATAGATAGACTTTATCCGACCAGGACTGAAGAGTGGTGCCAGGGCCAATATTCGTAACGGTGAAGATGACTTCGATCGGCTGGCCGGAAACGGCCGTAGTGGGCGCCACTACGGTATTTACTTCAAGATCAGGAGAAGAGGTCAGCTCGATATTGATAACGGGATCGCCTGGTCCGCCACCTGTGGCAGTGGTTCCAATCCGCCAGATATTATTATCAAAATCGCCATCGTTGGTCAGGCCTGTATGATCGGCCACGAGGAAAGCATAATAATCGCCTGAGAGTCCATTAGGTATATCGAAAAACTGGCTGTTGTTATAAGTCTCTCCACTGACCACGGGCCCTTGCTTGGTGAAGTCCTTGACAAAGATGTCAGCATATTTATCAAAAACAGTATCCGCTGAAAGGTAGATGGCATCGTACCAAAGCGGATAATTCCACAAGGCGGTTGTATTTCCAATGTTCTTGATCGACCACTGCAAATTCACCGATTGCCCACTGTTCAAAGTATCCTGTAACAAAGTAGAAGCCAGCACTTCGAAATCAACTGGGTCAGGGGCGGTCACGTAGATGGGGTTACTCCTTTTTACGTTGTTGCCTTCATCCGTGTATTCATAAATTTTATCTGTCGCATCGGTAAAAACATAGATATAGCAAATGCCGGTCAGTGCTGCATTACCCAACATGGGCAGGTTGAACGACCATGACTTGTTATAAGTCTCATCGATGCCGAGCGGCTGGAGCACGTCGATGGTATTCAACAAGACGGCATCATTAGGATTCCAGGTTGGATTAGCCGAAATATAAACCTGGTCTTTCCAGCCCCCACTTATACCCTGTACGGCTGCCGTACCATAATTATGAGCAACATAATTCAGGGTCAGGAAGCTGCCTGCAATCGTCGAATCCGGCAGGCCGGTAATGATATCCACCTGCATGTCCGGCCAGGGTGACAACATGACCAAAGTACTGTCAAGGGCCAGGTTGTTGTCTTCACTGGTGTTTTCAAAAACAGCGTTATTGGCGTCAGTCTGGATGTGGATATAGTAATTGCCAAAAATACCATTGGGAATGGTTACATTTTGTTGGCGAACCAAGTTTTGCCCCGGATTGAGAGAGTTACTATAGCTTAGTGAGCCAATTTGATCAGCGGCCCCAGGATCGAAAACCGGATCGGTCGAAATGTAAATCAGGTCCGTTCTGGAAGTGGTTAACAAGTTACCAGGACCATCATTTTTCACCGTCCAGAATACATTAATATTTTCACCGGAATAGGAGGTATCCACCACGGTTGTACTCGATACAATTAGATCCGTATTTAACACAAAAGTTGAATCGGCACCAGAAACATTATTGTCTTCATTGACGAATTCGAAAACGTTGTCAAAAACATCTGTCTCCACATAAAAATACTTTTTGCCAGTAATGGTAGCCGGAACGGTGATAGTCTGCGTCCGATTGACGGATATGCCGGCACCCAGAGCTGGGGAATAATTAACCGTTCCCAATGAAGAAACCGAATCAGGATCAAACGGATAATGGTTGCTGATATAAATCCGATCATGGAAATTCGCTGTTGTCGGATTGGCCCCCTGGTTCTCGACCGTCCATTGTATCGCCACTTGTTGCTTGTTGGAAACCGTATCCAGCACCGCTACATCATAAGCCACCAGATCAGGTGGTGGTGTCAGTATGATATTGATGACCGTACTACTGCCCGTATTATTATCCTCAAAAACATGCTCAAATACATTATTGAAGCGGTCGGTGAAAATATGGATATAATAATCGCCAAACAGAAAATTCGGGAGGGTTACCTGCTTGGTACGTTTGTCCGTTTCATTGGCATTGATAGGGCCACCAAAAAAGCTCCCCAAAAACGTTGCATTAGCTGGATCATAGACCGGATCATCACTGATATAAATATAATCCCAGAAATTATTGCCTATTGGCACATCACCTGTACCCTGGTTCTCTATTGTCCAGATCACATTAATGTTCGTTCCGGAAAATGCATTGTTGGGAACAATGATGGAATCTTCCAGCACCACCAGATCAGGCGGCGGGGTCAAATTGACCAACATGGAGGCAGCGGTGGAAACGTTATTGTTGTTGTTTCCTTCAATAATGCTGTTGCCCTGATCGGTAACGACTATGATATAATAAGTTCCCTGAATGCCCTGTGGTAGCGTAACGTTTTTCATCTGGGCATAGCTTTCCATCCCATTCAATGCGGTGAAATTAGCAAAGCCTCCCAGATAGGTATCCACTCCACTCTGATACGCATTATCCAACGACAAATAAATGTAATCATACCACGTGGTCATGCCAGTGCTTCCCAGGCCAAGGTTCTCCACCTCCCAACTCACCTCAATCGGCTGCCCGGAAAACGGAGAATTCGGCACCTGCACATTATTGACGACCAGGTCCGGCAGCTCCCGTAAAGTGAAAGATTGTATCGGGCCTGGCGTTTCACAGAAATCATTCTTAGCAACTAACTGCCAATTGTACGTGGCCCCAAAAATCAGGTTGTTATTGTTGTAGGCAAAGGTGATTTGTGAGATGTCCTCCCCAAAAGGATCGGTTGGGACAGGATCACCTTGTTGCCACAAGTATAGGTCGTACCGGATGGCACCGGCAGCTGGCAACCACGAAAAATTGATCGGTGGGTCAATGTTGACCGCTCCGTCGGCAGGGAGCATATTTCCAACTACTGCTGGTGTCTGATAATTTTGAACACTAATGGTCAGGGTATCGTTGACGGGGTTCAAGTCCGCACCTAACAACGTATAAATTTCGAAATCATGAACTTGGTAAGCAGTGAGATTTGCCAGGGTCACAAAACTAAAATGGGAAGTATCACCTGGCTGAATGGTCAAGCTGCCTATGTTTTCTAAAACCGGTGGTTGCCCATTCAAAACATAGGCAACATCGAAACCTGTTTGTGGCAGTCCGCCAAAATTTTGAATAACTACTTTCACCGAAACACTGTCGTCCAATTCGCAGTCGTCGATTGGCGAGATCATATCGGTTATACCCACATCGTCTGTCAGAAAATCAAATTCATCTGCTCCGATATCAGGCTGGTCAGGGTTACGGTTTTCCCCATCGAAGTCATCCACTATACCCGGTATTACGGTTGCGGCACTGTCTAGCGCAACCTGCAGGACGTGCAAATCTGTATTGGAATAAAACAATGGATTAACAGAAAGGGAATTCAAGTCTTTTCCGGAAGCGGCCTGCCAACCTGCTAAATCTGTTACGATGGTTCCACTCCAATAGCCAAGGTTGGTTCCCGTAGTATAATAATCATTGAAATTGGAACTTGAGATGTTGGAACTGCTGGTCACGTACGCAGCATACCCCCCTCCCATATGAGAAAAAATATTGTTGAGCAGGTTTTTGTTTGATCCGCCATCTACGTAAATGGAACGACTACTGGCATCATTGTCAGTTACATTGACATTATTGAAATATATATTTTGCAACGACCCTTGAAAACTTCGGATACCATACGCAGTCCCGTTACTCCCGACGTGAATAAAGTTATTGGCAATCAAACTACGATCCTGTACTGTCCCGTCACAACGATAAAGGTAGATACCTCTGCCGCCAGAACTGTTGATTTCATTTCTTAAAATCATCAAATCATTATCACAATAGCTGCAATAAACTCCACTGAAGCTGCTGTACGAAGTAGTGCTGGCAATCACATTCTTCTGAATGGAGGGAGCGTCCTGGAATTCCATGAAAACACCGTAGTAATATTGGTCGACAAAAAAGTTATTGGCAATCACATTACCGGTTTCCAACATGGATGTGCCCTGTCCACGAAAATAGATTCCATAGCCACCATTTTCGATTTGGTTGTTGATGATTTGATTGTTGTTATTCTTGTAACTGCCATTTGAAACGACCACAGGGTTCGTATTTCCAACAGGGGCGATAAGTTGACAACCTTCCAACGTATTGTTATTGGCACTATTCGTCAATTCAAAAACAGAACTGATGCAGCAGCCCGTGGCCTGAAGGGTTATGTTCTGAATAGTAGCGTAATCTGTCCCTTTTAATTGAATGACGTAATCTGGGCTGGAACTATTGAGGTTTCTGATTTTGACGAGGGCATTGTTTCCTGATTCCGATTGAAAAATTATCGTATTGGTAGCAGATGCACCTGTAATCTCATTGAGGCTAATCTGTTCATCATAGGTGCCGTTCCGCACATTAAAAATCACCTGCCCAAGCACCCCGCCATTGTTCAGAGCATTGGCAGCGGTCGTGAAATTTTGGAAGTCGGGAAACGTACCGCCAATAGTGTAAGTGCCCAATAATCCCGGATAGAGTCCCAACACCTCAGATGCATCATTGGACGGGTTGGTATCATTCATACCATTTGGCATAGTCGTGGCCGCATAAAGGTCGACCCCAAACCCTGGAACAAAATTGTGCGACCCGATCACGACGGTATCCCTTTCACCTGATTGCAGGACGCCAGCCCAATTGAAAACTGCCTGAGGCAAACCGTTGACCTGCCACTGCACAGTGACTGTAGTCAAAGCATTGGAACCATTATTCTTGATGACCACTTCAATCTGCTGGACACCGGAAGGAAAAGGCGTATTTTTATTTGGGGAAAATATTTCCACTACTCCAGCGTCGTCGACGGTTACCGGGGCAAATTCATCGGCACCGATGTCAGGTGTATTTGGGTCCCTCGGCTCGCCATCATAATCATCAGTTACCTCTGGCACCGGTGTACCTGCGTTATTCAAATCCACTTCACTGACGTGGAGGTCGGTGAAAGAAATAAATTCTGGATCAATACTAAGGGAGTTGGCGTCTTTGCCGGAAATAGATTGCCACTCAGCCAGACTGTTGACAGCCGTGCCATTCCAATAACCAACAAAATTCGTTGCACTGAATAAATCATTGTAATCAGAATCGACAGAAGGATTGTTGGGTACAAAATAGACATACCCTTTATCCAATATCATGAACACATTATTTTTTACATTGATGTTGTTACCATTATCCAAGTAAAACGCAAAAGTGTTGTTAGCGTCTGTGCTATTATAAATGACATTGTTGTGGTAAACATTTTGGTAGGTACAATTATTATCCAGATAAATACCCCAACCATCATTTCCAGTTCCATTACCTAATGAAATAAAGTTATTGGCGATCAACCCTCTTGTGGTTGCAGTACTATTGTTGCTGTTGCAATAGATTCCATGTCCAGCAGGAATGTCATGAAAATAATTATGCGTAATGAGTATTTCATTCTCACAATCGCCTGTATGTACACCATAATAATTGTTACTGGCAGCACTTGTGCTAAATTCATTGTACTGAACATGTGGAGCATCTTGACTATATAAATAAATAGATCTCCGGTACTGTCCTTCATATATATTTGAAACAATCTCGGTACCCATTTCTAAGTTGGAAGAATTATTACCAAAAGCGTAGATCCCAAAACTTCCTTCCTTAAAGTAGTTGTTTTCAAACACGTTATAGTCATCATTCCAACTATTGGAATATACAAGTGCATAAATATCGCTGTTGGAACCAATGTCATATCCCTCAAACACACATCCCTCAAACCGATTGTTGTTCGCTTCATTCCAATAATAAACGCACCTCGTATAATTCGTTCCATAATTCTGGATCGTCATCTGCTCAAACCGCAGCCAGTCCGCCCCGTCCAATTCCAGTACATAGTTGTCGGCATTGGTGGCATTGGTGTAGCGCAGCCGTACCTCTGTGCTATCACCCGATTCCGACTGAAACGTGATCGTATGGTCGGCACTGGCCCCATTGATTTCAGGAATGGAAATCTGTTCTTCGTAGTCGCCGTCACGTACGCTGAAGGTAACTGCTCCGGCCACGCCACCCATCACCATGGCATTGACTGCTTCAGAGAAATTTTCAAAATCTGGGTTGGAGCCGCCAATGGTATAGATGCCGGAGAGGGCCGCGTACAGGTTGGTGACGGAAGCAGTGTCATTAAAATTCTCGGTGTCGACTACCCCATTTGGCAGGCTCGTCCAGGCGCGGATAGTGTACATCGTATCGACCTCGAAGGTGAAGGTGCCAATTTCGAGCGAATCCAGGATTTGGCCAGACAGCAGCAAACCGGTCCAATTGAAGGTGGCCTGCTGGACTTCATTGATTTCCCATTCAATGTCCAGTGATTGCAGGGTATCCAAACCATTGTTGAGAATGGTCACTTGGATCGGCTGTACCGTGGCGGCAAATGGCATGACCGGTGAATCGATGGACACCAGCGCTGCATCGTTTTGGGCAGTAATGAATTCATCCGCCCCACTGTCGGGATTGGTGGGGTTTCGCAGTTCCCCGTCGATATCATCCGTCACTTCAGGGACAGGGGTTCCGATTTTGTCCAGCGCCACATTGGTGACGTGCAGGTCGGTGCTGTCCACAAAAAGTGGATCGAGCGACACGGAGTTAGAATCCAAATTACTGGCAGTGATCCAGGCAGCAAGATCGGCTTGATCGCCATTCCAATTGCCCAGAAAATTTCCAGTAACGTACAAGTCGTTGTGATCGGATTGAGTTATACCACTAAAAGAAGATCGAAAAAATGCATACCCACCGCCCGTATTGACGAAGATGTTGTTCAACACCTCCTTGTTGTTGCCACGATAAGTGTAAAATGCACTACTACTGGTATTGGTATTGGTGACATGAACCGTATTATAGTAAAACTTTTGGTAGGCCCCATCGTCAGTATATAATGCCTGCCCCCAATTTGTGCCCTCCATCTGGATGAAGTTGTTGGCGATCAGCATGGGGTTCGTTACAGTTCCTCCACTATTGTTTAAAAATATTCCTGTCCAGGTAAATCCAAACACCTGGTTCTTCAGTACATTGACATCACTGTAACAAGAATTGATATAGATTCCATGTGAAGAGCTATAATTTGAATTAGTTATCACCGAATTATTCAAAAGCATAGGAGCTTCCAAGCTTTGTATATAAGCTCCCATGTAGTAAGAGTTCTCTATGAGGTTGCCCTCTAGTACGAGGTCTGGCTGTTGGTTATTATTGTTGTTTCCAAACAGGTAAAATCCATAGCTACCGTTGCTGATATAATTATTCAGAAAAACATTAACTCCATCATTTGGGCTGTTTGATGAAAAAATAACTGCTCTTGTCGTACCAGTACTATTGATATTTATCCCTTGGAACTCACAATGTTCAAAACGGTTATTATTTGCTCCATTTCGGTAATCAAGGACGGTTCCCCAGACGGTATTTTGGGCAGCCAATGTCATTCTTTTCAACCGTATCCAATCGGCCCCGTCCAGTATACAGGTATAGTTCGCATCCGAATTGGAATTATGAGTAAGGACAACCGAAGAGCTATCTCCTGATTCGGATTGAAAAGTCACTGTCTGTGAAGAGTCGACTCCCAGTATTTCAGTCAGGTACAATTGCTCGTCGTACGTACCGTTTCTTACGTTAAAGGTCACGGTGTCCACCACCCCTCCTTGGTTTAGGTTAAAGGCAGCTTCTGAAAAACTATTGAAATCAGGTGATGTGCCCCCGATGGTATAAATTCCACCAAGGCCGGCGTACAGATCAGCAATGCTACTGGTATCGTTCAACATGACCGGGTCATTGCTACCATTAGGCTGGCTCGACCAGGCGACGATATCATAAGACTGATTGATAGAAAAATTCACGGAGTCCAACTCCACCAGCATAGTGTCACCACTCAAAATGCCACCCGTCCAGGCGACAGGTGTTTGAGCAGCTCCGTTCACCGTCCAATTGATCGTTGCTGATTGCAGGGTATCGGCACCAAAGTTTTTAAGGACAGCCTGAACCAATTGCTGGCCTGCGGCAAATGGCACCACTGGAGGCTGCACCATGGAAATACCGGCATCAATGCCAACAGGCATGAATTCGTCACAACCGATATCGGGATTCTGCGAATCCCTCGCCTCTCCCTGAATGTCAGTTGTTACCTGCGATACTGGAGTAGCCGCCATATTCAATGATATTTGGGCTACGCCAAAACTGTCCGCAGTGAGGAAGAATGGATTTTCGGAAATGGAGTTGGCATCAAAACCACTGGCGGATTGCCAGTCGGCAAGGGTTGCCCGGTTACCGTTCCAGTATGCGATGTTTGTACCAGTCGTATACAGGTCATTATAATCAGAAATGGTGACGCCATTCGTAGAAGAGCGATATAAAGCATAGCCATCGCCACTATTTGCAAAAATATTGTTGCGAACGTCCTTATTGTTCCCCCGAAAAGTATAAAACCCGTAACTCCCGGAATTGACCGGATTGGTCACATGAATGGTATTGTGATAAAATTTTTGGTGTGAACCATCGTCGGTATAAATTCCATATCCAGAAGAAGGGCCATCAGTATAAATGAAATTATTGGTGACCAGTATCGGTGAATTTACATCCGCGTAGGAATCAATCAAATATATCCCCGCTCCTGTAAACCCGACAATTTGATTGTTGGAAATATTGACATCATCGAAAAAATCGTCTAAGTAGAGCCCTTGGGAAAAAGTATAACTGCTGGACGTGATAAATTGATTGGAAACTATTTGTGCCTGTTCCATATATCTGGCAAAAATTCCCTGGTAATAAGAATTTTCAATTCGGTTGTTCTCGATGACCAGACCGGTTTCAAGGTTATTGGTACTGTTCCCAAAAAGATAGAATCCATAGCTCCCATTTAAGATGAGATTATTGGCGAAGACATTATCATCGTCTTCCATATTATTGTCTGGAGAATAGATAACGCTCCGGGAGGTGCCTGTACTGGTGGTAACGACCCCTGTTATTCTACAATTCTCAAAACGGTTTTGAGTGGCGCCATTTCGATAATCAATCACTGTCCCGTAAGTCGTTTGTGTTCCCGCCAATCCCATTTTCATAAACCTGATCCAATCTGCCCCGTCCAGCAATAAGGTATAGTTGGCGTTTGAATTGGCACTAAAGGTCAAAGTAACGGCCGAGCTATCACCTGATTCCGATTGAAAAGTGATCGTATTGTTTATGTTCGCTCCGATCACTTCTTGCAATACTACCTGCTCGTTATAGGAACCATCCCGCACATTGAATACCACCGGGCCTAAAACGCCACCGCCATCTAAATTGACCACTGCTTCTGCGAATGTGTTGAAAGTCGGCGTAGTACCGCCAATGGTATAAGTACCCGACAGACCCGCGAATACATTTTCAACCTGTGCGGTATCGTTGAGGGCAACCATATCTGCCTGGCCATTTGGCAATGTTGACCAGGCAACGATATCATGCGCCTGATTGACCGGAAAATTAAAATCGCCCAGACCTACCACAGCCGTATCTCCAGAAGCAATGAAGCCCGTCCAGTTAATTGCCGCTTGTACCACGTTATTCACTGTCCAGTTGATAGTAGCAGACGTCAAATCATCATCACCATAGTTTTTCAGACTAACGGATACAGGCTGATCGCCAGCCATAAAGGGAACGGTTGGTAGAAAAACATAGGCCACCCCCACATCTACGGGTGGAGGAATAAATTCGTCGCACCCGATATCTGGGTTTTGGGCATCCCTCGGTTCATTTTCTATATCTTCTGTAATGCCGACTAAAGGTGTTCCATTTTTATTAAAAGAAACCTGAGCCACTTTAAAACTATCATTGCTCAGAAAGAAAGGATTTAATTCAAAAGAATTGACGTCATGAAAGGTCGTGTTTTGCCAATCGGCCAAGGTCTCGATATTGTTGCCGAGGTAATACGCTAATGAAGAACCTGTTGTATAATAAGCGTTGTGATCTGATTGGACAATATCATTGTTTGAGCTTCTGTAAACAGCATATCCACCTCCCTCGTTGGAAAAAATATTGTTGTACGTGACATTGTTGCTGCCACTTGAAGAATGAAAAGCACTGGAGGTGGAGTTGGACCCTATTTGGCGAACGGTATTGTGGAACAAATCCTGATATACACCTCCGAAAATGAAAATACCATGTTGCGAGTTGGTCCCTTCAGACAAAACAAAATTGTTAGTGATCTTGGCATGTTCTGCTGGTGTTCCGTTGGTATAATACATTAAGAGGCCATATGAAAACCCTTTAATTATGTTTTTTGCAATGATTGAATTATTGTATAAATAATAGGATTCCAGTCCTCTGCCGTTACTGGCATTAGAGTTGGTCAAGAATTGATTGCCGTATATTTTTATTCCAGTCTGATCCTCTGTATATACCGCATCATAATATGGGTTTTCCACTATACAATTTTCAATTACATTACCTTCTTCCCGATCGTTTGCATTGTTGCCCAAGATAAAAAAGCCATGAGACCCATTTCTTACCAGACAATTTTTAAATGAATTGTATTCATCCAAAACGTTGTTATCTGGAGAAAAAACAACGGCGCGGGCATCCCAAGAACTATTTGTGCTTATCCCCCTCAGCTCACAGTTTTCGAATAAATTATGATTGGCGCTATTTTGCAATACAACTACTCTGCTGTAGGTGGTATTGGTAGCTTCCAAAGTGATGTCCTTAAAAATAAACCAGTCCCCGCCATCCAGTCGAACGGTATAGTTATTTGAAGAAGGAGAGGAGAATGTCAAAATGACCTGTGAGCTGTCTGCCGATTCTGACTGAAAAGTCACTGTATTGTCTGCATTTACACCATTGAATTCAGGAAAGGACAATTGTTCATTGTAGGTTCCGTTACGGACATTAAATACAACCGAGCCAGCTACTCCCCCCATCTCCATAGCATTAGCTGCTTCCGTGAAATTCAGAAAATCTGGACTGATCCCTCCGATGGTATAAATACCTGACAATGCCGTGAAAAGGTTTTCAACGGAAGAAGTATCATTTGCTGGCTCTTCATCTGTTCCACCGTTAGGATTACTTGTCCAAGATTTAATTGAATAAGTATTCCCTATTTGAAAGTTAAAAGAACCGAGGTTGATAGGGTCTGACTTTTGTCCAGGAGCAATACTGCCCGCCCAGTTATAAGTAGATTGTCCCGCCCCGTTTACTTCCCAGTCCACGTCCGCAGACGTGAGTGTCATAGAGCCATTGTTGACAATCCTAATCTCAACTGCTTGTGTCCCCTCAGGAAAGGGCATTGACGGGGAAACAATGGCAAAAATACCTGCATCCAACGCATCAGTAATAATTTCATCTGCACCAATGTCTGGAATGGAAGGGTCGCGCGCGTCCCCGTCAATATCGTAACCAACTTCGGACACTGGCTGTCCCTGTTTGTCCAGCGCCGTATTGGTAATGTGCAGGTCGATGGCACTGATAAAAAAGGGATCGACGGAAAGGGAGTTCGAATCCTGATTACTTGCTGCTATCCATGCAGGTAAATCCGTCCGGTCGCCGTTCCAATAACCAAGGTTTGTTCCCGTTGCATACAAGTCATTGTAGTCAGAGTTTACAATTGAAAAGGTGTTATTCGTATATATTGCATATCCACCCCCGGTATTACTGAAAATGTTATTGAGGATTTCCTTATCATTTCCCCAGTTATTTCTAAAGGCATACGTATTTGACGCAGTGCTGGTAACACTGACCGTATTGTGGTAAATCTGTTGAAAAGAACCGCCCGATGAGTAAATGCCGTAAGCGGTATTGGTGCCCAGCACTTCCACAAAATTATTGGCGACCAATATTTGGTCTGACAGCGTTCCATATAATTCACTTATAAAGATTCCTCTGTCTCTGAAACCTAGTATCTTATTGTTTACGACCCTGACATTGTTGTAACAAAATTCTAAATAGAGTCCAGTGGAGCTATTGGTTGTGGAGGCTGTCGTTACCAGGTTTTTTTGAACTACAGGTCCTTCCATATAATATAAATAGACTCCTCTGTAATAACTGCTGTCAATGTGGTTGTTCTGAATGATTATTCCTTGTTCTCGGTTATTGGAATTAATACCATTAAGATGGATACCAAAGCTGCCATTTACAATATAATTGTTTTGAAACACATTGAATTCATCTAAGTAGTTGGTGCCCTGAGAATAAATAGTGGCAAGATTGGAGGACGTACTACTGGTAGGCCTGCCTCGAAATGCACAATTTTCGAACGTGTTGTTGTTGGCACCGTTCCTTAAATCAAGCACTCTTCCGTAGGAATTATCCAACGCTTCTAAAGTCATCTTTTTCAAACGAACCCAATCTGCACCGTTTAAAAGAAAAATGTAATTATTGGAAAAACCGGCATCGAATGTCAGTTTTACCAGTGAACTATCCCCCGACTCCGATTGAAAAGTAACATCATCCATCATGCTGGCACCGGGGACCTCGTTTAAAGCGACCTGTTCATTGTAAGTCCCGTTCCGAACATCGAACGTGACTGCGCCTACTACCCCACCATTTTGCAGTGTATTGGTCGCTTCCGCAAAATCCATGAAATCAGGAGAACTGCCTCCAAGGGTATATGTCCCCGACAAAGCAGCATACAGGTTTTCGACGGAACTGGTATCATTGATCGCCAGTGGGTCTGCCATGCCATTAGGATCGGAGGACCAGCTAATAATTTCATGGGACTGGATGATGGCTAAGTCCAGCGTTCCAAGATTCACCACAGCTGTATCACCAGAAGCCAAGTTGCCCGTCCAGTTGACAGCGGTTTTTAAAGTGTCGTTGTGTTCCCAGTTGACCGTCAATGAGGTAAGCGGAGAGGTGCCAAAATTTTTAATGACTGCGGCAATGGACTGAGTACCAGCAGCAAAAGGAACGGTCGGATGTACTACTAGGATCACACCCGCATCCAAGGCTATTGGATCAAATTCATCTGCACCAATATCCGGCATTTGGGCATCCCGCAGGTCACCATCTATATCAATGGACACGCCAGCAATAGGCATGGCAGCACCGTTGAAGGAAATTTGGGCTATTGAAAAATCTCCGGAAGTCAAAAATAGCGGGTCAACATCAAAGGAACTGAGATCCAACAAACTAGCATTTTGCCAATCGGTCAAAGTTTCTCGAAGGCCGTCCCAATAGCCCAGGTGCTGGCCACTTGTATACAGATCGTTATAATTGCTTTGACTGATTCCGTTGGTGGAACTACGATAAAAAGCATATCCCCCACCCAGGTTTGCGAATATATTATTCAGTATCATTTTGTTGCTTCCCCGGTAAGTGTAAAATGCGGAACTCTGGCTACTGGAATTTTCAACCTGAACACTATTATAGGCGATCAATTGATTGACTCCTTCGTAACTATAAATCCCTCGCCTTTCAATGGTTCCAATTATTTGTACAAAATTGTTTAGTACTTCGATTTTATCAGAAACAGTACCATCACAGAATTCAAACCATAGACCATAATGGAAACCAGTTATTTTGTTGCGGGAAAGTTTGCTGCCATTATCACAATACACTGCATAAATACCCCTCGACCCATTGTAAATTGAACTGGTCAGTATTTCGTTGCCCAATATGTTGACAGCATCTTGATAATAAACATAGATGCCCATTGTGGACACATTTTCAATGAGATTGCCTTCAAAGACATTTCCTTTTTCCAGGACGGAGGAATTATCGCCAAACCAATAAAATCCATAACTGCCATTCAAAAGGCGGTTGTTTTTAAATTCATTGTATTCATCCAGTACACCATTATCAGGAGAATGGACCACCGTCAGATTAGTCGACGTACTGTTCGTACTGATCCCCCTGAGTTCACAATTAGAAAATTGATTATGGGAAGCACCGTTTCGGAATTCCAGCGCTCTTCCATAGCTGGTGTTGGTTCCTTCAATTGTTAGGTTTTTGAAAGTAAACCAATCGGCCCCATCAAGTAATAATGTATAGTTAATACCATTTGAGGCGGAAAAAGTAAGTACCACCTGTGAACTATCCCCTGATTCAGATTGAAAAGTGACAGTATTGGTGGCATCCATGCCCAATATTTCCGGAAGGACAATTTGTTCATTATAAGTTCCATTTCTGACATTGAAAACAACCGGTCCGCAAACACCTGACTGGGTCAGTGTGTTTACTGCTTCGGTGAATGTACTGAAGTCAGGACTGGCACCACCAATGGTATAAGTCCCAACCAATCCAGGCGTCAGATTAACGAGCAGTGTATCATTGAGATTAACCGTGTCGGGCACACCATTTGGATTCTCCGTCCAAGCCTTTACTTCATCTAAAGAATTGGCCGCAAAGGTTTTATTACCTAAAAATACAGTTGCAATGTTAGACCCCATGCCACCGAAGGTGTCCAGTGGCATATCATAAGAAACGGGAACTTGGGCTATTCCATCGAATTCCCAATCAACCTCCACACTATCAATAATATTAGTTCCAAAATTTTGAATGGTCGCGTAGACGGGATAGGTTCCCGGACAAAATTGGTTAAAAGTGTCAATCGAAATGACGCCTGCATCATTCGGGCCAGCGCTTTGCGTGTAAAATTCTATGATTGCCCGGTCTACACAAACAGTGGTTGTCGCTTCGAGCCGCAAGGAATTTATTCCTCCATAATTATAGTTCAATAATTCAGGGTTACTGACTGACATCACAGAATCGATATAACAATCTCCACAGAGACAGTCACCCTGCAAAGCGTGGGTTCCGATTAGTTCATTGTTGATGGTAATTGTGTTGGTGCCCGCCGAACAGCCTGTATAAAGAATCTTGACCTTTACTAGTGTGATGATATTACCAGGAACTACAGGATCTGAAAACGTGAGCTCTCCAGCTGTATAGCAAGAATAATTATCCCCACAAATAAAACACCCTGGCCCACCGGATCCATCCCAATCAACTTCAGCCGTAACGATCTGAGAATAACCAACGTTTAAAAAGAACATGCTGGTTATCACTACGAAGGACATTATTCTTTTTACAGAAGAATGTGGGTAGAATGCATTGTTCAGCACTGTCCCACGCAAATTTTTTATAGGATCAAAAAGAAAAAGCAGGTTCAAAATCGAACCCAATTTTTGCATCACCGGAAGCTTTCGGTAAGTACCGTAGTTTTTCATGGGCATTATAATTCTATATTCTCATTTGAGAACAACTCAAATAAAGTCATGTAATAACAAAGCCTAAATCGGAAGTTGGGAAGAGAAGTTTAATTTAACTAGGCCCTACAATGTTCATTTCTTAAAGGAAGCAATAAATACTAATTGATATACTGCTGACAAATAATAACTTATAAATTAAACTAAATTATATTTAATATGAGGAATTGAACTCACTAATTAGCCATTGTAAAATCGTTTGACACTTAATAAAGTTTTCCTCTTTCTAAAATTTCTTATGAATATTTAATTATACAACAGAACAAATGTATAAAACTCATTTATAAGTCTGCATTCAATCCGGATTTTTTTACAGAAATTTAAACTAAAATAATTAAACCCATTCATAAATATCTTCTGTGTTTGAATCAATGATATAATCTAAAATCTATTTATTCGTGAAATCCGAAATTTTTATTGGAATCGAAACAACCTTACCCTAATATTTTTACCATATGTAAGTTTTGTTCAATAGAAATCAAATTCAAAAAGTGTATCCTTTTGTGTAAACCAACAAAAAAACCCGCTGTAAACAGCAGGCTTTTAAATTTTAAAACATTGATTATCAATGTTTTGTGGTGTCGGGGTGGCAGGATTCGAACCTGCGGCCCCCTGCTCCCAAAGCTCGCCAATAGTGGTTTTACGCACCTCTAAATAATTCATAAATAGCTGATTATCAGCTTATTTTTCGTTATATTAATTCATATCTTTACAAATAAATACAAAATCTGCTGGCAAATTGCTGGCAAATTTTATTTTTTGCCAGCATAACAATTAAAGATATGACAACCTCCGTAAAGATTGAACTCGATACCAGAAGCACTAAAAAAGATGGTTCGCATCCCCTCAAATTACTTGTTGTAGTAGGACGCTCCCCAATGCGTATTGCACTTGGGTATAGCATTCCCCGCAAGGATTGGAACGAGAAAACCCAATCGGTAAAGACTTCTTCTAAAGCAGTGTCAAACATCACTCGGCTCAACTCTTTGTTACAGCGTGAAAAAACCGCTGCTCTGGATACGCTCACAAAACTGCATGACAGTGGGGAACTCCCTCAATTGAGTATGAAAGAAGTAAAGGACAGGATCACTTGTAAGTACAAAGAGGCCACAGTGATTGGATTCGCAAACTCCATTATCGATGAACTATTGGAAGCAAACAAGGTAGGGAATGCAAGTGTATACAAGACTATGCGAAATAGTATTCATACTTTTCTAAAAAGAAAAGATATTCCACTACGGCAAATAAGTCATACCTGGCTCAAAAAATACGAAGCATGGTATTTGGGAAAAGGCAATAGTGTTAATGGACTTGGGGTAAACATGAGAACGCTTCGAGCACTTATGAATAAAGCTATAAAACGGAGGCTTCTGCCAAGAGACTCCTACCCTTTCACCAATTACTCCGTGAAGAAAGCAGATACTCGCAAGCGAGCTATTAGGCAACAAGACATAGAGAAAGTCAAGGAATTTGAGCCTAAAACAGCCCAACAGATCAGGTCAAAGGATTATTTCCTCATGAGTTTCTACCTAATGGGAGCATCGTTTATAGACTTGGCCTTTCTTCGCATGAGTAGTATAA
The DNA here is from genome assembly GCA_039819485.1 of Bacteroidota bacterium. GTDB lineage: Bacteria > Bacteroidota > Bacteroidia > Chitinophagales > Saprospiraceae > UBA6168. The sequence goes on along the minus strand of JBCBRY010000162.1, from coordinate 685 downwards.
AAAATGGTCGTATCGAATACCAACGGAAAAAAACGGGAAAACTTCACAGTATCAAGATCACCCCTCCCCTACGAGCTTTGTTGGACAAGTATTGCAAAGACAAGTCAGGTGATGATTTTATCTTGCCTGTGATAAAGAGCAATGACCCTGCACAACAGTATATCAATGTGAAGGACGAACTTCGGCGATATAACCGCCGACTTAAAGAAATAGGTGAACTTTGTAAAATAGAAATAACACTTACCAGCTACGTAGCCCGTCACTCGTTCGCTACGATTGCGAAGTTCAAGGATGTGCCTGTATCTATTATTTCCCAGGCGTTGGGGCATTCCAACACAGAGACCACCGAAGTATACTTAGCTGAGTTCAGCAACGATATTATGGATAAATACAATGAAGAAATCATAAATGGGTGACGAAGAAATTGAATTTTAGAGTTGATATTTTAGATTTATATCAGATAAACTCAGGCTATTTGACCAATATTCAAGATAGATTGTAACCTGTTTGGCTTATTATATAAAAACACTACTATAAATTGAATTACAAAGAAATATTACAGCTTTTAGAAAATGACTTCAATTCTGGACTTGAAGCACTTTTCACAACATATTCAGATGATTTTTATGGGTATGCTGTTGATAGTTGGGGATTTTCAGAGGATGAAGCATGGGAAGCTGTATAC
>JBCBRY010000161.1:0-20186 GCA_039819485.1 Bacteroidota bacterium | reverse complement strand
CAGATTGGAAGTACTGGCAAAGTGTATTCATTTGAATTTATTCCTGGCAAATTATACTTTTCGACCAAAGGCTGTTACTCCTCTATCATCAGGGAACATTACAAACTTCCCATTTCACAGAACAAATTTATCGGCGCTGAGAACGGGGATGTGGTTTTAGACCTGGGCGGATGTTTTGGAGATACTGCACTCTATTTTGCCGAACAGATTGGAAGTACTGGCAAAGTGTATTCATTTGAATTTATTCCTGGCAACATCGATATATTTAACCGGAACCTGGAATTAAATCCGGATTTAAAGTCAAATATTTCTATTGTAAAAAATCCTTTATGGGACAAATCGGATTTAGACGTTTATTACGAGGACCGCGGCGGTGGCAGCAAAGTAAGTTTCGAAAAATTCCAGGGTTGGGAAGGTGCAACAAAAACAACCACAATCGATGATTTTGTCGTCGAACAAAATATCAAAAAGGTTGATTTCATTAAAACCGATATTGAAGGTGCCGAACCATTTGCATTAAATGGGGCAAAGGAAACCATCAAAAGATTTAAACCCAAATTAGCTATTTCGATTTATCATAGCATGGATGATTTTGTCAACATCATACATCAGATCGACAAACTAAATTTAGGCTATAAATTTTATTTAGGACATGCCTCCATTTTTACCGCCGAAACGGTACTCTTCTGTACGGTTTGACATCTTTCTGGAAAAATTGGATACGGACCGGTTAGCATAAATTTTTCAAAACAACAACAAAATGTCAGACTGTAGAGGTGTTCGGAAATAAAGAATTCTAATAGTTTTTCCTCTCCCCGTCCCTCTCCAAAGGGGGAGAAAAAAGAATTGAACAAATGACGATTATTAGTTTTAAAGCACGCATGCACCAAATTCACCTGATCAATAATTTGGCTTTTTAAGGAGAGAAAACGAAACCAGGGCGCTGCGTTCATTGCCAGCCGTTATTATGATGTGTTGGTGAATATACTGCAGTAAATGGATCAGGACAAGCGGTGTTACCGTTTTGAAACAGTAACACCGCTAAACCCAACTACCTCTCATTCAGCTCCGACCGTGGCTGTCATGAACTCAAATCAATCTTGATCTCGCCCGTTTCCCCTTTGAAATTTTTAAGGGTTTCCCCTTTCGTGGTTTTAACCAGCGTCCCGTTCCGGTAAACTTCAAAATAAACATCAGGGTTCTGATCGAAAAAGCCGAGACTAAAATCGGACTTTTTGAAGTCAATGATAAATTCTCCACTGGCATCAGTTGTGTCCGTGCCAAGCAGGTCATCCGGGCTGAAGGTATCTTTATCGTAGGCTTTCACCAAAAGACCGGAGGCATAAAGGTCATTTTCGACGACCCGCCCGAGCAGGGTATAATCATTACCCCTGGTAATCAGGGCAGGCTGGATGTTCAGTCCCGCTTCTGAGGTCGGTTCACATGTTCCATCCGGAGAATCCAGGCAAGGAGCCCTTTCACTTTCTGCTCTTTCCACTTCATAGTAAGCGGTCTTGCCATTTTTGACGACGAACCCAAATTCCGTCCAGTATTTAAGGAAAGTCTGATAGACGGTGTGGTTGCCGTTAAACAGTCCCTTATTGTCCCCGTGGGTATAGTTGAAATTGGAACCGGCATCGTCCGGAATCTGCAAACTCTTACCCCTGAACCAGTTCACGGCCTGAGGCGTCCCCTCAATTTCCTGTACCACAATATTGGGTCGCTGAGGTGGCCAGAAGGTGATTCCGCACGACCAAAAATCCCCGTGCCACGGTGTGGACATGTAGCCGATGATGGAACCCGGGGTAAGTTCTATGTTTACTGGATTCCCTTGTGGGTCGTCTCCTTCTACTGATTTGGCAAACCGGAATGCTTCGCAAAAATATTCTTTGTATCCCATGTACCAGGTAAATTCAATACCGGGGTGAAGCCCACCGCCCACGGTTAGGTCAAGGGCTCCGAAATTGGCCATTTTGGGTTGTTGTGCAACCGGATACTCGTCCAGTTTCTTGGCAACAACCATTTCTCCAGGGGTGAAATCCCCGTTGACCCATTTCATGAATTTGGCCAATTGGTGCCTGGTAAGGCTCAACCAAACATTTGGGTTGGTGGATTGTGCTTTGGTTTCCCCAAGCGCGTTCCCGGCAAGGTGCGGCATCAGGTAGCCCCGGTAAGGTTGCTGCACTGGGATGGCGCCGGTAGCTTTGGGCGGTGCCGGCACATCCGTGATCCAGCCCGCTGGCCGGATCACTTCAAATACGGCTCGCCTGAACTGATTATTGACTTCGTCCGCTTTTCCGTAGCCCGTCTCAGGGCCTTGGCGCAGAAAGTTACCCCCTGATTTGGGCCCATGTGCATGAAATGCGGGTTTGCTAACATAAGCATAGTCAGTAACCGTTTTGAAAATCGGATAGATATCGCGGAAGTATTCTATATAGGTAAAATCAGCAATCGCAGGGCGAACCGGCAGTGAAGTTCCTACTTGATTAAAGTTAAAGGGCGGCTCCACCATGACCGTCTCCTCACCACCAGGGGTCAATAAAACCGTATGCCTCAATGGCTCCTTCGTGCCCACGTAACACAGCCGTTCATTCCCTCCGTCTCCTGTTGTTTCCTCTGAAACTACCACGTAGTACAGTTTACCGTTAAATCCTGCTATGGCAGGGGCGTGATTTGAGTTAGGTGCATTATCGATCAAGTGGAAATTCACGACAAACTCTGGTGTTTTATCTGGCCCAACCGGATTCAGTGGGTTTCTTGGAATGGGGTTGCCCCACTGCCCGAAATAGGCTTTTTGGTCATGCCCGGTATAAGCATAATACAATCGGCCATCATATACTGCAATGGACGGGGCATTGGCCGAAGGTTTGGACGCGTTGTCCCCACCGACTGGTTGCATATTGAACTGATCGGGGGCCTGACCCGAAGCAATTCCAAGATACGGCACATTGTCCTCCCCGATGAACGCCAGGTAGAGATACCCCTGAAACGCAGCAATTGAAATGCCTTTGCGCGGGGTCGTGGGAAAGTCTTGAAAGCCGTTTCCCGTAGCCAGTTTCAACGTCTGTTTCACAAAGTTGAATGAGCCACTGGAACCATCATCCGAACTGGCCAAATGCACTTCATTATTTGTGTCGAGCACACCATAGTAAAGTTTTCCATTAAAAACAGTCAACGTCGGTGATGAGGTGGTTGCAACCGGCGTCCCGCTCGCTGCGGCAAAATGGTAGGGCCCGGCGGCATCAGGGGCCGCTGCGATCAGGTTGGAAGTTGACGAACCGGTGACCGCACAAAACAGTTGCTTTTGGAAAGTAACGATTGCAGGTCCAGCCGTAGTTAGCTGGTCGCCCCCCACGGCTACGTGCTTAAAAGAATCGGCCGCACCCGACCTGGACCTAAACAGACCGACAGGCCCACCGGTACCGGAAATAGAGAAAGCCAACGCCAGGATGCCAGCGTACGGATCAATCTCCGGGAAAATGTTCTTCTGTAAATCAAGCAACGAAACGACGTTCTTCATGGACGGCACATATTTGGGAGGGGCCACCCCGACCCATCCCCGCGCCTGTTGCGGCGTGATCGTTACCGAATCGCTTCGGTCGTTTGTATAGGTTTGGTCAGCTTTCGTGGAAAACGATCCGACCGAAGGAATATCCACTTCCACGTGAATGGAACCTCCACCGATATCATCCCACCATCCTGAATTATTGAAACTCTTGAGAATATTGGAATTGGGATCGTTATTGATGTTTTCCTGATTTTCTATCAGCTTTCCATCTTGAGTCGGATATTTTTCTCCGTTTGGCTTAATAGAAAAATAATTGGGTCCTTTCTTGATGATGGTTGGAGGATCGGTTACCGAACCGCCCTCTCCTTTTCCGCCAATCACGATGAGTCGGCCGGAGGCATCGGTGGTCAAAGTGCCAATGGTAACGGTCGTTTCTTTATAAGCAACCTTGGTCGTTCCCTGTCTTCCGTAATTACCTAATAAATTACCGATCGGGAAATCAACATTTCTCTCTCCGTTTGGGGAAATCCCGCTGAAGATGGGCGCTGATAAAACAATGGGCGTTGCATTGGGGCCGGAAATGGTCTTTTCTCCCGGATCGCAATGTAACTGGGTTCGCTGATCCGGCAAAAGACCCGGCTGAACGGAAGGGTTTCTTAACACATTGGGCTGAAAGGCAAACTGTCCCTGGAAGGACCAGTTGGCTGCTTTTTTGTTGGCCATGTGAACATGCCACGAAACGGTCGTTCCACTGTTTTGGACATTATCCGTCAATTCCAAAATGGCTTCACCGGCATCATTATAACCATATACCCGAAACCGGGCGGACATGGGCTTCACCCGTCCCTGGGCATCTTTGAATTTTCCGTCCTGAGGCGCTGGATCAATACCGGGTGCTTCTGGACCAATGAAAGAAGTAGGGCTGTTGCCAACCCGGGCAACTCCGATTCCGGGAGTCACTTTAATATATTTTATGTCTGATAAATTTGCCATGATTTTTAGTTTGGTGGATGAATGATCGAGCCGATCATAAAAGGCTGGCAGCAATAGAAGTCAGTGCCGATTGGCTAAATTTTCAAAATTTGGTAAATCGGCACTGTTTGAGACTGCCAACGGTTTTTAATTTCAAGAATGCCGTTAATTGTTTTTCAGTCCTTTCAGCAAAGGTTGGTTGACAACATCGGGAGGAGAGTATTTAGCGTTCTCCTGATTGAAAGGGCCATTTTTCGTAATGAAACTGAAATCGGCATCCTGTGCATTTGCATGACACCCCTTACAACCTCCGGTAATAATGGCATGGGGCCCTACCCTGGTATTGGCCTGTGATGGGTTCATGATGCCAGTATTGTTGTCAAGCGTTCCTTTAAAGCTTCTGAGTACCTCGTTGGTTTCCGTGACAATATTGGCGAGGTAGAAGTTATTCCCGTCCTGGCTCTCAGTGGCCGGCCCCTGTACTCCGATCAATTTATAATACTGCCAAACCGTGTTGGGGTCTACGGCTGTAAACTCAGCATGTACTTTCATATTGAGTGTATCGGTGAGGGTGAGCATATCATGCGCGCGCTGGGTCACCTGCTGCACACCTGGATATATTTTCGGGTTGTCATTTCGATTGAAAAAGAACAGGTCGTTGTGCTCCTGGCTCCGTTTTAGGTTGTCCACCTGCTCAAAAGTGGCGAACACATAAGTTGGCACATTCTCCGTTTTGTGAATGATATGGAGGCCAACCAAACCAATCGGGAGTGAATTTTCGGTGGCGGTAGCCGGTACTTTTTGGTAATAGATCGAATCGCTGTTGGTCGTTCGCGTTCCTCTGCGATAATAAAGTACGGGGGAGGTAAGGTAACGGCCGCTATTGGCCTCTTTGCGCGTCAGGCGGCGCCAGGAAGCTTTCACTTCAATGGAGCCTTCGGCAATCGGCCGGTCATCTCCGTTGATCCCGCATGGAAAGGAAATAATGTCATTGTTGCCATCCAGACATTTTCCGCCCAGTGTATCAGCCCCCCTCGCCTGGATTTTTATAGCCGTTTGCGTAAGCAGGTTTTTCTTGATGGTTGTGTCATACAGCTTCTTGTTCTTTACATAATTAAAAAACACCTCATTGGCCTTGGCTTCATAGATGATCCGGCGCGGCGCCCCCGGTAAAAAGCTGGCCGTATCAGTATGCGAGTTAACAAATTTGGCAGCCCCGGGTGCATCGGGATCACCGGAAACAAACAAGGTCGCCAGGTTGATTTCCGAAGTTTCGTCCAGGTTGTTGAAGACGTGTCGAACATCTATCAGTGCTGTTTTATTGGAAGGATCTAAACTTGGGATCGAGCTTTGACCTTCTACTTTGTAACTGTAGCGGGGAGGTGAGTCAAAGTTCTTCTCATAATTGGAGGTATCGAGTGGGTACACTTCGATCCGGTGCTTGTAAGTTTCCCACACCAGGGGCAGGTCGGGGTGTTCACCTGCTTTCAGGAAGTCAATGACCGTCTTTGACTGATCGGGCTTGCCTCGCGAGTAAGTTGTCGTATCATAGTCGGAGGGCCAGTTGAGGGCAATGAATTCTTTCCAGGCGAATCTGGCCAGTTCTTCCTGGGTTGGGTTTTGGCTCATTACGTCGTGCGGTACTTTCCAGGAAGTTGATGTCAGAAATTCCGAACCGGTGATATTGCCGGATTCGTCGATTTCGAAATCAGTCTGCACACCAGTGGTATTCCCTCCGTTACCGGTATCCGGCCCAGATGCTGGCGTATCGCAATCAGTCAAAAACAAGATGGTAAAAAAGGAGGTAAGAGTGAAGAATGCCCAGGTCCATTTTGACCTGACATTGAAAAAAAGAATTTTTTTCATTTGGCTATGTTTAAAATTAAAAACGGTCAAATAGCAATGTTCTGACTCGGGGGCGTTTCTTTAAAAAATTGCACCCTGTTCATCGAACAATTATTATTTGACCGTTTCATTGTTTAAAAATTAACTTTCAGAATTTGAATGTTTTAATTTCGCTCAAAATATAACTTTGAACACGAATAGACAAAAAAAACCATTGTTGTTCACTTCAGACGAATGCTTATTATTGGAGATGTTTAACAATTTTGAAATAAGTAAATTGAAAAGGCAAAAACTGAAATGCACTGCAAAGCGCAAATAGTTTTGCAGCGTTTGGGCGGCGAAGAAAATGGCGGCTGAACCAAGGGCTTGTTGGGTCGATTCAATTGACCAGGCAGGCAGTATTATCTAAACGATACCGAAATGAAAATCGTAATCATAGGCGGAGGCCCGGCCGGACTTAGCACGGCATTGAAGCTGCACCGGGCGGGTTACGAAATCAGCGTGTTAGAAGCCAGTGGCTATACCCGGCCGCGTGCTGGCGAGCATCTTGCCGCCAAAGGGCACCTTTTGCTGCGCGACCTTGGAATCCCGGAATCAATTTGGTTGGACCAGAGCATTCCATGCCGGGTAGTCCAGGGAGCATGGGGCAAAAGTGAGCTTGGGGAAGAGGCCTCGATCTACAACCCGTACGGTGAAGGCTACATCCTTTCACGTCCGGGGTTTGACTGGGCTGTCTTTGAGTACTGCCGTTCAATCGGCATCGATGTTAGAAAAAATTTTCATGCCCGTATTTTAGTTCGCACCTCTTTGGGCTGGAAAATCAGCGATGGAAAACAGGATATCCAGGCCGATTTTGTAGTGGATGCCAGTGGCCGCAACAGTAAGTTCTACCAAACTTTCAAGTCTGATCGAACGGCTGAAGATGAACTCATCGGCATTTCAATGATATTAGAACCTGCCGTTCCTGCAGCCCCAAATGGGACTTCCCTGCTGGTGGAAAGCCTCTCCAACGGCTGGTGGTACTCTGTCCAATTACCCTCCGGAAAATTGGTGGCGACCTTGATGACGGATGCCTCTACCCTTTCCTCATCAGGCGAAAAACAGGCGGCCTTCTGGGCATCCAACCTGGCGCAAAGCACCCATACCCGGCAGCGAACCATTGGATTCCAGCACGATGGAAAACCATTTACCCAGTCAGCCAAAACACAGTCAATTGAACGGGTCGCAGGCCCTGACTGGATAGCCGTTGGAGACGCCGCCATCAGTTATGACCCACTTTCCTCCGCCGGCATCCTGAAAGGATTGGAAATGGGTCAGCTGGCCGGTACCCGCCTGGATGAATTTTCCAGAGGACATGCTACGGCACTGGCCGAATACGAGGGGGAGGTAAAAGCGATGTACGCCGATTATTTGCTGGAAAAAGACCGCGTATATGCCCGGGAACAAAGATTTATGAATCATCCTTTTTGGTACCGGCGCCTGTTAAAACCAACCTCCATCCAGCAGTTCAGCATCCTTCCCCAACAACACCTGGCCGTTTCTAAAGAAAGACACGAGCGCCGTCTCGAATATTTAGCCATCCATTTACCAACCATTGATTTTAATTCCCTGACGGAAGCATTTGGCAAATACGGCGTTACCCACCTCGCCATGGGAGATTATCTTCGTAGGAAAGGGGAACAAGAAATCGGCATCCATCATTTTCAGGCACTGGAGAGTTTGAAAATGATCGGTATCCTGGAACCAGTTGCACAAGGCAACTGACAGAAAATGACATTTTCCTTTAATGGAAATTCACAAACTGACACGGAAAATTAGACTTTTACAAAAAAGTCATTGTCAGCACTGAATATTTTTTCACATAAACTCTTTGCACTAAAAAGCTCGAATATAAAGTAGCGTGGTCAACAGCACTTTTATTCATGCAATCAAAAAATAAAAAATAAAAGATGACCAAAAATTATGTGTTTTATTTCTGCTTGTCCCTGACCATACTTACGAGTGCCTGCCAGGGAAATACTGAAGAGTCGACCGAGTCTGCAACAAAAACAGAAGAGAATAGCAGTACCGCTATCTCCACCTTTTATTTAATAAATACAAATTTTAAAATGGACCTGCCCGTGGGGTACAAAGAGAGCAGCCGGTATTTTGCCGAAAATGATTTAAAAGGTTTTTTTAAAGACCGATTATCATTAAAGCAATTCCAGGATTTGTTGGAAGCGATGGAATTTACTGATTCCGGAGCAGGTATTTACGCAGATACCACCAACAACTTTAACCACATTATCATCTTTGAATCCGATCTGGTTAAATTAGACAAAGAAATAGGGTCTATGTTCAATGGCCGGCTAAATGAAGAATATGGCCGGTTTACCAAAGCCAACCCACAAATAGAAACCACCCAAATTGCCTCCGACTTTAAACAGAAAAACCGGAACATGTATTTTAAGTTCAAGCATAAATTCCGAAACAAGAAGCGCGGCTCGACCTATTTTAAAACCGTGTATGTCTTATCCACTCCCCTTAAATCATTTGTCATCCACGAGGTCACAAAAGAAGAGCAGGACCACGAAAATTTTATTTCAGAAATAAAATTATAACGCACTTGAAACACAGAAAATGATTTATCTAATTTCTGAGCATAAGGCAACATTTAAAAACTGTAAATTCGGTTTATTTATTTCACCCCCCTGCTCCTCCTCAAGGGGGGATTTGCACGCTCGTTTGTCTCCCTTTGAAGAGGGGCACGGAGGTGAAACTAAAAACAAGAAATCATCAAAACTATCTTTTGCCAAACGCTCAAAATTATTTTACCAAGTGTATTTAATATTTATTTTAACGGCTGTCCTGGCCTGCAATAACAATCCATCAAAAAATACCAAAAACAATAATCCCGAAACGATAAATAAAACGGACGAAAATAAAGCAACAAAAAAAACCGAAAAAAAAGAAGATAAGAAAATTTATAATGTCGCCGACGAAACGCCCTACTTTTCGGAATGCAAGGATATTGAATGTTCCAAAGCAGCCATTAATCAATTTATTTCCGAGCATTTAAAATATCCGGCCATCGCAAAAGAAGATGGAATTGAAGGGGTGGTTCTACTCAGTTTTATTATTAATAAAAATGGCTCCATCCAGGACATTAAAATCCTCAAAGACATTGGCAGTGGATGTGGGAAGGAAGCCATGAGAGTTGTTCAATTAATGGAAAAAAAGGAAGTTCTTTGGACACCTGGAAAAAAGCAGGGAAAACCAGTGCGGTTCAAATATCATTTGCCAGTGCGGTTTAAACTTTACTAAAAAAGACATTTTCCTTTTTTTTAACTTAGGCACAAGTCAAACTTAAAATCTTTAATATAGAAGTTGTTTGAAAACACCTCTTTCTAAAAGAAGTTTCGGCGGCTGCGCCGCCGAAAATATCATAGAAAAATAAGGTGCTAAAAATGACACTTTTCTTTTGGCAAATGTTTGCATTCCAAGTCTCAAGACTCATTTTCATGCAAAGAAAAAGTGTCATTTTTTTTGATCACCTGCTTACTTAGCTTTCTTACACAAATCAAATTCACCGACCATGAAAAAGAAATTAGTCAACGCTGAAACCGACCGGGACGTCAATGAATTCATTGAAGCCGTCACCCATAAAAAGCGGAAGGCCGACAGCAAAGCCATCCTCGAGGTCATGAAAGAAATAACCGGCAAAGAACCAAAAATCTGGGGCGTCAGCATCGTTGGTTTTGGCAAATATTCCTACCAAAGAAAAAATGGCGATGAGTTCGAATGGTTCAACGTCGGATTCTCCCCGGCCAAAGCGCACTTGTCCATTTACCTGATGTTTGACATCAATGAAGAAACGGAACTGCTGGCACAGCTCGGCCCCCATAAAAAAGGCAAAGGCTGCCTGTACATCAAAAATCTCGCAGAGGTGGATATGGATATTTTGAAAAAATTAATTGCGAAAAGTAACCGCTGGGAGCGGTAGCTTGTACAGCCGAAGCCCCCTTCACCACATCGCTGAAGGGATTTTGGCGTTACTGACCTTTTACCGCCTCCCTGATCCGTTCCGCTACTTTGGTCAAGGCTTCTTCTTGGTTTTTCCATTTACTGACAGCCAGTAATTTTTCATCCATGTCCTTCGGTAAAATTTCAAAACTTTGAATCTTGGTTTTATGTTCGTTGATACCGGGAAGCGCACCCAGATCAAACGGCTCAACGAGAATGGGAATGACCTGTTTATTTTTCTTATCAAAGCCTTCGATGGCAGCCTTGAGTTCTACATCCCAGATATAATCGGAGGCAATAAAGTCCGCTGACAGGAGCAAAATGAATACGTCGGCATCGGCAAGGTTCTGCTGGATGGTATCATCCCACTGGCCACCGGCAAGGATTTGCTGATCGTCCCATACGTCGATGACGTTGGAACGGCGGAGGGCAGCAAGGTGTACGTTCAAACGTTTCATCCATTTCGTATTGCTGTGCGAATAGGAAATAAATACTTTTTTACCAACCCTGCGTTCTTGGGCTGGATTTATCTTTCGTTGGAGGCGTTCTTTTTTGACAAATAGCACATTGCCCAGCAGTTCTTCGATCAACAGCTCCTCAAATGAAATTTGACATTCATCTTTTAACCGCCCATGTCGCAGCCGGTTGTCCAATCTTGATTTAGCAAACAGGTACGGCTCTTCATGATTCCGGCAGCGGGAGCAAATGCAGGGAATCAATCGTTCCACCTCGATACCGGGGGTCAGTTCATGCAGTTCATCCAGGGAATCGTTGAGGATGGTCAACAGTTCTACCATGCGTTCGCCCTGGGCGCGGAGTTCAATGGCATTTTTGCCCAGTTGCCGAGCCTCTGCACGGGTTGCCCCTTTAGAAAAAACTGCCCCAGTCCGCCAAACGCGGAGCCGGCCATCCTCAATTTTTTCATGTTCCGAAACGATAAACTGAGTAAACAGCACCCGGGGCATAAATTTATATTCAAGCCGGATGCGGCGCTCGTCGGGATCGGCAGGCCATTCATAAGTGGCAGGTTCGTTGGGCAAAAGATAGGGTGCGATGAACCCTCGCCCGCCGGGCTTGGCGTAGCAAAGACGAAACTCTTTCATGAGGTCCAGCAGTGCGTCCTGCATATCAATATATTCACCCGTGCTCCAGATGCGGTTGTAATCTTTTTCGGTAAAATGCCCTTTATTCCTGATTACTTCTCCGTCATCAAGTACCCGGTAGACGGCATCGGTCGCCCATTTGTTTCGTAAAATAACCCACCGCCGGAGGGCAGGCGTATTTTGAAAATGCAAGAATACTCCGATGTCATGCAGGTATTGGCTCAGCCGCAAAGCAGATTGACGTTCTTCGATGCCATTTTCCTGGCAAATGCTCAGGTAATCAGTTAACCCAATGAAGCTTTCATTTTTAGTGCGCTCTTCCACCGCTGCCCGAATTGCCGCCCATGACCGGGGCACTACCTGCCGGATGTGAGGCAGGGTCTGAGCATAGGCTTCGATTTGCCGCTTGAGATTATCCAAACCCGTCTCACTTTTGAGGTTGACCTCAAAGCTGTCTTTCACAAACGGATAGTCCTTGGCCCATTTTGCCTGGTTGAAATTGCACTTGACATCGCCAAAGAGGTTATTGACGACCAGCAACGGGCTGTCATCACCGTGCAGTTTGGCCGTTTCCAGCCAGAAGTCAAAGTCATTCTGGTCGTCCCCATTTTTGGTGAGCAGGAGATAAAGCGATCGTCTTGAATAAAAAAACTGGTGCAGCGGCTTGTAATGGTCCTGTCCGCCAAAATCAAAAATGTTGAGCCGCATTGCTTTGTCCCCGGCGAGCGGAAACGTGTAAGGTTCGATTTCCACATCGAGGCCCTTGGTGCGGTCAGGCTGTTTGGGCAATGGCCGGCCAAAGAGCCGGTTGCGCAGGCTGGTCTTGCCGGACATGCCCTCGCCGATAAGGAGCGTTTTGGCCTCCAAAAGCTCTTGTTCGCCTTCTTTTTCGAGTCGGTCGAAATAATCGAGGATGGCCTCGGTGCCTTTTTCTACCACCTCAATGGGAGGATGGACGAGGGGACAATCTTCGAAAGCAAAAGCCTTTTTAAAGTTGATATAACTTTCTAGATAGAACGTAATCCCTCTTTTTAAAAAAGGGAGCAGCGGAGAAAGGTCCGAGACAAATGTCGAAGAGCAGTCAAGCCGTTCCAGCTTCAACAGACCCGACAGTGGCGATAAGTCCGATACGTCCGTCGAAGAGCAGGCTAATTCTTTCAACGTCGACAGACCGGACAACGGCGACAGGTCTGATACCCGTGTCGAAGAGCAATTGAGCTTCTTAAGTGAGGCCAGCCCCGATAATGGCAAAAGGGAGGAAACCTTTGTGGATGCGATTAAAAGATCGCACAGGGCAGAAAGCTTGGCAACAGGGGTGAGATCCCTGACTTCAGTAGTCGAACAAACAATTATAGTCAGCCCGGTCAAACCCGAAATTGGCCGAAGATCAGATACAGGGGTCGAATAGCAATAGAGTTCCCGTAAGGAAGACAACTCCGCTATCGGCGAAAGGTCAGTTACCTTCGTAGAACCGCACTGCAACACCCGCAGCGAAGATAGCTTTGATAGCGGGGCAAGGTCAGACAACTCCGTGCCAGGACAATAAAGCTCTTCCATCAATGTCAATTCAGCAATAGGTGAAAGGTCATCAAGTGGAATTATATTAGGTTCTGGGTAGTGGTCATATCCACCGACCACTAACTTTTTTAAAAGCTTCAGTTTTTCTATGCCCTCAAGTGAGGTAATTACGTTTGGACCACCTTGATTTTTGCTTGAGACATCATCCTCTGATCCATAGTCATAATACTCATCGCTCAGTACCAACATCTCCACCCACACACACTCCTCCGCCTCCCGTGGAAAATGCGTCAACCCGCACCTTCCCAAATCGAGGTTAGGATTTTTCGTACGTTTATTTGCTTCGATAACTTTCAGTGCAAGTTCGGGGGTTAGAGGAATGGCCATGTGGTTTGGTTTTTAACTGTACCACCGAAGTCCCTTCGGCGAGACGGGTGCGGTCAAATGGACTTCGACCGTACGGGGGCAAATTATTGAATTTTGGGGAGAGGCAGGAAAAGCAGAGGGGATTTTTTGCAACCCGGACGGCCAGTCCGGGCAAACACCATGCAAGAAACCAGTCCGGGCGGGCTGCCCGGACCGGCCGGGCGGGCTATTCGTGGCGGATGGTTTTAGAGGGGTTAAGCAACGCCAGTTTCCAGGTCTGGAAACTCACAGTGAAAAAAGCCAATGCTACGACCGACACCACTGCCAGCGACAGGACCCACCACGGAAAATCAATGCGGAAGGCGTAGCCGTTCAGCCAGTCGGTCATGCTAAAATAAATAAGGGGAATGCCGATAATAATCGCAATTAAAATCAGCCACAAAAAATCTTTGAAAAACAATAAAACGATATTGCTGACAGACGCACCCAGCACTTTTCGGATACCCACTTCTTTCGTGCGCTGCATCGACATATAAGATGACAAACCGAACAGCCCCATGCTGGCCACAAAAATGGCGAGCAAAGCAAAATTCAAAAATATAAATCCGAATTTTTTGTCCTCTAAATATAATTTTTCAAAACGGCTGTCGATGAAAGTATGTACAAATGGCGACTCCGGAAAAAACTTGTTCCACACATTTTTTACACCGTCCAGATTAGCGGTCAGGTTTTCAGCATTTAATTTCACCACTGTATTTCTGGGCGTCTCATTATGGAAAAAAACCGTGGGCTCAATATTGTTTTTCAAAGTGGAACGGTTGAAATTATCGATGACGCCTACAATTAAAAATTTATCATTTTCCGGGTCGCGGCCAAATTGCAGATATTCATTGATCACCGCCTCCGAATCATTAATCCCCCACAGATCCAACATCGCCTGGTTGACCATGACTGCGGACGTATCGACGGCCAGTTCGCGATCAAATTTCCGGCCGCTGATAAGCTTCAATCCCAGTGCATCAACCAGCCATTCGTTCATGCCGTTGATATAAACAGTGGACTCTACCCGCTCGGTTTTTCCAACCACTTTTACTCCCCCGCTCGTACTGCTGATGTCAGAACTCCCACCACCCGGCAAATTGGAAATGCCCGCCACTTTCTGAACGCCTTCCAAACGGTTGATCTCCTCCATGAAAGCCCTGTATTTACTGATGATTTGATCTTCTTCCAGGTTCGGTTGACGGGCATTTTGAAAACCAATTACCTGCTCTGTGTCGATGCCCAAATCTTTATTGGTCATGTAGCGAATTTGCTGGTAGATGATCACTGTGCTCGCAATTAAGATCAACGACGCGGCAAACTGCACTACGACTAAAGTTTTCCGTAAGAACGCTCCTTTCTTTGTCCGTCCAAAACTCCCTTTCAAAACCCCGATCGGGCGGAATGAAGACAGAACCAATGCAGGATAAAAACCGGTCACTACCGTTCCCAATAAAAAGAATAAAAACAGCTTTTTTATAAATTCGGGATTCGACCAGATGTCCGTTAAAACATTTTTCCCTACCAGTTCATTAAAATAAGGCAACATGAACTGCGCCAGTGCCAAAGCAACCACTGCACCTAAAAAATTAATCAATAATGACTCGGTTAAAAATTGCCCCATCAATTGTTTTTTCCTTGCGCCAACTACTTTTCGCAACCCTACTTCCTTGGCCCGCTCCATCGCCCGTGCAGTGGATAAATTGATATAGTTTACCCAGGCGATCAATAAAATAAAAATGGAAATGACACCTAAAAAATAAACTGCTTTGGCGCTGCCGTGAATTTCCGGCTCAAACGTAAAATCCGAGTGCAGGTGAATATCCGCTACGGGCTGTAAATTAAATACCAGCCGCGTTTCATCATTTAAATATTTCTTGGTGAGAGCGGGCATCATGGACTGCACCTTTTCAAGGTCTGCATTTTTATCCAATTTTAAATAAGTGTAATAATTAAATCCATTCCACCCGTCCCTTTTGATCCGTTCTTCAAAACTTTTCAAGGACACGAGCATATCAAAACTATAATGCGTATTTTTTGGTGTGTCCTCGAGCAGGCCAGTCACTAAAAACGGTTGGTTAAACCGCCCCAGCACATCGATGGTTTTTCCGATAGGATCTTGATTTTCAAAATATTTTTGCGCCAGTGATTCCGTCAGTACAATGGCGTTCGGCTGGTTCAGCATACTTTTTTTATCACCACGTAAGATCCGGTAATTAAATAAATTCAGATAGTTGGAATCGACGGCAATCACGTTTTGTTCCTCCACTGGTTGTCCGTTTTTTCTAAAAACCATCCGCCGGGTTTTATACGTGGTGGTGTGGCCAATAATTTCCGGTACTTCCTCCACCAATACTTTTCCCGAAGGGGCAAACGACATGGCGTCCCGTACTTGTATGCGGCCATCTTTTACATCATCGGTCGTCAGTCGGTACAATTGCTCGGGCGACTCGTGAAACCGGTCGTAACTCTTTTCAAAGGAGCGGTAGTTTTCGATAAACAAAAAAGCGGTGAGGCCCAGGGCCAATCCCAAAATATGAATAAAAGTGTAAGAGGGATGCTTGCGCAAATTGCGCATGCCGATCTTGAAATAATTCTGGATCATGTCGATAAGATTGAGGAATTGGAAAAACTGAAAAGGACGGATAATGGTAGGCCGGAACAGCAGCAGAACTTCTTTCGCAAAAATCCATTCCGCTTTCCGTTCAGAATAATGAGCTGACTGCCGTCGAAACAGTTCATTCAGGTCACCCTTGATATCTTCATAAAAATCAGGGTTGCAGTACCAACGGAAAAATCGTTCGGACAGTCGTTTGATCATTTTTCTAACAGTCGGGTGTATGTAAAGGGACCTCATTTTTTGGAAAAATGACATCCCTCAAATTGGCCGCTAAAAATCAAAAGCCACATCGGGAATATCGCTCCAAAGGCCATTGCGCACCTCCCGGGTTTGTTCCAGTGCCTTTTTGCCATAGGCGGTGATGTTGAAAAAACGCTTGCGTTTACCACCCCTCGCACTGGTCTTCTCCCCAAAACGGGAAATCAGGTACCCTTTGTCCTCCATGCGCCGCAACGCGGACTGCAACGCCCCTACGCTGACTCGACGCTCCAGCCGCTTCTCGATTTCATCCTTGATGGCTACCCCATAGGCATGATCGTACAGCACCCCGACCGTGAGCAGCACCACTTCCTCAAATTCACCTAATGCGTATCTTTTCATCATTATATTCCTAATTGTAGTATTGGGAGCAAAGGTATAGGCTTTTAAATTAAATTCCTAATTGTAGTATTGCGCGTGCGGACGGGATGCCATGCTGCGGGTTTTACGGACTGGCCGTCCATGCTACTTTCCGGCGTGCATCGCTTTTCGGTAAGCGACCAGTTCAAATTCGTAGACCGGAATATTTTCGTAAAGAAAGTCCAGTTGCTCATGGCGGAAATTTCTCCAGACAACTTTTTCGCCGTCCACCTCTATTTCGACGCTGATCGTCCACTCGTTTGGCACCCCGGAGCGGCTGCTTTCCAGCACCGCCACTCTCCTGTCGACAATCTGGTATGCCTGGTCGGCGATGCCCCAAAAATGTTGTTTGGGCGGCAATGACAATAATGGTGGAATGCCTTCATATTGCCCGGGATAAGCACTGATGTGCAAGGTGGGAAACAAGGCTTGCTCCTCGGTAGAAATAATATTTATTAAATTAAACCCATTGATAAAAATGTCAACGACCTGGTAGTCCTCAACGGTTGACATTCGTGATATGAATTCGATGGTATCCAATTAATGCTGGTCGCTGGTTTAACAATTTTCAATTTTCCTGGAGTCCATACTTGACACGGAGACCTGCCAATTTATTTTTTAAATCTATTTCGAGGTCCGCATATTCCGCTTGACCGGATTGGTTGTTTATTTCATTTGGATCTTTTTGGAGGTCGTACAGTTCCCAGGCGGGCTGGTCGTAAAAGTAAATCAACTTATGGTTTTTTGTTCGGACTCCTTCGTGGCGCTGCACCGTGTGCCACGAATTGTGGGCATAATAATGATAATAGATCGCATCCCGCCAATCGTTGTTTGCAGGGTTGGAAAATAATGGCACCAGAGATTTGCCCTGCATACCGGCCGGAATTTCCACACCTGCCACATCTAAAAACGTCGGGGCGAGATCAAGGTTCAGCACCAACTCATCACAGACCGACCGCGGCTTAATTCTTTTTGGAAAACGCATCGCCATCGGCGTACTAAAAGATTCTTCGTACATAAAGCGCTTATCGTACCAGCCATGCTCTCCCAGGTAAAATCCCTGATCGGAGGAATAAACGATCAAAGTATTTTCGAGCAAGTTATTTTTTTCTAAATAATCAAAAATATGCCCAACATTATCATCAACTGATTTTACGCAGCGCAAATAATCCTTAATATAACGCTGGTACTTCCATTCGATTAATTCTTTTTGTGTCCAATTGTTTTTATTTTCCGTGTAATGTTCATTCACTTTTGAATAATAAGCGTCCCAGGTTGCTCGCTGATCTGGCATCATTCTTTTTAAATGATTTTCCCAGCTTTTTTCCGGATCAAATTTTTCCCAGCCACCTGAAGCCGTATCCCTGCCGTAGGCAGCCGGATTTAATTTCATATCCAGAGACATAAACATATCTTCGATTCGCATATCAGCATTTTTTGCAGCAGTGGAACGAGTTGCATAATCATCGTAAAATGTTTCGGGCAGCGGCAGATCCTCGGCAAATTGGTCAAAGTAACGGGCATGCGGCATCCAGTTTCGGTGAGGTGCCTTGAATTGTACCATCAGACAAAAAGGATTTTTTTTATTCAGGGTATCCAAATGATTTAATGCCAGCTCCCGCACAATATCCGTGGAATGGCCAGTATGTTTTATCGTATCGCCGTTTTCAACCATCACCGGATTATAATAACTCCCCTGCCCGATCAATATATTGGAATAATCGAAGCCGGTCGGAGGAGTTCCCAGATGCCATTTACCGACCACTGCTGTATGATAATTTGACTGCTGTAAATATTTTGGGAAATTCGGTTGCGAGCCATCAAAGCGATCCCCATTTTTACGGAAGCCATTGATATGCGAATATTTTCCAGTCAAAATGACCGCACGGGAAGGGCCACAGATGGAATTGGTAACGTATGCGCGATTAAATACCATTCCTTCTTTTGCAATACGATCTAAATTGGGTGTTTGAATTAATTTATTTTCATAAATGCTCATGGCATTTTTCGCATGGTCGTCGGTAAAAATAAAAAGGATATTGGGTGGAGCGCCCTTTACTTTTACAGTGCCTTTTTGGCCACAATTGGCTGCCAAAAAACTGTAGAGGAATATCAGGCTGTAAAGTTGGAACTTCATTGTTTATTTTTTTTAAAACACATAGGTACATAGGCACATAGGAAACAACTTGTCCTGTATTTTAATCGGGATATTTTTTTTATTTTTTATATCCCGATTAAAATGAGGGACAGGATTTGCGCTAAGTAAGCAGGTGGTCAAAAAAAATGACACTTTTCCTTTGTCTGAAAAAGAGTTTTGAGATTTGGAAATCAAACATTTGCCCAAATAAAAGTGTCATTTTTAGCGCTCCTTATTTTTGATCACCTGCTTATGTTTCTATGTGTCAAATAAAAACAGGAAGATGCATTTTAACGAATTCGATTCAGGAAGGGAAATTACAAAAAAGAAAAGCTTAACGAGCGAGATGGTATAAAAACTGAAAAATAAATACAGGCCATCGTTTTAGACGATGACCTGCCAGAAGCAGCAACATGCTTCTTATGATTTTTCAGAAGTTATCCAAGCGCCACATTTTACCGTGGTCACTCCGTTTCTAACTCAACTTTCATTTGGGTTTGGAGCCCCGTGAGAGGGTTCTTTGAAAACTTGGGAAAGGAGTTTTCCCATTTTCCAGGTGTGGGAGGCAAAGCTTATTTACCTCATTTTCGGGGCAGGTCCGTTTTCATTTGGTCTTTAATTCAAATATGTTGGAAAGATAGGTTACGCATCCTTTTTGGGCGTGGACATAATTAGCTATTTTTAACCCTGTTTTACCTGCATATTTTTGAATAAACACTTATAACTAATTGTTTTATAGCATTTTAAAATTATTTTTCTAATACATTTTTTAATGCCTTTTTATCCGAATCATGCACCAGAGCAAACTCATCCAACTGCTAAAAAGTTTGGAAACTGACGAATTCAGGCAATTTTCCAAGTTCGTCCGGTCTCCTGTTTACAACACAAATCCGACAATAGTCAAATATTATAATTTTCTCAGGCCCTACTTCCCGGAGTTTAATTCACCACGCTTACAAAAAGAAAAAGTATTCGAAAAGCTTTTTCCAGGCAAGCCATACAACTACCATGTGCTGGGAAACCTGAACCGACAATTCGTAAAATTAACAAAAGACTTTCTCGTCCATTTAGAAATAGACAGAAACAATGTTTTGAAAGAAAAAATACTTATTCAATCTTACGGGAGAAGGAATTTATTTTCACAATTCGAAAAAGGGACCAATAAATTGAAGGCAGACATTGAAAAGTCACCTTATCGGGATTATAGCTATTATCAGTCTTTATTTGAACTGAGCTATGAATTGTTTTTCCATCCTTTAACCAACCGCTATAAAAAGAATGATGTATCGATCAACGAGTTAATGAAGTTTCTTGATAGATATTTCGTGATGATTAAGATGCATTTGAGAGGTGAATTAAAAACCAGAGAGTTAGCTATGTCAAAACCATATAAAATAGAAATGTCAGATGAGGTTGTACGGTTAAATCAAGTTTTTTCCGAAGAAAATCAGTTGTTCG
>JBCBRY010000160.1:0-20270 GCA_039819485.1 Bacteroidota bacterium | reverse complement strand
ATGGCGGCACAAAAAAGGGAAGTTGCCCGAATATCCAATTAGCACCAATAAATACAAAATAATTTAAGCGGTGATAAGCATCAGCATTTTTATATTCATTTACGCTTGTTCCTATATTGGATATTCGGGCAACTTCCCTTTTTTGTGCCGCCATCCAGGAAAATGCATGGCCTAAATATATTGCAGCTCTCTGCTGTTCCTTCAAAAAATACTTTATTGAAAACGGCAAAGAAAAATATTGAGAATTAAATATTGCCCTTCTTTTTAAATCAGCTGTAAACGGAACTTCCTTTTCTTTGTATCCAATATTATAATAAGCAAGCCCCCATTCAATCCCCCATTTTTTGTTTAGCAAATTAATTCTGCTAATAGACGCTCCAACATTTATATGTCCCAAAAAAGGCTGGTCTTCAAATCCAGCGATCAAAGTGGCAGGAGGCTTTGCATTTGCCTGGGAAAACATGGGCCCCATTTTAAAGCTGACAAATTTTTTTTGCGCAAAACTCAAAAATGGAATCACCAGGAATAAAAAAATAATATTTAATTCTTTTTTTTTCAATTCAATTAAAAACGAACACCCGCCAAAAATACCAGCGAACGATTTTTACCGACTAAAATAAGTTCATCTTTTTCTACTTCCATGAAACCAATGTCACCTCTCATCGTCAAATAGGCGGACATTTTCTCGCTAATGGCCAAGCTAAAATCAACGCCCACCAAAACGGTTTGATCAAATCGATTAAAATTATCCATATCATTGTAGGTAGGCAAATAAAAAACAACTCCATCTACCTCAACTTCATAGTCGTAATTTTGGTGAATCAAAAAATTAACAGAGGATCCAATTTGTGGTGAAATAATAATTTTATTTCCGAAACTGATTGTCATCAGCAAAGGCACGGATAAATAATCAAGGTTCATTTTTGGTTTCATGGTTCTGAGAAAGATACCGTTATCGTCAGTAAAACTAAATTCATACTGACCACCCTTCCTGATCCAATTTAATTCCGTTACGATATTAAATTTTTCACCCAAAGGGAATGACAATCTCGCCCCTGCTCCATAGCCGAATTTCACATCCGATCTTTTATCAAAAACTACATTGCCCTCGGTAAGCTCTAAAAATGAAAAATTGGAAATGGCATGTACACCGAACGACGGCTTCTGGGCATACAATACACTGCATAAAAGGGAAAGAACTACAAATAGAGAAATGCGAATCTTCATGTTAAATTGGTTTTTATTATTTAATTAAAAATTGAAGCTTATTTTATCCGCTTTTTTCAGGATAACTACAAGCCACTTGTACTGATTTATCAACTAAGGGTCAAAGTTCGCTAAGGTAGCACCGCAGTCGGCCCCTCAGCCCCCTCCTCCATCCGACGCTGCGGAGCAGCGACTCGGGCGGCTGCCATACATACAGGACTGTCCCCATTTTTATCAATCAGTACAGCTACTTAATAAAAACTAAAGTGACCAGATAAATAATATACAGACTCACAAAAATAACACCTTCCCTTTTGACGATCCGTTTGGGCTGGTAGAAAAAGGTCGACATGAAAAGTAAAAACGTGGATAAGGCCACCAAGCCAAGATCATAATTGGAGGCAGGTGCAGTAAATGGCATTGGGTGGATGGTGGCGGTAACTCCAAGAATCAAAAAGACATTTAATATGTTGGAACCAATCACGTTACCAACTGCCATATCCGTTTTTCCTTTTTTGGCAGCCACTACCGCCGCTGCCAGTTCGGGAAGGGAAGTACCGATGGCGACGATGGTCAAACCGATTACCCGCTCACTGATTCCGGCCAAAGTAGCCAGTCCGATCGCACCTTCTACCAATAGTTTCCCTCCAACAAACAACCCAATAATCCCGATAATCGTCAGTATTACACTTTTACTAACAGACATCACCGGCACCTCATCAACAACATCAGGGTTGAATTTAGCAATTTCAAAGGTGTACACGATAAAAATGGCCAGGAAGCAAAGCATCACCATGCCGTCGTTGCGGGAAATAAAATTACCTTTTACTTCAGGGTCAAGCCATAAATCGTTCGCCATCAGTCCCAAAACGACGACGGCAAGCAGGCTGAACGGTATCTCTTTCCAGGTAGTGTTAGTTGAAATATGGAGTGGAGAAAAAAACGAGGCCACACCGAGGATTAACAAAATATTGGCGATGTTGCTCCCCAAAACATTACCGATGGCCAAGTCGGTTGACCCCTTAATCGCAGAAAAAATATTGATCGCCAACTCAGGTGTGGAAGTACCCAGTGCAACAATCGTCAGACCAATCACCAAATCGGAAACATTCAATCTTTTGGCAATAGAAGAGGAGCCATCTACCAACCAATTTGCCGCATACAAAGTGAGAACGAGCCCCCCTATCAATAAAAGTATATCGAGCATATAGCTATGTGTCTTTTTTGTGTTTTGCCAGTTTTGGAGTTACGCGTCTTTTTCAATGGACGGTAAAATCAAGCCTTTGGGTAAAAATGGTGTAGCGTCTCCTTTGCCGGTGATGATTTCCCGGACAATGGTAGAACTGATATGGGAAAAAGCAGGTTCACTGATCAAAAAGACTGTTTCTAAATCCTTCCCAACAATAAAATTTAACTGGGAAATGGTTTTTTCATAATCAAAATCGGAAGCGTTTCGCAGCCCTCTCAATAGGTATTGCGCGCCTATCTCATTACAGTAATGGGCGGTCAGCCCGATATAGCTGCCTATCTCAACTTTTGGTTCATCGGCAAAAACAGTCTGGAGCCATTCAAGGCGCTGCTCCAGTGAAAACAAATATTTTTTTTGCGAATTGATGCCAATGGCCACCACTATTTTATCAAATATCGGGATGGCCCTTCTGACCAATTCCTGATGCCCCACAGTGATTGGATCGAATGATCCGGGAAATACAGCAATATTCATATCAGTCCTTTTTGTGAGCACATTTCAATAGTTAGCATTGCCAATCAGAGAAACAAAATTTTATGCTCTGTTTATTTTCTTTCCAATAACCCTTGATAGAGCTGGTAGTTTTCGACGTCAAAACAAACGAAGGTAACTTTTTCGATAAATGTGTCCTGGTCGAGAAAATCGATAACAGTATCGAAAGCTACTTTGGCCGCCAATTGTTTTGGAAACCGGTAAATGCCCGTACTGATGTTGGGGAATGCTATGGTCTTCAGTTTATGTTCGACCGCCAGGCGCAAACTGTTTTTGTAACAATTGGCCAATAAACTTTCCATCTCCTCTCTTTTTTCCGCTTCCCAAATCGGCCCCACTGTGTGAATAACGTGATCAGCTGGTAAATTTCCACCAGTTGTAATAACCGCCTCGCCAGCCGGGCAACCTCCCTGCCGTTCCCTGATTTTCAGACAGTCTTCCAAAATAGCCGGGCCGCCAGCCTGGTGGATCGCTCCGTCAACGCCTCCTCCGCCCAACAAGGAAGAATTGGCTGCATTGACTATCGCGTCAGCTTCTATTTTGGTAATATCTCCTTGCAATAGTTTTATCCGGTTCATTTTTTTGAATAGCTTGGCGGCGGAAAGTGATTTCCCAAACAGACAGTGCGGGAATTCGCCTTGCTCAGTTTGGTTCCGGGTCTTTTGGATTTTGGCCCTTGGTTGAATTTTGGGGCGAAAGTAAATATTAACATCGAAAAACCATTTGGCTGATTAAGCTATCAACTTAAATTTTCAATATGGCTGACAAGAAAAAAATTTTAGTACTGACTGGTGGAGGGGATTGCCCCGGTCTGAATGCAGTGATCCGGGCAATCTCTAAATCGGCCCGCCAGCATGGTGGATATGAAGTTTGGGGGAGTATCGAAGCATTCAACGGCGTTCTGAAAGACAAACCGGAGATCGTCAAATTGAACAAGCGGAAAGTAGCAGGCATCCACGTCAAAGGGGGAACGATCATTAAAACGACCAACAAAGGGAACCCCTTAGATTATCCCATGCTGCAGGAAGACGGCAACTGGGTCAACGTTGACCGTTCAGATGAACTGATCAATAAAATTTACGACCTCGGTTTTAATGCTGTTATCAATATTGGGGGGGATGGGTCACAGGCCATTTCCCAATCACTCTTTGAAAAGGGATTGAATGTGATCGGCGTTCCAAAAACCATCGACAATGACCTTTCGGCCACGGACCTGACTTTCGGTTTCACCACTGCAGTTCAAATTGCAACAGAGAGTTTCGATCGGCTGGTAACAACGGCAGAAAGCCACCACCGGGTGATGATTATGGAAGTCATGGGCCGCGATGCCGGATGGATTGCGCTGCATACAGCCATTGCCGGTGGTGCAGAAATTTGTCTTATTCCTGAGATTCCCTTTGACATCAAGCATATTTTGAAAAAAATCAAAAAGCGCTACCGCAAAGGACGGGGCTTTGTCAACATTGTAATTTCTGAAGGTGCCAAACCCAAGGGCGGCAATGTCGTTGGAGCAAAAGCAAAATCCGTAGGCGACAAACACATAAAACTCGGTGGAGTTGGTAACTTCCTGCGAGCAAAACTGGAAGAACATGGTTGCCCGGCCCAGGTCCGTACCACCATTCTTGGACATACCCAGAGAGGAGGGACCCCCGTTGCTTTTGACCGCCTCCTTGCCACAGCAATGGGTGTCAAGGCGTTTGAACTGGTTTTGGAAGAGAACTACGGCAAAATGGTCGCCTTTCGAAATAACCATTTGGAAGCGGTGACCATCAAAGAAGCGATCAGCAAGTATAATGTCTTGAACCTCGACAGCTATCTGGTCAATACGGCACGCAGACTGGGCATTTCATTTGGTGATGGCCATCTGGAGAAAAAGTAATTGGCACATGTTGTTATAACCAAAGGCCAACGATAACACCTTTCTGTTTATCAAACAACCGATTCCCAATCACTGAAATTCAATTTCGGGCAAAGAAATGGAGTTACCGTTTATCTGACTCCAATGTCTAAATCTCTGTTTAAATGCAACTGGAAATCATTTTCCAAGATGAATATTTAATTGCGATCAACAAACCTGCGGGACTATTGGTACACCGAACACCTATGGCCAGGGACGCCACTGAATTTGCCCTTCAGCTCCTGAGAGACCAAGTGGGGCAAAAGGTTTACCCGGCACACCGGCTCGATAGAAAAACCAGCGGCGTTCTGGTTTTTTCTTTTTCTGAAACCATCGATCGGCAGTTGAAATCATTTTTTTCAGAACGTAAAACCCAAAAGGTTTACCATGCCGTTGTCAGAGGGTTTTCACCCGATGAAATCATCATAGACCATCCGATTAAAAACGAAAAAGGAATGGTCAAAAAAGCGCTTACCCACTGGAAGACTTTGGAGCAATATGAAATAGATGTACCGCTTGGAAAGCATCAGACTTCCCGGTATTCGTTCGTGGAAATGTCGCCGGAAACTGGTAGGTTTCATCAGCTGCGCAAACATGCAGCACACATTTATCACCCTATTATCGGTGACCGTCCACATGGCTGCAACAAGCAAAACCGTCTTTGGAAAAATCGGTGGGGCATGACCAGGATGCTTTTACATGCCTCGAAACTGACGATCCCACATCCAGTTCACAATCAGCCAATTACGTTAGAAGCAGGCTTTGATGAGGTGTATAAAAAAGTGGTGGCGGCACTTCGAAATGCCGACACCACTAAGTTGAATTTTTTTATCACAGCCGATAGCTCCGTTAATCAGCCACCAGCATAAATTTGTTCTTCTTTCCGTTTTCCAACATCATGTACCGCCCGTGAAGCAGGGATTCATGGTTGATGACTGTCTCGGCGTCCTTTACCTTGTCTTTGTTGACCGAAACTGCCTGCCCTTTTATGGCCCGGCGAGCCTCACTCTTAGAGGGCACAATGGAGGTGTTTTCCGCCATCAGGTCAATGATGTTCAAACCACTTGAAAGGGCGTCTTTTGAAACCTTAAAACTGGGTATTTCCTCTGCCACTGTAGCCAGGTCTTTAGAACTGAGTGAAAGCAACGTTTCCTTTTTAGCCTTTTTGTTGAACAACAGGTCAGAAACTTTTTCAACCGCCTGAAAAGACTCATCACCGTGGATGCGCTTGGTCAATTCCTCTGCCAGGAGTTTTTTCAACATGCGCGGATCATCCGCATATTGGGCTTCTTCAGCTTCAACTTGCTCTTTCGTTTTGAAGGTGAAATAGCGAATAAACTTGGGGATATCGCTGTCCGCCGCATTGATCCAGAACTGGAAGAATTTGTAAGGAGAGGTCATATCGCCGTTCATCCAGATATTGCCGGCCGTCGATTTTCCGAATTTTGTTCCATCAGCCTTGGTCAATAATGGTGTAGTAACACCGTGGGCCTTTGCCCGCAAATTCCGACTGACAAACTCGGTTCCGGCAGTGATATTTCCCCACTGGTCGCTACCGCCCATTTGTACGGTACAACCATGCCTTTTATACAAGCACTGAAAGTCATATCCCTGTAAAAGCTGATAGCTGAACTCCGTAAAAGAGATACCCGTTTCAAGACGTTTTTTTACACTTTCCTTCGACAGCATATAATTGACGGTCAGTGTTTTGCCCACATTCCTCATGAAGTCGAGGACATTCATTTCTTTATAAAAATCAAGATTATTGGCAATTATTGCTTTGTTTGGGCCGTCTTCAAAATTGATAAACCGGCGCACTTCAGCGAGTTGCCGGGAAAGATTGGCGTCCAGTTCTTCCTCGGTTTTCAGTTCTCGTTCCTTGTCTTTGCCGGAGGGGTCACCGATCCGGCCCGTTGCTCCGCCCATCAGTACAATCGGGGTATTGCCTGATCTTTGAAAAAGGTTCAGCAGCATGACCTGCACGTAGTTGCCGATGGTGAGTGAAGGAGCCGTCGGATCAAAGCCGATATAACCGACTCTGCCGCCATTGGCCACATGTTCATCCGCTCCATCGGTCATCTGATGAAGCATGTTCCGCCATTTTAATTCTTCTATGAAATTCATTTTTAGCAAGTAATAAGTAAAAAGTATAAGTAAAAAGAGGGACAACATTTTTGGACAAGGCCGTTATAATTCCGCTTTACCTAATACTGAGAACTCAATATTTCAAAACTATTTTAATTTGGGCGCCAAAAATAGGCAACAATAGTCCACAAAAACCACCAGTCCAATATCTTTGCCGACATGAACCTCGAACGTTTTATTGCCAAACGAGTTGCAGCCAGTAACAAACGATCCTTTTCCGGGCTAATTATCAAAATTGCCATTGCCGCAGTGGCGTTGAGCTTGGCGATCATGATCATAACCTCAGCGGTCATTGCCGGTTTCAAAAATCAGATCAGTGAAAAGATCTTCGGTTTTTGGGGGCATATCCATATTACAAGCACTTATATCAACCGAACAACCGGAGAAGCGGTTCCCCTGGATGTCAATCAATCATTCTATCCAAGTCTTACCGATATCGATAAAATTGGTTACTATGAAAACGCCAGCCTGTTCGGTTATGAACTGCCGTTCGAGATAGAAAAAGAAACAAAAGGCGGTGTAAGACACATACAAACCTTCTGCCTCATTCCTGGAATCATAAAAACGAAAAAAGAAATTGAAGGCATCGTACTAAAAGGAATCGCCGATGATTTTGATTGGACTTTCTTTGAGAGATACCTGATTGATGGCGAACGAATCGCTCCATCAGATTCTTCTTCTCAAAGGGGCATCATACTTTCAAAACAAACGGCGGACAGGCTGCAGCTGAAGGTCGGGGACCGTTTTAATTTCAATTACATAAAAAACAAAGAGGCCCTGCAGCGAAGGTTTACGGTTCACGGGATCTACAAAACCGGCCTTGAGGAATATGACCGCAAATTTGCGTTGGTCAATATCAACCAATTGCAACAACTGCTGGGATGGCAGCCGGACCAGGTCTCTGGTTTTGAAGTGTTCATTGATGATTTAAGCGACCTCGAAGTATTGTCGGACCATATTTACATCGAAGAAATTCCGGGTGAGATGTATGCAGAGAGCATCAGGAGTAAATACCCGGCCATTTTCGAGTGGCTTGCCCTTCAGAATATTAACGAAGTAGTCATTATCATTTTAATGCTTATCGTTGGCCTCATCAATATGATTACAGCACTGCTGATATTGATCCTGGAGCGAACAAATATGATCGGTATCATGAAAGCCCTCGGCCAAACCGACTGGGGGATCCGTAAAACATTCTTGTATCATGCAGGCATGATCATCGCTTCCGGCCTTTTGTGGGGCAATTTGCTGGGCATCGGATTCTGTGTTTTGCAAAAATATACCGGCATCATTCAGCTATCTGAAGAAAACTATTATTTGTCTACAGCTCCCGTTGAACTGAACATCTGGACCATCCTCTTGCTCAATGCCGGAGCCATGTTGATGATCATGCTCTTCCTGATCATCCCTTCCTGGCTGGTTACGAAAATAAGCCCGGTGAAAGCGATTCGGTTTAAATAAGCCCTTTGTCCATCTCAGTATTTTAATCTTTGATTGGAACTTTTATTGATGTAATTGTATTTGTAGAGCTTTAAAACCAGATTAAATTTTGGTTAATAAGGCCATTCAAAAACAATTATTTGGCTTTAATAGTCTAATTTTAGCCTAATCATTAAAACACCATCAATTTATGAAAAACTGGAGAAGACTGAGTGGAAGCCCCCTTGAACTGCCCATCAAAGAAGCCGTTGAAAAAACCATCATACGTGAAAGAGAAGCTGGATACGAGCTGAAAGTCTGCATCGGTTCTGATTCTCAGGTGAGGGGAGGCACGGTCGAATTCGCCACTGTCATAGTATTTCTAAGAGAGCAAAAAGGCGGTTTCATGTACATCAACAACTCCAAGATGGAGAAAAAGATGAGCCTGAAAGAACGGATGATCATGGAAGTGGCGAAATCAATTGAGATAGCTTATGCCCTGTGCGACCTGCTCGATAAATACAATGTCGAACTGGAAGTCCATGCAGATATCAACACCGATCCTTCATTTCAATCCAATACAGCGCTAAAAGAGGCAATGGGCTATATTCTAAGTATGGGGTTTGTGTTCAAAGCCAAGCCGGATGCCTTCGCCAGTACTTCCTGTGCGGACAAAGTGATTTAGCAATTTAGCTGATAAGACTTTTATAAACAGTAGTTGTATACACCAAAAAAATTCAATTTTGTCGAAAAAATAGATAAGCCATTCGCGTTAGTGAATGGCTTTTTTTTAGCTTTGCAATGAAAACAAAGAAATAGTTATTGCTCATTGGGCACTTGTTCACATCAAATAACTCAAGTCGATTGAACCTATAGTCAGCCCGAATCTCTCGCCTCGGGTCAATCCTTTTGAACCAATTTTTGCTACGAAATCAGGATCCATTACCCAGTTTACCAACCTGAAAAATGTGAAAACAATTGACACTACAACAAAAATCATTAGAACGTGCTTTACAAAGTTAAACTCAAGAATGCGGACGACAATGTCCTAATAGACGACCATGTTTACGAATGGCTAACGTCTGACCCTTATCTCACTAAGGTGGATTTCATCAATAATTTAAGGAAACATTCATCTGGATGTGCCGTCTTCCAGAAGACCTGGAAGAAACAAGATGGTTCCTACAAAACGGAGACCATCTATCTGCACAAATTAATCGCGGAAAAATATTTATCAGATACCAAATCAGGTGAAAACAACCTCGTTGGTGCCAAAAACAGCAACAAACTTGACTGCCGATTGGACAATCTGGTATACCGCTCACGTGCCATCTCCAGCAGGAAACGGAAAACAAGCAGTAAGACCGGCTACACCGGCGTCTACAAGGAAAACAACCGCTTCCGGGCCGTGATCTCCATCAATCGGAAATCTGTCCACATCGGAATGTTTGACACTGCCGAAGAGGCTGCATTGGCTTACAATAAAAAGTCGAAAGAAATTTACGGAGAAAGTGGGAAGCAGAACGTACTGAGATAGCCACCATTCCCTTTATTCGGTTCGAAAAATACAGTATTCATCTCGCATGGGCACCAAGGCTGCCTTTTGCGCTGGCTGTGCCTTGTAAAAAGTAGGTCATAACATTCTAATGGGATAATAAGCAAGCAAAAAACTGCCTATTATTGCCCTATGAAAATAAAAAACGATTTGCTGTTGAGAACGCTCCATGGAGAAAGCGTTGAAAGGCCGCCTGTCTGGTTAATGCGACAGGCCGGAAGGATACTGCCACAATACCGGGCCATCAGAAATTCCCTGTCTGGCTTCATAGAACTGGTGACCACCCCTGCCCTGGCGGCAGAGGTAACGGTGCAACCAGTGGATGAACTGGACGTGGACGCGGCCATAATCTTCTCGGACATACTGGTCATCCCTGAGGCAATGGGGGTAGCATATGAAATGGTCGAGAAAAAAGGCCCCTCTTTTCCAAATCCAATAACCGAAGAAATCCAAATTGATCAATTGGTCTCTGGAGAAGATGCAGCCGGGAAACTCGAGTACGTTTATGAAGCGATCAGGCAGACTAAAAAAGAATTAGACGGAAGAGTACCGCTCATCGGATTCTCGGGCGCTCCGTGGACATTATTGGCCTACATGATCGAAGGCGGAGGAAGCAAGACATTTTCAAAAGCCAGGCGATTTCTCTACACGCACCCAAAGGCTGCCCACAAGTTATTGGATAAAACATCGGATTCGATCATTGCCTACCTGAAAGGCAAAGTCTCAGCAGGGGCAGATGTCATCCAATTATTCGACTCTTGGGCTGGTGTACTTTCTCCAGCACTTTACAAGAAGTTTTCGCTTCCTTACATCTCAAAAATCTGTAACGCACTTACTGACGTTCCGGTCATTGTTTTCGCCAAGGATGCCTGGTTTGCGTTAGAGGAAATAGGCCAGTTGAATTGTCAGGCCGTAGGGCTCGACTGGACGGTCCCCCCTGCCCTGGGCAGAAAATGGGTCAGCTCCGAAAAGATCTTGCAGGGCAACCTCGATCCAACACTGCTTTACAGTACCCAACAACAAATTGAAGGGGCCACCAGCGAAATGATTCAAGCATTTGGCAGTAAACACATTGTTAACTTAGGTCATGGGGTTTATCCGGATACCCCTCTTGAGAACGTCAAACATTTTGTGAATTTTGTCAAACATTTTAGCTATAAATAATTAACAAACAGCTTTTTAAACTATTCAAAATTTCGCAATATCTAATATTGGGCGAGCAGTATTAAATCTTGTCTGGAGCAAGTTGTATTTGAATTTGTTTTCCATCAATGCTTAGATTGTTACTTTTGCCCCCACAATCCTGATAACTATCCAACTACCTGTCTTCTCCAATTGTAAAAACAATAAACATATAAATCTGAATGGGTTGGTTTAAAAGGCTTAAAGATGGTATCCAAACGGCGACTAAGTATAAAAAAGAAACGCCTGATGGATTATGGTACAAATGCAAAGTATGCAATGAAATGAGTACCATGAAAGAGGTGAAAACCAATTTCTATAAATGCCCTAAATGCGATTATCACATCCGCATTGGTTCCCATGATTATTTCGACTTAATCTTTGATGGAAAATACCAGGAAGTCTTTACCCAGTATGAGGCCAAGGACATTCTTGAATTTACTGACCTGAAAGCCTACACTGACAGGTTAGAAAGTGCCAAAAAGAAGACCGGTCTTTCTGACGCTATTTCAGTAGCGTTTGGGTTGGTCAATGATCGAAAACTGGTGATTGCTGCCATGGATTTCACATTTATCGGTGGTTCGATGGGTTCTGTAGTGGGAGCAAAAATCGCTAAAGCCATCGATTTATGCATAGAGGAAAAGGCACCTTTGCTGATCATTTCCAAGTCGGGCGGTGCCAGGATGATGGAAGCAGCTTTTTCGTTGATGCAAATGGGAAAGACCTCTGCCAAACTCACCCAGCTCTCCCGGGCTGGCCTCCCTTATTTTTCCCTTATGACAGACCCAACTACCGGAGGTGTAACGGCCTCATTTGCCATGTTGGGAGACTTGAATTTTGCCGAACCCAAGGCACTGATCGGGTTTGCTGGCCCCAGGGTCATCAAAGAAACCATAAAAAAAGACCTGCCCGAAGGATTCCAGACTTCCGAATTCCTACTCGACCACGGTTTCCTCGATTTCATCGTCAACAGGGATCAACTCAAAAAAACCTTATCGAATTTGCTGGAAATGTTCAAAATCGAGCAAGTTTCAGCTTGATCGGCATATCGGACAAGTTGATTTCTAAGGCTGATCTTAGAATAAGCTGACGGTACTCAAAACCGGCTGGCCAGTGATGTAGATCATGTATTTTTATTCCCTTCCACAAAGTTGTCAAAGGCCATTCATTACAGATATCAAAACCTCCTTACATTTCTTGAAGAAAACGCAATAACTTCTAAATCGTAAAACATTGATTACAAACGGTTTGCCACTAAAATTCCGCTATTTTACGAATATGTAAATCGGGGTAGGTTCGAGGCATTAAATTACCTAAGAAAATAAGTCTAAAACCGTCCAATTTTCGTACATTTGCAAACTTTAATTTTGCTTAAAATTTCAAATTAATTTAATGGATTCGACACAAAGGATTATTCCCATTAATATCGAGGATGAAATGAAGTCAGCTTACATCGATTATTCGATGTCAGTAATCGTTTCAAGGGCATTGCCAGATGTACGAGATGGCCTCAAACCCGTGCACCGGAGAGTATTATATGGGATGGAGGATTTAGGGCTCTCTTACAACAAACCCTTCAAAAAATCGGCTCGTATCGTCGGGGAAGTTTTGGGAAAATACCATCCACACGGGGACTCTTCCGTGTATGACACAATGGTCAGGATGGCACAAGAATGGTCACTTCGTTATCCTCTAGTGGATGGGCAAGGTAACTTTGGCTCCATGGATGGAGACAGCCCTGCTGCAATGCGATATACTGAAGCCAGGATGTCAAGGATAGCGGGTGAAATACTTACCGACATTGACAAAGATACCGTCGATTTTGCACTCAACTTCGACGACTCCCTCAAAGAGCCAACCGTACTCCCAACAAAGCTTCCCAACCTGCTCATCAACGGCGCTTCTGGGATAGCAGTGGGGATGGCAACCAACATGCTGCCACACAACCTGACAGAAGTAGTGAATGGCATCGTTGCCACCATCGAAGACCCTGAAATAGACACGGAAGGGTTGATGAAGCACATCACTGCCCCCGACTTCCCAACCGGTGGAATCATTTATGGATATTCGGGTGTCAAACAAGCTTTCGAAACTGGCCGGGGCCGGGTCGTGGTCAGAGGTCGGGCGAATATTGAAACTTCTTCCACAGGCAAAGAAACCATCATCATTTCTGAAATTCCTTATCAGGTGAACAAAGCAAACCTGGTAGCCAAAATTGCCGAGTTGGTCAACGAAAAGCGAATAGAAGGCATCAGTGATGTAAGAGACGAAAGTGACCGTACCGGACTGCGAGTTGTGGTGGAAGTGAAGCGGGATGCGATGGCCAATATCATTCTAAATCAGTTATACAAACTGACACCACTTCAGACCTCATACGGAGTCAACAATGTGGCTTTGGTCAATGGACGGCCAATGATCCTCAACCTCAAGCAAATCATCGAGGAGTTTATTAAGTTCAGGATCGAAGTAGTGGTGAGGAGAACGCGTTTTGAGCTTAAGAAAGCAGAAGCACGCGCCCACATTTTGGAAGGTTACCTGATAGCTCTCGACCATCTGGATGAAATCATCGCCCTGATTAGAGGTTCCCGCACAGTGGATGACGCTAAGGAAGGCTTGATGGAGAATTTTAATTTGTCCGAAATACAGGCCAAAGCCATTCTGGAAATGCGCTTGCAAAAGCTTACCGGACTGGAACGGGATAAAGTAAAGAAAGAGTATGAGGAAATCATGGCTTTAATAGATAAATTGAAAGCCATTCTGGAAAGTGAGGAACTTCAAAGAGAGATCATCAAAACAGAGCTGAATGAAGTGAAGGAACGGTATGGAGACGAGCGCAGAACAGAAATTTCGTTCGAAGAAGGAGACATCAA
The DNA here is from genome assembly GCA_039819485.1 of Bacteroidota bacterium. Classification (GTDB taxonomy): domain Bacteria; phylum Bacteroidota; class Bacteroidia; order Chitinophagales; family Saprospiraceae; genus UBA6168. The sequence continues at coordinate 6,255 of JBCBRY010000160.1, read as the reverse complement.
CATAGAAGATATCATCCCGAATGAACAGGTGGTCATCACTATTACTCATGGCGGTTACATTAAACGTACACCTGTTGCTGAATACCGTCAACAAGGAAGAGGAGGAAGAGGCGCAAGGGGAAGCCGTACTAAAAACGAGGATTTTATCGAGCACATGTTCATTGCCTCCAACCATAATTACCTCTTGTTTTTTACCGAACTTGGCAAATGCCACTGGCTAAGGGTTTATCAGGTTCCTGAAGCTTCAAAAACCTCTGGCGGCAGGTTTATTCAGAATATCTTGTCTATTCCCAACGATGACAGGGTAAAAGCCTACATCATTGTGCAGGATTTGAAAGACCGGGAATTTTTGGAAAACAATTATATCATGTTCTGTACCCGCAAAGGCGTGGTCAAGAAAACGCAGGTTGAAGCTTACTCCCGGCCACGAGAAGGTGGTATCATAGCGATTAGCATTAATGAAGGTGACACCTTGCTCGAAGCTAAACTGACCCACGGAAACAACGAGATATTCATTGCTTCCAGATCTGGCAATGCCATCCATTTCCATGAGTCCAAAGTACGTCCAATGGGCCGTTCAGCAGCAGGTGTGCGGGGTATTTCGTTAGAAAATAATGAAGACTATGCAGTGGGGATGGCGGTCGTTGAGGAAAACGAAGTTGATTATACCATTTTGGCCATCTCTGAAAAAGGAACTGGAAAAAGATCTCAAGTCGCTGATTATCGGTTGACCAACCGAGGAGGCAAAGGTGTAAAAACCATGGGCGTTACCGCTAAGACCGGTTCCGTAATAGCCATCAAGGCAGTCGAGGAAGACGATGATTTGATGATAACTACCAAATCGGGCATCATCATCAGAATGCCTGTTTCTGATATCCGTGTTATGGGCAGAGCTGCCCAAGGGGTGAGGGTGATCAGAGTGGACGATGATGATGAAATTGCAGATGTGGCTGTCGTAAAACCGGAGGACGAAGAGAATGGTAAGGAAAATGGCCTGGAAAATGGAATTCCAGAATCGGGAGGCACCGAAAATGAAACGATTGAAAAGGAAGCCCCTTCCGATAATGGAACGGAAACCGCAGAGGACAACAACTAATTTTTAAGAATTTGCTTAGGAAATTTTAACATTTCCGCTCGTGGCATACAACCTTAAAACAAGTCTTAACATCGGTAGAAACGGAAAACATTCTTTTTCACCAGATCAACACGAACAAAATTTTTATAAATCATGAAAAAATTGCTGTTTAGCTTACTTTCACTATTCTTCATTACTGCCGTTGCGTTTTCACAGGATGATCCTAAAAAAGCATTAAACAAAGCCAGCCGGGCTTTGAGTGCATACAACTTAAATCCTACCGACAATGACGGTAAGTTGGAGGAAGCAAAAAATATGATTGAAGCGGCCATTAAAGATGATGCCGTCGCCGGCCAGTCCAAGGCATGGCAAACCCGTGGAGAAATCTACAACTCCTTCTCAGACAAAGACATTACTATTATGACTTTGGGCAACGACGCGGATTATGTCCCTTCTTACGTCGATGCACCTTACGAAGCAGCTATCTCGTTTGAAAAGGCATTTACAAATGCCGTCAAGAAATATGAGAAAAAAGATGCTCTGAAAGGATTAAACGAAGCTGGACGCAAGTTGAACCAAATCGGCAATTACCAAATCGGAGCAAAAGATTATGCTGGTGCCTACAAATCTTTGAGTAAAGTCTACGAAGCCAATAAAGTCCTTGCTGATAATGGCGGCGATGTTGTTATCAAGGCCGAAGAAATGAAAAACCAGGTCTTCGTGATGGCGTATTGCGCACAAGCCTCTAACAATAATGGAGAAGCCAAAAAACTTTTTACTCAATTGTACGAAGAAGGTACCGAAGAGGCTTCTGTTTATGCGTCTCTTTTCACCTTATCAAAAGATGACGACAAGGAAATGGCCACAAAAGTCATTAAAGAGGGAATGGATAAATTTCCGGACAATACAGAGATCTTATTCGCTTACATTAATTACCTGATCGAAAGTGGAAACATTCCGGAATTGGAGTCTGCGCTTAAGCGCGCCATTGCTGCGGAGCCAAACAATCCTTCCGTTCGTTCTGCCCTCGGTAATGTTTACATGAACCTTTTTACCGAAGAGTATGGTGCCAACGGAGACTCGGATAAGGCAAAAGATTATTTCGACAAATCATTGGATTACTTCCAGCAAGCTATCGATATCGACCCCAAGCAGTTCGAAGCTATCTACAGCAAGGGTTCTTTGTACTACAACAAAGCAGTTGAAATTGTAAAAGTTGCCAATACATTGGGAATGTCGGCGGATGATGTGAAAAAATACAATGCCATGGTCGAAGAATCTAAGGAATTGATGAATACCGCCCTTCCTTATTTCCAAAAGGCTGAGTCCATCAATGCAAACGACCAGAACACCTTGATTGCCCTTAGTGAAATCTATGCGAGAATGGATGATTTTGAAAAATCAAAAGAGTTTAAAACTCGACTGGAAACCTTGAAAGAAGGTGGGTCAAACGAAAAATCCTACTTCAATCAGTAATGCCAAGCCGTTCTGAAAATGAAAAGGCAGGTCCAACCATACTGGACCTGCCTTTTCTATTTTACATATAATTGGTGATTTAAAAGAAATTTAATTTCTTGTGCTGGATAATATAGAAGTTGTTTGAAACTTCCTACTTTCAATCACCACAAAACCACTACAAATCCACCATGTCTTGATGCAGCACAACCTTTTAAAATTTGTCAAGTTTGCGAACGCACTGAATGAGCGGGTAGGTAAAGCCACTTCCTGGTTGTTGGCCCTGCTGGTTGTATTGGTATGTTTTGATGTTGTGGCCAGGAAGCTCTTTAATTTTTCGAAAATCTGGATGATGGAAATGGAGTGGCATCTTTATTCACTTGTATTCCTTTTGGCAGCAGGTTACGCACTAAAACATGACCGGCATGTGAGGGTAGATCTTTTTTATGAAAAATACGGGCTGAAGGACAAGGCGCTGACCAATTTCTGGGGACATTTAATTTTCCTCATTCCGTGGTGTGTCATGGTTATTTTTTCCTCCTATCACTATGCCATGGAATCCTATTCCATGAACGAAGGCTCACCTGAACCCGGAGGACTGCCTGCCCGGTATATCATCAAATTTGCCATTACCATTGGAGCGACTTTACTCTTATTGCAAGCCATTGCCGGAATGATCGAATCAGGGTTCGTTTTATTTGGGAAAAATGGGAATAACGAATTAGGTTCATCCAAAGAGAATTCAACCCTAAAGAATACCTAAACTGGAAAAATGGGAATTGAAATCCTCGCCATAGTACTGTTCATTTGTGTGTTTGTACTCATCCTCTATGGATATCCAGTAGCGTTCACGCTCGGTGGTTTAGCAATTATGTACGCCATCTGTTTCCTGGGGCCCGATTCCTTGATGGCCTTGCCTTCCCGGTTCATGGGCGTTTTGAACAATTATAACTTGATTGCTGTCCCTCTATTTATTTTTATGGGCATCATGCTCGAAAAATCCGGGCTGGCCGAAAGCCTGCTTGAAACGATGGCGATGTTGTTCGGAAAACTGAACGGTGGCTTGGCTATCTCCGTGGTAATTGTCGGCGCCCTTCTGGCTGCCTCAACGGGGATTGTTGGAGCTACTGTTGTCACCATGGGGTTTATCAGTTTGCCAACCATGCTCAAGAGAGGATATCAACCAGAACTGGCCACTGGAGCCATTGCAGCATCAGGCACTCTGGGACAAATCATTCCTCCCTCTGTTGTTCTGGTTCTGCTAGGCAGTATCATGAGCATTAACATAGGCGACTTATTTGCTGCTGCTTTGTTGCCAGGGCTTTTACTGGTGGGGACTTACATACTTTACATTGTCATTTTTTCATTGATAAAACCTGATGCAGCCCCCAAAATACCAGAAGAGGAAATTACAGCTTTCAGGGAAAAAGGATTTTACCAAAAAGTGTTTCAGGCATTTTTCCTGCCCATGCTGCTGATACTGGCAGTTTTAGGGAGCATATTTTTAGGATGGGCTACTTCAACCGAAGCAGCTGCAGTAGGAGCGATGGGCGCTACCTTAATGACACTCACACAGGGAAAATTGAAGTTGGGTGTCCTTCGGTCCGTCATGCAGGAAACGACCCATTTAACCTGTATGGTTTTTCTGATTTTATTGGGTGCTACTACGTTTTCCCTGGTATTTCGTGAAATGGGCGGTGACAATTTTCTGATCCACTTGATCGAGCAATCCCAACTTTCCCCGGAAGCATTTCTGTTTGTGGTCATGTTAGCCATGTTCATTTCCGGTTTTTTTATTGATTTTATCGAAATCATATTCATCTTTGTTCCGGTCGTTTTGCCCATCTTCATCCAGTATGAAATAGACCTGCTTTGGTTGGGCATCCTGATAGGAATCAACCTTCAGACGTCTTTTCTTACTCCTCCTTTCGGGTTCAGCCTATTTTATTTAAAAGGGGTCGCACCTCCATCGATAACAACCGGACACCTCTACCGCGGTATCTTGCCTTTTGTTGCGATTCAAATCCTATTATTGGCATTAATTGTTTTTTATCCTGAAATAATTCACATCAGTAAAGACCTCTTTAAAACCGGCAATTAACAACAGTAAACACATTGCCCCTGCTTGTTGTCTATTGGAAGAGAAATATCGATTTCCATCAATTCGAATCCGGCGTTTTCAGTATTGCAGAAACTTCACTTTCCCAATATTTATTCTTATCCTTTTTTAATCAAAAAGTCCTTTAAAGCTGTACTTTTCGTTTTGAATTTAATTTTCATAAAAAATGAATTTTACGGGTAAAAATATTTTGATCACCGGTGGCAGCCGCGGCATCGGCAAAGCAATTGCCCAGCAATTTGCCGAACACGGAGGGCGTGTTTGTATCAATTTCGTAAAAAATACGGCAGCTGCTACTTCAACTATTGAAAGTCTGGCCGGTGAAGATCATTTTGCCATAAAAGCAGACCTGAGCGATCCTTCCGCTGTACAACAGTTAATGGAAACAGTACTCGAAGAATTTGATACGCTTGATGTGGTGGTCAATAACGCAGGCATTTTTCTACCCCACCCTGTTGCGGAATCCAGCTTCGAAGAGTGGCAAAAAGCCTGGCACTCTACCCTGAACATCAACCTGATCAGCGTAGCCAATATTTGCTTTTTTGCTGCAAATGAAATGATCAAACAGGGTTATGGCCATATCATCAATATTTCTTCCAGAGGTGCTTTCAGGGGGGAACCCAGGCATACTGCTTATGGGGCCAGCAAGGCCGGCCTGAACGCATTAAGCCAGTCTTTGGCTTTGGAACTGGGCGAACATGGAATTTCGGTGACTGCTGTTGCCCCCGGTTTCGTCGAAACCGATATGGCGAAAGAAATTTTGGATAGCAAACTAGGGCCTTCCATTAGAGGTCAAAGCCCGATGGGCAGGGTAGCCACCCCGGAAGAAGTCGCTCATGCGGTATTGTTCCTGGCAACAGAAAAAGCAAAATTTGTGACGGGAGGGATCATTGATGTGAACGGAGCATCCTATCTAAGAAGCTGACTGTCAATAAGATAACTTCAATTCCTCTGAAAATCAATCACTTCTTTTATTTCTAATACCGAAATATCCAGATGTGAAGCATCAAGTAAAACTTCTCCTTTCCAAAGTAGAATGATTTGAGGAGATTCGTGATGAACTTCAAATTTCTCAGCAACTGCGTTGGAAAGATGGCGATGCTCGATAAGATCCAAGTAATAGGGGACCATTTCCATTTCAGAGAAAGTCCATTCCTTTTCTAACCGGAACTTGGCGATGGAACTGATGCTGCAACGGGTGCTATGCTTAAAAATGAGGCAAGGAGTTTTGTGGGACTCTTGTTCGATGAGAGGTAATTGCTCAGCTTGGTTGATATCTTTCCAGTTCATTCAAGAAGTTGCTTGGAAAACAAATAGAGAGGTCACTGAATAATTCCTTAAATCAGTGACCAATATATTTTTTAGCGAAGAGCGTTGACGACCGTTTTAGCAGCCTTGAAATTGTTGGGACAACCGTATCCTTTATTGCAGGAAGTAATAGATGCTGCAAATGCTATAAAAGCGATCAAAAACAGGACTTGTTTGAGGGTGTTTTTTTTCATTTTAATTGAGTTTTGGATAGTTGAAAAAAATTATTGGTTCAAGAATGTTGTATCAACGTGGGGTTTGTTCCGTTTATTACAACTAATCCTATAAAATTGTTGCA
>JBCBRY010000159.1:0-20296 GCA_039819485.1 Bacteroidota bacterium | reverse complement strand
TTTACGTAAGCAACTGGTCAAAAAAAATGACACTTTTCCTTTGCCTGTAAAAGAGTCTTGAGGCTTGGAACCAAACATTTGTCCAAATAAAAGTGTCATTTTTAGCGCTCCTTTTTTTCAAGCATTTAACTGTGCAGAATTATTCCCAATTTGGGGAGACTATCGAGCCACCTCAAATCGAACGTCCCCGTTTAATTGGTTTTGCACAGTTAATTAAGAGATTGGGCATATTAAATGAAGCCCGGTTTTAGATAATTGCAGTAACGTTATTAGTAAAAGCCGTTCAGAGGTTTGGTCAACTTTTAGGAAAGTTGCCGAATCCTTGAGCGGCTTTTCTATTTTTTTTTCTTGAAATATTCAGTTGAAATTTTACTAAATCTTAAAGATTTAGCCAATCACTCGGCGAGTGCTTTCAAGATCATTTCTTTTGCAGTCCGGGTCAAATTGAACCTTGCATAAATATAGGCGAGTGTCTTTTTCCGGGAGTCACTGATTTTCTGGTTTGTGTCGGCAGCCAAAACGATGATTTTATTGATTTTGCGTTTGGTCAGTTTTAGTTGTGCGTCATTGGTGGATTCGATGGCCAAACGAATCAGGGCTGCATCCAATCCCGCAAGCATTGGTTCCTCTTGTTTGACCTTTGCGTGCTTTTTTGTTTTTTGTTGCTGCATTTTAACCAAGGCTTCATCCACGTATTTCGCCAAGAAAGCATCCCGGTAAAACTCGGCGCCTTTTTTTTGGCCGGGCGCCAGTTCTCCAAAGGTCTTGCCAGCCAGGTAAATATTTCCAATGGGATCAGTTGCAACTGCAGTTGCTTCGTCAAAAGTCGTTGTGCCCAGTTGCTGTACCCATTCCCGGACACCTTTACTGTTAAATTTTGCGAGATAGGCATCAGGCACCTGGCCGATGCCACTTTTTTGTCCGGGTTCGAGTTCCCCCACGGTGTATCCTGCGATGTATATGTTCCCTTCAGGACCGGTGGCCAGTGCGCCTGCTTTGTCCTCGGCCGAAGTACCCAGCTGTCGCATCCATTTCCGGTTGCCCCGGTGGTCATATTTCGCCAGATAAGCATCCACATTTATTTCGCCCCCATTTTTATGTCCCGGCGACATTTCACCTTCGGTAAATCCAGCGAGGTAAATATTGCCTTTGGCATCGGTAGCCAGTGCGGTAGCAGAATCAGCGGCCGGTGTGCCCAATTGTCGCATCCATCTGCGGGTCCCTTTGGGGCTGTATTTTGCCAGAAAAGCATCGACGTCCTGGTTGTCGCCACTTTTTTTGCCAGGAGCCAATTCGCCGGCGGTCAGGCCTGCGATATAAATATTCCCCTTGGAATCCGTGGCTAAGGCAGAGGCAGAATCGGAAGCTTTGGAACCCAGTTGAATGGTCCATTGCAGGATGCCGTCGCCACTGTATTTGGTCAAATAAGCATCAATGTCCAACGCTTCGCCTTTTTTTTGTCCCGATGCCAGCTCGCCTCCGGTGGCACCTGCGACGTAAACATTTCCCAGGTGGTCGGAAGTAAGGGCAGTAGCCCGGTCTTCGGCGGGCGTGCCCATCTGGATCATCCACAACTGAGTGCCATGACTGCTGTATTTTGCCAAAAAAGCATCCGCCGCGTAGTGCTTGCTTTTTTTCTGCCCCATCACCAATTCGCCATACGTATAACCGGCAATGAAAACATTTCCATGAAGATCGGTGGCCAGGGCGGTGGCAGAATCGGAAGCGGAAGTCCCCAACTGCTGCATCCACAACAACTTTCCAGCCTCATTATATTTCGCCAAAAAAGCATCCGCTACATAACCCTTGCCCTGCTTTTGCCCTGCTACCAGTTCGCCGTAAGTATAACCGGCGATGAAAATATTTCCGTGCGCATCAGTGGCCAGTGAGGTGGCTGAATCCGTGGTCGTCGTGCCCAGTTGCTGAATCCACGACAAGGTGGGTTTTTGCATTGAATTTGTTTTTGAAAAAGTCAAATTTCGGTTTGTGTGCTAAAGTAGATGTTCTTTCAGTCGGCGTATAATAAATTCTGATTTTTGTTTCGCACAGAAGCCGCTGAGTTCGCAAAGGTTGAACCGATAATCCTCAGCGACCTCTGCGTGTAAAAGAAAATTTAAGATCGATTGTTATCTTTGAACCGTCGCAAACAACTATTGTCATGAAAATCTCCAACATCTTCTTTTTTGCTTTTTTATTGTTCTGTTCCTGTGATTCGCCCAATCAGCAACCTCCTGTTGAAGAACCAACAATGGTCATAGATTCCTCCGACCTCCTGGGCCCCATCTCCCGGATCGACTTGCAGCAAGCTCCGTTCAACGAATGGTTTGAAAGTGGCTATCAGTCTTATCTTCCGGATTCAGCTGCCATTTCAAATGTCGATTTAAACGGAGTGAAAATAATGACGTTCATGGGCACTTGGTGCTCCGATAGTCAACGGGAAATGCCGCATTTGTATAAAATATTGGATGAAATAAATTATCCGGAAAATAAATTGGACGTCATCGCTATCGATGAAGACAAGGCACAACCTGAAGAGGAAATCCGGAAATGGAGCATCGAATATGTGCCGACGATCATTTTATTGAAAAATGAGATAGAGGTTGGAAGGATTGTGGAAGCACCTGCGGAAACTTTAGAAAAAGACTTGTTGCAAATGTTGGAAAAAGAGGATTGATCTGGTTCCTGCATTCACTCCTTCCCTTGCGCTGCAAACAAAATTTATCGGTTTTGCTAAAGCCGTGCTGGTTTTCAGGCTTCTCTACACAACTCCATTATTGTTCTGCAAACGACTAGGAGAATTGCCCGGAAATTTTTCATTTTTACATCTCTTTTTTCACTAATTAAATCAAATAAATGAAAGCTCCTTTTAACGCTCTTTTTCTCTTTTGCAAGTGAAGCCGGCTCCCCGAATTCGCTTCGGGGCCGGCTTCATTTATCCTTTCCGTAAAATTTGGGATGATTCAGGTTTGCTTGACCCAAACACTTTTTTGACCTTTTTATAACTGTCCTTTAAAACCTTTTTACCGATTGCGTCGGTGTGCAAGACAAAATTTTATTAGAATAAAATTTATGAGTATTTCCTCCCCCTAACCCCCTCCGGAGGGAGAAATTAAATCTGTGCTTTTTCCCTTTCCGGAGGAGGAGGGGAAGGTTTTTTTTAGGCTCAATTTATCATTGAATAGTTTTGCCCTATATTGAGTGAGTTAGTTTAAATAAATTATTTAACTAATCTCCCTGCTAAATAATTTAATTTAATTTCTGCTAAATAAAGCTGAAATTCATAATCGGTAATTTTATTTTTTAAAGCATTTAAATTTAATTGTGCTGCCCGTACATCGGTATTGTTGGCTAACCCGTTTTTAAAATTATCTTGCAGAAATTCCAGGTTTTTTTCGAATGTAGATAAATTGCTTTTTTCGATGGCCAGGTCTCTTTTACTGTTTTTATAATTGGCATATTCAATATGCAATTGGGTGACTAAATCGTCTTCCAATTTATGCTCATCCAATTTTCTTTTTTCGATTTCCAATTTTGCATTTGAAGCGCGTACAGTACGCGCACCACCGTCAAAAATGGGGTAGTTCATCCGCAGTCCGATGCTGGGGCCAAAGACCCTGTTTTGCTGTAAAAAATTTGCCTCATCCTGTTGGAAAAAGAAATTCGCACCGCCGAATGCACTTACAGTTGGCAAGAATGCGGCATTGGCCATTTTTTGGTCAAAGTCTGCAGCCAGGATATTTTTCTTTTGCACTTCCAAAAGGGTGTTTTCCTGGCGCAGGTTTGCCTCCAGTTCTGCCAGTGAAACCAACGGTTGAACGGTGAATTTTTGAATGACTTCGAAAGTCTCGTCCGGAGCAAGTCCTAAGACAAAATTAAGCTGCCGGCGGGTATTGTCGATATGAAGTTCCAGGTTGCGCAGATTGATACTATCAGTCTTCAGGTCTACCTGTATTTGCAGGCTTTGCAGGCTTGTAGCAGTGCCATATTTTTCGTCGGTAACGGAACGGTTCAAGCGGTCTTGGGTGAGTGCGATACTTTGTTTTAAAATGGTTTTTTGTGACTCTTGGCGGGCAATAGCAAGGTAAAGGTTCGATACCTCTAAAACAGTTTGTTCCATTGCGTGGCGGAGCGATAAATTATTAATGTCACTGACCGTTTTTAATTGTTCCAGACGGTAGGTGGAAGCCTTGCCATCAAACAATAAAAAATTAACTTGTGGGCCAATGGAAAACTCTTGATTGAAACCATTTAAATCAAGCGCGGTATTGCCCTCGGCATTGGGGGCAAGATTGATGGTTTCGACGGCCGCGTCTGACCAACCTATGGAAGCGGCTGCATTTAATTCAACCGTTGGGCGTTTGCCTACCATAGCTGGGTTGACATTGTTTTTTGCAATATTGGCATCGATTTTTTTTAATCGAATGTCGTGGTTATTTTCCAGGGCCTGGTTAATCGCTGCTTCAAGCGTAAGCACTTTTTGTGCATTTATTTTATTAAAAAAAATAAGCAGAAAAAATAAGGACGTATATTTAAAGAAGTGAATCATGTTGATTTTTTTAAATAAAGAAATGGTGTTTTTAATTTTATTTAATTAATCAAAAACACCATTTAATGACTTATGGATTGGGTGTTTTTTTTGCTGTTTATTAAGTACAGGATAAAATTAGAGCATGATAATCTGAGCCTGAAAATTTTCCCCCTGACCCCTCCAACAGAGTACAGGAACGGATTTTATTTCCCCTTTTGGAGGGGGTAGGGGAAGGACGTACTCGTAAAGTTTATTCAACAAATTTTTATCCTTGAGTAAAATCTATTTATTCAAAATTAAATCAGCTTTCCTTCATGGCATATCGCATGCCGCGCACAGCAGGTTCTACTTCTCGTGCTGTTTTTTTATTTTTTGAAAATAAATTATGCTTGGCAACCCGAAGCCCATTTGCCAAATGTAAAAGTGCGGGCAATAAAAGAAGCACATTAAAAACACCAAAGCACAGACCATAGGCAATGGCGATTGCAGGCCCTTTTAAAAATTGGGCACCCAGGCTGCTGCTAAATATCAACGGGGCTAATCCTGCCACAGTGGTGATGGTGGTCAACAGAATTGGCCGAAAACGGGTGACAGCGGTGGCTTGCATCGCAGATTTCCAGGCTTCACCTTTTTGTAATCTTTGATTTAGACTGGAAATAAATACAAGGGAATTATTGACAAATATTCCGATCAGCGCAATCGTCCCTACAAAGCTGAAAATATTCAATGGCGTATTTTGCAGATAATGGCCCAGCACGACCCCAATAAGGGCAAAAGGGAATAAACCAAAAACGATAAAAGCCTGGGAGAAAGATTTAAAGTTGAATACGATGAGTCCAAAAATCAGGAGCATAATGACCGGGCCGACAAAACCCATAGCTGCCCCCATTTTGTACGACTGCCGGTTTTGACCCTCCACCGAATAACTGACCGTGGGATATTTTTCCATGATGCCGGGCAAGTAGTTCGTCTCAATTTCACCGATGACACCAGGTGCGCTGACCAGCGCATTGGCAACATTGGCTTCCACCCTGATTTCCCGTTGCCCTTCCAGGTGGTTGATGGCCAGACTGGCCACTTCCATTCTTTGCTCGGCAAGGTCTGACAGGAGGTAGTTGTTTCCATGCCCGTCGGCAATCCGCATATTCATGAGCTGTTCCGGGCTGCGGCGTCCATCTTTTGGATAACGTACCCAGACTTTCACCTCGTTGATGCCCCGTTGAAGGCTTTGCACTTCTTCTCCGAAGAAACCGGCACGGACCTGTGCCATGATTTGGGCGAGGCTGAGACCCAGCATTTCTGCCTGTGGCTTGAGGGACAGTTGTATTTCATCGACCCCGATTTGGTCGGTATCACTGATGTCCTTGATGTCGGTGCGGTCTTTCATCAACTCTTTTAACTCATTTTTTGCGCTACGCAATTCATCCATGTTTTTAGCGGAGAGGGCAAAAGAGACCGGTTTTCCGAAAACTGCGGTGGTGGCGCCAATACCAAAAACAAGGTTGTCGGCATCGGGCATGGGCGGCGTGTTTTCGCGCATGGAACTGCTCAGGTCAAAACTGCTTACTCCCCTTTGTTCGCCCCCGAGGAAAGTTATTTTCAATTTGCCCTGGTTGGGTTGCGGGCCGGTGATTTGTTCGACAAACTGGACGACGTCCTTTCCATCTGCCCTTCCTGCGGAATAGGATTCGTTGGTTTCCCAAACGGCTGACTCTATGGTCTGCAGGCGTTGTTTGGTGATTTCGACAGGTGTGCCCGGTTGCATTTGCAATTCTACGAATACGGCATCTTCGTCCAGGTTTGGAAAAAAGGTAAAGCCAACTGCCCCGCTACCCATCATACCAATGACCGCAGCGAAAATGCCGATAAAAATGGTCAGGGTAAGTGCTGACAACCACCGGTTTCCGATGGACATGTGCTGGTAAACGGGCAGGTATATTTTATCACGTAAAAAGCTGAGTCCCTGGTCAAATTTGCGCTCGATGAGCGAGGGCCTGTGATCCGAACACAAGCCTTTTGAATGGGCCAGGTGAGCGGGCAAAAAGAAAAAGCTTTCGATCATTGCCATGACGAGTACTGCAACGACGACAAAACCCATTTCACCAAAAAATTCGCCTGATTGAGTAGGGAGGAAGAAAAAGAGGGAGAAGGCGACAGCCGTTGTGCTGAGCGAAATGACGACCGGAACCAGCATTTCCATGGTGCCTTCGAGGGCTGCTTTAAAGGGGCCGACGCCTTTGTCCTTTGCCCATTGGTAAATATTTTCACCGATCACCACCCCGTCATCGACCAGGATGCCCAGTACCAACACAAAGCCGAAAAGAGAGACCACATTGATGGTCATGTCCTGGATGCCAGCCACCAGGAACATTGCCAAAATAGCTATTGGGATCTTCAGGGCCACCCAAAAAGCCAGGTAACGGTCGAGAAAAAGTGCCAGTACGATCAGTACCAAGAGGATTCCGACCAAGCCGTTGTTAGCCATGCTGGCGATCCGGTCCCGTACGTTGATCGTGCCATCTTCCAGCACGAGCAAGGTGATGCCTTCGTGTTCTGCATTGAACTGCTCAATGTATTGGTTGGTTAGTTCGGCTACTTCCAGAATATCTTCGGAAGTGAGGCAGTAAGCAACAAGGGCAATAATGGGGTCGCCCTCCAGGTAGCGGCCAGTAGCTACATCGGCAAACTGATCGCGAATGTCTGCGACATCTTTTAGGCTGACCGTATTTCCGTCAGGATCAGCGCGCACGACGATACTGCTCAGTTCTTTGGCAAAATAACCTTTGTTGTCTGCTTTGATGGAAATATTCCGTTGCCCAGTTTTGATTTCGCCGCCAAAAGTTTCCAGATTGGCGGAACGGACGGCCTGTGCCACCTGTGCGAAGCTCAACTGGTACCGCAACAAGTCGTTTTCCCTGATTTCAATGGAAATTTCCTGTGCCGGAATCCCTTCAATGCTTACACGGCTGATGCCCGGTTTGGCCAGCAGGTCGTCCTTGATTTCATCTGCATAGTCGCGCAGTACACTGAGTGGAATGTTTTCGCCCCGCAGACCAAAAGCGACCGCGACATCTTTAATTTCCACTTTTTCTACCACGGGCGCTTCGATGCGTTCAGGGAAATCATTGATTTTGTCCACGGCATTTTTTACCTCCGCAAGCACCGTGTTGGGTTCGCTTTCTTCCGTTAGCTCAACGAGCAGGCTCGCGAGGTTTTCACCGGAACTTGACGTGACCCGGTCAATACCGGAGATACCTTCGAGGTTTTCTTCAATTTTGGTCGTAATACCCCTTTCTACCTCCGTTGGGCTGGCGCCAGGGTAGGGTACGACAATGGAGATGAAACGTACCCGCTGTTTGGGGAAATTGGTGACTTGGGTCGAGCTGAGTTTCATGGCGCCGATGCCGACCATGAGCAGCACACAAAGGTTGACCACCGTAGGGTGCTGGATGAAAAATTTTATGATTGAACGCATGGTGGATTAATGAAAATGAATAATGAATAATGAATAATGAAGAATGAAAAATGAAGAATGAAGAATGAATTTAGGGGTGGCATGAAGATGAGTGCTATTCTTCATTCTTCATTTTTCATTCTTCATTATTTAGAAACAGCTTTTTTACCGGCAATGGGGCCGTCGAGTTCTTCGATGATCACTTGATCGCCAGCGGAAAGGCCTTTTACGATTACCTCTTTGCCTTGATAGCTGACTACTTCGATCGGCTTTAATTTGACTACGTTGTCTTGAATGACATGTACTTCGTTGGTGCGGGTGAGCGCGTGATTTGGCAGTCGGGTAGCTCCCGGAAGGGAAGTGCCCTCCAACGTGGTTTCGAGGAAAAGTCCACTGCGGAGACCTTTGCCACTGACCCTGATAAAGACAGGCACGTTTTGGGTAGCAGGGTCGATCGACAGGCCTGTGCGATGGATGGTGCCGGTCCAGGACTGGCCACTGGCGTTGCTCCTTACTTTCAGTTTTGTCCCCAGTTTTACTTTGTTCACATCAGCCGCAGCAATGGAGGTTTTGAATTCATACAGGTCTGTCCGGCTAAATTTTCCAAGGGGCACTCCAGGAGTGATTACTGCACCGGGGGAGAAATTTGATTCGGTCAGCACACCATTAAAAGGAGCATATATCTGATATTTTCTCAATTGTTCTTCCCCACCTTTGATTTGGTAAAAAGTGGAGAAGATGTTTTTTGCCGACAGCAGATTGTCGAGTTGACGATCATTGACAGCTGGCAAATCCTGGAGCGGTTTCTCACTATCAAAATCCAACAGGTATTGGTCCCATGCCTGGAAGGAGGCGGGATAATCAAGTTTGATCGTAGACATGATGCGTACCAGTGCCGATTTAAACTGTGACCTTCTGGCCTGCAAGTCCAGTCTGGCCTGCTCATCGTCGATGTTAACCATTAGGGCACCTTTGCTAAACGTCTCCCCTTCGTTGAAGAGATGGGTGGAGGAGCGGGTTTTGCCGGCTATCTCTGAAACGATGGTCAATGCTTCCAGTGGTTGTACTCGTCCTGTCAGATCAATGCCCGGCGTCAGTAGGTCAGGGCTCACTTTCAGTGTTTTGAAGCGAGGAAGTTTGGATGCTTTTTCGTTGCGAGGAAGGTTGACCTGTATGGCTTCCGGTTTCGTCTTAGCAGTGTCAGGCTGTTCAGAACTGCATTGGAAAAAGAGGATTGGTACGGCCAGCAGGAGGAGGCGAATTAATGAGTTTTGCTTCAACATCTTTTTGGTTGGCGGCGGGAGCATACGTCTTCTCTAGCCATACACAGCCGCTGCATTGTTTTGGTGAACTTGTTGTTGTCAATCAGATGCCATGCAAAACGTTGGATTGATCAAAGTGTTTAATCATTTGATTAAATAATTTGAAAAATTTTTTAATCCACTTCTTTTTCAATGTATAAATCCTTGATAACCATGTTAGGTATCATTGTTTTTCGTTCTTCCAACATTTGTGCAAACTCTTCATCGTTCACGCCGGCGGCGTGCTTCATCAGCCCACGGGAAAGAAAAGGCATGATGGTAAGCCCCACAAGGTTAGCAATGAAGTGACCCAGTGAAATCGGTCGGATGATTCCGGACTCAATGTTTTTTTCCAGGATTTTTTGCAGCCGTTCATTGGTCGTACGGAAGCGGACCATGTTTTCCAGCTGTTCTGGAGATTTTTGTGTTTCGGCCACAATGAAAGTTGGCAGGAAAGGATTTTCTTTGAAAAAATCGATGTAGTCGGTGACATGCTGCCGGATTTGTTCCTTTAATTCCCCTTCCGTCCAGAAGGCTCGTTCGTGGATGGCAGAAAACTTCTTGAGCGCCTCTGTCGCCACTATGCGGTAGAGGTTTTCCTTATTCCTGAAATAATAGTGGAGTGAGGCGATATTGATACCGGCTACCTCGGCGATGTCGCGGGTTTTGGTGGCACTATAGCCTTTTTCGGTGAAGACTTTGGTTGCGGCAAGTTTGATTTTTTCTTCCGTGCTCAGGTCGGAATTGGCAATGTCAAATTGGGAATTGTTCATGCCGCAAAGGTAGGGGTAAATTGATAGTAAATGTAATTCTAATACAAAAGTAAGCAGGTGATCATAAACACGAGCCGTCCCGAGTTTTGATTTGGAGAGGCTCGATGCCTCTCCAAATCAAAACTCGGGACGGCTCGTTAGGTACATTTGTTCATCGCCGGAATGGCCGTCACCTTTTGCCAATAATCAATTGTTTTGCCACTGGCTTTCTATCTTCAACCATTACCCAGACAAAATAATGTCCTTCCTTTAAATCCCGCAGATCCATTTGGAAATATTTTGATAAAATATTTTCTAAATAAAATTCTTGAATTACCTGGCCAAAGTTGTTGACAATTTTTATTTCTGCATTTTTTTCTAAATAATCGTGCAGGTCAATTTTAGCAAAATTATTCGCTGGATTTGGAATAATGGTAAAAGACTTAAATACAGGGAAAATTACTTTTTTAATTTCGGAATAAAATGCTGCCTGGTTTTTATGCCGAATTAACAGCCGGTAATAATTGTCCCCCTCATGTGGATTTAAATCATATTCGGTATAAGTGCTGACGCCTGTTTCTTCTGTGGAATTAATGGCACTTATATTTTCAAAAGATAATCCGTCGGTGGATTTTTGTAAAATATATTCTTCCGTATTAATTCCATTATTATGCATCCAGATTATTTCTGTATGCTCCTCGTGTTTGACGACTTCCCAGTCAAAAATATCGCTGTTGCTAATTAAATTATCAGTGACAATCACCGTGTCCAGCCGCTCACAGTCCACGCCATAATTTTGATTAAAATATTTAAAAATAATCTGGTAGCTGTTGGCTGGCAACGAAATGGAGATCGGTGCGCCACAACCGGTGCCGAAACAATAAAAAACGGAATCCCAGTTTAAATCGAAAATTTGAACTTCAGGGAAAAAATTAGGGTCAACATTGATTAAATTAATTTGATTTGGCAGAGTTTCATATTCCAAATCCGCACAAAGATCGGGAGAGGGTGGGGGTGGCGGATTATTGATATCGTCCACTTCCAAAGTTTCCAGTCTCTCACAAATGTCCTGAAAACCGGCATCAATATATTTCACAAAAATATAAAAAGTGCCGTTGCCAAAATTAAGTGTTTGGGTGGCGCCACAATTATTGTAACATTGAAATACGGAATTCCAGTTGATATCAAAAACTTGTAAAAAAGAAACCGGTGCCAGGTCCAGGCCGCCAACGACGATGTCTCCATTTAATGTACCGATATTGATGTTTGCACAATCTGGTGTGCCGCTGTTGCAGCCGGGAAAATCCACCACTCCATCGCAGTCATTGTCGATGCTGTCGCAGATTTCCATCGCCAGCGGATTAATGGAAACATCGTTGTCGTTGCAGTCGTCAGCGTTGGCTACAAAACCCGCGGGAGGTGCGCAATCATTGACAGGTTGGCTGGAACTGTCACCAAAGCCATCGCCATCATTGTCGGGATAATAATTGGTGAAAACGACACCCTCATCAATTTGGCCATCACAGTTGTTGTCAAAACCATCACAGATTTCTGTGGCGTCCGGATTAATATTTATAGCTGAATCGTCGCAGTCTTCTGCATTGTTTACATAACCGGCCGGTGCTATACAACCGTTTATCGGTTGACTGGAGCCGTCACCAAAGCCATCGCCATCATTGTCGGGATAGAAATCTTCAAAAACAATTCCCTCGTCGATTTGGCCGTCGCAATTATTGTCTAATCCGTCGCAAATTTCCGGAGCGTCATCATTTACTTGTGCATTTGAATCATCGCAATCGCAATCCGATCCGAAGCCATCATTGTCATCGTCCGTTTGCATGGGGTTTGCAACGCCGAGGCAATTGTCGATGCTGTCATCAATGCCGTCGCCATCGTCGTCGGCAACGGAGGAGCAGCTTTGTAAAATATCGTCAGCACTGTTGCAGCCATTTAAATTATTGTAAATAGTGATGTCACCCATCACGCCGTTATTATTTAATAAATCAAAAACGGCGCAGCAATCAGTTAAATTAATATTGTCAATAATAAATAAATCAGTACCAATGCTGGTCAGGTTCTCCAGTCCGTTCAGGCTGGTTAGACTTTCCAGGCTGACTAAATGAAAACAGCCACCAATTGTTTCCAGGCTGACCAATATTTCGAGATCGGTTAATTGTTGAATGTCAACCAAGAAAAAATCGCCTCCAATAAAAACAACGCCCTCCAACCCCTGCAAATTAATGATACCGCCATTGCCCTGAATGCGGATATTGCCGCCAATTGTAATTAACCCTGAGAGTCCATTTAAATCGGTAATTAAAATACAATTGGATATTTGAATATTGCCACCAATTAAAGTGACATTTTGTAATCCGTTTAAATTTATTAATACCGGACAATTATCAATAAATAATTGTAAGGTGATTTCCAGTACACCGCTCAGTCCGTCAATATTTTCCAAGGCTGGTAAATTAATTATTCGTATGCCTCCGTTAATGACCGTTAAACTACCGAGGCCATTTAAGTTTATTAAAAATGGATTATTTTCTATGAAAATATCTGTACCGATAGATACGACATTGATTAACGCATCAATATTTTCCAATAAATTATTGTCCAATAAGTGCAGGCAACCACCAATTACAGTCAGTCCATTTAATCCGTTTAAATCGACGAGTAGGTCGTTGTTTTGAATGAAAATGTCGCCAGTAATTTCGGTGATCCCGGAGAGGTTGCTCAGGTCCGTTATGTCTGCACCGGAAATAATTACGTTGCCTGCGATGATTTTACAATCGGTGTTGAATGCGTCTACCTCTGCTTGTGAATTAAAAGTGAAATCCATGAAACAAGTGTCAGAGGGAGGAGGCATGATGTTACATGCTGATTGAACTTCAGCGACGGAACTGCAACCGTTGGCATTGCCCGAAATGGTTGCGTTTCCACCATTGGATAAATAGTCGCAGATATTTGGCAGATCGCAGGTAGAAAGGTTATTGGACGAGGTCAAAACCAAAGAAGTGAGAACGGTTGGGTCTACGTTTTCCAGCCCTTCTAAGCTCGTCAACATAGGATTTCCCTCAATTTCAATGGCTGGTACGTTTTGTAAATTGCTCAACTGGGAAAGATCGGATAATTGAGCATTAAAGTCTATATCAATTCTAAAATCGACTTGATTCAGGTTTTGTAACCCATCCAATGAGCTTAAATTATCGTTTGAATTAATTTGCAGGAACGGAATTGATTGGAGAGTTTCCAGTCCTTGCAGGGTAAGCAGTGAATCATTATCCTGAATCCTTAACCGGAAAATGGAGGCTTGAGTGGGGAATGCCGATAGGTCTTTTAGATTGAAGCAACCATCGACGATGAATTCCTGGCCGACAGAATCGAGGTTGTCAAGGCCATCAAAACTATTTAGTTCTGGTAATGAACTAACAACGAATATATTACCAACTGATACTAAGTTTTCCAATCCGGATAAATCAATGATGTCCACGGAAAAAATACTGAATGTGCCACCGACAGTGACTACTTGTTGTAGGCCGTTGAGGTTTGTTACCGGACCATTTCCGTCGGTAACTCTTAAGTTTCCTGAAATGTTAGTACAAAATGGGAAATTGACGGAAAAATTATCGATCTCCGCCTGCGAGGTCAGAGTGATGTCCGTCGGACAGGCCGCAGTAGTCGAATCTCCGTTCATGCAGTCGTTGTCAATGCCGTCATTGGGAATTTCAATTGCGGCCGGGTTCACGTCTTCATTATCATCATCACAATCTCCAGCGACCAAAGCAAAATTGGTCGGTAAAGAGCAAGCCTCAACCGTAAATGAGGCAATTCCGAATCCGTCTCCGTCATTATCAAAAAAATAGGTTTGGCAGCCAGTTGCA
The DNA here is from genome assembly GCA_039819485.1 of Bacteroidota bacterium. Taxonomy (GTDB): domain Bacteria; phylum Bacteroidota; class Bacteroidia; order Chitinophagales; family Saprospiraceae; genus UBA6168. Next base: position 6,377 of record JBCBRY010000159.1, on the reverse strand, counting down.
CATGTAGCGCCGGTAGTTACGGAATCATCACAATCACAGGCGGCGCCTATTCCGTCACCGTCGCTATCGGTCTGCAGGGGGTTTGGGTCATTTGGGCAGTTGTCGTCGCCGTTGGCGATGCCATCGTTATCGTCGTCATCGGCATTTGGTGGGTTGAGGGGGGCAGAATCATCTTCGATCTTGATCGTGAAGAAATCGAAATCGCTTCCAAGTCCGCCCGTCTGGCCAGCGCCTGCGATATAATATTTGCCCGGATCGGAAAAATCAGGTGCAAGGGTGGTGGACAAATCCAAACCTGAACCTCCGTACAATTCATCCCATTCCAAATTGCCGTCGAGATCGGTCTTGATGACGGAGTACTGCTGGTCGCCCGTGATGAGTCCGGTATAACCTGTAATGAGAAAGCCATTGCTCACCGGCAGTCCGGCAAAGAAAATGTTGAGAAAGCCTGTTTCAAAAGTTTTTTCCCAGATGAGGTTGCCAGATTCATCCATTTTGCTGTACCACCCAATGATGTTGGGGACGATGTTGCCAAAAATATTGGTTTCGTCACCGAAAGTACCGGACAGAAAATAGTTCCCGTCTGCTGTTGGCTGGATATCGGAGATCAGGTCGGGCTGGTTTTCTCCAAATTCATTTTCCCAGACCAGGTTGCCGTCCAGATCAATTTTGGCGGTGTAAAAATTTTGACCGGTCGGGTTAGGGTTTTCTGTCGTCAAAACCGATCCGGCGATGATGTAACCGTCGCCTTGTTGTGAAGGGACTATCCCCGTTGGGCGTTCAAAATCAGAACGGATGTAGGTCCTTGACCAAATGAGATCGCCATTATTGTCCAATTTTAAAACCCACATGTCTGCTTTGTCCGTGTTCGCATTGATGTCACCATCAGAAGACTCGGTACTGCCCACAATGATCAAACCACCACCAATGGCCGGGATGATCTCGGCCCCTCCGTCATCCATGCTGCCTCCGTAGCTCCGTTGCCAAACAATATTTCCCTGTTCATCGATGTAGGCCACCCATAAGTCGGTTCCTCCTTGATTATCGCTCAGGTCACCGTCACTCGATGCAGAAGAGCCCACGATGTAGTAACCGCCCTGGGCGGCCTCCATGCCACGTGCAGCATTGTCATCCTGGCTGCCCCCATAGTTTTGCTCCCAGATGAGGTCACCGTCAGTTGATAATTTCACCAGCCACCAATCTGAATTCCCGTTGTTTGCAGAAACGTCCTCCCCGGCAGCGGCACTGCTCCCAATCAACAAAACTTCATTGGATGAAGTAAATAATGTATGGCTGGGCGAATCATCCAAAGGTCCGCCATAACCCCTTTCCCAAATCACAGCCTGACCGATCGATAAATTGGCCAACAGGGTGAAAAATAAAATAAGAGTCGATGTTCTTTTCATGGTTGTTCAATGTTTTTTGAGTATCCGTTTGAAACAATCAAAAGAATAGCCCTGATGAGCCTTGCTCACTTAAATGAAAGGAGATTGATTTTAAATTACAGGAAATTAAATTTTATAAAACCTTATAAATGAATAAGAATAAATCCGAAAAGGATGTAGGTTAAGACAGCGATAACTAAACTTAAGTAGATGAAAAACAAAATTGAGACAAGCAAATATAGTGAACCAGATGAATTAAAAAAATTAGCGTTTAAACTATTCCCTTAAAGCTTGGGAATCGGAGGTTTTAATTCCAAAGGGATGCGAAACAAAATTATAAGAGCGATAAAAAAGAAATTTTATATTAAAAAAAATAAACAAGTTATTCATTTCAATAAATCCTACCTTCGCCCCATTATATGAAAACCGCCAAAAAGGAAAATCTCACTAAATCCATCCTCGAAGAAGATCCATGGAAACTGGTAAAGGTACTCTCTCTGCCTGCCATTATTGGAATGTCGATCAACGGCATTAATTCTTTTTTTGATGGCTTGTTTGTTGGACAAATGGCGGGGCAGGATGCGTTGGCGGCTGTTTCATTGGCCTTTCCTCTTTTGTTTGTCACTGGAGGATTGTCGGCGATGATCGGGGTGGGCGGGTCCTCTGTATTAAGCATCGCCATTGGAGCAGAAGATGAAGACCGGTCTGAAAAAGTATTTGGCAGTGTCACTATTTTGGCGGCTATTGTTTCCGCAGTTTTAATGTTTTTTGGGATTATTTTCGCTCCACAATTAATTGGGCTTTTAGGCGGAGAAGGAGATATCCTGACGATGGGCGTCACCTATTACCGGATTACTTTAATCGGTGCTTTTTTTAGGATTTATGCGGTCGATTTAAATATGTTGATCCGGGCCGAAGGAAAAATAAAAGAGGCCATGACACATTCCATTTCAGCGGCCTTATTAAATATTATTTTAAATCCTTTATTTATTGGCTATTTTAAGATGGGCGTTGCCGGGGCGGCATGGGCTACCGTGATTTCGATGGTTGTTTTTACCGTAATTGAGGTGGCCTATTTTTATCGGGGCCGTACCAATTATAAGGTCAATTTGAGAAAATACAGCCTCGAAAAAAAAATGATTTCGCCCATTTTAAAAGTTGGGGTGTCGGCCATGATGTTGCAGATCATGTTTTTTTTGCAGCAGTCTGTTGTATTTAAATTAATCGACATTCACGGCACCGATTGGGATATTGCGCTGATGGGGGCAAGTTACCGCATTTTGTTGCTGATGATTTTTCCCGGTTTTGGATTTGCCATGGCGATGCAGCCGGTGGTCGGGATTAATTTTGGGGCCCATCAGTTAGAGCGGGTAAAGAAGACCTTTAAAATTTTTACGCTTTCGAGCACGCTGCTCATTACTTTTTGCTGGATATTCATTATGATCTTTTCCGAGACGGTACTTTCCTGGATGTTGCCGGAAGCCACATTTACCAAAAATGATTTATTAAAATTTCGGATGCTGATGGTGACGCTTCCAATTTTTCCCTTGTTTTTTATGGGCACCACCATGTTTCAGGCCATCGGTAAAGCAAAAGAGGCTGGTGTACTCACAGTATTGAGAGATTTAATTTTATATGTGCCTGCGGTTATTATTCTTCCGACTTTTTATGGAGTGAACGGTGTTTATTATGGCGGTATTCCTGCCAATATAATTATGCTTTTTTTGGTCGTCTGGTTATTGTGGAGATTGTTTAAAAAATGGGAAAGGGTCGAAAAAAATGACACTTTTTCTTTGCCCGAAAAAAAAATTAAATTTTAGAAATCAAGCGTTTGCCAAAGTAAAAGTGTCATTTTTGACCGTAACTTTTTTAAGTCACCTGCCTGTACTGTCTTTATTGGTTAATGATGAATTTTTCAGTAAAAGAATAATTTTTTGTTTTTATTTCGATCAAATAAATTCCGTCGGTTAAATTGTTTAAATTAATTCGATCATTCTCGCCGTTTAATTTTTTAGTAAATATAATTTCTCCGATACTATTATAAATGTTGACAGTTTTATTGCTCCCTGCTACTTCTTTTTCCATTTTAATAAACAGCTCGCCAGCAGTGGGGTTAGGATATATTTTTATGGCGGGCGATTTTTTTATTTCGTTTTTTACACTGGTTATATTTTCATTATTTTCTCCAAAAGTACTGTGGTGATAAATAAAGGGGCCGGTGCCATTTGGGAATCGGGCGAATGGCGTATTTTTTATTTGCTGGTTATAATTTACAGAATCCAGGATGGTGTTGTTTTCGTAAATTAAATAAATAGAACCGGTGTCAGCTTTTAATTTAAAATCGGTGTGCAATCCTTCTTCGTGAATGTCGCGGTCAGCAAATACAATTAAATATTCATCCGGTGCTATGGTCACGCTGGCCGGGAACCGCCAGTGCTTTAAAAAGTCTTTGTCGTCACTCAGGTAACAGTTTTCCAGTGAGATGGAATCTTGCGTGTTGTTATAAAATTCTATCCAGTCAGGAAAACCGCCGGCCGGATCGGCGATGCCGCTCAGGCTGTCATTGGAGGCGACAAATTCATTGATGACAATGCCCTGAAATACAACGGGTTCAACTAATGGCTGGCAAGTGTAGTTCAGGTCGGCCAAATCGGCTTGAAAACTGTTGATGCGATCGGTAATCGTGTTTTTTATATTTTCGGTTTCCAAGTCAAATTCATAAAAATCAAACTCATAGCGAGGGTCGATTTCCACAAAGTCACGGATCAGGTCGGCATTTTCATCAATAAAGTGGTGTATTCTTTCTTCAACAAAATTATAGTCCAACAATTGACACGTTAATTCGAGGTAACGCTCCCTGTAAACATCATGGTCTAACATCCGCCTGTAAATCCTGTTGTTCGTATTTGTATAAATCAGTGGGAAATTGGCACCGCCAAAAAGAGCGAAATTAAAGTCCCAGGGAATCCAGGTAAGCCGTCCGTCCAGGTGGTTATAATAAAGGAAATAATTGCAGTCGACCTGGATGGGGTTATCGACGGCATTGATGAAATTTTCTATCAGCATATACCGCAAAAAAGCCTCGGTATCCAAAATGGGTTCCAGCGCTGCCATAAAAGCTGAATCGGGCAAGTCGGTATCGAGGGCAAACAAGGCGTCGCTAAAACTGTAGTCCGGGTCACCCGAAGTCACTTCCAAAGAACAGATTTTGTTTTTGTATAAAATGCCTTCGTCGGTGGCAAAATAATTTCGGAGGAAATTTTTGTCCACCTGTTCTACCAAAATATACACACCGTGGTATTCGTCGTTGATGTATAGAGTGGCGAAAGCGGTGCGGGGAGCCTTGACGCCTGCCAGGCGGAAAATGTCATATGCAATGGCCTCGCGCTGCACCGATGCATCAAAATCGGCGTTTTGCATATTGAATTTTCTCACCCCGTCGTATTCCTGCCCGTCAATGAATTCATTGAAATCCACTTTAAAGGATTTTTTAAAGGCAAAACCGGAAAGACTGCCTTTGACCCGGATGCCGGACGAATCTATTCGCTGCCCGTCAATGATGACATCGCCCGGCAGGTAAGGGATGTTACCGATGAGAGAAGAGTCATAGAACAACTGTTCGAGGTTGACAAAAAAATCAGGGTCGGGCGATTCGAACCGGATTTCATGTACGTAGCTTTGATCGAACAGTTGGTCACCATCAAATTGGGCATAAGTGAAATGGCAGGCGAACATGCCTGCAAGAAAAAGGAGAAAACGTTGCATTGTAAGCGGGTTTGGGTGCCATGACGTTCCATTCAGGAAAATGCATTGTCTTTACAGTGCGGTTAAAGGGAAGTTTTTTTACTGTTCACGAGATCGTTTTCAAGAACGTGTGCGTGCATGGGTATTGGTTATAAAATGTAATCGTGATACAAATGTAGTGTATGGGAGAAGGAAAAATGAAAATAGATTTAAAAAAAATGCCGGCAAAGTTCGATACCCTGCCAGCGTATATTTTAACATACTTATACAAGAATGACCTGTTTCGGATCAAGAAGTTGCCCGCGATCAATCCAACATTTCCTTTACGCCTGGAAACATTAATTCCACCCAACGCCGGTACTGTTCGCCGGAAGGGTGCAGGCCATCAGAGGCGACCAACTCTGGCCGGTCGAGACCTTCCCGTGAAATGGGGGTGATATCAAAATAGCGAACTCCCATTGCTTCCGTGATTTCTTTGTTGGTCGCGTTGTAGATGTCAATTCCATCACTGATGTTGGTATTTCCGTCGCCAAAAGGGGTGTATGCATAGTCTGGAATCGAGACCACGAACACGCGGTCTTTGTTCCCGGCAGCAAATTCAATGGCTCTTTCCAGAAGGGAGGTAAACTCAGGTTCATAAGTTTCGACGGGCCGGTTGCGGTACTGGTTGTTCACGCCAATAAGCAGCGACACAAAGTGATAAGCACTGCTCAGGCCCGTTTCGTTGGCGATTCCTGCCTGCAATTCGTCCGTCGTCCAGCCGGTTTTGGCCACAATGCGGGTATCGGTCACTTCATATCCGGCTGCGTTCAGCACGGAAGACAGCTGCACCGGGAAACGTTCATTTTCAGGAACGGAATGGCCAATGGTATAAGAATCGCCGAGTGCGAGGTAGGTGAAAGGTCCTTTGGTTTCAGGTTCGGGGTCTGGGGTTTCCGTGTTCGGATTTGAGGTTGGAACAACGGTGTAGTTGTCATCTTGTGAGGTACAGCACAACGAAAACAGGCAAATGACAAAAAGGAAAAGATATTTTGATCGCATGAAATGGCTTTTATTATGGACGAATAAACCGAGGTGGTTCGAGAGTTTTTGGCCCGTTAGGAATTCTAAGGCAACTTCACCATTAATAAAATAGGTCCACAAATGTTTAGGGAACCAATCAGCTTTTTCTTTTTGAATTTCGTTTTGCCCTATTTTTCCTTTGTGCGGTCGCAGCCCCCTTCGGCTGAAGTATTACTTTCAGCCGAA
>JBCBRY010000158.1:0-20549 GCA_039819485.1 Bacteroidota bacterium | reverse complement strand
CTTAACGACCCTTACTTAAAAGGTAGAAGACATATTTACAACTGTGAAAAGCAAGGACGAAAAATTTGAATATAGATGGAAGCTCAGATCAAGTCTTGACTATTACATATAAATTTTATTTGCGTTCATAGCCCTTACCCCTTTCGATGCTTTTTCTAGCTTTTTTAATCTTTCCTTTTAATTGCTCTTTTATTATTTCCTTATTAAATTCATGAGTGCCAGCAAAGAACCCGCTTACATAAGGATTCTCGCTTTTCTGAATTCCCTTTTTGAGTTTATTGGACAATTCAGGGCTGTGTTTTGCAAGCTGATATCCTGCGTTAAACCCTTTTAGAAATTTCTTTTCTTCTTCCATTAGAATGTGTCTTTTGCATGTTTTTCCAAATAGTTCAAAATGGAAGAACGGTCATATACGATATGTTTTTTCATTGGTTGAGAAAATCTGATCGCACCCTCGTCCCGAAGTTTTTGTAGTGTTGTTTTGGATTTGATCCGAAGTAGTTGCATGGCTTCCTGGTCACTTATCCATACATCAGGTTCCCTACCCTGCTTTGCCTGTAGCCTTTCTACAGACTGTTCGAGCAAAGCAAAGAAAGCCTCTTCTTCCAGACAAATGATATTTAGGTTGCTGCCAAAATTGGGCATGAGGAAAGTTATTATTCGGTTTTTAATTTAAAAACGAAAATTACAAAAAAAGCTGGAGGGTGAAAATATTATATTTCTGAAAGGTGTCATTTAGTCAACAGTCAGGTTTTTGGCATGAATGACTGTTTTTTTCAAAATCGGAAATCACCTTTTTAAATAGCCCCTCATCCACAAAATAAGCAGCGCATCCATATTGTTCTAATCCGTTCTTGTCATTAATGAGATAAATCTTGTCTTTATGTTCGTCCATAAACAATTGACTTTCGGGAAATGAAACAGGTACAAAACGAACAGCCCCTTTGGAAAACTTTAAACCAAAAGTGTTCTCAGGAAGAAAATAATTTCCATCTTCCGTTTGATGAACTTTATTAAATTCTATGTGGAGTTTTATAACCTCTTTCTGCGACGCCAAAATAAATCGCTCACATAACATTGTATTTTCTCCAACTGTTTTTATAAATTGTTAAGCTGTTTATTATAAGTCTCAGTTTATTCTAAATATTACTTGAATTTAAGCACTTGTGTTTGTCAAAGGTAACGAATTGTCGTTTCACTGTAACGACAATTTGTTACCTCAATAAATGTAATTCTTAAAAGATTTTTATTTTTTAATCAGGGGCTTTTTCAATTGTTCAGGACTTGGGATTTTCCCGCTTAACTCATCTGGCAAGATGGTGCTTAATTGATATTCTGCAACTCCAACGGGTTTGCTACTTGATCGCAGAGCATATTCGACTTCGAGATGATTTTTTTCAGCACAAAGGATAATTCCAATAGCAGGATTCTCATGTGGAAGTTTGTGCTTGTCATCTAATAATTCAAGATAGAAATTCATTTTCCCGGCATGTTCAGGTTCAAATTCTCCGATCTTTAAATCAATGGCGACAAGGCATTGCAAGTAGCGGTGATAGAATAACAAATCAATACGGTATGTTTTGTTTCCGAGAGCAACAGGGTATTGGTTACCTATAAATGCAAAGCCATATCCAAGCTCTAAAATGAAGGATTGTAATTTCTGTAAAAGCTTGTTTTCTAATTGTAATTCTAATATAGGTTCACTGATGCCCAGAAACTCAAGATTGTAACTGCTCTTTATTGTTTCGTCAGCTTGTTCTGCCAAGTGAGCCGGAAGTGTTTTTTCAAAGTTGGTTTGTTTTGGAAGTTGTACTTGTCTTTGAAATGCTTCTGCTTTGATCTGATTTAGCAGTACCCCCCTGCTCCATCCCATTTGGCTACTTGCCTGTAAATAATATTGGCGTTCTTCCCTGCTCTTTGCTTTTTGCATGATAAGCAAGTTATGTCCCCAAGGGATTTCTGCGACAAGCTGTCGCAGATTTGGATCACCTTTATATGTGTCGAAAAAGCGCCTCATATCCCATAGGTTTCTTGGTGAAAATCCAGTCTTTCCGGGATATGCTTTTCGCAAATCATTAGAAAGTTGCTCAACAATGCTTTTCCCCCAACCATGTTCTTGTTGGCTTTCAATTATTTGTTTTCCGATTTCCCAATAAAGAGCGATTAGCGAACGATTAACATTCTGAATGGCTTTGGTTCGTTCGACTTGGATGGTGTCTTTGATGCGTTCTAAAAAATTTAGGTATGCTTTGTCCATTTTGCTACCGTTTAAACATTGAAAAAACGTGATAATTGATGGTACAGCACCTTCAATTGGGTTTAAACCATAGAATTAAATGGAATTACGGGTAGGAAGAAAATAGCGTATTTGTTGTACCTATATTGTACCTAAATAGAAAAAGCCCTGACTATCTTACTGATAATCAGGGCTTTGCTACTGTTGGCCCACAAGGACTCGAACCTTGAACGTCAGAACCAAAATCTGGTGTGTTGCCAATTACACCATGGGCCAATCCTTTTGCTTTAATTTGCCACTTTCGGCTAAAGCGATGCAAATGTATAACGATTTTTGCTTTTTGTAAAGTTCCATAGAAAAAAAATAAATGGCTGAAATGGTTTAGCTGGTAAGGCAATGACAATTATCCGTAGAAAACTTTAGCCGTTCAATTATTTTGGTCAAGTAGGTCCGTTTGGCAAAAGTTTTGCAAAAAGGGGTTTACTTGACATTTTGGCTAACCCTCTGGCTAAAACGGCAATATATAATTTTGTCTATCCCGTTAAGTGTGTCATTTTCACTAGTCTGTGACTTTTTTAATTGTTTTCTAAGCAACTCTCCACGTCGACAAGACAACCAACTGGAATTTCCTAGACAAGAAACAAACATTCCAAATGCACTGGTAGCTACACTGCCTTTACTCTCCACTGCTGAAATCTGTAATGAATCCTGAAACGAAGCGTCTGCCTGCAATGGCAGGACGTGTCTGGGTATCCTCCGCCCATCTGCTGAACATCAATAACCATGAACTATGCAATCACATTTTTACAAAAATCTACTACTGTTTAGCTTCCTGTTTTGTGCCTTCGGTACCATCGCTAAAGACCGTATTCCATTCCGCTTTGTGGGCAACCTGCTACTTGTCAAGGCTAATCTCAACGGGCAAGTTGGTGAATTTATCCTCGATACAGGTGCACCCGAACTCATGGTCAACCAAGCTTACTTCAAAGGCGTACCTGCGCTCCGGGCTTCAACTGAAATTGTTGATTTGAATGGCCATTCCAGTGAGGCACGGTACTTCGCCATTGACCATTTCTCGATAGGAAGCTTGCCCATCAAAAAACAGTATGCTCTTACGGTAGATCTTTCTTCTGTTGAACGAACAAAGGGCATCCATCTGCTGGGAATCATCGGTTATGCGATCTTGAAAGACCTGGAACTGATTTTTGACTTTGACCGGGAGGAGCTGACCTTTGCACCGGCCCAACGAAAATCTGCACCATTGGTAAATGAACCACCCATTGCGTCCTTTGGTCTCAAATTCAGTGGCCATGTCCCTTACCTCATCGGCAGCATCGGTAAAAAGAAATTCCGTCTGGGAATTGACACTGGTGCTGAAATAAATCTGTTGGACGATTCTTCTCTCAAGCGTGTGCCAAGCTGTTTTGATGAAATTAAAAAACTGCAAGTGAAGGGCATTTCCCATCAACAGAAAATGGCGACTTCCGGCATTTTAAAAAACTTGATGATAGGTGAACAGCTCATAGGTTCATTGGACGTGACCATCGTCAGCCTTCATCCGCTCAATGAAAGCCTGGCAGTAGATTTAGATGGGATATTGGGTATGCCGTTTTTGAGAAAGGGAAAAGTGGGGGTGAGCTATAAGAAGCGGCGGCTGTGGGTGTGGGAGGGAAAACTGCGTAAGGAAAGTCAGGCACGGATGGTGGAAGCAAGCATAAGTAAAAATTGAATTATTCAGAGGATCAGAATAGTCATGAAAAGTAAATTTAGTGTATAAGGTTTTATAACCCAAAACCAATTGAGAAGCTAAGCTTGTCCATTAATGTTTCGTTTTTCTTGTAGTTATTTAGTGAGGGAGTAGCTATGACTCGAATATTTATAGCATTCTTAATACTAAGACCGGCAAATAACCTGAAATACTTCAAATTTGCAAGGTCAAAATCCTCGGTTTCATCGAGATTTACAAGTAATTTTTGATTGAGGTCAATCTGATAAGTACAACCAATTAAGACAAAAAGACCTGGAGGATAGTAACCTAAACGTCCCCCAGCATTCAGTTCAATGGATAAACTATTAATCCTTGCCTCCTGAGTACCTTTTAGGTTATATATTTTGTTCAATACACCCGCTCCCAGGAATAAATTATATCGCCACCCTCTGTCTTTACCACTTTCGATGAAGTTGGAATAATTACCAGCAAAATGATAGGTGTATCCTGCCTTCCATGATAGAGACGATTTAATGGTCAATGAAGTATCGGAATATATTCTACTAGAAAGCTCTACAGAATCTACTTGGGGTTGAAAAACAGAGTGTAAATAAAAATTCCCAAACCCACTTGTTATGGGGTTCGTCCAATGGATAAGAGGTGGAAAGAGTTTTTTTGGCTTAAAATTATTTTTAGGATATGTAAATGCTTCCGGTATCTGGTAAATGCTACCATCCGTGCTTTTTTTCATATCTATGTTTTGAAAGTAGTTCAGAACTGCATAAAAATTGCTGTATCTGCTTTTTCTGAATATTTCAAATCCAGGAGGGTAGATAAAATTGTTGTTTTTAGTCAAATTGGCCTGATTGAATATCGGAAAGAAAATACCAATATTTAAAGTGGACACCCCAATCCTATGAGACTCCTTATTAAATTCATCTTTCTTTATTCCAACACCTAGGTAACCATAAAGTCGAAACCTCCTCAGCATCGCAACATTATAATCGTCAAAGCTATTGCTTCCATCAGAACGATAAGCAGAATTGTAAAATGTAAATTGGTTTTTAAGGCCGAATTCAAATGACGTATGATTTATTTGTTCGATTCCTCCGGATTTTAGGCTATAAAAAGGTGTTAATGAAATAGCATTTTCAGAAAAGTAATAGCGGTTAGCGTCTGTTACGATTATTTCTCTGTTCAGGTAATTAATTTCAAACCCAAAGCCTTTTTTTGAATTTGGAAAGTATTTTTCAAACTTGAGTCCGTAAATGAAACCATCGTCGTTATTTATACTGATTTTATCATCATCAATATCTGAAAGCCTATTTATAATCGGAATATAAGGGGAAATCGTAGGACTGAACGTCCAGCGAGATGATTCTTTACTGGATGATTTGTTTGTTTGGGCTGGGAGGTTTTTAATGTTTTCTTCTTGACTGGAAATTTTGAAATAGCTGATACAAAGGATAAATATAATTGAATAAATTTTTTTCATATTGTTAATATTTTTTTCTAGTTGCAACAAATGCTTTTTGCCTCAATTCGGAGCCTTTCTCTGATAACCTGATTGCATCATTCAATAAGTTCGGCGCAATATTTTTTCTGAATCTGTAATGTTCTTTAAACCAAGACCCTTCGGAAGCCAAGCCGCGGTAGCTCTCTAAATCTCCCAAGTTCCAAAGCAGGATTGTTCCTATGCTATATTTTACTTCGGCCACTAATGCAGAATCTTCCTTTACTTCATCTAGTTCTAATAAACGGTAGCCTCTGTTGTATTTTCCCATTGCCGAGGCATAATCACCTTTGTTGAAATCTTTATGAATCTTTTCTAATTCTGCAAGCGAACTTGGTTTGCCCTTAATTGTGTCTTCCCAGCATTGTCTTTCTGTGACAATTAGGGGTATAAGTTTCTCAAGGAGGCTGTAGCATTCTCTTCTTAAACTATAATCATTTTGGGATTGTGCCAACGCCTGGCCTAATTCGTCGATCATCCCTTTGTTCATTTCATGTACCTTCTCACAATAATCATCATCCATTTTATTAAAAATTTCTCCTTTGTCATCCACTAAGATTCGAGCGTTATAATAATGGTCCCAGCCATTTTTTAAATCATCAGTTGCGTTCAGTGTAAATGGACCACAATTTTTACTTGTAGATTTGGTGTCGTATTTTGAATAAATATCCCATAAGTCTTTTCTAAAAGCATTCTTTTCAGAAAAATTCAATTGGGAATATTCACTAAATTTTAATGCGACGCTATCTAATATCGATCTTGCATATCTTTTTGCATTTTCTCTTTCTACTAAAAAGAGCTCCACACTATCTACAATTTGTTTATAGTAATCAAGTGAATCTTTTAGCTTTTTAGCCTTGACCGTCAAATTGTAAATCGAATCTTTTTGCAGACGAACCAAATTGCCTAAAAAGTTTGTATCTCTTTTGAGTCCTTCAATAACTTTTAGGTTTTTATTGTTTTGCCTTCTAAGTAATAATATTTCACGCCTTAATTCTGCAATAATGCTAATATATCTAGTTGAATCGAATTGAGAATCGAAACTGTTGTCCCCTGTCGAAGTTGGATTTGGCGGTTCATCATCCATCGGGGGATTTTGAATGACGATAGAGGTTGAATCTCTTTTTCGTAACCTTTCAATTTCTTTTTCCTGGCCTTCAATTATTGAAATAAGCCTTTTGTTTTCTTTATAAAAATTATCGTTGCCAGTCCGGACAGTTTTTAACTCAGCCTTATAAAATTTAATACTTTCTTTCAGTCTTGCAATCTCCTTGTTCCGTTTAGAAAATTGAGAGAATGCAGAGTTGTATATTCCAAATAGGAAAAAGAAAAAGAGTGAGATCTTTATTGTTTTATTAATTATGATCATTTTTCAATACAATTATCAAGGTTAAGGCCTTTACCCTGAAGGAATTTCTCAAGGTCAGATACATCTGACTCAAGGTCAGTGATGTCTTTTATTGGGGTTGATAACCCCATGCTACTTAAGCGTAATTTGATACCGGTGAGCTTAAAATCAGTTGATTCTTTGATCTCTATATCTTCAGGCTTATTTTCTAAAATTTTATTTATACAGTTAACTTTTTCTTTTAACGCAATTAATCCGTTGGTGACAAGCGGGTCAATGGTTAGTGTCATTTGACGCCGCTCATATATATTCCAGGAAATATAAAGTAAAACCAATACCAACACTACGAAAATCGATAGTTTCTTTTTTATTGATAGATTGCTAAACCTTTGTTGTAAATTATGTTTTCCTGTGTGTACACCAGAAAGTATTTTTTCTTTACTCCAAATATGCACGGTTTCATATTCAGCAATATTGCTTAAAATGTCATTGTTATTTTTATTTATAGAAATTTTTCTTTCGCCATTGCCAAATTTAAATCTTGATGGAATATCATCAAAATCTTGAATTAAATTATTCTCAAGGTTACTTTTAAAAAAGGATTTAATTCGTTCTATTTCATGTGACCTATCGGTAAATTTATTGACGGAATAGTTTGTTTTTCCTTTGTCAAATTTAAAAAAATATCCTTCCGATTGTATATCAAAATATGCACGGCCAAAAAGTTCGAACAATTTTTTGATATTATGGCAATAAACGCCATTAAAAATTAGGCAAAGGCCAAAGAAGTTATTGGGCTTTTCTTGTATTCTTCGAATATAAATGTAATATACAATTTGTCTGCTGCGTTGAACTGTCAGTTGCGATTCGTAAGAGTTATTTTTTATAAGCTCATAAAACGTATCGCTTTTATTGTCAGCAGGGTACTGGTCGTATCCGTTTGGCGTACCAAAAATATAAAAGCCGAAATTCATAATATTTTCTATCTACTTAAAAAAATTAACAATTGTATTTTTCTATTCTCTGATATTTCTCTAAAGTTTTCGTCTTCAATTTAGATTTTAGGCGACATGAAAAACTTGATATCACTTATAAATGAACCTAACAAATTGAAACTATATAGTTTGCCCGTTTTATTATGGTATTTGCGATAATTATAAAAATACCGGGGCAAACAAAATCCTAAAAGGACAAAAAGAACTGTGGATAGGTGAAGAATTAAATCATTCAAATCGTGGAATGTCGTAAATAAAAATACTGCCCAAAACAAACCGAGGGAAACAGGAAGACTCAATGCAAGGATGTTCAAGGCATCAATGGTTTTAGATACAGAGATTAGCTTGTCGCCAAGCATAAGTCGAAATACAAAAACGTTGGGCAGAATCAAGAACAAAGCTATCGACATTATAAAAATCGCATAACAAAATATCAAATAGTATGAGGTCGTGTCTGGCATTCTTGGCCTAAGTACGACCGAGAGGGCTTCGGTTTTATGATCTGATAATGACGAAACTTCAAGGTACAGACGGTTGATACTGGTTAAAGAGTTTGTAAACGGAAGGCCAATTTCAAGTGTATCGTCTTTGAAGACATTGACGTCAACTCTGTCGCCTGAAAGGCCACCTTTAAGCTCTGACATACGGCCTGATTTATAAATGATTGGAATTGCATCGTTTTTGTTGCCATCATCAACTAATTTAATTTTATATTTTTTGCTTTCATTCTTTTTTAAATCAACTTCTAAAAAATGTATGTAAGCACTTGCCTTTTCTTTAGTGTTATAAGAACGATAAGGGTAAAAGAACTCTATTGAGCTCTTATTTCTGTAGTCAAAATATTGATAATTAGAGAGAGATAGTTCTTCAAAAAAAAACGAAGCCTGCTCCTTGTCCTTTAAGTTAATGATTTTCTTTGGCTTTATAAGGGAATAGTTATTTGTCGCTTTGTCTAAAATTTCAATGGGGGAACATGTTGGGTTGTCGCCGTCAAACCCGTCCATATAATAAAGGTTCAACTGAGTCAACTTTTCTACCTCTTGGAAGTCTAAACCACTTTCGATATTTGATGAATTAAGGAAGTCACTTATTATTGAAACTTTAATTGAATTATGTTTCTCAAAATCAGGATAAACAATTATTTTATTAAGTTCGACGATGATATCATCTATTTGTGATTTTTGACTTGAAACATGTTCAAATTTATTTATTTCATCAAAGTAATTATTTATAAACTTTGATTTTCCACTTCTGATTTCACTTGCTATATCGGTAGTGTAGGAATCTGTATTGTTATCTATAAAAGATAGTTCCTTGTTCCCATTGTAGTGCCACATACTCACGTACTCGCATGATGAGCTGGTAACATTATTATAGAACCCGCTTAAAATGTACGGAGGAATCAAATCCGATGTTTTAACGCTATTAAGCTTTGAGTCAGTGACATTGAATGTTGAACGTATTTTGTCCCTCAGAAAACTATCAACTTTTTCTCCTGAACTTCTTACAGACTGTGTTTTATCAATGATGATTATATGGCAGGCTGTGTCTTTTTTTATCAAGCCAGAAAAATTTACGAGTTGGGATGGAGGTGAATCAATACTTTTTATTTGCTCCTTTGGAAAATTCAAAATTTCATTGACTTTCATCCACTTCCAAGGGGAGTAAAACCCCAATCTATCCTTGTCGTAGGAGGTGAATACTTCGGTGTGTATCCCGAAAATTAAGGAGATCAAACCAAAACTTACTGTTAGGCTTATATAAAGCGGGAAAAGGTAATCAGCAGGCTTGTAAAATTTCTTGTGGTGGATGCCACTTACGGCATACATGAAACTAAACACTAAAAGCGTTAGCATCGGCAAAATTAAATTCAGTACAATCGCATTATCTGACTGACAATAGAACACTATAAAAAAGAAAACAAAAGATGAAGAAAAGTAAATTATTTTTCGCTTCGTCGAAAGACCTATCGTTTTGTCATTACCGGCCATCGCCCTATTCGGCATGCCCTTGTTGGGATTCTGCGGCAGTTTCTCATTTTTGCTAAGGTGCACAACTTCATATTCAGCGATGTTGTCGAGAATGACACTCTTGTCTTCTTTTATTGAAATGGTCTTGCTGCCGTTTCCAGTTTTGAACGTTGGCAAAATATTACTGAAATCACGGGCTAAATTTTCTTCCAGCTTTTTTTTGAAAAAGGATTTAATGCGCTTTACTTCGGTCGAATCTTCATTAAATCTGCCTATATTGTAGCTTATTTTGAAATTGTCATACTTCAAAATCCTACCTTCCCTGTAAACGTCATCGAAAACGGTACTAAAAAGTTCGAACAACCCTTTGGGGTTGCGACAATGAACGCCATTAAAAGAGAGACATAAACCAAAAAAGATTTCAGATTCTTTCTGCAATTGCCGCACATATACGTAATGCACCAAATTCCCTTCCCGTTTGACAGTTAACTGTGATTCAGCAGTATTGCTTTTTGCGAACTCTTGGAATAAAGCACTATTGTCATCGGCAGGGTGTTGGTCATATCCGCCAGGGGTACCAAAAATGTAAAAACTGAAATTCATAGGGTTTTTAATCTACTCAAAAAATTTAATAACTTTATCTTCTCTATCCACTGATATTTCTCTAAACTGTTTCATTACTGATTGTCCTAAAAGCAAGGGAGCTTGCTGGTTTTGTACCACGATTGCTTCTATATTCTCTAAACTAATTTTATCACCAATAGAAATATTCCGCAAAATAATTCGCAAGCCCACTGATATACTGCCATCGGCAGTTTGGAATTGTTGGATATCTCTGATGTCATTCTCGGTAAGGTTACCTTTTTCATATAGATATTGTGCTTCGGCAAGGGTAATGCAAGTAGAAGAAGCACCGGTGTCAAAAATCATGTCAAGCGCCATTCCGTTGATTTTTACCGGAATGGTGATCGTATGGCCGTACATTTCTGTGTAAGGAATTTTTATGCTCTTGTCGTCAGCTGCCTCATCTGTATAAGCTGTATAATCGGAATCGGAATAGTTAGAGCTGTCAAAAAGGTGTGAATTATCGCTGTCCGAATTTGAAGAGCAACCACTACAGCCTGTCAATAGGACAGAAGCAAGCAGGATAACGATTAAATATTGGGACGCATTTATCATTGGTTATCGGGGTAAATTTTGCTGTCTAACTTATTGAATTTGTTTTTCAACTTTATGTAATATTCTCTCTGTTGCTTAGAAAGCATACCTATTTCTTTTTCAAAAGGTATCAACTTATTTAAATACTGATTTACCTCTTCATTTATTGACTTTGCTTCTTCCAAAAGAAGGTTTTTTGCTGTTTCTTCCTTAACTGTAATCTCTTTCATAATATCTCTAACCTTCGAATCTGATAGGTTTTCTTCAACGCTCTTTAATTTTTTACTAAGGTTGTGAATTATTTCAACTGTTTGATAATAGTTCCAACGGCTTGGATGGATATATTGCGAATCATACTTCATAAAGTTATCGGTAAAAATGGTAGTATCCTCAATATTTAAAAATTTGTCTATTGCTGGGTCGTATTTATATTCTTTTTCAGGTAGAGTTCCCGTTTTTTCAACGACTTGCTCTTCAGTTACCTGCTCTTCAATTTTATCTTCCGGCACCATCAAGATATACCCCCCTTCATTTAATCTTTTTTCTATTTCAGGAAATTCTACTTTTGTGGTGTCAATGTATAGTGCTATATTTTGTATCTCTTGGTCGAAAAGGACAATGATTGATTCATCTTCAATCTCTTTCTTAATAAGTTTTCTGCCTTTTAAAGCTTCTGCTATGTCTCGAACATCGGTTTTTACATCAAAAGCAATTCTGGTATTATTCAATGTATCCTGATTAATTTCTGTCTGTTGTTCTCCTTGTTGATTATTGCTATTCTGAGCATTCATATTACTCAAAAATAATATTGACAATATGCAGATCGGTATTATTCTAAATAATCTCATGATCATGTTCTAATTTAAGGTATGATTTCTTTATGTGTTGATGAGATTCTGATGCCGCTTATCCAATAACTTAGTTTAGCTTTTCCGTCTTTTGGAAGTTTCTGGACTGCTACTTTTGTTGGATTATTGGACTCATTTGCCCATAATTCATCTTCAAATTTCCATTCTCCACCTTTACAAGTTATGGCACCTGAACTTGTTCTTGCAATTACTTCAAATTCATCACCGACCGAGTACTTTCTCTTGCTGTTTTTAGTAATCTTAATAATCACCGTAGACTTTGCACATGTTGGCGTTGCTGGGGACACTGGTGGGGACACTGGTGGAGAGACTGGTGGCGACACTGGTGGCGACACTGGTGGATTGGCTGCAGCGATTAAATCAGCAATCCTTTGTTCAATTTCTGCAATTTTTGCTGCTGGGTTATATCCATAATCTTCAGCTTTTTTCAAGTCCGCTATTGCCTTTCTTAAGATTTCTATGCTTGTATTACTTTTAACGGTTTTGGTTTCAGCCTCATCCCTCCAATATTGGATTGCCTTTGTCCGTACCGTATCAACCAAGTCGAGTCTATGTGCACGTTCGAAACGAATTATTGCTAAATCAAATTTATTTTCATTCAATGCTTTTTGCCCTAATATAACAGTACTATCAGTGTTATTCCCATTGCTTGGTGAAATGATCATGTTCGGCCTAAATATAGAGAAATAAGCAATCAGTAGCGTTATAACGACAGTCAGACCTAAAGTGATTTTCGGGATATGGCTTTGCCAGTCATCTGGACTTGATGCAGGCGACAGAGCGGGTGCGTCATCAGGTGGTTGCTGGGCAGTAGTGGTGATGGGAGTTGGGGGAGGGGTCTTTGTCCGTACCATATGCACCAGCTCGTTTAGTTTGCTTTTGGTATCTTCAAGTTTCTCTTGGCGGTCTTTAAGCGCAGGCTGTTTTAGTACCCATGAATTTGGGTCTTCCTTTTTTTGGGATTTGTATTCGTTACTCAACCATTCCGCAATCAAATCAAGCGAAGCTTTTGTTTTATCAAGACATGCCTTGACTTCCTCGTCTACATCAATGCCTTTATAAGCATTCATGGAAATTTCAAGCATTTGATTTTTCACTTCTTCTATCGCAACATCTAACTTATTCAAGAATTCATCATTTGGAACTGGTTCTTCATTTTTGCTGTATTCTGGAGAAACGTGTATCCATGAATATTTCCGCAATGCACTTACCAGCTTGGCATTACCCATTTTGTCGTTCAGCCTCAACATAGAATTGCTTTCCAAAAACGAGCTGTCTATCGGAAGGATATCGCCTGCGAAATAATTTTCTAGGTTCTTGAAGATAATCTTTTCTATGTTTTTTACTTCCACTTCTGCTTCAGCAAATGTCTGCACAAGATATTTTGCCTGCTCGGTCGGGTTATTATCGAGTTCGGCAAGCAGGATGCCGTTTTTCAGGATAACCCCTTTGTAAACTTCATCGAAAAATTCAAATAACTCTTCAACATTCCTGCAATATTCATTGTCAAATAAAACGGACATACCAAAAAAGGACTTGGGCCGTCCGCTGCTGGAAATGAAGTTATAGCGCAGATAGGAGTATGAAACCTTTCCGCTCCCCATACGGTGTACGGTCAGTTTCACGTTTTCCTTCCCGCCATTGTCAAAATTCTGGAAATACGCTATCTCGCTTTCACTGCCCTTGTACAAATCAAATGTATAGGGGGCGCCAAAGATTTTAAAAACATAGTTGCTCATCCCTTTAATCTTTGAAGTTGTTTATAACCAGCCACCTTTTACGGTTTTCATGATTGCACCCCAAAGCACCGCTGGGTTGTTGTCATCGCTCTGGGAGTAGATTTCTCCGCCTTCACCATCATCGTTGAAAGTCCCTGCAGAAAACACAACGAAATCAAAGTTATATTTTTGCCACAATCTTGTTATAGGATTGGTATTCACGTACCTTGAAAAGATATTCGGGTATTGGTTTTTGATATCATCGAAATATTGTCGGACGAGGTATCTCCCTCCATCCATATAGGCACTGTGCAAATCAGCCTTATGGCAGGTAAAGATTACTTTGTCATTTGCCATAACGTGGTTTTGCTGAAGCTCCGTAATTTTCTGTGCGAAATGATTTCTGTCATCTTGGTTCATCCAATCTTTCTCCACGATGAACACCCAAGTCCTGCGGTTTCGGCTTTGCTTTATTGTGTTGATATATGTAGGGAAAGGTCTTTTGGGCGCATTTGGATCAAAATAATGCTCTCCCGGTGCTTCAAGCAGCTGGCAAATGGGTCGTCCCCTTTTGTCCATCACCTTTACGAGCATAAAATCTATTATTTGATTACGCCCAGGGGTTCTTGAACTATTCACAATGCTCATAAAATCATCGCACATCTTGCTATAATGTTTGTCGCGGGAGTCGCGAAAAGTCCTTTCAGGCGATACCTTATATCCATTTTGTATCAGATATCTGGTCAAGCGAATCAGGGTCATCGTTTTGCCTGATGCACCCGAACCAAAAAGGATGATTACCGGAGAATTGTCAGAAATCACCACCACATCATTTGCTTTTGCTTCATAGTTGTGCGTGTCTCCACTCGTAGTATCGGTGGGCTTTTCAGGTTGTAGGTCGCTATTGTTCTCTATATCAAATTTTGATTTAGCCATCTTATTTCTGGGTTTATGTTGTTTATTATTTATTTTTTATTCAATATTCCTTTTTAGCGAAAGCAACACTAAAGCAGATAAAGCCTGCTATGTCCACTAAAGCGGCAACGACGATCCAGTAAATGAAACCGCGCCCGCCATATTTTCCTGCAAAAAAATCTTTCCATACATCTATCACACTGCGCATCCTGTCTGTTTTAGAAACACCTGCATACGTTTCTTTGTCTTCTCTTGCAATTTGCATTTGGTCAGGATAGCTTTTCTCAAATTCAATAATCAAAACATCGCTGTATTGTTGAACGATTTTATATGCTTGGGACAGTAGAGCAGTAGTCTTTTCTGTTGGCTCATCACTAGATGAAGGGTTTTCTTTAACTTTTGCCTGTATTCCCTCAATGTTATCGATTAGTTTACTGATCTCTTTTTTGTCTAAACCTCTGTTGATATTTGCTAAACGGGTGTCGTAAGTAGTCCGCATCTTAGATTCCTTCAGTTCTTCAACTTGCTTTCGCATTTCTTCAATCAACTCTTGGCGGCAAGAGAAACTTTTACACCTGGGCTTTAAACGTTGGACTTCGCCTAGTTCTCCTTCGAGTTCAATAATTTCAGCTTCCGCTCTATCGGCCCATCCTGGAAGTCCGGGGTTGTTGATTTCGGCAGCAAATTTTGAAAAGATATTATCAATTCTGTTTTCAAAATTTGCCTTTTCCTCTGAAATGATTTTTCCAGCCTGTCCTTCATTGGCCAGGTTTTGCAACTTGTTTTTGGTCTCTGTTAAATCCTTTATCAATACGTCTGTAATAGACGCACGATAGAAAAAGGTATGTGTGTTGGTAGGTAAACTGAAGCATATCCAAAATGCAAAAAGCAAAATGCCCCCACTGATCAATTTCCAGCCTCTATTATCAATAAATAGTTTTTGATTCAAACTATCTACTATCAGCTTTGTACCGTAGGAAGCAACTACAAAGAAAATAATCGTCATAGCCCAAAATATGATAATAGGCCACGAGGGCAACAGCAAGTGAAGAGATTCAACAGTTGCCCAACAACTCACTACCATCAGCACCAAAAACGCCACTAGGGCGAAAATTTGGAAAAAATTTTTTTTATTCATATATATTCATGTGTATTTAGTGTTAGTAATTTATTTTCTTTTTAACCCTACTTGGTTTTATGCTATTTCCTTATATGTTTCAATTTGCGTTAATATTGTCTCTCTCTATTCGGTACCGCGTGAGTTTATTATGTGACCCTTTCTAATATTAATAAATATAAGAACACGAAGGACCTGCTATTTTACAATCTCTACTTTAAGATTTGATAGTGTGTTGAAATACATAATAGATTAAGAAGAGAATTAATAAAGTGTAACTATGCTTGATGAATACTCGATTAAAAAACAAAATCTATCTATCCTAATTGTTTCTATACAAATTTAGTCGATTGTGCAATATACAATAAATATATATTAGGAATCAGGATTTCCTCTTGAAATTAACTATGAGATGCCTTGAGTGAGGCAAGTATCAGTTTTATCTGGGTTAAATTTTTGTTTCGCTGCAAGGTAAAGAAAAAAAATAATGATAGAAAGGAATGCTGGGAAACAAAGCAATCTCTTACAAAAAAAGGAAACTTTTAGATAAAAAAGATTTTAATAGCTGTGTTATTGCTTTAAATTATTCAAGCGATCCCACCCTCAAAACAAACTCCCCTGCCCGTCCAAATCAAAATCCACCGTGTCCCCCGCCTTCAGTTTTCCGGAGGAATCGGTTTTTTTAGGCGAGGCCTTTTTCGAACCGGCCGTCGACTGCTTGGCAACAGGTGCAGGTTTATCCGATGGCTCGGGTTCATCATCGGGCGTTTCCGGGGTTTCTTGTTGTACAGCATTGATTTTTAATACCTTGAATTCGCCAAGTTTGTTCCCCAGTGCCTTCCAGCCCTTTACGTCAATAAATTCTGCCAGGTTCAGTTCCACTTCGTGCCTTTCATTTTTCTGCTTGTAGCTGTATTTGACGACAGGTTGGTCGGTGGTGGTGGCAAAGTAAAGTTTGGAGGATCGGTGGTCACTGACGAAGGAGTAGCGCTGGTCTACGGAGGTGGTTTCGATGTAAAAACGTTTGACCATCGTCCAGCCCTTGTTGCCGTCGAAATGGACGGCAGAGACCGGTGCGTCGGGATCAAATTTATAAATGTGCATCAAATCCTTGGGCTCGTAGCGGCGGGTCAGTTCGACGTAGTTCAGCTCGTAGGAGCCGTCTTTGTAGATGGCAAGGATGGCTTCACCGGTATCGAAGTCGCCAAGGAAGCGGCCCCGTTCTTCGGTATTGAGGCGGCCGCTGACTTCATCCATCCAGACCTTAAGGGCGCCGATGGTGGAGTGGCCTTCTTCTTTTAATACGACTTTTTTGACCGGGTACCTGGTGACAATATTGCCACCAGCACCCCGGCCCTTGATTTCGAGGTCGCTGAAGCCGTAATCGAATATTTTAATACGGGCACGGCTGGTTGGGCTGAGAGTAATAGTCACCAGTTCGGCTTCGCCATTGGGGTTGGCGGTGAAGTAGAGCACTTTGTTTTTATCACCTTTCACGAGGTCGTAGGGCTTGTCGCGGGTAATGGCGGTTACGTTGAAACGCTTGGCCATGGCCCGGCCTTTCTTTGCGTCCCAGTAGATCATGTTATAGGTGGTGCGCTCGTCACCTTTTTTCCAGACGGCTACGTGGATAATGTTTTTACCGACGAAGGTCTTATCGGCAATACGGCTGACGACCATTTTTCCATCCTTGCGGAAAACGATGATGTCGTCAATATCAGAGCAGTCACAAACAAATTCGCCTTCTTTTTTGATACTGGTTCCGATGAAACCCTCTTTGCGGTCCACGTACAGCTTGGTGTTGTTGGCGACCACATGTACGGCTTTGATGGTTTCAAAACTGGTGATCTTAGTCTTGCGTTCCCGGCCTTTGCCGAATTTGTCCAACAACATTTGATAGTAATCAATGGTGTACTCGACCAAATGAGCCAGGTGGTGTTCTACCTGTTCCAATTCAGCGATAATCTTTTCGATCAGTTCATCAGCCTTGAAAGAGTTGTATTTAGAAATGCGCTTGATGCGGATTTCTGTGAGGCGGGTGATATCGTCGTCGGTCAGGTCACGGAAAAGCTCCAGGCGCTCGTCACCTTTTTTGGCAGGGTCGGAGGGCGTTGCCACATATTTGCGCATCTCACGGTAGATGGTGGCCATCACCTCTTCCCAGCTCTCGCATTCTTCGATTTGGTGGTAAATACGGTTTTCGATGAATATCTTTTCGAGGCTGGCAAAAAACCATTTTTCTTCCAGTTCATGTTTGCGGATTTCCAATTCCTGGCGTAGCAGGTCTTTCGTCCGTTCGGTGCAGATCTTCAATAGTTCCTCCACCTTGATGAACATCGGTTTGTTGTCCACGATGATGCAGCAGTTGGGGGAAATGGACACTTCGCAATTGGAGAAGGCATACAGCGCATCAATGGTCACATCGGGTGAAACGCCCGAAGCCAATTGAATGGCGATCTCCACGTGTTCAGCGGTATTGTCGTCGATCTTTTTGATCTTGATTTTTCCTTTTTCTACCGCTTTTTGGATGCTATCGATGAGGGAGGAAGTGGTGACACCGTAAGGCAGGTCCTTGATCAGCAAGAGGTTTTTATCCGCCTTTTCGATGGCGGCCCGCACTTTTACTTTGCCGCCCCTTTTGCCGCTGTTGTATTCGCTCACGTCGACGGAGCCGCCTTGCAGGAAATCCGGGTAAATCTTAACCCTTTTTTCTTTTAGGATATCAATAGATGCTTTGCAAAGCTCAATAAAGTTGTGCGGTAATATTTTTGTTGAAAGCCCCACAGCAATTCCATCTGCGCCCTGTGCCAGCACCATGGGAAATTTCATTGGAAGGCTGATCGGCTCTTTTTTCCGTCCGTCATAACTGAGTTGCCAGTCCGTCGTCTGCGGGTTAAAAGCAACTGTCTGTGCAAATTTGGTTAGCCTCGCTTCAATATAACGGGCGGCGGCGGCGGAGTCCCCTGTCCGGTAATCCCCCCAGTTCCCCTGGCAGTCGATCAATAAATCTTTTTGGCCCAAATTCACCAGTGCGGCGCCAATGGCTGCATCGCCGTGTGGGTGGTACTGCATGGTATTCCCAATGATGTTGGCGACTTTGTGATAACGGCCATCTTCCTTTTCGTTCATTGCGTGCAGGATGCGCCGTTGTACCGGTTTCAGGCCATCCTCCACGGCGGGTACGGCCCGTTCGAGGATCACATAGCTGGCGTAGTCGAGGAAGTAGTCCTCGTACATATTGGAAATGGTAGTAATGTTGACATTGCCATGTCCGTTTCCGTTTCCGTTCATTGGAATATCGTTCGTCAGGTCAGTTGCGTCAGGTTGATTTTTTTTAGCCATATCTTTAAGGTAGGCGAGTATGCTTGGTGGGCAAGTAGGCTGTTTTTGCACTTACCTGCCGCTGTGATTCAGTTAGATTTCACCAGCAAAAGTACGAAATCAGAAAATAAATTAAAAACAAAATGTTTTTTATATGTGAAATTATTTGTTTGTAAATATGGGGCATATTTTGAATCAAAACATTTATATTTGTTCAAACAAAAACGCTATGTCATCCGCAGCATCTATTCAGAAAGGAACTCAAACGCAATTGCAAAAGACGATGAAAAAATCAAAGGGAATCTCCTGGGAAGCGTTTCAGAGAGAATACCTCACCCGTGAGGAAGGGTATAAATATGAATGGCTGGATGGCAAAATCGAGAAGACCGAACGCACCGTGGATTCCTCACAAATTTACATTCTAAAAACCTGACCAGCCTATTTAACAAACTTAAGAACGCTGGAAAAGTAAAGGGTTTCCTTCTCTCGGAAGTGGATACATTTTTTTCATCGCACCACCGCCGTCCGGATATTGCCTTTTTCACCGACGAACAAATCACAAAAACTAAAGCAGGAAATGCCCCGTCCCCCAATTTGTCATCGAAGTCATTTCAAAAAACGACAAACTCAATCAGGTCAACAAAAAAATGGAAGATTACCGCAATGCCAAGGTGTTGGTCGTTTGGCATATCTTACCGGATTTCAAAGAAGTACACGTCTATCACGGAACCAGGATGAGAATTTACAAAGGAAAAGAAATAATTGCTGCCGCTCCCGTTTTACCAGATTTCAAAATTTCCGTAGAAGGTATCTTCGCATAACTCATAACTCATAACTCACCAAGCCGCATCTCCACATATTTTTCCTTAAATCCAAGTTTTTCAAAAAAAGCCACTTCTCCATTTCCCGGCTCCAATTGAATGGCCAGGTCGCCGTCCGTTTTTTGCATGGCGTTTCTGATCAAATGTTTGGCAATGCCGTTGTGGCGGTGGGAACGGGCAACGGCAAAGAGTGACAGGCGGTGTTTTGGGTGCCGGTTCTCCATGCCCGTCGCATTGATGACCAGGGCACCAAGCAATTTATTCTCTTCTTTTAAAGTGAGGATAAATCCACCCAACGAAGGCCGTTCCTTGAGTGCGCATTCAATCGCTTCGGTAATTTCGGATTTGGAAAAATGTCCGTTCTCGGTATTGGTCTCCAGGAAATTGGCCAGCTTTGATTTTTCTAAAATCGTCATGCCGGTAAAAGGAGTGTAGAGTTCCTGTTGTTTCATCATATTTGAATTCGGGTTCCTTTTTAAGCGAAGGGAAATTAAAAAAGGAGCTCTGAGTGTTTGTCAAATATAAAATTAATTTTTAATGCGAAATAATTACGTCATGGAAACATTTAGAAATAAAATTGAAATATAATTAAAATATTTCTTTAAATAACTCGGGTTGTCAATCCGAGAAAAGAATGCCCGGGTTAACAACCCGAGTCACTTTTAGATAAACTATAGTATGTGGAAAGATCGAAATATGTTCGGAGGGTAGGGCGTTGATTTTCAATTATTTGCCAAATAATAGTCAAAACTCTTTTTAATAAGGTCCGGCTCGCAGGTCTGGTTGACTTCGGCTTTTCCGATTGTTGGAATAAATGTGAAATTAATTTTACCGGACCTGTTTTTTTTATCTTTTTTCAT
>JBCBRY010000157.1:0-21104 GCA_039819485.1 Bacteroidota bacterium | reverse complement strand
TTTCCCCCTTTGGAGGGGGTTAGGGGGAGGATGTACTCGTTTTGTTTTTAAAAATTAAATTTTGTCCTGTACTCAGACCTGATTTACAAAAAGGCAATGGATGGCCAAGCCCATTGCCTTTTTGT
This sequence comes from Bacteroidota bacterium, assembly GCA_039819485.1. Classification (GTDB taxonomy): domain Bacteria; phylum Bacteroidota; class Bacteroidia; order Chitinophagales; family Saprospiraceae; genus UBA6168. The sequence goes on along the minus strand of JBCBRY010000157.1, from coordinate 20,979 downwards.
TTTTATTGAAGTTGTTTGAAAATTCAATTTTTTATCTGCAACAATTACTGCCCGTATAAATAAAGAATATTACGGCCATTGGATTTTATAAGAACATTATCTTCCATATATTGCCTTTCTGTTTAATGCATGCGACCATATTGCTTACCTGAATAAAAAGTTACAGTCATTTATCTATCCTTTCCCTTTGCCAAAAATCATTTTGCAAGGGATTGTAACATCAAAATAAAAACCTATGAAAAGACAATTACTCCTTCTGCTGGTCACCCTTTCCCTGACCGTTGCCGGACTGGCCCAACATGCGGGCAATTCCCTTGGCCTGAACCCGGTCGATTATGTCGAGATACCTGACAATGGCAACACCAGCCTCGACATCAACGACGGTTTTACTTTTGAAGCCTGGATTTTTAATTTCGGCCTGACCGCCAACCAAAAAGTGGCAGGCAAGATCGGGGGCGATTTTAGAAACGGATTTATTTATGGCATTGAAGACCTGCAGGTCAACCTGGAAGTATTCGATGAAACCGGAACCAACACCAAACTAAAAGCAGGAACGGTTTCAGGCATCGGCTGGACGCACGTGGCCGGGACGTACGAAGTCGGAGGCATGTTGGTCATTTATGTCAATGGCGTGAAAGCAGGTGAAACGGCTGCTTCTGCTGCACCTCATGGCCCCACGGAAAGCCCTTTCAGAATTGGCATCGCTCCGTGGGATACCAATGCGCTGGGTTATGTTGGCTATGTGGATGAGGTCAGGTACTGGAACGCGGCTCTCGATGAAGCAACCATTTTTGAATGGATGCACAAAGACGTAAACAGTGCCCACCCCGATTTTGCCGAACTGGCTTTATACCATAAATACAATGAGGACGCAGGGCCTACCGTTGCCGATGAGTCGACATTTGAAAATGACGGCGTTTTCAGCACTACCGGCGGGCAAACTTTGGAGCCTTTGAATTTACCTTTCAAGGGAGATTTTGGTCTGTTTGAAAATGGCGTGCAGGGTTTCTGGAATGCAAAAGGCACTGGCACTTCCGACATTTTGTCCGTTGATGCATTTTTTGTGGATACGCTGGACTTTGGGCAAAGTGCCCTTTTTTCAAATTCTGATGGGGATTACAGCATCGTTCCCATGAGCAGCAACGGACTCGCAGGACGACTTTCCAAAGTATGGCGGGTGACAACGCAGGGAGATCTGTTTCTGGTAAATTTCTCTTTTGATTTGAATGCTGTCGATTTAACGGACTATAATGACCCTGTTTTACTCGTAAGTGACGATGATGATTTTTCAGACGCGAACCAGATTCCAGGGAACCTGGCCGGAGGAATTTTTTCTGTGAATGATGAAGGGGCTCTTGATGGGAATTATTTTGCCGTTGGTTTCCAGTCCAGTACCTCAACTTTTGATGTTCGGCAAAATGATATAAAAGTGTCCATTGCACCTAATCCTAATTTGGGAGAATTTTCGCTGCTTTTCGAAAAACCTGCTGCCGAGTTGGATATGTCAATTTATGACTGGCAAGGGAAAATGGTCTGGCATACCGTTTTGCCCGCAGGGCAGGACAAGCATCGTATTGACTTGACGACCACGCTGCAAGCCGGACTGTATGCAATAAAATTGACGGATGACATTGGCCGCACAACTCTGCAAAAAATGTTGGTTAAATAGTGGATAAACTGATTTTGCCAGCAAACATAAAAGGGCAGCCATTGTTCGACATTTATTTTTCTGCTGCCTGATAAGGCGATGAAAACACACGTAACAATTAAAATTACCCGACATGAAAAAAATTTATTTCTTGCTGCTGGTAGCAGCTCTCGCCCAATCCTGCATTTCCCAGAAATCAGTGTTCGTTCTTGGCCCGGCACAGAGTATGTCCATCACTGGTTTGGGGGCCGGCCAGGATGCAGCTTATAATCCATATTCGGACGAGAACAGCCTGGGGGTAGTTGATAACATAGGAAAGAACAGTTTTGTGATCAGGGTACAGCAGGAGGGAGAGATTGTCAAGCGGATTCTAATTGATCCCGACGAAAGAAAAGAAATTCAACTGCTTAAAGGGTCTAAACTATATCTGGACAGCGAACTACCGGGTAAGGCCAAGGTCAAATTCGAAGCGATCCCTTGATAAATCTGGCGGCAGTTTGGCCAACAAAAAACCAGGGGGCATCGCGCACATTGTACGATGTCCCCTGGTCTTTATTTAATACGTTTGCCGTCAAAGTCATTCTTCCTCCATTTCAGATATCGAGTTAAAAAAACTTCGCCAGCCGTACTTGCATAAAACTATCGTCCCGCATAAAATACAAGAATTCCTTTTCTGAAATATTGGAAAACAAACGGGTTTCTATCTCCAGTTTCCAGCTGTTTCCAAAACGGCGGCTGGCTTCCACGCTGAACAGTTTGCTGCTTTTGTCCATATCGAAAATACCACCGATGAGGAACTCGGTGCTTTGCACGTCGTTGAAGGCGAGGCGGCTGCCGACAAACAAATCGTTGTCCAATCCATTGAGGGCCAGTTCATCCCGGTTGTCAAAAAGATATTCGCCGATCAGCCCAATGTCGAGTCCACTGCTTTTGATGTTGGAAAACGTATATTCAAAACCACCGGCGAAAGCAAACATATTTTGAAAATCATTGGTACGGTAAATGGACTCCCATTTCCAAAGCCAGGCGCCCGTGATGGCCTGCAGGTCGATTCCAATTTGATTGTTTAAAGGATAGTAAATATCGAAGGCACTGCTTTCCGGATTTAACTCAAAAACGGGCTCCCGGCCAGTTCCATAAAAATAGGAAACACCTGCATCAAAAATGCCCATCGAATTGGACCAGCGAAACGCAAAGTCAGGATGCCATTCTTCGGCATCCGCTTCAAAACCGATTTCATCTTTACCGATCAAAAAAGGTGTGCGTAGCCGACCCTCCTGGCCAGGGAATGCTCGTTTCCGAAAGTAAGGCATGGCAAAAAAATCGAAAATTCCAATATCGCTGGCGTAACTGAGATGAGCCATCGGCTGTCCCAGTTTTTGCTCGCCGTCGAAACTTTCCACGAAATCCGTTTGGTTGACGATGTCCACCAAATGAGCAGACTCCGTGACGCCCCAAAATATTTTTTTTGCTCCAAGGCTCAATTCCCAATCGTTTTTCACTCCCTGCCAGTACAGCTCCCGAATGTCGAAATGAGTACGATTGTCGTCCCGGTCGAATCGGGCAAAACCAGTAAAGTTCAGGCTTTGGTTGCCATCGGCCCATTCGAGGAAATAATTTGGTTCGATAGCGAGGCTGGGGTATTGACGGTGCTGGCCGTCGTATAATCCGTCCTTGAAAAAGTAGCGGTAGTCAGCTTTTATCTCGATGTCGAATTCAGTGTAAGTTTTGCTCTCTTGTGCAGTCGTTGTGATGGCGACCAAAGCAAATAAAAAAAGGGGGGCTATTTGTTTAAAAAGCTGGGAGGTCATTTTCGATTATTTTAAAGAGGTGAAATATTTTTCGGCAAGCGGTGTTACCGTTTACAACGGTAACACCGCAGCGGACCGGCAGCCAATCACTTCGCTCTTTTCAGGCTGTTTTGCGAAAAGTCACTGTCTTTCAAACCGGTTTTAAACTGGTAATCCTGAAAAAGCAGCTCCGTTTCTTTGTTCGTCTGGTGGTTCACCATGAGCATGCGCCCCGCTCTCCAGTGCTTGCCTTCGTACTGCTTGTAATCATGGTAGGTCAGTGTTTTCAGCAATGCATTTTTACGGTCATAGAATTCTATTTTCTCCAGCCGGTAGCCTTGCTCCTGGTTGTACCAAACCACCTGGCGGGTATAGCCTGATTTTTCATCCACCGGATCCCTTTCCACCACGGCTGCGTTCAATCCATTGATTTTTTCCTCTCGCAGGAAAGTATAAGTATATTTTTCTACCTCCTGGGAAGAGAGGTCTTCGTACGCAAATTCACTGCCCATGAAAGGCCCTGATTTGTTGTCAGAAGAAATCCGTTTCACACGGGCGATGGCAGGAAGGTAAAGCCATTGGTCATCTGCTCCTTCTTTGTGTGTAAAAGTCAAGGTCGCAGTGCCCTTGACATCTCTTGGGCTATTGAAAACGATCAGTGATTTATCGCCATCTTCCGTCAGTTCGAGGATGCGGTTGCTCATGAGCCGTTCGCTGACCTGGCCGTTTTTATTTCGTAAGACCATCTTCAAGTTCACGGTTGTGCTCTCAAATCCGAGATCGGCTTTTTCCGCTTTTTTAGCGACTTCAAGGCCACGTTGATCTTTTGGTGGCTGGGCTTCTACATTTGCCGCAAGGCTGAGGAAGATAAGTACGGGAAGAATGATTTTTAAGATTTTCATTTTTAATAGTTTTTGATTTTTTAAAAATTGCTTGTTAGAGATGTCATTTTTTCGAAAAATGACATCTCCGAACTTGTCGTCAGGCTTTTGCTAATTTTGGTGAAACCTCTAATTTCTCCTTTCCCCGGTTTCCCAATGCGATCAACAAACCGGGCAGTAACAGGAAGTCAATTACCAGTGCTACAATAATGATGATGGTGGAAACCATGGCCATGCCGGAGTTCATCCCAAAATCTGATTGGGCAAGCACCAGGAAGCCGGCGGTCAGCACCAGCGAAGTGGCAATGAGCGCTTTTCCGACAGTTGAGAAAGCATACCGGACGGCCTCTTCCGGTGATTTGTTTTGTTCCCTTCTTGCCCTTAGGTATTTTGAAATAAAATGTACCGTGTCGTCCACAATGATGCCCAGTGTCATGCCGAATACGATGGCAATTCCGGAGTTGATCATTCCCGAGGTAAGTGCCCAGACACCGAAGCCGACGGTCACCGGAGTGAGGTTAGGGATGAGGCTGAGCACACCGTATTTGAAGCTCCTGAGCGCAAACATCAGGATGAGCGAGATGAGCAAAATGGCCCAGGCTGTGCCCGACATCATGCTGGTGATCTGTCTTTTTGAGAGGTGGGAAAACATATTGGACGCGCTGGTGCCATGAGCAAACATGTACGCTGGTGCTTTCGCTTCCAGCCACTTTTCTGCCCGGTCGGTGAAAGCAATCATATTGGTGCTGGACAGGTTGGTGGTAGTGATCGTAAAACGGGTTTCCGATTTGTCCACGTTGACCTGGTTGTTCAGGTCGAGGCCGAATGGGAGGCTCATTTCATAGAGCAGCAGGTACTGTGCGGCCTCCTCCCGGTTGTCGGGAACTTTGTAATAAGTTGGGTCGTCCCCGTGCATGGATTTATTGATACGGCTGGCGACCTCTGAGAAAGTGTTGACGTGTATGACCTCTGGCTGCTCGTAAAGCCACGTTTCAAATTCGTCCAGTTTGGCCAGGTATTCCGGATTGTTCACGCCGCCGCTTTCACCGGCACCCAGGGAGAATTCGACATTGTAGATGCCGGTCAGGTTTTCGCTGATGAAGTCTGTATCGGTGCGGAACTCCACATTTTCACTGAAATAATTGACGAACTCATCATTCAGTTCATTGCGCAGTGACAAAAGTGAAACGAGTACGATACCGAAGGCCGATCCCCACAACAGTCGTTTGTTGTTGAGTACCACGAAATTGGCAAAACGTTCGAGCAAAGTATTGCCCACATTGCCTGTAGTGGTTGCTTTCGCCTTCACTTTTAAAGGCAGCAAGGACATCAAGGCAGGAAGCGTTGTTACTGAAAACAAAAATGCTCCCAGCATGCCGATGGCCGTTATATTTCCAAGGTCGTGAAATGGGGGCGAGTCACTGAAGTTCAGTGTCAAAAACCCGATAACCGTCGTGATACTGGTGATAAACACCGGCATGAAATTCAACCGCAGCGCCTCCACAATGGCTGCCCTTTTGGCCAGCCCCTTCTGCATGTTTTGGATCAGCGAAATGAGGATGTGGATACTGTCCGCAATGGCCAGGGTCATGATGATGGTCGGCGCTGCCGCGGACGGTGGTGTTAGTTTAATGCCCAACCAACCGGCCATTCCCATCGCTGCCATGATAGAAAACAGGATAATGACAACGGTGGAAAAAGTGGCACTGAAACTCCTCGTTGCCAACCAAATCGTAAAAATGATGACCAGGAACATGATGGGAATAAGGCTCGCCATGTCGCCCTGTGATGTTTCCTGAAAAGCATTGTTGAGCAGTACCATCCCGCTCATGTAGGTTTTCAAATTGGGGTGCTTGGCCTCAAATTCATCCGTGAGGTTACGGACAAATGCGGTGGCTTCGCTGTTCTCGGTCAGTTTTTCACCGGGTATCTTTACCGTTATATTGACCGCCGTAATGGTTCCTTCTTCATTGATCAGGCGATTCACCAAGAGCGGTTCATTGACGGCAACCTTCTTTGCTGCTGCCAATTCCTGCGGCGTCATTTCGGATGCATCTTCGATCAAGTCATCGACGTAGAGATCATCGCCTTCTGCTCTTGTATGCTGAAAATTTGTGATGGCGTCAACGCGTGTAGAATAGGGCGTTTGCCATGCTTCTTTGGTCAGTTCTTCTACTGCCGTCAGTGTTTCAGGGGTAAACACTTTTCCATCTTGCGGTGCGATCACGATAAACACGTTGTCGTCTTTCGAATACTTTTCCTGCAGTGCCGTAAAGGCTTGTAGCTGGGGATTGTCGTCGCCGAAAAATGCCCGGTAATCGGTATTGAAACCAATGTACTGGCCACCCATGCCGGCCATCATGGCAATTAATAAGGTGCCTGCGAGCACAATCCATCTTCTTTTAAGGACCCATTCTGCCCATTTGACGGTAAAGGAATTTTGCAGTTTGTTTTGCATAAGGAGGTGGTTTTAGCTGTGCGCCATTAGTCGTTAGCCTCTTTTTGCTAACAGCCAATAACTAAAGGCTAACAGCTTTCAAGAAATTAATTCAAATTTCAAATAGTACGAAAATCGTAGTAAGTGAATGCCTACCGTGCAAAATTGTTCGATTTTCGTACTATTTTATTTTCGAAAAATTTGGAAATCGTAAAATTATAAGCAAATTAAACTGGCTGGAAAAAAGATAGATATTTGACGAATCGCATTGATTGTCAGTTGATTAGGAGGAGGAATAATTTAGGAATACGTAGTTTTTAAATGGAGAAATTAATTTCTCAAAAAAGGATAAAAAAATGGAAGAAGAGCAAACAACTATCCAAAAGGTACATATTTGTGCAGGTTGTTGGTGACCTTTTCAAGCATCTCGATGAAATTACTGGCTTCAAATTCTTCCAGGTCATTCAATATATTACCAGCCATTTCGTGTTTCATGTCGCTCATCAGGAGGTGGGTGTTCTTGCCGATTTCATCTAAAACGATGGAAATGGAGCGGCGGTCGGTCGGGGAGAATTGGCGGCTGAGGTAGCCTTTCTGCACCAGTTTGTCGACGATGCCGGTGGTGGTGCTGACGGGGATTTTCATATAGTCGGCAATTTCCCGCATGATCACGGAATCGTTGTCGCCGACAAAAGAGACGATCATCAGGTCTTTCTTGGAAATGTCTTCGGACAGGCGCAGGCAGGTATCGTTGACCTCCTGCATCATGATGATCAGGCGGCCCATCGCCTCGATGAGCCGTTCAGCTTTTTCTTTTTTGTTTTCGTGTTCTGAATGCATAATGGCTTTGATAAATGCGCTTTCGCTAAGATAAATGATTGGAGAGGCTTTTTGGTTTATTTTTTAGGAAAATGGTAACAGAATGGGTAATTAATGGCCAACAAGGTTAGCAAAGATTTTAATTTCATGGTTTGCGTTTTTGAAGCAAGAAAGGGAGCGAAAGGGAAATCGGAACGGGGCAGAATCAAGCGCGTTCGATCTATAGGGATTTATATTTTAGCTGCCTTTGTTTTGTTTTTTAAATATGCCGGTTCTACTGGTATGCCTGTAATGTTATCGGAGTAGTGTTAAAATATATTTGCATTGTCAAATATGGCCCATTCTGCTGAAAATTGATTAAATTTTGCCCAAAAAAATTATATTGCACAGCAATAATATCCCAATATCCCAATATCCCAATATCACTCACTCACCACCCTGCCGAGCAATGACTTCACCCGGTCATAATGTTTCACAATGATCACCGAGGTGTCAATGTTTTTAGCAATGTCCTCGGGGATGCTGCCGAAAAGGATTTGTGGGTAAATGCTTTTCCCAGCAGCGCCGATCATCAGCAGGTCGTACCCTTTGCCGGCCTGCAGGATGCCGTCGGTGATAGAATCGTTGGTGGTCACCTTGGTGGTGATTTCGAGGTCGTTGTCGGAGGGAATGCGTTCGATGGCCGTTTTCAAAGTGCGGCGGTTGCGTTCCAGTTCTTCCTCTGATGCATTTGGAGAGGTTACCTGCAACAAGGTAAGTTGGCCTTTGGTGAATTTGGTGAAATCGGCAGCGTACCGCTCAGCACACTGGGCGTGTTCGCCTCCGGCAGTTGGAATGACGATTCTATTGATTGGGGCATCGCCCATGATCTTGGCCAGCATCAGGTCGGTCTGGGCATGGTTCACGACGGTGTCTGTGATATCTCCAAGGATGCGCTGGGCGGTGGTCGTATGGCCTTTCCATCCGAGTATGATGAGGTTACAGTGCCGTTCGGTGGAAGTTTCGAGAATGGCCCTCGCAATGTCGTGGCCGACCCGGATGAGGGCATGGGTGGGGATTCCCAGGGATTCGGCGTAGTCCCTGGCCTGTCGCAAATGTCCTTTTTCCTTGTCGACCACCGACTCGTCAAAGGCGGTTGGCGGCAATTGATCCGGCACTCTGATGACTTCTAATAAGAGAATTTCCCCGTTTCTTGCCTTTGCAATTGCAGCAGCCATGTTGACCAGTCGTTTGCTGGTACGCGGGTTGGCGATGGGCACGAGGATACGGAACTTCTCTTTTGCCAAAGTTCCTCTACCTTGGCTGTGGGCAATGTGCGAACTGGTGCCCGGAATGGCCGCCTCTGCTTTTTGCACGCCTTTCCACAGCAAAAAGCCAACGAGCCCTGCGGCCAGTGTTCCGAGTGCCAAAAAGAATGGCAATGGATGCTGGAAAATCTGCACCAATAAATAAATATTGGCCAAAATGCCGAGGATCGGCAGCAACGGGACGAGTGGTACTTTAAACGGCCGCTCTATATCAGGATATTTTTTTCGGTGAAATATCAGTGCTGCGTTGACCAAGATCAGGGAAAGCAACAGTACCGTATTGGCAAAAAAGGAAAGGTCTTCCAGTGGTAGTATCAGCGCAAAAATAAAAATGGCAATGCCCACCAAAATGACTGCTGCGGCCGGCGTTTTCGTTTTGGGGTTGATGATGCCGACCTGTTTCGGCAAATGTCCAAGTTGACTCATCGACAACATGACCCTTGACCCCGCCATGATGGAAGCATTGGATGCGGAAACCATAGAAAAAATGGCTCCGGCAATGATGACATAACCGCCGATGTTCCCAAGGAATTTTTTGGCGGCTTCCCCCATTGAGGCTTCTGTGTATTCTTCCAGTCCGGCAAACAAGACGACAATGACCACAGCGGTGTAAAGTAGGGTCACCACTCCCATTGAGATGAAAATGGCCTTCGGAATATTTTTGACCGGGTCTTTTACCTCTCCGGCTGATGCAGCGATGGCCGAGAAACCAAAAAAGGTAATAAAAACCATTGCCGCCGTTGACCCAATGGCGACAATATCCTTACTCATTTTATCCAGTACCACGTCAATTTCCACAAAGCTCAATCCACCAAAAATGAACCAGATGAGCAGCAGTACCTTGGCGGCAGTTACCACTATTTGGAATTTGCCAGACTCTTCGGTCCCTTTGATGTTGAGCGCCGTCAGAGCGACCAATATCAAAATCCCTGACAGTGCCTCCACTGGGCTGTGCCACACAAATTCCTGAAAATAACTGGATAAACTGGCAATGTAAAATGCGCAGGAAGAAGTATAGCCGAGGAAAAGTGCCCACCCTACAAAATAGGCCAGGGGAGGAGTATAGGTTTTGCGGGCATAAAGATAGCCCTCGCCTGTACGCGGATATATAGAAACAAATTCGCAATAGGTCAGTGCTGTAAAAAGGGCTACGATGGCCGCCAATAGAAATGAAATGATGGCGGAAGATCCGACATTGCGTATGGCCAGACCGGAAAGCGTAAATATACCAGCAGCGATCATGGTGCCGATACCGATTGCGAGTGCTGAAGTCAGTCCGAGATCACGGCTGAGTTCCGTTTCAATCCCATTGTTTTTATGATGCGATTCCATCGTTTAGGTAGCTTCTTTCGTCAGTTGGTTGTTTGGCGGATTCGGAATAGTGCTGAAAGGCGGCAAATATGGGACTTTTAATAAAAATAAAGGTTAAAACGACATTTGATTTTCAGCGTAATCGCTATCATGACTAATCTTTAATAGCCTTTTCAAAAAACGCGTCTACTTCTGCTTTGGTCATTTTTTGTACCGGTCTCACAATCCTAAAGCCGACGAATGGCGAATCGGGGTTCCACCATCTGCTCTTTGGAATTTGCGGATCTCGGGCCTGCCATTTCGGGCTCGACTTTTGGCGGGCCTTGCAACGGCAATCTTCCGGGTCACTGTCATAAGAGCCTCCCTTTACGGTTCTCGAATGGCGGCGGACCGGAACGACCCACGGGTTGTGAGAAGTGGAATCGGTCAGGTTTTCCAGGAAGTCTTCCTGGTAATAGTCGAGCGTCCATTCAGTCACATTCCCCAACATGTCATAGAGGCCAAACCCATTTGGTTGTTTTTTGCCCGGTTCATGGTATTTTTCAAAACTGTTGTCATAAAACCAGGCGAGGCCACCTATCTCAGTATCGGGCAATGGGTAGCGAGGCAGGCCGCCAAGGCAGGCATACTCCCACTCTGCCTCTGTTGGCAAGCGGTAAAAATGGCCAGTCTTTTGAAAGAGCCACTGGCAATATCGGAGGGCTGCCTGTTGGGTCATGCTGACCGCGGGAAAGCCAGTTTTGCCCATGCCGTAGGTATAATCAATATACTGTGGGGTCGGTCTGGATACGGCATCGGCTGAGTATTCAACATCGTTATTGGCGGAAGCATCCGAATCGTATTCTCTTTGGTAAAAGAGGATAAATTCATCGTATTTTACCTCATGCACACCTATCCAGAAACTGTCCAGCGTGACCATTCTTAGAGGTGTTTTATGCTGCTGGGCACTGGTGTTTCCTTGCTGGCTGCCCATTTGGAACTGACCAGCCGGTACAAGTTTCATCGTGAAGGATACTTCTGTGCCGGGTATGGTATCGGTGAGTGTTTGACCAATAGTTTTTTGCAGAAGAAATAAGAAAAAGGGAAGAACGAATATAACTTTTTGCATTAGGACATCCGACAGGGGATGGTCAACAGTAAAAAATTATACGTAACTGAAAATCCGTTTTTTCGAACGGAAAAGGCCCAATGTTTTACCACCAACCATTCAATTTTACAAAAGCTAACGCCACTGCAAGCAGGGCAATGGCAACAAACGCAAATGTAGAAAAGGAGGTTGGCTTTTGCGCAGAGGATATCGGGGTGAAGTGATCTTTTTCACCATCGTTTTCTTCTTGCGAAAGACGCTTTTCAGATGTAAGGACAGACTCAGCTTTATTGGCAGACACCATTTCTTCGTACTCTTCGCGGTTGCGAAGGGTCGATAACTCCTCCTCGCTCAATGTTCCATTGAGCCATCGGATCATGAAACCCGGATCATTGGAGGTTTGTTGCATGGTGTCTTTCATCAGTATTTGTGCAGTCATCGTTAATGGATTTAACTCATAGGATTATTAATTCGTACTTTACTTATATGTGCTGAGTTGCTAAAAAGTGCAGTAGTTGTTAATTTTTTTTTAATTGGCTTGATCCCTTTGACCATTGCCGGACCCTTTTGGGGGCTTTTTAAGTCCTCAAAAGACGACATGTTTAATTCAATGTTTTTCTTCCAAGCCCGCAGATCCTACTAAAGGTATTGGCATGGGATCATGTGCAAATGGATATGCGGGCTTGTCAATTTGTTTTGAAACAAGGTATTTAACTTTCAGTTTTGGTGGCAGGCAAATCATCCAGGCCCATGCTCTTGATCGCTTTTTTCAATCGATCAATACCGCATTTGGCGCATTCAGCTGTGATCACATATCTGTTTTTGGCAATTGCAGATAACTCGCACCAGTCTCTTTTCTTTTCGCATTTCTCGAAAACCTTCATGCCATCCATACTGGAGGTTCGCTCGTAGCCGTTTTCATCTTCCCGGTCCACTTCGGCCGAAGCCCATGCGGCCATTCCCATCAGTCCCATGGCAAAGCCACCAGTATCGACCATTTTTATTTCAATAACATTACCTTCTTTGTCTTTGTATTTGGATTCGGCAGTGGACATTTTCATGCCGAGCGCCCCAGCCGTTTCACCTGATTTGCTGGTACGCTCCATGCCTGATAATTCTTCGGGCATGAATTTTTGCAGTTCCCTGAAATTGACCGGATCGGCCTGCTGCAAGCCTGAATTTTTGATGGCATCTTTTGCCTGTTTCATGGCTTCTTCCAAGTTGGCCGGTTCGTCGTTTGATTGGGTTGAACTGGTAGAAGAACCATTGTCTTCGTCATTGGTTTTTGTATTCGAGCTGTTTTTTGAGTCTTCATAGGTGGCTTCGTTGTCAGCGGTGACTTTGCCGCCACATCCGCCACAGGAGTAAAGAGTAAGTCCCATCAAGGCGAGAAATAGGAAGGTGAGTTTTTTCATTTGTTTTGATTTTGGATGAAAAATAATGGTTGATCGAAAAATTATTCAACGAAAAAAAGCGATCAAAGCAAAATTATCATTTTTGGAAATGGCTGTCAATTCCCCATATGGGGGATTCTCGGAAGTAGTGGCGGGGACCGTTGATCACATCTCCTCCTCCGGATACCAGACGAGCTTCTTGAAATCGACAACTTTGTTGTTTTTTACTTTCACCCCTTCTTTTTCCAGTCTTTCTTGCATGGTCGTTGGTGTTGGAAAATTCAGGCGACCGCTCAGTTCGCCTTTGCTGTTCACAACCCTGTGGGCCGGAACCTTGTCGCCGGGCATGCATTTGTTCAAGGCCCAGCCGACCATTCTGGCAGAACCGAGGCCAAGCACTGTAGCTATGATTCCATAAGTAGTGACTCGTCCTTTTGGCACTGCACGGGCAACGTCGAAAACAGCATCGATATAATTTTCTTTTGGCATAAAAAATAATTAGCAATTTAGGAGCGCTATTATAAAAACCAATGGTAAGGTTTTAGTCTTAAAACTCGAACAAATCAGGATAGTTTTGGAAAATATTTCTACAGTTCTCGTAGGTGCTTAAAACTTCCTCTTTTAATTTTCCCTGTATCATAGAAAGTAAAATCAAAAGTAATAGTTGGGGCGGGAATCTATGGTTCTATTTGATAATAAGTGATGAAATTCACATTCACAAAAAGGTATTCAAATTTAAACGCACGTAATCTCAGCGGTAAACAGGATATGTTTCAAAAATATGGTTTTCAAAAATAAGCTTATTGAAAAGTTGGCAAGGTCTGGTCTCAGGCATTTATGCTAAACTATCGTGCGATAGATGAATCGGGTTCGCTTTTAAGGTTTTCGAAATGAGTTGTAATCAAACCAAAATCGAAATTGAGCAAACTCCCCCAAAAAGTCTTTATCCATTTTTTGCAACGATTAATTTTTGCCATCTCTGAGTGCCCTCCCTGATCTCCAATAAATAGATCCCTGTATGTAGGTCTGATAAGTCAAGTGAAGTACGAATCAGGAATCCGTCCATAAAGAAGCGCTCTTTCCTGATGCACCTGCCCTTCAGGGAATAAATAACCAGCTCCCCTCTGCCGGAATGGTATGACTCGATCAATATTGCGGCTCCACTTGGTTTAGGGTTCGGGGTCAGAGTAAATCCTATGCTGTTTTTATTGGTTAATATTGCGACGATCTTCGAATAATTGGCAACTCCTTCAGAATCAGTCTGTTTTAAACGGTAATAGCTCAGTCCCGATATAGGGCTTTCGTCAATAAAGGAATAGTGCTGAGTGTCAATGGTAAATTCGCGGCCCTCCACAAATCCAATCTTCTGCCAGTTAAGAATGTCTATGCTTCTCTCAACCCCAAACCCTTCGTTGTCCAGTTCAAAGGAGGTGACCCAACTCAGTTTGATGTTTTGTCCTTGCTTGATTACGGTAAACCCTGTCAACCATACCGACAACTCTGAGGAATGTAAATTCTCAACGGCCTGTCCGCATTGAATTGCCGACATGTCACCAACGGCGGTCGGCGGAGAGACATCGTCCGGAACAAGCCTGGTAGGGACAAAGTTGTTTAGATCCAGGGAGGTTTCTGTGGACCAAGGAAAATTAATGCAAATGTCTACATAGCCAATCAAGGGAACATTGCTCAATTGAGGATAAGGTCTATTCGAATACCCTAATCCCAATTTACATGGAAGAAATAGAGAGGGCAGTCTATTTTCTCGATCATAGGGAGTGGACAGATAGAAAATATTGTTTTTGTCACGTTTAGGGTTTATGTGATCATTTCCTGCAACGGTGCCAACTGTCCAGTACAAGGTAACCAAGATACCGGAAGTGGCTGGTTCCTCCAGGAGAGTATTTGAGTAGATAGGAATGGATGTTTTCATCTCAGATATTTTTGGAGGGCACTGTATCTGTACAAAACAAATCATGTAAGGTCAGTCTGTTCCTAATGCTGCTGTCGTTTTGAAGGCGATTTAAACTCTATCAATAAAATAGAACAATAAGTCCGCAGTTTATATACAGGTTGTTCCCATGTTCTCCCCGTTTGATTGACATTCAACGACTGGGGCCAGAACCCGTTAAAAAACCATTGGAATAGCAGTCTGTGGAATCAGGAAAATGCCATCAAATGGCATGGATTGGCCATGCCATTTCAACTGAGAAACCGAATGTAATGAGACTGAAAGTTTAGACTTACTATTGCCAAAAAGAAGGATCTTAAAGGCCGTGCAGTTAAATGCCTTTGATATAGTTTGATAAAGGTGGACTGGCATACCTTTTGTCTAACAATAGCTGCACATCTTTTTGCCCAAAAGACTTTTCCACCACAATTTTGCTATTCTGTCCTATAAACCTTGGACCTTTAGCCTTTTGTGGTTTCCAATTCTTTAAATTGAAAACCGAGCCATCAAAACCTAAAGGTTGTCCTGGCTTGCCCGCTTTCCTCAATTAATAAGGGAGCAATCGGCCAACAAGAGGCAAGGAGAAAAGGGCATGGCTTATATTAAAGCCATGCCTAAAGTAAACTATGAACAAATGGTTTCTTGCTGAAAAGAACAAAAAGAGCTAGGGCCCTGTCCACCGTACCTCCGAATGACTTTACCGGGTTTTGCGACGGGCAAGGGCTCCTCTCTCCAAATGCGATACTTTCAGCACATACTCTTACATTTATCTTTCCAGAAGAAAGCCTGACACGTCAGGCAATCCCTTATTGTTGATATTATGAGAAATTGAAAAGTATCAATTTTTCTGTGTCAAAGTTTTGGCTGCAAAAAACAGCAGCCCCAAGTATTTTTTGTGCTGAAAGTGGCCTAGTCATAAATGGCCGATCAAAGGCTGGACACCGCCAAAAAGCAGAAAAGGAATGTTTTTGATACCACAGCCAGTGGATACTTTGACTCCGCCAAATACCGTACCAACGACATTATTGGCTGACGGGTTATCCCTGATTTTTGTCACCTCCCTTCAAAAGACCGGGTTTGCGGCCAATAAGGAGTTTTCAAACAGCTTCATAATAGAGAATTATATTTTTCAAAGAGCCTTGCTGGAACGTGTGTTAATTAGTCGTTCCAGTATGATGTGATATTAATCACCAAGTTGGTTCCTTTGCCTATTGCATTCCTCAAATATTAAATTTCCCGAAAGTCTATTTTTTACCAATTGTTGATCTATTGTAGAATGAAATAAACAGGCAACCTATAAATGGCGATTTTAGTGACAGGTAATTTCAGTCGGACAGGTACAGGGGGCATTGAATAAAGACATTCTACCTGAAAAAAAGTGATGTTTGGTTTTCTGCCTGGAAGACTGGAAAAATTGTTTTTCTGCCAGATTGGTATAATTTTATGAAATGAAATGGTAAAGTGCCACGGCAGAAAGTGATAAAAGTAACAGGGGCGTTCCAAACAGCAAGATTCACAGAAACTTAAATAAGCTGTGTAGCCCTGCGATGAAACGGCCCCTGTAACCAAAAACTATGAACAAATGATATAATGACTATGCTGCCTAAAGTGAAAAAGAAGGCGAGCCCTTGCTGTATCGGTAAAAAAACGCTCCGAGGTAAGAATGATCAGCAATCAGGGCAACGCCCCCTAAGACTAAACTATCAAAACGACTTTTTATGCTGGGACTCAAGTACAGTTCCTTGTTCCAAATCAGCATTGTATTATCTTCCCAAGGTTGAACCTTGGGGGAAATTATCTTTGATAATCAGGAGGCTATAATTTTAAGCTGTACCGAAAGTAACTATATTGAAAGTTTCACCTGGTAGTATTTAATGAAGTAGCAAAAGGTTGGGCTATAGGAAAGTAGTAATGCTTCTTTTGATGTGCTGAAACGGATTGATATGTTATATTATTACTTATAAAATTTCAAATACTGTACCAATCAGGTTGGGCAATGAGAGTGTCTCCGCCCGGTGAGTCCTTTTTTATTGGAAGTGTCCTCAGATATCCCTATCGACATTGTAAGGTTGGCAGTGATCAAGTTCTCAGCTTTTAATCACTCAACCATTTAACAATCAATCTTTGATTTCTACTTTTGCGGCAAATTTTACAAATGTTAAAGATAAAAGTAAAAGCTGGTAATATTACTAACCTGACCGATGCCCGTTATTTTGCTGCAAGGGAAGTAGAGTGGTTGGGGTTTCCCCTGGGAACTGGAAAAGGTATGATTGAACCCATTAAAGTGAAGGCAATTGCGGAATGGGTAGATGGTGTGCAGATTGTGGGTGAGTTTGGTTTTGCCAGTTTTGAAGAAATAAAACAGGTGAGCGAAGCGATAAACCTGGACGCCGTTCAGGTAGGAATGTTTATTTCCCTGGACGACATCAGCGAACTGGAAGGCTTAACGGTTATCAAAGAAGTGGTCGCTGGCATTGAGCTTTCAGCAACCGAAATGGAAGACCACCTTGATGCCTATGCCGATCATTGCGATTTTTTTCTGCTCAATTTTTCATCTGCAGGCCATACCTGGCATGAAGTAGCAAGCGGCCATCCCTATCCAATTGATTTTTTGAAGAAACTTTGCCAGCGGCACCCCGTCATTCTGCATCTCGACTGCCCGGTAGAAGATGTGCCCAGAATGATAACTGAGATAAACCCTTTCGCAATTAGCCTGAGCGGTGGGGAAGAGGAACAAGTTGGTGTCAAGTCCTTTGACGACCTCGATGAGATTCTCGACGTTTTAGAAGTGGAATAATATCAATTTTAAAATAATAGCGGTGTTACTGTTGTGAACGGTATCACCGCTTGTTTTGAAAAAACAAAATAACCGCCATCATGAATGACCTGACCCTGCAAACAGCCCAAAAAAAAGTGGATCAATGGATCAATACCATTGGGGTCCGCTACTATAATGAACTGACAAACACCGCTGTGCTCATGGAAGAAGTAGGCGAAATGGCCAGGCTGATGGCTCGCATCTACGGAGAACAGTCGTTTAAAAAACCGGAACAGGCGGTTACCGCAAAAGATGACCTGGCCGATGAAATGGCCGATGTGCTGTTTGTCCTAATTTGCCTGGCCAATCAATGCAATATTGACCTGACAGAAGCATTCCATAAGAATATGATGAAAAAAACGGGTAGGGACAAGGAGCGGCATGCAGCGAATGAAAAACTGAAATAGGTAGTCTTTTTAGTAGGTGAGTAGACAAGTAGGCTGGTAGCAAAAATCAAAATGCCAATTCAAAAACTTGAATTGGCATTTTGATTTGAAGAAAGACTTAAAATTTAAAAAGGGCAGTACTGGTGTCAGTACTGCCCTTTTTAAAAAAAAGTGAGTTTAAGACCAGCTCTACCCCCCAAACGAACTGGTCTCACTCACTGTCCCAAGGCACTTCTGCCTTGAAGACCTCTTTGGAATGTGAATAAATCCTTGATTTACTCACTCGAAGCTGGGGTCAGCTTCTTCCGTATCTTTTAGAATGCCTGAGAAAACAGGCATGAAATTTTTAGCAAAAATTCAAGTGGTTCTGGTTACCGGGAAGTTGGGAAACGTCAGGATCAACTGTAAAATTTGTGGGAGGATGGGAAAAGTTGACCCGTATTTTCAAATACAAAACGCTACTACATATTCCGAAAACCATGCCACTTTTCAAGTGGACGAACCGGAATTGTCGATTTTCTTGGAATCTCAATAATAGCTTTGTCAGACCTCATTTTATACAGGTCTTTAATTGTATTTTTATATTCCGAATAATCTGTAAATTCCTGGTACAACAATACTTCACCACTGTCTGTCTGCAGCAAAACCTGAAAACAAAGCAAGTTTTTTTTGTCGAAAAAAAACTTGGTCCACACATCGGCAACGGTCACCTCTTCAACTTCCGGCATGGCTTTTAAAGCACGTACCTGCCCCTGAATCTTTTTAATTGGTTGAACCGCTTCCATCTCAAAGTTTGATCGTTGTTTTCTAATTGTTGAGTTATGCATCCCCCACGCAAAATGAATGCCTATTGATCCGAATTTTTAGGGTATATATTGTATATAAATTTTGCTTATGTTTTTTTGCCTGTCATGTTATACTTATTCTTTTCTCTTAAACGCTTGTATAACAGTCATTTTGTCAGTTTTTTCCGGCTGGCACATGCTTTGACCACCGGTTTTTGACGACCCATAAAAAAATAGTCAGGTCATTTATTTTTTCATTTTTCAAAACCAAACACTTTATATATTATGCAAAAAGGAAATATCTCAGTACAAACGGAGAATATCTTTCCCATCATAAAAAAATTCCTCTATTCTGATCAGGAAATTTTTCTTCGTGAATTGATAGCCAATGCAGTTGATGCCACCACCAAAATTAAATCACTTGCCTCCAAGGGGGATTTTAAAGGAGAACTTGGAGATTTAAAGATTGAGATCAAATTGGACGCCGAGGCAAAAACATTGACCATTAGCGACAAGGGGATCGGTATGTCGGAAGAGGAAGTGACTAAGTACCTCAACCAGATTGCCATTTCGAGTGCGCAAGAATTTGTCGATAAATACAAAGATGAATCCGGCATCATCGGAAAATTCGGGCTGGGTTTTTATTCTGCTTTTATGGTAGCTGATAAAGTGGAGGTGATCACCAAGTCATGGCAGGAAGACGAGAAGGCCGTTGTGTGGACTTGTGAAGGCAGCCCTGATTTTATCCTGAAAAGAAGTAAGAAGAAAAAGAGAGGAACTGATATCGTATTGCACATCAGCGAAGACAGTAAAGAATTTTTGGAGCAAAGCCGCATCGAGTCCCTGCTGGACAAGTACTGTAAGTTCTTGCCGGTAGAAATTCAGTTCGGCACCAAAAAAGAAACCATAGAGGAAGGAGAAGGAGACGATAAAACAGAAAAAGAAGTTGAAGTTGATAATATCATCAACAACCCGGCACCGGCCTGGAAAAAAGCACCTTCCGAGCTTAATGATGAAGATTATAAAAACTTCTACCAAGAGCTGTACCCCCATACTTTCGAACAGCCCTTGTTTTGGATCCATTTAAATATTGACTATCCATTCAACCTGACGGGTATTTTATATTTCCCTAAATTAAATAATGCGCTGGAGGTACAGAAAAATAAAATTCACCTCTATTGCAACCAGGTCTATGTGACGGACGAAGTGAAAGAAATTGTACCTGAATTTTTGACTTTGCTGCATGGAGTCATCGACTCGCCGGATATCCCGCTGAACGTGAGCCGCAGTTATTTGCAAAGTGATAGCAACGTGAGGAAAATAACTGGCTACGTCACAAAAAAAGTGGCCGACAAATTAAATGACTTGTTTAAAAAACAGCGGGAGGAGTTTGAGAATAAATGGGACGACCTCGGTGTGTTTATTAAGTATGGCATGTTATCCGATGAAAAGTTCAACGAAAAAGCCATGAACTTTGTGCTGCTAAAAGATGTCGACGGAAAACTCCATACCGTAAATGATTTTCAGGAAAAAGTAAAAGAAACACAAACGGACAAACACGACCGTATTGTTTTGCTGTACAGCCATCATGCCGATGCCCATCACAGCATAATTGAAGCAGCAAAAGCAAGGGGATATGAAGTGTTGTTGATGGAGCATCCGCTCGATGCACATTTCATGCAACACCTGGAGCATAAAACCGGCAAAGTTACTTTTGTCCGGGTTGATTCTGACACACTCGACAACCTCGTACAAAAGGATGAGAAAAAAGAAAGTGTCCTAAATGAAAAAGAAGAGGAAACCGTGAAAGCGGTTTTTGAAACCATCGCAAAAGGAAAAGAAGGCAGTACCGTCGAACTGAAACCTCTTTCTCCCGATGATCCGCCAGTGCAAATTACCCGCAACGAATTTATGCGCCGTATGAAGGAAATGCAGGCACTGGGCGGCGGCGGCTTCGGTGGCAACATGGGCGACTTTTACAATGTGGTCGTTAATGCCAACCATCCTTTTATTGCGGAAAAATTGGTGGGCACTAAAAAAGCAGAAGACAAAGAAGCACTGGCCAAGCATTTAACGGATCTTGCTTTGCTCAATCACGGGATGTTGAAAGGTGCCGACCTTGCTGCTTTTGTAAAAAATAGTCTGGATTTTTTGAAATAAAAAATTCTAATTAAAAATTGAAGATTTATGCCAACCCTCCCTTTTGTAAGGCATTCCATTTTACACTTGATTCGCATGATCTATTAATTTTTAATTTCGTTTCATGAGGAAAAAAACCTGTAGGATTTATTTCTACAGGTTTTTATTTTTTTATAAAAAAATGAAGGTTATTCAGATAAATAAATGCAATATAAAAAGGTGTCACTGC
>JBCBRY010000156.1:0-21206 GCA_039819485.1 Bacteroidota bacterium | reverse complement strand
TTGCAACAATTTTATAGGATTAGTTGTAATAAACGGAACAAACCCCACGTTGATACAACTAATCCTATAAAATTGTTGCAAAGATAGGGGATTTTTGCATTGAAAGAATTTCAGGAGACAGGTTAAATAATTTCAAATTCAGTAAAGGGAAGGTAATTTATTTAAGATGTTTGCGACTTCCTTGCCAAATTTTTTTTCTCCGAATTCCCAAGAGAGAAAAATCTACCCTGATCAAAACTTTTCAAGCAAAAGCCCTACCCAGCTATTCTTCTTATTCAATTTTCTAATTTTTTCAAAAATGAAAAAGAAAAATAATTTCCTGTTCAACAAGTTGCTGGTAGCTAATCGGAGCGAAATTGCCATTCGCATTTTCCGTGCAGCAACGGAATTACGCATTCCTACTGTTGCCATATATACTTATGAAGACCGTTTTTCCCTGCATCGGATCAAAGCAGACGAAGCATACCAGATCGGCGCTGACAACGATCCGTTAAAACCCTATCTGGATATCAACGAGATCATTCGGTTGGCAAAGAAACACGGCGTGGATGCGATCCATCCGGGTTATGGATTCCTCTCTGAAAACGTAAACTTTGCCCGACGCTGTGCAGAGGAAGGGATCACCTTTATTGGTCCCAAACCTTCCGTCATGGAAGCACTTGGCGACAAGGTCAAAGCTAAAATGGTAGCTGAAATAGCTAATGTTCCATTGATTCCCGGCAGCAAGGATTTTAAGTCGGAAAAAGAAGTAGCCACCTGGGCCGATAAAATAGGATACCCGGTCATTCTGAAAGCGGCGGCCGGCGGAGGTGGACGCGGGATGCGGGTGTGCCGGAAGAAAGAAGATTTGATAAAAAATTACCGGGAAGCTAAAAAAGAGGCAAAAACGGCTTTTGGCGACGACACGGTGTTCTTAGAGAAATTTATCGAAGAGCCTAAACACATCGAAGTGCAAATTTTAGGAGATAATCAGGGAAACATCGTTCACCTCTATGAGAGAGACTGCTCTGTGCAGCGACGTTTTCAGAAAGTAGTGGAAATAGCGCCCAGCCTGAACCTCAAAGAAGAAACCCGCAACCAACTTCACCAACACGCCCTCAACATTGCAAAACAGGTGGGGTACAACAACGCAGGCACCGTTGAATTTTTGCTGGATGAAAAGGAAAACATTTATTTTATTGAGGTCAACCCCCGCATTCAGGTTGAGCATACGGTGACGGAAGAAGTCACCGGAATCGATATAGTCAGAGCCCAGATCCTGATCGCAGCGGGCCATGCACTGAATGGAAAAACCATCCGTATTGAAAACCAGCAAAGCATTCAATGTAAAGGGTTTGCGTTGCAATGCCGAATCACTACAGAGAAACCCAATGAACAGTTCAGGCCAGATTACGGAACCATTATCGCGTACCGAAGTCCTGCCGGCCATGGCATCCGGTTGGATGGGGGGAATGGATTCTCAGGGGCGCAGATCACTCCTTACTTTGATAGTTTATTGGTAAAGATCACCTCTTGGGGAAATACTTTCAAAGGAGCCTGCGAAAGAATGTTGCGGGCATTGCTGGAATTCCGAATCAGGGGGTTGGAAACCAATATGCTCTACCTGATCAACCTGATCCAGAATGACGAATTTCAAAAAGGAAATGCTACTGTCAAATTCATAGAACAACACCCTGAGTTGCTTAAAATGCCCATTCGACGTGATCGGGGAACCAAGGTACTTCGGTACATCTCTGAAGTCATGGTGAATGGAAATCCGGATGTGCCGTTCATTGAAAAAAATATAAAACTCAGGCGACCGATAGTGCCTGAATTTATGCAACATGAAAATGCACCTGACGACCTAAATGGCTGCTTGCCAGGGACCAAGCAATTATTGGACAAACTTGGCCCGGTGGAATTTGCTAAATGGTTGAAAAAGCAGAAGAAAATCCAATATACGGACACTACATTTCGGGACGCACATCAGTCATTATTGGCTACTCGGGTCAGGTCCTACGACATGCTCCATGTGGCAGAGTCATTTGCCGCTGCGCATGGGCATCAATTGTTCAGTATGGAAGTATGGGGGGGAGCAACTTTCGATGTAGCGTTAAGGTTTTTACATGAATGCCCCTGGGAGCGATTGGAACGGCTTAGAAAAGCAGTTCCGAATACGTTGTTGCAAATGTTGTTCAGGGGAACCAATGCCGTTGGTTATAAAGCTTATCCAGAGAATTTGATCAAAAAATTCATCGTGCAGGCGGCTGATTCCGGCATTGATATTTTCCGGATTTTTGACAGCCTGAACTATGTGCCTTCAATGCGTACCAGCATCAAAACGGTAAGGCAGAAAACCAACGCCATTGCCGAGGCTTGTATTTGCTACACTGGTGATATTCTCGATCCTTCCCGGCCAAAGTACAACCTGCAGTATTACCTTGATCTGGCCCGCAGGCTTGAGGACGAAGGCGCTCATATTCTTGCGCTCAAGGACATGGCCGGGCTGCTAAAACCCCAGGCCGCAACCACCTTGATCAAAGCCCTGAAAAAACATATTGACATTCCGATTCACCTGCATACGCACGATACCGCCGGCATTCAATCGACCACTTACCTGAAAGCCATTGAGGCCAATGTAGATGTCGTTGATGTGGCTATTGCAAGTATGTCAGGACTAACTGCACAGCCAAATTTCAATTCGTTGGTGGCTTCACTGGAAGGGCATAAAAGGGAGAACCCTATCAATCTATCTTCATTAAACCAGTTTTCTAATTATTGGGAGGCCGTCCGCGAAATGTACTATCCTTTTGAAAGCGAGCTCCGGTCGGGCACCGCCGAAGTGTATCAGCATGAAATCCCCGGCGGGCAGTATACCAACCTAAAACCTCAGGCCCGGTCACTTGGCCTGGAATCACAATTTGACAAAATCAAAGAAAATTACCGGCACGCCAATTTCTTACTGGGCGACATTGTAAAGGTCACTCCAAGTTCAAAAGTTGTCGGTGACCTGGCCATGTTCATGACCGCCAACCGCCTCACTCCCGAAGACATCCTGCAAAACGGTGAGAATCTCGCGTTTCCGGAAAGCCTCAAGTCATTGTTAAAAGGAGAATTGGGAAAGGTGGCCGGAGGTTTTCCAAAACAGATGGTGAAAATTGTTTTGAAAGGAGAAAAGCCATTGCGGGGAGCAGCCAACGCCCATTTAAAGCCGATTGATTTTAAAAAGGAGTTTGCGGCATTTCAAAAACGTTTCGGAAAACAAAGGCATGAGAAAGATTTCCTTTCCTTCCAACTGTATCCCAAAGTTTTTGAGGAGTACCACGCGTTCACGGAAAAATTTGGAAATGTGAGCCGTCTGCCCTCTCCCTTATTTTTTTATGGCTTGAACGACAATGAAGAAGCGCTGGTTGAAATTGATGAGGGCAAGACACTGTTGGTTCAGTACCTCAACCAGACCAGGCCCAATGAAGAAGGCAAGGTCGTCGTGTCGTTCAGGTACAATGGTACGGCGCGTTCCATCACGGTGCAGGATAAAAACGTGAAACCGATGGTTGAAAAACACAAAAAAGCTTCGGAACCAGGAGAAATTGGTGCCCCCCTGCAGGGCAACCTTGGTAATATCCTGGTGAAAAAAGGCGAAAAAGTAAAAGTAAACCAGCCGCTTTTTACGATCGAGGCCATGAAAATGGAAAGTACGGTCGTATCGCCTGTAGCAGGGACTATTCAAAGAATTTATCTGGAGGAGAAAACTTTAGTGGAACAGGGGGACGCCGTGATAGAGGTGGCATGATATTTTTTATTAATTTATTTTATTTTTTAATACGAATAGAAAAGATCAGGAAAGTTCAGGAAAACCTGTTTTTTTGTATTCCAAAATCGAGTCAAGCAACTTTTTATGAAAAAATTTCTTTTTGCAATTTACATAATGGCAGCCTGCATCTTCTTTACCTCTTGTGCCGGCGAAGAAGGATGCTCATTGCCGGGTACCTGGAAGGTAGCCGAAGTTCAAATCGAATCATCCACGTTTTCCGAACGGATCATCAATTCAATGGAAAATGACTACCTGAAGTCCACCTATACATTTAATAAAGATGGTACAATGTCCATTGATGGGCTTGCCGGGAAATATAACTTTGAGCCAGCAGCAAGTTTGTTGAAATGGACGGATAGTGAAACAATGATCGAAAATACGTTGCAAGTAAAAAGCTGTACTTCTTCCACCATTGAATTGGTACAAAGAATGCCAAACGACGAATCGCAGCCTGCAACAGCAATTGTAACATTCAAATTAGTGGAACAATAATTCTGCTCGTTGTGCGAGAGTGAAAGGCCAGGGGTGTTTACCTTTGGCCTTTCATTTTTTCATAAATTTTTGGATACAGTTATATGAAAACAATCACATTCGATAATCCGCACCGGCAAAAGCACTTTGAATTTTTTCGGGATATGAATCATCCGCATTTTAGTATCACTGCCAACGTGGACATTACTCGTTTGATGGAGCAAGTTAAATCGAAACAATTGCCTTTTATGACCACTGTTGCCTGGCTGGTGAGCAAGTCAGCCAACGGATTGGCAACTTTTCGGCAGCGCATCAGGGAGGACAAGGTGGTAGAACATGAAACGGTTCATCCTTCTTTTGCCGTAGATACCGAAGCATCTGATGTTTTCTCATTTTGTGAAGTCAAATTCACTCCTTCCTACGATGCATTCCGGGAAACAGCTGCGGCCGTTATCGCTGAAATGAAAAACAACCCTTCCTTTGAAGATGAGCATGGCCGGGATGATTATCTTTTTTTATCCTCTATACCCTGGGTGAGTTTCACTGGAATAACCCACGCCATGCATTACCATCCACACGACAGTGTACCAAGGATCACCTGGGGCAAGTATTTCCGGCAAGGAGACCAAGTCCTCTTGCCTATGTCCGTTCAGGTGCACCATGCTTTGGTTGATGGAAAGTATGTTGGTTACTTTTTCAGGGATTTTGAAATTAATTGTTCTAAAACTTTATAAGCAGCAATATTTGACCACTGAAATGATTTGCAAAATTTCTAACAAATACTTTTTCAATTCACATTAGTATAAAGATGAAAACTACAATTAACCACCGATAGAAAGATTCTGTTCTTTTTGATTTTTTTTAGCATAGTTCTTGCATTTTTCGAAATCTAACTTAAAATACCTTTTTTTCAAAAGCACGAACTATGTCAAGCTTACTAAGATTCCTCTCGTTCGTGCCCCCCATCCTGTTTTTTGTTTGTCCGGCATTCACACAAATTCAGGGAACAATAACCCAGCTGCCCGGAAGTAATACCTATCAGGTATCGGTTCTTCCTAACCAGGATATAGCACTGCCATTTAGTTTGACCAGTAGTGCTCAAATTACGTTGAGAGCCAGTACGGGCAAACTCAGCCTTAACAACTTTCAAAGTCTTACCGGCGATTGGGAATTTCAAAGCCAGTACAATTCACCTACAGAAGCACCAGGTCAGGACTACTTCAGATTTTTCCTGATCAATCCACTGACTACAATTACTTATTCCGCAGGAACAGAAGTACCGTTATTCACATTTGAGAATTCAGCAAGTTGTACAATGATTGAATTGGTTGATAACGATTCTGACCCATTTGTATCTAACAATACTTTGATGGTGGATGCTCGTAGTTATTTTACTCTCGGTCTTTTGGGGCCAGGGGTCAATGCTTATGAAGGGAACGGCAGCAACTCAAGTGTTGCTTGTCCTACTCTTGCCATGGAGGTCACTGCTGATAACAATCCGGTTGATTGCAATGGGGATGTTACCAACCTGACGGTAAAAGCAATGAAAGGGAAAGAACCTTACACGGTAGTATATACGCATCTCCCAAGTGGGACGACCTCCAACGCTTCCATTTCGACATTTGAAGGCTCCACCACTTTTTCGGACCTGCCTGCGGGTGCATATAAGTTCAACATTACTGATTTTCAGGACAGTACATCTCAGACGGATTATTCGATCATGGAGCCGCCGCCAATTGATCTGGTTTTGTCTCCGGGAGCAGCTACTTGCACCCAGAGCAATGATGGGAACATTGCTATTAGTTACGTAAATGGCATTGACGGAGAAGACTTTGATGCTTATCAATATTTCTGGGACCAAGACCCAACTAATAGTAACCAGGTACTGGACTCTTTGCTGACCGGTAGTTATACGGTGACAGTAATGGATGCCAATGGATGTACGACTACGGCTTCGGAATTTGTGGATGTTTATAACCTTTTAGTTGTCAACGAAACCATCAAACAAATTTCATGCTTTGGTGAAAATGACGGAGCCATTGCCATACTGGCTGCCTCAAGTACTCTTTCAGAACCTTTTTCCTTCAATTGGTCCCCAAATGCAACAACTGGAAGCACAGAGGCTACTGCATGGATGTTAGGCCCTGGTGATTACCACGTAACCATTACAGATGCAAGTGGAACCTGTCCGCATGTAGAAACATACACCTTGGAAGAACCAGATGAGTTAAAGCTCGAGTATGAGTTGGTCGAGCCGATATGTTATGGAGATGAAGCATATTTAAATATACTTTCCGTTACTGGCGACCAAGGGGGTTATGCGGTAGAATTGACCGGAACACATACTCAATTAAGCGATTTTACCTATGAAGTAGAACCGGGAGTTCCCATGCAAATCATCATTTCAGACGCCAATGAATGTGAAATAACAGATGATTTTCTAATTCCCAACAAACAGGAAATGACGGTCGACCTTGGTGATGATATAACCATTAAATACGGTGAAAACATTACCATAGAAGGGGAAGTCTTCCCGCTCTCGGGCGTCCAGTTAGAATGGACCCCTAACGAGGGTTTAGATTGTACTGATTGTCCTAACCCATCAGCGACCCCGACAGAAGATACAAATTACGCTTTAAGCCTGATTGATGATGATGGCTGTGTCGTTTCTGATGATATCAATGTTACTGTTTATAAATCGAGAGATATCTACATTCCCAATGCATTCAGCCCGAACAGAGACGGGATCAATGATTACTTCCGTCCTTTTGGTGGTTTTGAAATAATCGAGGTTAAGTCTTTGATGGTATTTAACAGGTGGGGAGGATTGATTTACGACAACAGTAAAGGCTTTACCCTCGAAGAATTAGATGCAGGCTGGAATGGAATGGTAAACGATAAAGAAATCGACCCTGGTACCTATTTGTACACAATGGATGTACAATTTATAGACGGTGAGATCGTGCTTTTCTCCGGAGAAGTCAATTTGATAAAGTAACTAAAAGTTCCAATTATATTGTTATTTTTTTTTGGCTTTGTTTTTGAAAAACAGCTAATTACAAATAACAGTTAGAAACCCATCCCCCTCTTTCGTCCCCCTCAAATTCAGATTTCACAAGAAAAATAGTTCTTGGCAATTCCCTTACTCCCCCTCGTCGGATTACCTCATTGTTTTTCCCGTGATGTCTTTTTTTTCAAAAGATGCAACAATCTCTTGTCATTATGAAGCCTCAACTTACGATTGCATTCCTGCTTCTTTTATTCTCTTCGACCCTGATCGGGCAGACGGGCATTGAATTAAAGGTAAAGATCTTGCCTGACAATACTTCATTTCAGGTATTGGCCCGGCCTAATTTCACAGCCACTAATGTTAATATTGTCGGATCTCAAGTGACCCTCAAGGTACCACTTGGAGGTTTTGAAATTGGCAATATTACCAATCATGTCGGCACGTGGGATGTTTCACCTACTTTTGAAGACGCACAAAGTGGGTATGAATATTTCTTTCTGGCCCCTCCTGGTCCAATTATCGGCGTTGACTTTGAGGAAGGTGTTGAGGTAGAACTTTTCAGCTTCGAAAACATTGGTGATTGTACGGGAGCCATGGAACTTTTTGACAATGAAAACGACCCATTGGCCAATTCGAACTCTGTCGACTTTGCAAACTACATGTCCTTGTTCGGAGGAGGTTTCTTCAACGAAGACCTGTATCTCGGCAATTACAATGCAATTTCTGCTGATTGTGGTGTGAGTCATATTTGCGAAGACGGTGTGACAACGATTGATATTTTAGATATCGAATTGAACAGCCCTTCTCAGTGTGGAGTGGCGGACGGGAGCATTATCATTACTGCGATGACGACCCACCCGGTTTTGCCATTACAATATTCAATCAACGGATTCAACAACGCCACCTGGCAATTCTCCAACGTATTTGAGAATTTACCAGCTGGTGATATTTATGAAATATGGGTCAGACACCAAGGTGGATTCTGCCTTTTTGAAGTGGGTGATTATGAACTAGATGCTCCGTTAGCTGCTGCTATTCAGGATATTGACGATACTCCTCCAGACTGTGGAATGAGTAACGGGACCATTACCATCACAGCCTTTTCAAATACGGGGGGTGACTTGGAATACGGAGTAGGGATACCACCTGTTTATCAGAGTTCTCCAACCATTGAGAACCTTCCGGCCGGCATCCACCCGTTATGGGTAAGAGATGTTCAGGCGAATTGTGAAAGTCAGATTGCCAGCTATCTGTTGGAAGATTGTCAGAACGTACCATGTTCCATCCTCGACCTGGAATATATGGGAAGTGGCATTTATCAAGTAAGCCTGACTTCAGGTGAAACCATCAACCAGCCTAATGACGTAACCGAAACCTTACGGGTGACTTTAAAAGTACCTACCGGAGGTTTTCAGGTAGCTGGCCTGACCAGCCAGGTGGCCAATGTTGATTTTGCTTTGGGAACGACTACCGTTGCTCCAGCTGAATCTCCAGATTTTGATTACGTGACAGTCGAACTGAATACGCCAAACACACAAGACATACCTTATTTTGCTAATACTAAGATTCCATTATTTACATTCGAAAACGGCGGCACTTGCCCAGGTGACAGCGTTTATCTGATTACCCTGGACGACCCATACCTGGTGTCTGGAGCTGATATCAACCATGAAATCTCGGTCTCCGGCGTCATGTTAAATGACTGTATCGGCGAGGGAGCAGTTGAATGTGGTGTCGTGCCAAGCGATTGCGATGTCACTTGTGAAATCGATCGTTTACCAACGGGCGAATTCCGAATTTCTGCTATGACTGACAATGTGAACATTTCTGGCGTCATGGCAACGACCAGTGGAATGCTCATTACCTTAAAAACGCCAACCGGCGGATTTCTGGTCAATAACCTGACGAATATTATTGACGCTCAATTTGAGGCAAACTTGATTGTTGAAGACCCACCGGAAGATCCCGGATTTGATTATTGGAGTATCAGACAGTTAAGTGCCACGCCACCTGCCGGAAGTCCTACTTATACCGCCGGTCAGATGGTTCCGTTTTTCACATTTGAAAATGTTGGACCTTGTGTCACGGGCGATGTGGTACTGGTCGATAACGATGATCCGGTTGGCCAGGCAGTAGCTGCTGCGAACAGTATTACCCTTGGTCAAACAGTTACCATCTTAGGTTTGGCTCCTACTATCCCGATGTGCCTCTCCAGCAACGCTTCTGTAGAGTGCCAGGGTGATCCATGTGCGACTTTAATGCCGGGTTTTCAGGTCGGTTTGGCCTGCGAAGGTGCAAGTATAGATTTTACCAACACAACAACTTCTAATGAGACAATCTCTTCTTGGGAATGGAACTTCGGCGACGGCTCTGCCACGTCGGATCTTGAATCTCCTTCTCATAACTTTTCCAATTCCGGGAATTTTGAGGTTTCATTGACGGTGACGACCAATAGTGGCTGTGAAGCTACCTATTCGGAATTCGTCACCGTTTTTCCTTCTCCTGGCGTTCCTTCAGTGACTGATTATACCGACTGTGGCTCCGGTGTAGAAATTGAGGTCCCAAGTGCAGCATCGATTGTTTGGTCCCCTGAGGACGGATTGCTTCCCGCTCCTCCGACCGACCAGGCAATTGTAACAGCGCACCCAACTGCGACTACAACTTATAATGTCACCCTGACCACTGCTGACGGATGTGCAACTTCCACTGATATTACTGTAGTGGTGGATGTGAAACCAGACTGGAAAAATGCAACCCCAATAAATGTTTCTGATTGTGGCCTTACCGATGGTCAGATCAGGGTCACAGCCAACCATGCAAATAACGGGACTGTTGAATACAGTCTTGATCCAAACGGTCCGTGGCAAACCGATAGTATTTTCACAGATTTAGCCGCAGGTGATTATAATCTTTTTGCCAGAAACCAAAATACAGGATGCACCATCGCATCTCCTTTCAACCCAGTCACAATTACTGCGCCCAGCCCATTAAACATTGATAATGTTGAAATTAGCGAGCCAACCGGCACGCTGGCCAATGGCAGCATTACCGTAACGGCTTCTGGTGGGGACGGGGCACTTCAGTATACGCTGGTTGGAATTACAGGTCCACAGGATGCAAATATTTTCACTGACCTTGCCGAAGGTAACTATACTTTGGAAGTAACCAATTCGGACGGTACTTGTCTTGAATCACAACAGGTCACCTTAACCGCCCAAATAGTTGACGTGATCGTTGTCTCATCAATTTTTGAAGATGAATTGTGTGAAAGCGCAGTGGGGCAGGTGGCCATCACATTAAACGCCGATATCCAAAGTGCAACCATCACAGGTGGTGCGTTCTCCAATGAAACAATCAATGGACCTACTTTGACCTTTGATGTGGATCCGCAACTCGGAACAAATAATTATTCCGTGGACTTCGCTACCACAAATGGAGGAGTTGCTACCGTTCCAGTTACCATCACAGGAACTGCCACACCTTCCGCTGATTTTACGGTCTCCCCTACCCTTTGTACAGGTGGAGAAATCACCCTGAATTTTTCAGGTACAGCCAGCAACGATGCTACGTTCCTCTGGGATGTAGACGGTGCGGACATTATACAGGACTTTGGTAATGGTACGATCCTTATCACCTATAACACTGAAGGTATTTTTGAACCGAATATCACTGTAGATGACAACGGTTGCCAAGCAATTGCCTCAAACAGTCTGAATATCACTTCGTTCAATCCTGGAATCGTATTAAATGTTTCAGACCCAAGCTGTAATGCCGGAGATGACGGTTCGATTGATTTAAGCGATACTGGCGGATTCAATTACCAATGGGAAGGTCCGGGTATTGTTGATCCAACTCTACAAGACCAGTTCAATCTGGTAGGTGGCACTTATTTAGTTACGGTAACAGACCCAGTGTCAATGTGTGCTGCGGAAGCAAGTGCAATGTTGACCACTCCAACGGGTATCAGCATTTCACCATCATCCGAGGACGCGACTGCTTGCAACGGAGCCATTGCGGACGGATCAGTAACTGTTGTGGTGAACGGAGGAACTGCCAACTTCAATTTTGAAATATTTGATTTTGATGATTTAAATAACGCCTTACAGTCTATTACTGTTGGGGACAATAGCTTTACATTCACCGGACTTCCGTCCGATACCTACTCGGTCGTTGTTACTGATGCCAGTGGATGTACGGATGTTGAAACCATCCAGGTCGGCTCGGTCAGTAGTGAAGTAACAACCACTGCTACTTCTGTCAATGCTGACTGTACTGGTCAGAACGGTAAAGTTTCCGTGACGATTGATTCTGGAACGGCTCCTTACTCCTACCAATATTTCGTTGATAATGTGCTTCAAAATGAAGGCCCGGTCAATGGAACAGAACTGGAGATCAACGGTGTCCCATCCGGTACCGTAGTCGTTGTCATCACAGATCAGAATGGTTGCGACAATCTGTCGAGTTTTACAATTGCCGAAGGAGATCCTGATTGGGGACCTGACGTAACTGCTGCCGTTGTGGAGCCGGTTTGTGGTGGTAACAATGGAAGTATTTCATTGCAAAACCTACCTGCCAATGCAGTAGTTAGCTGGGCATCTTGCCCAACTTGCACCACCGGTAGCTTACCAGGTATCGGCCCAGGCACTTACGCTTACAGCGTCTTTGATATCAATGGCTGTCAGATCAATTCCTCGGTAACGCTCAATTCTACTGATGGTCCTGAAGTTGAAATTATTTCAACTGACCCTTCTGATTGTGGCAGCTTCAATGGAGGTGTTCAATTCCAGGTAATCGGTCAGAATCCATTCAGTTACCGAATCATTGGTAACGGAATTGTGGAAGGCAACGGATTGCCCAATATACCAATCGATACGTTTGGCCTCGGCCCAGGTCCGTTTACCATCGAGGTTGAGGATTTAGTCTTAGCTGATTGTAAAGGATTTGAATCAGATGAAATCGAAGGTGACTTATTCGTTTTCGGTAGCGTCGACACCCGCACTACCCTACCATCAGATTGCGGAGTGGAAGATGCGACCATTGAAGTTGAAGTTGAATTCCAGGGTATTTTGAACATTACCACAAGTAAAGGTAATGCCCCCGATTCTTTCTCAGATTCAGTACTGATTACTGACCTATACGACGGACTGGTCGATATCACGTTGTCTGATCCAAATTCCGGCTGTGAAGATGAATTTACTATCGATTTGGGACAACAACCAGAACCAGTAATTGACGCAGCTGATTATGAATTAACTGATGCTGCTTGTCCTAATGAAATGGGTTCCATTGTTTTGGTAAATCCAGCTATAGATTATTTCAATATACTCACTGCGCAAGGTGTCTCTAACGGTGTCACTTCGCTTGATAACCCGCAACAACTCCAGCCGGGCAGTTATAACTTGGTTTTAATAGATGGAAACTGTACTGATACAACTACCATCGATGTAATTGGCCCTGCCGATTGGGATGTTACGGTCACCACCATACCTGAAGGATGTGATTTTGAGGATGGTTCAATTAGCTTATTGGTTTCCGGTGGAACCGGTGATTATACATTCGAATGGGAAAACACTTCCAGTGATTCAAGCAGTGCTGTCAACCTCAGTGCTGGTGAATATGCTTTGACAATTACGGACGAAAGTGGTTGTGAATATGAGTCTATCGAATTTGTAGATGCCAACCTGTTCGACTGTGAAAATCCTTGTGAAGATTTGATTTTCTTTACGGATACCATTTATGTAAATATTGAAGGCAACTCGACCAAGATTTGTTTGCCGACCGAATTGGACATTCCTTCGTTCGCTTACTTTGACCTGGTGCTGGACGGTTCTCCTTTAAACATCAGTATCAATGAGTGCAATCAGAAAAACATTCATTATTCGTATGCTGAACTGGCTAATTCAATGCCACCCTACCGCGTAGAACTGTGGGAAGATGCCCGTGAAAACATCTCTGGGTTTGAATTCAATACAATTGAAGAATTACTGCAAAAATTCAACGAAATTGATCCTACCGGAAACTGGGTGATGGATGAAAACGTGAAGGCAATCGTAGGTGGTGATCCTAACTTTATCTACGGAGAACTGCAAATCACTGCTATTCCAAACAACCAGTCGTTCAGCATTCCTCCGATTTCGATTATTTCTCCAAATCCAAGCATCTCTGTCGATGATAATCGAACGCATATTTTGATTGCAACTGACCCGGCCAATGCAGATTGTGCCGACACCTTGTACATCAACCTATTGATGGACGGTATGCCGTCACCGGATACAATGTTCATAGGAGTGGAAATTGGCGAAATCCTCGATACCTGTTTGGATGCTTCCGAACTAAGTGGCGTTTTGCAAAGCCTGCAAAACTACTGTCCTTCCGCTATCAACAATGCACAGTGGCTGGCTACCGGCGATGAATGCATCCAGTTCGAAGGTTTGGAAGAGGGAACTGACGAATTCTGTTTCATTCTCTGTAATGACAATGGCCTTTGTGATACCACCACCGTGATCGTCGATGTCATCGACCCAAGCACGGAGATTGTGATCTTCACCGGGTTCAGTCCTAACAATGACGAATTCAATGAATATTTTAGAATAAAAAATATTGAGCTGTACCCGAATAATAAACTGACCATCTTCAACCGCTGGGGCAATAAGATTTACAGCAAGAGAAGATATACCAATGCCGACCCGTGGAGAGGAATTTATAAAAATACCCATTTAACAGATGGTACTTATTTCTACATCCTGGAGGTTGAAATTGATGGGACAATGAACAAGATGACCGGATACGTTCAGATTTCACGATGATTTTTAATGGTTGGTTCTTTGTTGTTGCCTTATAAATAACAACAAAGAATCAAACACCAAAATCTCATTATTCTAAGATCATATCCACACATTATGCATTTGCGGGTTGCAAGGTGAAAACCTTCGCAACCCGCAGCCTTTTTATATAATTGAAAATGGAATGTTACAAATTGAGTAGGCTAATAATCAAACCTTAAACACTCCATATTTTATTTTTAGAGCGCATCCATTTTATCTATTTTTTCAATTTAACAGGTGGTCAAAAAAAATGACACTTTTATTTGGGCAAATGTTTGATTTACAAGTCCTAAAAATCTTTTTCAGGCAAAGGAAAAGTGTCATTTTTTTTTGACCGCCTGTTAAATTCAGAATTAAATAAAACTAATTCCATTTTAATACAAAACCCCGAATTCCATTTAAGAATTCGGGGTTTTATTATTGAAGTGGTTTAAAAATAATTTATCCAAAGTTTATTAGAACCTTACCGTAATTCCGCCCAAAACATTAATACCAAAAGTCGGATAATAATACCAACGGAAGCGGGTATTGTCCAGTAAATTATTTAACTGGAGAAAAGCACCAAAGTTTTTAGCAAACCAATATTCACCTTCAAGGCTTAAATCATATAAGGTATTTAATTCTTCAAATCGTCCGGGAATAAAATCGGTCGTCGTCCAGACTCCGTCTTGTAAAAATAATTGTGCAGTTCCTTTAAACTTTCCTTCAGCATCGGTATAAATGGCCTGGAAATTTATTTCTGTTCCCACCAAATGCCATGGTTTTTCCTGTACTTTCGGATCATAGAAATTTTGACTTAAAGTACCGATCACTTGCAACCCTTTAAAAGGATTGGCGGAAATTGAACCACTGATATTAATGACATCTACATCATCATAAATTATATTAAAATCATAGATAGGGTTGTCGCGGAAAAACACTTCATCACGCAAAAGGAACATCGCTAAGTCATTAGTCGGTTTATAACCTATCTGCGCATTGTACTCGAATATTTTCAAATTCCCCCTAACCCCTCCATAAACATTAAAATAACTGGTATTTCTGATATCATTAGACTGCAACCTTGGATGTAAATAAGGGTTTTGATCTGTCAAATTGCGGAAACTGTTTTTCTTGTATCCTCCTTCAACACCTGCATAAACGGCGAGTTCGTTCCCGGTTAAATTTAATACAGCTTCTATATCAGGAAACAATTCGAACTCATCATCATTGGAAATTATTTTTCCGCCTAATTTAACTTTAAACATGTCCGCATGATATGTAAAGGAAGGAGCAACTGTATAATTATGAAGGGTCTGGTTAAGCTCCATCGTATCACTGAACCAGGTAAAATCTGTACGAATACCTAAATCAAATGAATGCTTTTCCTGTATCCATTTTGTGGCATTTAATTTTAGGTCAAAACCATTTTCACTGGTGGCAAAATTATCTCCCAGATTATAATAATCAAATCCTGCTGAATAGTTTAAATCACCGGAAGTTTGTTCCCCATTAAATATTTTAGCACCCAAATCAAAAATACTGTACAATTGTTTGACAGATTCTTTTGAAGGTTCCGGTCCTTCATAAAAATCATCATAGTTGTAACCATAATATTGTACCCGATCGGAAGTAAATCCCATATTGGCGCCGACCGCAAAACCCTGGTCAAAATAATATGTCCCCACACCTTCTGCCTTGGTAAAACCAAAAGATTGATTTTCGACATCCCCGCTTGAAAAGTCGGCAGAATGGTGCAATAAATTTAACCCTAAGTCATAAGATTCGGTGGAGCTTCTTTTGATGGTAGTATGGTACGCCCCTTCTCCGTAAATTGACTGCGGCAAACCGGCTCCTAATTTTGCGTAAGCATTATAAATATCCGGAATTTCCTCTTCCGATTTGTAAGAAATCGGACGGATACGAGGGGCCGGATAATCCAGGTTAAAGGTGCGGGAAGGCACTTCGTACTGTTGTTCCTTTACCTCAGTTTTTACTTCGGGCAATTCTGGTGACAGCGGAACTTTTTCACTATCGGTCAATTGCGCTTCAAATATTTTGATCACTTCTACTTGTTCACTGGGCAGATCCGGGTCTTCCTGTGCCTGCACCTGAACGGAGAAAAATAATATGCTCAGAAAAAAGAATATTCTCATCTTGTTTGGTTTTTGGTTATTGGTTTTTGGTTTTGAGGGATGGTTGACTCAACAACCAATAACCCCAAAACCAAAAACCAGAAACCATTTTTAGTTATTGCCGGAATCTTCCATGAAATTATTGCCGGTATCCAGTCGGCTGCCGGCTGCTTCCTGTTTTTTCAAAACATCCAGTTTTTTACGGGCTGTCGGGATGATTTCGTCTGTTTGGTCTTCATAATTCTGAATCAGGGCCTCCAGTACTGTGATGGCACTGAAAGAATCTCCTTGCTCCGCAAATACATCCGACAGCAGCAATAGGCTCTTGCCCACCCAATAGGGATAGCCCGAACTTTCGTTATTATTGTCCAGGCAGCGTTTTTTGGCCTTGTCCAGGTCACGGTTGAAATAATGAATTTCAGCAATCAGGTAACGGGCTTCGGCAGTTTGTTCATTATCGCTTAATTGTAAGACCTTATCAAAAGAACTCATGGCCGAGGCATAGTCCTTCCGGTCAAAAGCAATTTTACCCAAATAAAATTCAGCAGTGGATTTTTGCAGATCTGAAGCAGCGGGGTTATTGGACACTTTGCGGGCAGCCGACTGAACATCCGCAACATTATTCAACCGGTAGGCAGAACGCATGGCACCAAGCTCGGCTTCAAAACGGTCTTCAGGTACGTCAGTTTCCGTTTCCCATTTGATGTACAGGTCATACGCTTTTTGGAAGTCCTGTTCGTTGTGGTAGGCAATCTGAGCTGCCTTTCCGAGTGCATCCACGTAATACCGCCCCTGCCCTTGCGACAATACCCACTCGTAATCCCGCAGTGCATTGGTGTATTGTTCCAAAATGGTATAACTCTCACCGCGGTTGTAGCGGGCCGCCAGTGTGTTGATACCGTTCGGGTAGCGGCTGATATAATTGGTAAAACCAGTGATGGCTTTTTCATAATTGCCATTTTCGTAGGCGTTTTGCGCAGCATCGAAAGCCAACTGATCTTTCTCTGAATTTTCCAGGTCGAAGCCAGGTACGGTTTCAAGAAATGCTGTAAAGCCATCCGGGTCTCCCATGTCATTGATGTAAATTTCCCTGAGCGCTGCCAATGCTGCATCTGCTTCCTCTTTGCTGGGAGAGTGTGAGAAGACCTGTTTGTAATACTCAATGGCCGCCTGCCGATTCCCTTGATTATAGGCAACCAGACCGAGACGAAGCAAGGCGTCGTTGACCAGTTCAGAATTTGGGTAATCCCTGACCAGTTGTTTGAAAGCAGTCGTCGCTTTGCTGGCCTGCTTGATTTCCTGATAGGTGATCCCCAGCTGAAACAATCCATCATCAGCGTAGGGAGATTTTGGGTATTTCTCGATCAGGCTTTCCAGCGCAATTATTTTATCCGTATTCCGCCCTCTCAATCCTTCAATGATTGCCTTTTGGAACAAAGCATATTCGAAACCCGGATAACGGGCATTCACGGCAGCATCGTAGTATTTGATGGCATCGTTGTAACGGTTGCGTTTGAAATAACAATCCCCGGCACGCAGGGTCGCATCACCCAGCACCGATCCTTTTACATTTTTGTTTACGATAAAACTACTGTTGCGGCGGATCCCATTTACGGCCTCTGTAAAATATTTTTCTGCTGTGTTATAGTTTTTCTTTTTCAGATAGTTGTAGCCCTGCATGTAATTGGCCGTATAGATGGAGGATTCATCCGGCAGGTCGCGTTGGGTTTTGGTGAGTGCCAAGAACTGGTTCATATAATCAATACTTCGGTCGTAGTTCTTTTCCTGGTGCTGGATGTCACCGAGCCAGTAGAGTGCGAGCGCTTTGTTCCTGCTGTTGACTGAGTTGGCCACGGATTTCGTAAACATCTCTTTAGCTGCTGTATACCGTTCATCCCGCAAATGCTGCAATCCCCGCAAATACAAGACTTGTTGATAAGCCTCTTTCAATTGAGGTGTCTTGTTGGGCATTCCTTCCAACGTCTTGATGGCCTGATCATAGTTTTTGGTATTGACGAAAATGTCGCTCATCAATACCTGCGCTTCGTTGTAATACAGTGAATTGGGTTGTACCTGCTGGAGCGCAGCCAGGGCGTCCCGGTCAAATTTTAATTCATAGGACAACTTTGCATAATTTATCAATGCGACCTCTTGAATATCTGCATCATAACTCATTCGACTGGCGGCTGAAAACGCATTGCGGGCTGCCTCTTTGTCGTTGAGCCTCAAGCGGCAATCACCTAAATAATAAAGCGCAATCTGTCCCAGCTCAGAGTTGACCGATGTAAGTTCCTGAAAATTCTCGGCAGCATCGCTGTATCGCTCTGCGCGGTACTGGCAATAGCCCAACTGATAAAAATCCTGTTCTTGCATTTGACGGGTGACCCCGGCTTCGAGGTAGGGCAGCGCCTCGTCGTATTTGCCGGTTTCAAAGTAAGACTGTCCCACCAATCGGTTCATCTCTTTCAACTTCCTCAATTTCTTGTTTTTCAGCTTCGGAGTCGCATAATTGATCACCTCCTCAAAATCCCTTTGGGCAAAATAAATTTGAGCAATATAATAAGGAACGTGCGGCTTGTACTGTTGCGATCGTTCGACCAAACGGAAGGCTTTGATCGCTTCGGTGTATTTGGTTTGAAAAAATTTGCACAGGCCGTAATAATAATTGGCCGGATAAAAATAATCGCCCGGCGCATCTTTGATTTGTACAAAATTGGCCTCTGCCTGCCTGAACTCTTTTTGGACGAAATAGCAATATCCGGTCTTGAAATACACCTCCGACCTTTGGTCGGAATTCAACCCGCGCGGATTGATTTCCTTATAAAACTCCAAGGCCTTGTCGTATTTGCGGGCGTTATAAAAATAGTTGGCTACTTCCATCAATGCCTGGCTGGCCAAAGGGTCGGGGCTGTACTTGCGGATAAAATCAAGAATCAGCTTTTCGCCATCTGGCTTGTCGAGCCGGACGGCCGATTTGGCGTAGCCCAGTTCCGCCCGCATGCGCAGTTGTTCCCACTCCGTTTCATGCGCCGGCCTGAGAATATCAATGGCCGCTTTATACTCCGCCATCGCATAGCCATACACACCTTTGTTAAAAAAATCTTCCCCCCGTTTGTAGGAAATATGGGCCTCGGTGTAGACCTCCGTTTGTTGGGCACCGCACAGCAACACTACGCTGCATAGTACCGTGGTCAAGATTGCTCTGAGATTTGACATTAGTGAAATGTTTTGAAAAAATGCTGGGTTTCAGATTTTTGGTTAAAAAATGGCCAAAAATACAGCTAATGCTTGAGACGGAATTGGCAAAACCAAAACCCCTGAACCAAAAACCAAAAACCAAAAACCAAAAACCTGAAACCAAAAACCATATATAGTGAAAGGGCGCTATTTGCAAGTACCTGATTGTCAATACTTTCTCATAAACGAAATCAACTTAGGAATAGCTACGTCATAACTCGGTTGGTGGGGTGAAATTATAAAATTTTTAACGATTGAAGATTATTTCGGGAAAAGATGCTGGTTAGACAGGTGCTTGCAAATGCTTTTCACTTTTATCTTTTCATTATTTAAGGTAAGATTAGCATCATATAGTTGGAATTGTGCTGAGTTTGTTTGATTGATTGATAGAGCTATTGAGC
Organism: Bacteroidota bacterium; assembly: GCA_039819485.1. Lineage (GTDB taxonomy): Bacteria > Bacteroidota > Bacteroidia > Chitinophagales > Saprospiraceae > UBA6168. The sequence continues at coordinate 1,356 of JBCBRY010000156.1, read as the reverse complement.
GGAAGGATGAAGTAGAAACGTTTCAAGCAATCAGATTATTATATCTGCGGATTGGATCGCTTGTGTTATAGCTGTTTACTATTTGAAAAAAGCAGCGGGTTAACAGGGCAATATTTATATGGAAATTGAACCCACGAAAAAAAAACCGACCGTCCCTCACTGACAAAGAAACGGTCGGTTGGCTTTAGCGCTCAGGCTAGCTGATCAAGTACCAGCCTGTAAACTAATTTACGGTGATTCGTAAATTCCAGTTCGGCGTAAATGGGTTCCCAGCCATGTTATAGGTCAGCGAATTGGTCGATAGGCAATTAGACGTAGCCGTACCCGAAGCGGCACCGGAAAGGATAACTTCGTGTTCGCAATTAAATGCATCGGAACCTACTACCTGTACATCAAATTCGAAACCGGTGATGGTTGCGGTCTGCGTACTGTTGGGCCCGATTGTAAAGGAAGCCACTTGACTCTGGTTGTCCACCACTTTGACTTCCCAGGTATCAGTGGTTGAAGTATTTTCTATTTCAATGGTCAGATCTTGTGCTTGTATCGTCGTAAAAGCTGCTGTAAATAAAACGAACAAAAAAAATAACTTTTTCATGATTAAAGAGATTTGGTTAATTGCCTACTCTATTTGCTTTTCGGCTTCCGCAAAATATTGTCAGTGATAGTTTTTAATTTATGCAATAGGCATTTGGTCAATGAGTCGCTCATTGATAAATTTTTGTGCAAAACATTGCAGCTGGTTATTGAATTACATAACCATTAACGGACTGAACAAGCCCAGAATAAATTATGCAAAAAGTTTTAGGTAATAAGTTTCAGGTGGATTCCTATCAGGAAAGAAAAACGATAAATAAAATAGGTAGCGATTGCAGATAAATATTTGGATATTGCAAATATAGGATATTATCAAAACAGATGTAAAGCACTATATTTTAAATCATTATTAAAAATAATTATTTGTCAAAATGCTAACGCAATTGGAAATAATGAATAAATACCACAATAAAAATAAAAAGGCAGTTATTTAACAAAAGGTTTTTAATGGTTAATGATTTATTTTAAAAACATTCTATACAATACTATTGAAAGCCTAATATTTGCTGTATTTAATACCGTGACACATGGAAACTGTAATAATTTTAAACAAATAAAATTTACGAAGCCGCAGCATTAATATTCAACAACTTGAAAATAAAACAAAATAACTTTTTTTAATTTCAATTTATTTAAAAAACGGAGATTAAAAGAATCCTTTGACAAGTTAATTTAATGGTAAAAAGTAAGCAGGTGGTCAAAAAAAATGACACTTTTTCTTTGCTTGAAAATGAGTCTTGAGGCTTGGAAATCAAACATTTG
>JBCBRY010000155.1:0-21766 GCA_039819485.1 Bacteroidota bacterium | reverse complement strand
ACCAATAAATACAAAATAATTTAAGCGGTGATAAGCATCAGCATTTTTATATTCATTGGTGCTAATTGGTCTGTGAAAATTGATGATAGATTTGATTTTGTTGCCGACCTACAGTTTTTGAGATCTATATTGGGTTTTAATAAACACGATTTTGGTGACCCTGCATTTTATCACATTGCTGTATTGCCTGCCATTGGTTTGCGATATTTAATTGAATGAATTTATAAATGAAATACGACTGGATTTTTTTTGATGCCGACGATACTTTATTTGATTTTAAAAAATCTGCACATCATGCGATGGCCATCACAATTGACCATTTTAAAATAAACCCTCCGAAAGATTATTATTCAACTTATAAATCAATTAATTCTGAAGTTTGGGCCGCTTTTGAACGCAATGAAATTACCGCACAAGAATTGCGCTTTCTTCGATTTGACAGGTTTTTAAAAGCAATCGGTGAATACCGTGATCCGCTCGAAATGAACAGCCATTATTTATACCAGCTTTCTCAAACAGATTTTATGATCGACGGTGCGCGTGAATTAATGGAGGAATTATTAGCAAAAAAATACAGGTTGTGTTTAATCACCAATGGATTAAAAGAAGTACAACGTCCGCGAATTGCCAAAGCAGCAGTAGGACATTTTTTTGAAGGAATTGTAGTCTCTGATGAAATAGGTGTTTCTAAACCCCATACTGGTTTTTTTGAATATGCGTTTTCTGCAACCGGACAGCCTGATAAGGATCGGGTAATTGTTGTGGGCGACAGTTTGAATTCAGATATTCAGGGCGGCAATAATTTTGGGATAGATACGTGTTGGTTCAATCCGAACATGCAAGGTAACCTGACCAACCATCAGCCGACTTATGAAATCAGCCAGTTGCAACAATTAAAGAAACTGATCATCTAATCCAGCCAAAAGTTTCATCCACTGCGAATAGAGTGCCCCCCAAACCAAAAACCAAAAACCCCAAACCAAAAACCAAAAACCCCCTCCCGTTTTCCTACCTTTGCGCTCCTTTTTAGAACCTGCTTCAGCGGGCTTCGCAAACTATAACTAATCACTTCAAATCAAATAATTTTCTCCTATGGCGAACGCATTTTTTCAAGTACCTCCAGCTACCAACGAACCTGTATTAAGCTATGCGCCCGGCTCTCCTGAACGGGCCGCAGTAGAAGAAGCTTTAGCTGCCTTTACCTCCACAAAAACTGAGATCCCGATGACCATCGGAGGGAAGAAAATTTTTGCCAAAGGAAAGCACATCATTCGTCCTCCGCACGATATAAAGCAGAACCTTGGTCATTATACAAAAGGCAATTCAAAAACAGTTCATGCCGCCATTGATGCAGCCTTGGCTGCAAAAGAAAGCTGGGAGAATATGCCCTGGCAGGACCGGGCCGCTATTTTCCTGAAAGCGGCCGATCTGCTGGCAGGTAAATACCGCGCTAAAATGAATGCTGCCACCATGCTCTGCCAGTCTAAAAACGTTTTTCAGGCAGAGATTGACTGCGTTGCGGAACTTTGTGATTTCTGGCGTTATAATGTTGAGTTCATGGTGCAGATATACAGCGAGCAACCAGAGAGTTCAAATGGCATATGGAACCGCATGGAATACCGCCCCTTGGAAGGGTTCATCTTTGCTTTGACACCATTTAACTTTACTTCTATCGCAGGCAACCTGCCCGGCGCCCCGGCCCTGATGGGCAATACTGTGGTTTGGAAGCCAGCTGAAACGCAGATATTTTCTGCTGCAGTTATCATGGAAATCTTAGAAGAGGCAGGGCTGCCACCAGGCGTTATTAATTTGATTTTTGTTGATGGGCCAGTCGCTGGTGATGTAATTTTCAGCCACCCCGAATTCGCTGGCCTGCATTTCACTGGCAGCACCGGCGTTTTCCAGCATTTATGGAAAACGATCGGCAATAACATCGCAAAATACAAATCCTATCCAAGGGTAGTCGGAGAAACTGGTGGAAAAGATTTTGTCATTGCCCACCCCTCTGCCGACCCAAAACAAGTTGCGACGGCACTCAGCCGCGGGGCTTTTGAGTTTCAAGGTCAAAAATGTTCAGCTGCATCCAGGGCTTACATTCCGAAAAATATTTGGAAGGAAGTGAAAAAATACATGCAAGATGATCTGGCCTCTATGAAGATGGGATCACCTGAGGATTTTTCCAATTTCATCAATGCCGTGATTGACGAACGGGCATTCATGAAAATTACCAAATACATTTCACAGGCAAAGAAAGATAAAGATGCCACTATTGTTGCAGGCGGCAGCTATAGCAGGGCCAAAGGTTATTTTATTGAACCTACGGTCATCGAAACCAAAAATCCACAGTACACCACCATGGTTGAAGAAATTTTTGGACCAGTTCTAACTGTTTATGTCTATGATTCAAGACGTTATGAAAAGACGCTTGAACTCGTCGATGCTACATCACCTTATGGACTGACGGGGGCGGTCTTTGCGAAAGAAAGGTCTGCCGTTGTTTTAGCAGAAAAGAAGCTGCGCCACGCTGCCGGCAACTTCTACATCAATGACAAACCAACGGGAGCGGTCGTAGCCCAACAGCCGTTCGGGGGGGCACGGGCCTCTGGAACCAACGACAAAGCCGGCTCTATCTGGAACCTCTTGCGTTGGGTGTCTCCTCGATCCATCAAGGAAAATTTTGTGACACCAACGGATTACCGCTATCCATTTTTAGGAGAATGAGTGAACAAAGGAATGAGTGAATAGCTTTCCACTATTCACTCATTTACTCATTTTTTGAATAGTTAAATATTTCGGACTACCTTTGTCGGGCAAAACAGTGAAACACTAAACATCTGCCCTATGAGCAAACTTGTCCCATCAATTTCTGGAATTGCCTGCTTTTTGTGGGTGGTTATCTGGTCGTGGTGGCTCTCCGAGGAACATTCTTCTCAATTAGATTCCCAGAATAAAACGTCAACGAGTATTCAGGTGGCAGACCAGGATTCTGTTTTCCGGTCCGATGCTGTTTTCTCTTTCCATCTATCCGACGAGAAACCTGTACTGCCGGAAGAATCACTTGTTTTTTTCAAACGCATTGCCAATTATTTGAAAAACAATCAGGACCGGGTGTTGACTTTGACTGGTTCCTATCTGCCACTGCCACACGAACGCAATCAATCCGAGCATCCAAATTTGGGCATCGCCCGTGCCAATGCAATCAAACTCGTTTTGTTGGGAGAGGAGGTCGATCCGGAGGTTATCAGAGTGGCTGCTCAAGAAGTGCAACATCATTTAACCATAGAAGGCAGAATTGTTGGCGGAGTGGATTTTGAATTTTCAGAGAAACAAACAACAGTTGAAACAGAAAGAACCGCTTCCGATACCGGAGGAATTAACCCTGAAAAAAGCACTACAAAAAAGAATGATGATGGCTTGAATGGCAAACAAGTCGCACTTTTCAAATACGATTACAAAGAGTACGCTTTGGAGCGCAGGAATCGTACTAAATTAGATGAACTTCGCAGGTTGATCAGGAGCAATCCTTCTTACCGCTTAAATATCACCGGTTATTCAACTTCGGATGAAGAAAAAGCGAAACCAGGCCTGGCCAAGCAAAGAGCGATGGCCGTCCGCCGCTATCTGGTAGACACAGGCGTTCGCCGCCGCAATATTTTACCAGAATCTCAACCAGGGGCGGCTGAACTTCCGACAGATCGCAGGGTTGAAATTACTTTGGTCAAATAACAAGATAGGATCGACATTCGGTGAATTAATTCAAATTGTTGGTAATCAGCTACTTTGAGATGTGCAATTTGTTAATTTAATTTTAGAACACAAACAAATAATTATACCTTTATGAGGTTGTAATTTCCTCTGAACAAGCACCAGGACACTATGGCATTTACATTTCTAATATTTCTTGCATTAATAGGAGCTGCGATCCTCGGGTTCGTTTGCGCATGGTATTGGCGAGAAAAAGATCTCGAACTGGCAGAAAAAGGGAAGCTGGAACTCGCTAATCAAATTGACGATGCAATTGCTTCCATCACACAATTGGAGGCTGCCGCAAAAGCTCAGCAACTAACTTTTGAAAACCTTCAAAAGGAAAACCAAACAATCGAGAATGAAATGATCAGCCTCCAAAGTGAGATAAGAGTGATGGAAGGGGAATTGAAAGTGTTGGAAAGAGAAAAATTCAAACTTCAGTTGGAAAATGAAGAACTCACCGAAGACTTGCAAAATAACGTTCACGAAATTTCCATCTTGCGCGACGAAACCAATTCAACAGAGCCAATAGACCCACCCAAAAACGATAAAGATCTCAGTGAATTGAACGAACGTATTGAAAATGCAAAACGTCTGGTAAATGCTTTTAAGAAAGGGGTTTCGGAAAATTCCAATACACCGGCAGAGGGGATTTAATGCTTTTACAAGTCGACAGTTGCCTGCAGTCGATAGTCATCCAAGGTGTACGGATTTTTTAAGATAAGATAAAACCAGGGAAGGACTATGTAATGATTTTTATTCCCATCCGAAAAAAGAGTTTGATTTTACGAGAGTGGACTTCGGACGAGCGGACTGCAAACTGATGATTGCCAAAATCAGGATTCAATAAAAATCTTAAACTGCTTATCCATTGGGTCAAAATGCATTTTGAGTGTTTCGAAAAATTCATCTCCATATTTCAGGTAATAAGGCAGGAAATTATCATATCGCTCTTGCAGCCCGCCATGAGGGAATAATTTTTCTTTGAGTGTGCGGATTTGTTTGATGGTGTTTTCGTGGTTCTGTTTTTCAGCACGCAACAGCCGAGTCTCAATCTGATCAATGCTTTTGTTGGCTTTGGCGTGTTCGGCGAGCACTAATTTTTCCAGGCTTTGGTTGATGGTTTTTGCTTTTTGCGCTAATTGTTCGTACATCGCTTTTAGAGTGGCTTTTTCATCTTCAAGCGATATTTCCACTTCTCCGTTTTCCACAACGTATTCTTTGATCAACCGGTCGGTGTCCTTCCACAAGTCTTTAATTTCAAGGTTGGCCTTGCCCATTTTCTTCAAACTGCCGGCGTCGATCCACATCGCTGAATCACGGCGCACCAACATCGGGAAGTTGATGCCAAAGTGAGCGAACTGACTCTTTCTTTCCAACCAATAAGCGATTTCCCCGCCACCTCCGACATATGCCAAATTTGGTAATATCATTTCCTGGTAAATTGGCCGCATCACAACGTTTGGGCTGAAATGTTCGGGATATCGGTCGATCTCTGTTTCCAATTCTTCTTTGGTAAAACGGAGGTCTGTGTTCAGCACTGTATATTTTTCATTTTCATAAACAATCCGTTCACGGACGTTATCTTTGATGTAGAAAAAATTAATGTCTCTTGGCATTGCCTGAGCCGGAAAACCTGCTTTTTCCAGCTCTACAAAAGTAGCCTCCACCAAAGGTCTTGAGACTTCATGAAAAATCTCTTCTTTGATAGCCGGGATAAACAATCTTTTCAATGCAGGGTCATTCGTGTTCAATACAACCAGCCCCTCTTTTTTGAATAATTCAACGGCCAGTTCATAAGCAGCGCGAGCGTAGTTTACCTTGTCGGTGTGGGTTTTTTGGATGAGATTGTTGATGTGCTTTGCATTTTCACTTTCACCCAAAACGGATCCGAGTCTTTCCAGCACTCCAGCCAATGAAGAAGTGTCCATATGTCCAACAGGTCCTGTTTGCCCACTTTCCCAGGTGAGGGTTTGGTTGAAAAGGTGGAGGTGGTTGACCTCCGCAAAATCATGATCTTCCCCACTTGAAATAAAAACAGGGATGAACTCGAATTCAGGATAATTTGCCTTCAGTTTTTTCGCTAAATTAATGGCGGAAATTATTTTAAAAACATAATAAAGCGGGCCAGTAAAAAGAGAAGGCTGGTGGGCCGTGATGATGGTGAATGTATTTTCATTCCGTAACTTTTCAATGTTGTCGCTCACTATCTGAGGAACCTCCAATCCGCTGTATTGCCTTTGCAGAACTTCAACCAAGGTCTCCCGATCAACCCGATCTTTTTGTTTGTCGGCGATTACATCTGGGAAAGCTTCCAACTTCACCGGATATTTATAGAAAGGCCGCAGGGCGGGAGATTCCTCAACGTATGCTTTGTCGCGTGCCGAAAAGTTAGGCACTTTGGAATAGGGTAGTTTCTTTATTTGCATGCTGGATTTTGAAGAATTCAGGAGTGAGGGGTCAGGTGTCAGGTGTCAGGGGGCAATTTTCTGAACCCTGGCACCTGACCCCTGACACCTGACCCCTCTCAAGTCATATTTTTTTTCCTTTCATTGCATTTGCAATGGTCTTGTCCATTGCACGGTGGGCGAGGGGAGCAGTGTAGTCATTCAAGTCCTGGATGGCTTTGTTGATTTCGTCTTTGTCCGTTTTATTCAATTTTTCACGCAACTGATTGACCAATGAAAGGGTGGTCGCTTTTTCCGTTTCAGATAAAATTCCTTCATTTTGTTCCAGAAATTTATCGGCTGAAAGGGCAATGTGCGCTCCTTCATTTTTGGCCTCCAGTAACCCACGGGCTGCCATGTCTGCTTCAGCGTGCTGAATAGACTCAATCAGCATTTTAGCCATTTCCTCTTCTGAAATCCCATAGGTGGGCCTGATTTCGATGGCCTGTTCCTTTCCCGAACGAAGCTCTTTGGCCCTTACTTTGAGAATTCCGTCGGCATTGATGATAAAATGGATTTCGATTTTGGGCAACCCAGCTGGCATGGGTGGGATATCCTTTAAGATAAACTCACCCAATTTACGGTTGTGTTGCACAAGGTCCCGCTCTCCCTGATATACCGCGATTTTCAAATTTTTCTGACCATCAACAGAGGTCGTATATTGACGCCCGGCTTTGATGGGCACTTTGCTGTTGCGGGGAATGATGACATCCATCAGCCCGCCCATGGTCTCGATGCCCAGGGACAACGGCGTAATATCGAGCAGCAATACATCCTTCTGGTTGCCAGCAAGTACGTCTGCTTGGATGGCTGCCCCCAGTGCAACCACCTGGTCCGGGTCGATCCGGTCGTTTACGGGGTTTCCGAAAAACTCACTCACTTTGTTTTTGACCAGGGGTACCCGGGTTGACCCTCCGACCATGATTACGTGGTCGATATCCGCTGTTTTCAAACCAGCATCTTGCAAAGCCTGTTTACAGGCTGCCAACGTCCTGTCAAGCAGAGGAGAAATGAGGTTGTTGAAATGATCTTTTGTAATAGAAATAGGCACTCCGTTTATTTTTCCCTCATAAATGTCTTGCTTTGAAAGCAATTTTTTGGCGTCCTCCGCGGCAAGCCGAACCAACTGTCCGAGGGACTTATTGGTTTCCAGTTTTTCTTGCTCAAAAAATCCTTCGGCCACCCAATGGTCAACGATTTTTTTGTCAAAATCATCACCGCCCAGAAAGGTGTCCCCATTGGTGGAAAGGACTTCAAAAATCCCATCTTCGATACTGAGCAAAGAGATATCAAACGTGCCGCCACCCAGGTCGTACACAGCTATTTTTTGAGCATCTTCTTTCCCGATTCCATAGGCGAGGCTGGCTGCGGTCGGTTCGTTTACGATCCTCAATACATTTAGTCCGGCCAGTTTGCCGGCATCGCGGGTAGCCTGCCGCTGGGCGTCGTTAAAATACGCGGGTACGGTAATGACCGCCTTGGAAACCGGCTGCCCAAGGTCGTCTTCAATTCGGTTTTTTAGGTACTTGAGGATTTCAGCAGATAACTCGATCGGAGTGTAAAATTTGTCCTGCACCCTGATCTTGACGAGACTTTCGGTATCGTCGTCAATGATCTGATACCCAAAATATTTAGAATAGTCCTGGATGTCGGCGAATGACTTACCCATCAGCCGTTTTACGGAATAGACCGTTCTCTCCGGTTCTTCGACCAGTTTTTGCCGGGCTATATCGCCCACTACAATGCCGCCTTCGACAGAGAAATGGACAATGGAAGGCACAAGAGTGTTTTTTCCATCGCTGCCTTTGACTGCTTTTACCTGTCCGTCGTTTACAAAAGCCACGAGGGAATTCGTAGTACCCAGGTCAATTCCAATGATGACATCACCAACGTCTTTCTTTACGGTGCCTTTTTTTATGTTAATTGCAATTTTTGCCATGATGTAGGTTGAATCTGACTGCGGTTGAAATTGGGGGCGAATATCAGTATTTGATGAAAAATTTGATAAGAGAGTAGTGCTAAAAGAATTTCAAAAGGCATTGAATTGGTAGATTTGTTCAATCCTGACGTAAGTAAACAGACCATTGCCAGATTCGTTGACCGAAAACGACATTCTTTATCCGCATTAATTCAATTGGGCTAAAAAACTAATACAATGCATTAATTGCTATTTTTGTCCTTTAAATGTGAATGAATACACGCTACTAAACCACTATTTACAAAACCCAAACTCAAAACTGCTGGATACCCATTGACTACAAGAAATTATTCAGTGGTACTTCACATTATGAAAAAGTCGATTATGATATTGTTTCTGGCTTGCTGTACTTTTTTTACTTCTGGTCAGGAAAATTGGGAGATTGGAGCCTCTATTGGTGCGACCAATTATTTAGGAGATTTGGTCGAACCGGCATTCACCTTTGCACAAAGCAAAATTGCTTACAGTACTCACTTGCGATACCGTTGGAAAGACCATCTAAATTTTCGATCCAATTTATTGATTGGTAAGTTGGTAGGTGACGACGATAATTATCAGATCAGTCCGGAACGGGGTGCCAGCTTTGAATCGTCGTTGATCGAGTTGACCTTGCTCTTTGAGTACAACCTATTTGCCCTGCCTACCAGTGGTGAGGGCAACTTTGTTGAAAGAATTTCCCCTTATGGTTTTCTGGGGACGGGTTTCAGCCTGATTAACCCATCCGTGCAGTTCGACGCCAGTACACCAGAAATTGACCGGGACCTAGCGGAGGATTATGCCGACATCCAGCCGATCATACCGATTGGTATCGGAGTAAAATACAATCTAGCAAAAAACCTGACGGTTGGACTTGAGTTTGGAATGCACTACACTTTCACTGATTATCTTGACGGTGTTTCCCTTTCAGGTGACCCTGGCAATAATGATCAATATTTTTCCTGGGGAGTGAACGTGTCCTACCTTTTGGGCAATACCGATGCAGACTTCGACGGTATCGCAGACAAGAGAGACAAATGCCCCAACTTGCCCGGTCCTGAAAAATTTGATGGCTGCCCGGATTCGGATGGAGATGGAATCGTTGATTCTGAAGATGAATGCCCGAACGAACCCGGAAGGGCTTTGCTCAAAGGATGTCCCGATAGCGATAACGATGGTGTTTCTGATTTTATCGATGATTGTCCCGACGACCCAGGTATCAGACGATTGGGGGGCTGTCCAGATTCAGATAACGATGGCATCGTAGATCCTGAGGATAACTGCCCTTTAGAAGCTGGTATCCCCTCCCTGAATGGTTGTCCGGATGCCGATCGGGATGGGATCACCGATGCTAAAGATGAGTGTCCGACAGAACCTGGCAAATACGAACTGAACGGTTGTCCAGATAAAGATGAAGATGGAATTGCGGATAAATATGACAGCTGTCCCGAAGAAGCTGGTAAACCCAGCAACAAAGGTTGTCCGGATAAGGATTTTGATGGAGATGGACTGTTGGACCGCAATGACCGCTGCCCGGAAGTGGCCGGACCTTTGGAAAACAACGGATGCCCTGTCATTGCGAAGGAAGATTTGGCCGTTTTAGAATATGCAATGACAAGTGTCGAATTTGAACTTGGCAGTGATGTTCTAAAACCCAGTTCATATGGAATATTGAACAATATTTCCCTGATCATAAATAAATACAAAGGCTATCTTTTGAAAATTCATGGCCACACGGATAATAAAGGTGAGCCAGAAAAAAACCTGCAGCTGTCAGAAAATCGGGCTAAGGCTTGTTTTAATTATCTGTTCAGTAAGGGCATTAATCCGACGTTGATGCAATACCAAGGATTTGGAGACACGATGCCTATTGAATCCAATGAAACGGACGAAGGAAGAGATAAGAACAGGCGGATTGAATTTATTCTTGAGATTAAAAACAAATAAATTGGAGAACCTTGGAATGTCCACCCTATAGGATAGGGTGCCTTTGAAAGGGCTTGGAAAAATGCAATTAGTGCCATTCCACATAAACCGTGCATGTGTAGGATATGCCCTCATACGCCCGGAACATGATGATGGAGCATACCGTTTTATGACTGGAAATCAAGCACTTCCATTAGCGAAACCCATATTTTTTTCTTATCTTTGGCCACTTTTGAAAAAAGCAACCGTATTTCTAAAACATAATCTGAGTTAGTCTTTTGCATTTTCAAACCTGGAAATAATGACTCTACGGCTGCTACCTTACTTATTAAACAACTGATAAATAGTGTTTTAGATATTACTTAGTAAGTGATTCAAAATAAAATTTATCTTCAACTAAAATTATTTTTTGCATGCTGATTATTGAAGTCAAAAATGGAGAGACAATTGATAAAGCTCTTCGTCGTTACCGGAGAAAACACCGGGATACGCAACTAAGGAAAGAGTTGAGGAACAGAAAAGAATTTGTCAAACCATCGATCAAGAGGCGTAATCAAATCCTGAAGGCAGTCTACAAGCAGAAAAAACAAAAGGACCTGGAATCCTAATCCAACCATCAAGAGTCCTGGCATAATTAATTTTCGCTGGCAAAGTGATAGGTTATGCCCTATGTGCCCTCGCATATTTTTTTTCTTTCTTAAATAAAATTCATTTACTCTGATTTATAGTAAGCTTAATATGATTTGGTATCGGATGGCCAAAAGAGGTTTATTAATCAAGCCAAATTATTTTCAATAAATAAAAGATGAGAAAAAGTTCCAAAAAATTTGACTACGGTCAAGGCAAGTATTATTTCACCATAAAAACCACTCCTAATAACATTACCATGTACCGGGAGACAAAGAAAGAAGCTCAACAGGTATTTAAAAAATATTATGATCTGGGCAAGCAGGTAGAATGGTTGGGTAAATGGGAAGGCAAGAAATTTGTGGAGACTACCGCACCGTTGAAAGGAGATGCCAGCAGCTAATCCTTGACTAATGTCCCAATAAAAAACCGTTTGGTAAATCATCATTACCAAACGGTTTTTTATTTGGACATTTTATATGAAATACAGTGTTTGAAAATTGAATTTCGCTCTGTAAACCAGGAACTTATTCAACTCCCAAATAAGTCAATTTCATTCTACTTTAAACAGTTCCTCGCTGATCTCGGGATTAACCTCAATGTTGGTCGTTCTTAATTCCAATGGAATAGGCATGAGTCCGGTGACGGAATTTAAGTGCGGGAATTTGATGCCGTTTACTTCCTTGTATTCACCGATGTCCTTGGTAATGATATTGTCTTCTTGATAATCCAGTTCTCTAACTTTCAGTTTTGAATCTATATCAAAGTAATTGGTTTTCTTGCTCCCGGAAGGATAGACAATATCAATCCGGTAAGCTTTCTTACCGTTGATCAGCTCTACTCCTTTAAGCGTGGTTTGGACTCCCAATTCGTCATAAAACCTTTCGGGAAAAACGCGAGCGTCAATTTTCATGTCTTGCAGCCTCGCTCCTTCCATTGGTTGTGATTCGCCCATGCTCACACTAAACCCTTTTTCTCCGTCGTAGACCGACTGCTGGATGATGTTGCCCAACATTTTATTTGACATGGACAATTTGTTTGGAGTCGTGTGGTAAAGCACTGATTCGATGGTGACTCCCTGTACTTCTGCCCCCATCGCGATAATGATGCTCTTTACATCATTCAATTTTGAAACTCCTCCCAAGGCGTTGAGGTAATCTGCAATGACAGATTGGCCGGTGACACCTGCCGGGATAGGCATGCTGACTTCTTCCTGCAGGTTGCCATAAACATCATAACTGTTGATTTTACCTTGTTTGGAAAAACGCAATAATTTTTCAGCTACTTCATCTTTATTGCCCACAACCACAATATTGGCTCGATCTATAGTCAAATATTTTTTGGCCATGGCCATGATGTCGTCCGTGGTAACGGCATTCAGTTTTTTCAGATAGGTAGAATAATAATCAGCCGGTAAACCATATCGAGCAATGTTTAACGTAAAACGAGCCACGGTGGCTGGGTCTTCCAGTGAGCGAGCAAAGCTGCCCGTCATATAGTTCCTGACCATTTGCAGTTCCTCTTCATCCACCTTTTCATTTTTCAGCCGGTCCATCTCGACTAAAAATTCCGTTATGGCGGAATCCGTCACTTCGTTACGAACACTTGCATAAGCATTGAAATAGCCGACCAGCGGATCGCTACTGATTACAGACCTGGCACCGTAGGTGAATGCTTTGTCCTCCCGCAAATTTGCGTTCAGACGGCTACCAAAGTAGGCACCGAGCAAAGTGTTCATTACCCGCGATTTAATAACGTCCGGAGCACCTGGTTTTAATTCGATTGGATAAGTGATATTGATGACAGATTGAACGGCGCCCAGTTTATTGACAAAATTGACGGATGTGGCTTCCGGCTTTTGTGGAGTCTCAAATTTTACTCTTTTAACGGGGGTATTTTCCCAATCCGAAAAGTGTTTAGAAGCAAGGTTTAACGCTTCTTGGGTCGCAATGTCCCCGGTGATGATCAAATACGAAATGCCGGGCTGGAAATAAGTTTCATAAAAATTCCTGCACTCATCCAGCTTGATGGAACCGATGGTTTCTTCCGTTTCCACCTCTCCGTAGGGGTGGTTGCGTCCGTTGCGAATTCTTGATGAGACGTTAGCAGCAATTGCATTGGGGTCATCTTTGGCCTGCGCCAGTGCGGAGATCGACTGCTTTTTGAGTTTTTCAAATTCGTCTTCCGGAAAGGACGGGTTGAAAAGCACATCAGTGAAAACATCAATCAGTTTTTCTTTGTGCTTGACCAGGCAAGACCCGGACAGCCCGCTGGCCGAAGAAGAAAATGAAGCGCCTATAAAGTCCACCGCTTCATCAATTTCAGCTTTGGAGCGGTTGGCCGTTCCTTTACTCAACAACTGACCGGAAAGATCGACAAACCCGGCAGAGGGGCCTTCGAGGATAGGCGGGTAGTTGACAAAGAGCTGTATGTTGAAAACCGGTAGCTTGTGGTTCTCTGCCACGATTACCTTTAATCCGTTCTTTAAGGTAACTTCTTTGGCCTCGCCTAATTCGATTTTTGGGGCGGGGCCGGCTGCTGGTGCCTGACTACGGAAGTCATCTTTCTGGGCAAACAAATCAACTTGCAACAGTAGCAGGCCTATGATAAAAATTGGGAAATATTTCTTCATCGATTTATATGATTGGACTAAAATTGAAATTGAGAAATTGGAAATCAAAATTTTGCGAACCTATTGACTTTCAGCACTTTTCAACATGTCTAACTTCTCAGTTTTCAATTTTCAATTAATCTGAAATGTTTATGGACGGTTTTAAAAAATTCAAACGTTAAGGTTGAGCCGCTTTTGGCATGTAGTATAAAACGACCCGGTTGTTTTTGTTGAAATATTTTTTCGCAACCCGTTGGATGTCTTCGCGGGTAACTTTTAGATAACGGTCAATTTCTGTATTGATGAGATTGGCATCTCCGTAATACGTGTGATAATTGGCGAGACTTTCGGCAATTCCAACAACTCTTGAGTTGGCGGTGATAAAATCATTTTCAACCTGATTTCTCAACTTTTGAAATTCCATTTCACTGATTAACTCGTTCTGTACTTTCTCAATTTCTGCATCCATGCTGTTTTCCATTTCCTTTGGGTCCACACCTGCATTGCAAATACCGAATGCGATGGCTACACCGGGGTCTTCCATTGAAAGCGGAAAATTGCCTACAAAAACAGCCTTTTGTTGTTCATCTACCAGAGCCTTGTAAAGACGGGAACTTTCCCCCTGTGACAAGAGCTGTGAAAACATGTTCACAGCATAATAGTCTTCCGTGCCCTGAGCCGGAATCCGGTAAGTCTGGATGACCGCTGGCAATTGCACCTTATCGATTACCGTGTCCCTGATCTCCTGGGTAAGCGGGGGCTCGACGATATCAGGCCGGAAAGGATCTTTGCCTCTGGGGATCGTACTGAAATATTGATCTATCAGTTTTTTTGTCTCCTCAACGTCGATGTCCCCGGCGATGGAGAGCACTGCGTTGTTAGGGTTATAAAAATCTTCATAAAACTGCTTGTAATCCTTTTCCTCTGCCGCATCCAGGTGATCCATACTGCCAATGACCGGCCACCGGTAAGGGTGTTTGGTATAGGCCCTTTTCATGGATTCTTCCAATACAGAACCGTATGGGCGGTTGTCTACTCTTTGGCGTCTTTCCTCCTTGACGACCTGCCGCTGTGTTTCAATACCTGTATCTTCCACTTTTGCGTGGAGCATTCTTTCAGATTCCAGCCACAGGCCGAGTGCCAGTTGGTTGGATGGCAAGACTTCGTAATAAAAAGTGCGGTCCCAGGTCGTATTAGCATTGTTCATACCGCCGGCTTCCTGGATATAATCGTCAAATTCTCCACGGTTGATATTTTCAGAGCCTTCAAAAAGGAGATGTTCAAAAAAATGTGCAAAACCGGTCCGGTCGGGGTTTTCATTTTTTGCCCCTACGTGGTAAAGCACTGAAACGGCAACGATGGGAGTGGAGTGGTCTTCATGTAAGATGACGTGAAGCCCATTTTCGAGTTCGTACTCCACAAAATCAATCTGGTTAAGCTGTGCCAGTAACGGAAGAAAGCCCGTTAAGGTTAAAATGATTAGGATCAAATTTTTTTTCATGTTCGGCAATTAGTTTTATTGAATCAGAAGACAAAGTTCTAAATGTTCAATTGTCTATTTTTGACTTTAATTATATGACTCTGGAGACATAGACAAAGTTCGTTGATGTTTGGTTGTTTATGGTCGCTTTTGATATTAAATCGTTCCAACAAAAGAGGGGTAAACAAGGAGATTACATTGAAAACGGTTTTTATGGATGACTGTTGCTTTAAAATGGAGGAGTTCTTGGAAAAAAACATAAGGGAACAATGTGCCATTTTTTAAAAAATAATGATGAATCACAATATATATATGAAGCGCTGTTTTGATTTGGCCCGGCTGGGGGCCGGCTCGGTGTCGCCCAATCCCATGGTCGGTGCAGTGCTTGTACATAAAGGCCGAATCATCGGGGAGGGCTGGCACAAACGATATGGACAGGCCCACGCCGAAGTCAATGCAGTGGCGAGCGTCCGGGAAGAAGAGCGGCATCTGATCAAAGATTCCACAATTTACGTTTCACTGGAGCCTTGTAGCATCTTTGGTAAAACCCCTCCCTGCACTGGTCTTATCCTAAAAGAAGGAATTAAAAAAGTAGTCATTTCCTGCATCGACCACACACCTGGAGTTAAAGGTTCGGGTGTACATATTCTGGAGAACGCCGGTGTAGAGGTGATTTATGGCACCCTTAAGTCGCAGGGAGAGCAGATAAGCCGCTTTCGTAATATTTATACTGAAAAACAGCGACCTTACATTACGCTAAAATTTGCCCAATCGGCCAATGGCTTCATGGGCGTAGTTGGACAACAAGTCTGGATCAGCCGTGAATTTTCAAAACGGTTGGTACACCAAATGCGGTCAGAGTACGACGCTATTTTGATTGGTACGGAAACTGCCCTTACCGACAACCCTCAGTTAAACAATCGTTTGTGGTATGGGAAATCCCCAGTACGCGTATTGTTGGATAAAGGGGCGAGGGTGCCTGTCGGCCACAAAATTTTTGGGGAGGAGCAAAAGACCATCATCGTCAGTGAAAATAAGCTGAAGGGCTTACCCGGCCATTTAACCAGTTTTCAATTGCCTTTTGATGAAAACCTGTTGCCGAACCTGCTTGCGAAACTTGCCGAGAACCGCCTCACTTCTTTGATCGTGGAAGGAGGGGCATTTACCCTCAAAAAGTTCATCCAACAAAATCTCTGGGACGAGGCCTGGGTTTTTACGGGAGATAAACTGATCACGGACGGAATTCCTGCCCCTCTGCTATCAGGGAAGAACGCAGGGAGCTGGCCGTTGGGCAAGGATGTACTTCAGGTTTTTCTTAATGCTTTTGCTTAAATCGTTAAACTTCTTTTAAAGTACCTGCGTAAAACCATAGATCAGCATCAGGTAATGTTCCCGTGTTATAATTTTGTCGTCTCAACAAGAAAAACAGCCATGAGTAAATTCATATTTCTTTTAACCTCGGTCATTATAAGTTTAGGAATATTTTCATTTAGAAATAGCCATCCTGTCAACGAATCCAAGGTGGCACCTGTTCCCGGTCAAATTGAGTGGCTTAGCTGGGAAGAAGCTCAGTTGAAAATGCAAGTGGAGAAGAAAAAATTGTTTGTGGATATTTACACAGACTGGTGTACCTGGTGTAAAAAAATGGATACCAATACTTTCAGGCAGCCCCACATTGTAAAATATTTGAACGAACACTACTACGCCATCAGGTTTGACGCTGAATACAAGGAGGACATCGATTTCATGGGGAAGACCTACCAGTTTACCAAAAATGGCAATAGAGGCTATCACGAACTTGCGGCAGAAATTACCCGTGGCCGGTTGACTTTTCCTACCATTGTGTTCATGGATGAATCGCAAAGCCTCATCCAGTCAGTCCCCGGCTACCGGGCACCTGAAGAATTCGAACAGATAATTACCTATTTCGCAAGGAATGAGCATACAAAAACACCTTGGGAGACCTACCTGAAAGGTTATGAACCGTTGCCTAAGGAATAATAAATGAGAGAACCGCAAGGATCTGTTTTCAAATTTGGAACCATAAAAAAAGGCCGGGCAATTTGTTGCCCGACCAAAAAAACCAAATGAAAACAATATCTTTTAGTATTTGGGAATTAAAATCACCACAATAATAACAGTATAAATGTAAATATCCTGAGAATTCATCAAAAAATGTACCCAGCTCTGAAACTTAGGAAGAATCCCTGCAACGAATTCTCGCTCCTGCTCGGCATTAATTCCTCTCCTTTTTTCCGGTTATAAAGCAAATTGAGCGACCTCGACCAACGAAACCCAATCGTGAAATGCTCCGTCGCAAAATACTCCGCTCCAATCGTAAAACTCACATCATTCTTATTGAACAGGTCTGCCAGGCCATCGTGGCACGATCCGATCGACGAAGCACTGATGAGCCGCCCATAAGAGAGTCCGGCACTGGCTTGTATTCTGTAATAATCATCTGTCTCGTGCAGCCAATCTTTGAGGGTCCACAGGACGGGGATTTCAATGTAATTCGCAGTAATATCCAATGGGCCGTTGAAACACACGGGGCTTCCGTCAGTTGCGTAGCTGCCTCTTTGGGAGTACAGCAGTTCAATGTTGAGGTCCATTTTTTCGGTAAAAATCGCAATCGCCCGCAGCCCCCCCTGTATTCGCAAGCGGTTGTATCCTCCGACATCGTCGTTCTGGATTTGAGAAGCGTTCAAGCCTGCGATCACGCCTGCTTTGAAACGCTGTTGCGCTGATGAGTCCACTTGGAAAAGTAGGACAACAAGGAATAGGAATAGAGTCTTCAGTATGCTTTTGTTCATATCAGGTTAAAATATTTATCCTGCTGAACCGAGTACATCAATTTCGATGAACTGTCGTCAGCAAAAGTATTTTTATTAAAAACGACAAAATTAGCTTAAATGATTAATTTAAAAACGAATGGAAACATATTGGTATTTTGCAAGCTGAACTGCCGATCAGGACAATTGTTTGCCAACATCTTTATAAATGCTAAAAATGATCAAGAAGGACAAGAAGAAGCGAGTTCTTCAACAAAAAGTAGGATTGCCGCCGGGCACTCTCGTATTTACCGGCGAAAGATATCTCGATACACCTAATGTGACCCTGATTCAATATTCAGAGGAGGCGTTTCACATGGAGCAAAAAAAAGATAAAAAGCCCGCGCTCCAGGATGGTTTTAAGGTTACTTGGTTTGATGTCAGGGGAGTGCATGACCTGAATTTGATGGAAAAAATCGGGGAACGTTTTAACATTCATGCCCTGACGCTCGAGGATATTGTGGACATCCGCCAGCGACCTAAGTTTGAAGCGTTCAAAGAAGGCGTTTTCGTGACCCTCAGATCCTTTCAATTTGATCAGGAAAAATTAGAGCTGCAAACAGAACAGGTCTCCATTTATTTTGGGGAACATTTTGTTCTCTCATTTCAGGAAGATGATGACGACCTTTTCATCAAAGTACGGGAAAGGCTGAAAAACAAAAGCGGCCGCATTCGCCAACGCGGCAGTGATTACCTGGCTTATGCTCTGATTGATTCCATCGTTGACAGTTATTTTCCCATGCTCGACAAGATCGAAGAAGTCATGACTGATTTGGAGGAGAATATTTTGATGAACAATGACCCCAAAATCAAAAGCAAAATACATGAGCTTAAATTGCAAACCTTGCATCTGAGAAAATCAGTTGGGCCTTTGCGGGAGGCGATCAACCAGTTTGCAAAGTCTGAGAGCGCACTGATCAAAGAGGAAACCTTGGTTTTTGTCAGAGACTTGTACGATCATATTATTCAGGTCTTGGATTTGGTAGAAACCTATCGAGACCTGGTGTCGGGCCTTAATGATCTGTATATTTCTGAGCTGAGTTTCAAAATGAACAGTGTCATGAAAGTGCTGACCATCATTACGACCATTTTTGTACCGCTGTCTTTTCTAGCCGGCCTGTACGGGATGAACTTTGACCATATGCCGGAGCTGCACTGGAAAGCTGGTTATTTTATACTGCTTGGAGTCATGTTGGTTGTTGCGGTAGGCCTTTTGATTATTTTTAAGCGGAAAAATTGGTTGTAGCCTGCTTTTCCAGCCATTGATCAAACCAGGTTTTTGATTTATCTAAAACCTGCTTGGCATCGGTTCCCGTGATGGGGGCACCAAAAGCTAATTTCACCTGCGAGTTTTTTCTTCCATAGCTCCGGGTAAAATGTGAGGTAAAAGACTCGTCGCTTGCCCAAACGTCCGCCGGGTTTTCATAATGAATAGCAATTGGAACAATGGGTACGCCCAGTTCAGCTGAAAGACGGAAAGCACCTTTTTTGAAAGGCTGTGTAAGCGGCTGGGAACTGGTCGTTCCTTCCGGATAAACCAAAACCGAATATCCATCTTCCAGCGTTTTTTTCATTGTTCTGATAGTATCTGCCCGGCTACTTTTGCTTTCCCGCTTTACCCACATGATGCCCGTTACTTTAGCACAATAACCAATGACCGGCCACGAGCTGACTTCAGCTTTTGCAACGGGCAGGGCCTCCACTTCCATCAACGCAATGATGGGGTCGAGGTAGGAACGATGGTTGCCAATAAAGATGAAAGGCCCGCCATCAGGCAGTTCACCTTCCTTTTTCAGTTGAACGCCCAAATTGCGAATCGACCACCTTGCCCATGTTTTTCTCATCCGCAATGCCAGCGGCAACCAATTTTTGCTAAAAAAAGATTTGAATAATCCAGGAAGGATGAGCGTGACAGCCAAAATTAATGTGAAAAGGACTCGAAAAATGACCCGTAAATTTTTCATGAAATTCGTTTTGTCCTGTGCTTGTAGTAATAATATTGTTGGAAAAAGTAAGCTAATTGGATGATCTTGCAACGCGTAAACATAAGTCAAATTTTTCACCACATCAACAATTAACCGAAAACAAGGTATGCCTGCAAGAACAAAAAACTGATCTTACACGAATGCCTGAGCAATGGTTTTCATCTTTCTTTTTGCAGCGCTTCGATCATCGAATCAGGAACATCATGTAAGTCCAGAATAATAAAACCATCCAGCACATCAGAAAAATTTGGGTCGACATTAAAGCTGATAAACCGGGCATTTAGTTTTAGGTATTGGCGTACCAAAACCGGAATTTTAATGTGATCCGGTTCAATATCCTCAATTAACTTATCCAGGTTTTTTACCTGGTCGCCGAGCATGGAAACAAGTAGCTCAATATCAACATTGTCCACTTTTATTTTAAATGGTTTCTTTGGTTTTAAATATTTGGCCAATTGATGGTTGAAATAAAAGTTTTTAATAAATGAAACAATTACGCCTCTCGAAATATTTGAATAAAATTTACTAATACTGACTGGTCCATATAAAAACCGGAAATGTGTATTTTCCAATAAAAAATACAAAATGCCTTTCCACAGCAAAAACAGCGGCATTCTCTTTTTTTGATATGCTGGGATAATGTATGAGCGCCCCAGTTCCACGGCTGCCTTCATCGTCGGGTGAAATCCTTTTTTTATTTTAAAAAGGCTGCTGATGTAAAAACCTTGGGCACCATAACGTTGGTAGATCTCGTCACCTAATCCCATTCGGTATCCTCCGGCGATCAGTTCGGCTTCCCGGTCCCAAAGGATTAATTGCCGGTAATAGAGGTCGTACTCATCAAGGTCAAATGCTTTGCCCGTGCCTTCGTCTACTTGCCGGAAGGTTAATTCTCGAAGCCGGCCAATCTCTTTTAACGTATAGGGAATATCCTTGGCCTCAACGACCAGGATGTCATATTCACCGCTTTTAGCGATGGTATTCTTTTCTTTAAGTGAATTAATTTCATCGATTATTAATTCCTTCGGCACAGGAGGTGCCAGTGCCTGTTTCTTTTCGGTACGTTTAAATAAATTAGCAGAAAATAATGGTTTGAGTTCTAATCCTGACCCAAGTGAAAATATTTTTGATTGTAAAAACCGACGAAAAAATGATCCTTTGCTAAATCTTTTTTGATCCTTTACCTTGATGGGCCTGCCAATTCTGACCAGTACCTTATAAGGTAATTTTCTCTTTTTCAAGATCAGCATTTTGCCCATTCTTGGTCGTACAAAATCTGGAAATGGGGCTTTAATTCTAATCGGTATAATAGGAAGCTGCACTTTCAATACAACTTTCATCAGCCTGTTTAAAAAATTATTACGGACTGCGGTGTCCAACGCTTTGTCCGTAAAATGCAATACCAGACAAATGGCAATTCCTTCTTTTTTTGCCCATTCAAGCTTTTGGTATATCTTGCTGATATAGGCTTCCCAATCGAGGGGGTTAAATGGCACGTTCAATAAATAGGGTAGAAGCCCGGTGTCAAATTTCCGTTGTCTGCCAATAATCCTGAAATTAATTTCCTTTTTTTGAAATAAATGCATCAAAACTACCTCGTCGATATATTCCAATGACTGGTTGGCAATGCCAATGAACGCTGTGCCTTTATTTAAAAAAGCCAGGTCATGGTCATCCACTTCAATTTTAAGATTGTTTTTAACGACGGCCTGATCGATCGGGTTCATTGATTTCATTCGCGATGGTTAAATTGCTCTAAATTTCAATCAGTGATTTAGCTGCTAATTACGCCAAATTTTTAATATTCTATTTATTGTTGAATATTAATTAATTTTAAAATCATTTTTGAGTTCAATTCGGACTTTTTTGCCCAATATTGCAATTGGACGCGAAGCAAATGTTAAAACCGTGAAAGAAACGGACAGCAGGGGCCTTGTCCTGTTGACTGAAATTCAGTTAAGCAAAAAATCGAGTATTAATTTGAAAAACAATAGATTATGAAAAATACATTGATATTTCTTTTTTCTTTTTTTGCACTCAACTATATGGCGGCTCAGGATAACGACAACTTAAAAAAAGAAATTGATCAACAGATCTGGCATGCCTTTATGGAAAGCTGGAATAATTTTGATGCGGAAGCATTTAATGCCATTCATGC
>JBCBRY010000154.1:0-21875 GCA_039819485.1 Bacteroidota bacterium | reverse complement strand
CCCATGAAGGGCAATTAAAACTGGGTGGCATCGACTTGGAAAATACGGAAGAAGGACTAAGTGACACCTGGAGCTTTTCCGTAAGAAATCACGACATCGTGCAACGCCTGGAAAAATTGCAGGGAAAAAAAGTAGTGCTTCGTTATAAAGAAATCAATTATTCAATGCCGTGGCAGGGAGATACCGACTACTTTATTATTTCTGTGGAAGAACAGTAAGCAGTCAAGCATATATGGACAAAAAATGAGTATTAAATTACCTCGATACGATGAAAAACATCACCAGCGCACAAATAATTTCCTGTGGTTGTTTTTGGCTTTGTTTGGCATTTTAATTTTCCCGACTTTTGGCTTCTTATTGGGCCATGTCGGCACACATCTTTTTGACATTTGCTACACACTCGTTATTCTTACAGGAATATATATTGTAACTGATTCAAAAAAAAATTTATTTGCAGGATTAGTTCTGGGAATTACTGCTCTGGTATTTTTTATTGGAAGACATATCATCGTCGCAAAAGCAACGAGTACTGCACAGGTTTGTGCGAGTTTGCTTTATTTTGCATTCATAGGTTTCCACCTGGTGCGCATCCTGATTAAATCAAGAGAAATTTCTTTAAATGTCTTATACGGAGCTATGGTCGGCTATATGTTGATCGGAATTATTGGAGGCCAGTTATGCACTTTACTTGATATATATTTACCTAATTCTTTTGACGCTGGCGGAGAATTAATCACTCCCTACGGTTACATATATTTTTCTTTCGTCACACTCACCACCCTTGGCTATGGAGATATAACCCCGCAAAATGAATCTGCCAGGGCGATTGCTATTTTAATTTCCATCGCAGGCCAAATATACCTGACCACTTTAATTGCTATCTTAATTGGAAAATATTTAAGCCAGGAAAACAAAAATAATTCACACTAAAAAAAGGTACCTGATTAAATAAACCTATTTGACCAGGCACCTATTCTATTTTCACGATTAATAAAAAAAGCCTAAAAAACTTTTGGTCAGCAAGTGGCCATGAGTCATGCGAATTAGAAGCAAAATCAATAGCTCATCTCCGGACCTGAGTCATGTACAAATACCCGATTCAGCAATATATTTTTAAATAACGAGGTTATATTAAGCAGCGGGTCAAATTAAATCACTTATTAAAATGAGCGACTTTAAAGCTGAGACAAGAAAAAAAACTAACGCCCGTTTGCCAGTGACTTGCGGTATTTGGAAGGGCTACTGCCCGTCTGTTTTTTAAAGGCAGAATAAAATGCAGTTTTTGAATTAAACCCTGCATCGTAGGCGATAGAAAGGATGGTGAGGTGACTCATTTTTTCGTCAGCAAGCAGTCGCTTTGCCTCTTCCACCCGGTACTGGTTGACAAAGTCCAGAAACTTCTGACCTATTTTTTCATTGATGATCTGAGAGAGGTGATTAGGGGAAATGGACAGGCGACCTGCCAGTTCGGAGAGGGTAAGTTCTGCTTCCAGGTACGGTTTTTCTTCTGCAAAAAGCGAAAGCAGCTTTTTGGCCAATTTTTCCTTTTGTGGTTCCTGAAGGTTGGAAGTTTTGTATTTGATTTCTTCTTTTTGAACAACTGAACTTTCCTGTGGCATCGGATGAGGAAAGACGTGGAAGATACGGGGCTTTATCAACGCAGCGATCAGAACCGCTACCAAAAAAAGGAAAAAACCAAACACAATTAAATAATGAGATGAAATTTCGAAACCAGAAAAAAGAAACAACAGCGTAGAGAGCAACGGCACCAGTAATACAGATGAAAAAAACAATAACCAACGATGGAAATCCTTATCTATAGTGGAAGCTTCATTCTCCAAATGTTTTTTGTATTGAAAAACTGCGTATACGGAAATCCCAAAATAAATACTGGCATGAAAAGCTTTCAATAAAATGGGCAAGTGGAAAGCAACATCGATGTCTCCCGAACGCACGTCCGAATAAAACTGGAGTTTGGCTGCCCCGCTCTGAAAAAAAAATGGGAAGTGGTAGACAGCATCAAGTAAAAATGGAACTAAATGCAGCAAGTATATCGGACGATATTGAAACTGCTGGGTCGTGCTGGCCTTGACGTAAAAATAAATCAGAGGCCCAACTAAATACCCGGATAAAACGTGGATGCGGATGAGGTGCGGGAAAGCCCCCAACAAGCCAAAACTATCAATAAACGCCGGCAATGTATAAAGCGCAAAAGCAATTACCAATAGCCCTAAAAAGCGATTCGCCCAGTTTTTTTGGCCTTTGATAAATAGCAGAACCACACCGAGCAAAAAACCTACGAAGGTCCCGTTGATGATAAAGAAGTCGAGTATGTCCAAATGTGATTTCAAGCTAAATTAAAAGGTGTCACAACCAAGCAAGTGCCGTACAACGGCCAAGGTAAATATCGCAAACCTTTTTCAAAAAAAAATAGCTGGCCTATAAAGTAAAGGCCAGCTATTTGGTTGATCAGGAAATACTTAGATCACATATTTCAATTGCGTCCCCGGTTTTTAATTCTTGTATCCCGCTCGTTGCGTTCTTGTCTGTCGTCGCGGGTCTCGCGCCGATCTTCCCTGTTTTCACGCACGTCTTCGCCCAGTTCCTGTTTGGTTGCAACAATATCAGCTTCCATTGTCCGGGTAAACTCAGCGATGAGGGCCTTGTTGGCGATGGCTTTTTCCAGCACACCATCCTCCAGTGAAAATGTATAGGCTGTCAGGGTTTGTAAAATTTTGGACTGCTTCTCCACTCTTTCAACAATTGCTTTTTGGTCGCGTATATCGTCTCTACGGTCAGCTTTGTCATCTGCTTTGTTGATGCGGTCGCGGGCCATGTCCCTTTTGTCATCTTGCCGGTCACGGCGTGTCGTGTTGGAGTCTTCGACATTTCGGCGGATTTCCCGGCGTTCAGACCGGACCTCCGCAGAACTTTGGGCAACCTCACGTCGGGCCTGGGCCGCCTTGACTTTACCCTGTTCTATCTCTCTTTTCATATCGGTGAGCAGATCCATTTTTAACTTGCGGACCAGTTCAAGATTCCGATTTTGGAAAGCCGTTTCAAAAGCAGTCGTTTTTGCTTTGAACGCTGCCAATTCCCGGGTGTCCCGTTCCAGGTTTTTTTTGCCTTCGGCAATTTGACTTCTATTTTGGATTCGTTCTTTCGCATTCTGGCCATTCAGGTAAAAAGGCAGGGCGAGCATCAGTAAAAGAAACAGACGAATTGAAAATTTCATGATTTATTTTTTTATGTGTAAGGTGAATAATTTGACAGCGAAATTGGTGATGGGTCACGAAAAACCACTGGTAAATTTTGTCAAGGGATAGTTGTTTTTTTTGTCAAAAACAATTGTCAAAGTCGGTTTTTGAACTAAAAATATCAGTTCACAAAACTAAACTCTTTACAGTATTCAGTGTGTTAAATTTTTCCAAACTGACTGGACCAAAAGCAGAGGAAGGACTTAAAGTGGGTGACACCCCAAAGCGACAGCTGGATAAGTTCTTTTTATCCAACGCTTAAATTAAGATCGTCAAAATATCACGTTGGATAAAAGCATGCCTCCCGCCGGGATGTCACCCCTGATTTTTTCAAAGGACTACAAAGAACCTCACCCCTCCTCTCATGACCGGACGGTACCGTACCGCACCGACAACAAATACCTCGACCCCTCTGTCGTGTTCCACGATGTAGCCCTCAGGTATCGCAGGTACTTCGGCACCTACAGGTGCAGTTACGACCACGTAGACTTTCGCCATTGGATCAAACCGATAATAGGTTCCGTAATAATAGTAGTAGGTTCCAGTTCCCACGGCGACCGTCAAATAATCATCTGGAAGCACCGTCAAATGGGCACCAACTGGTGCAGTTATGACAACATAACCACTCGGACCACCGCTAAACCACAGACCGGCGTGGAAGTAAAAACGGCTCCCTCTCCACCATACAGTTCTGTACCCGACGGGCAATATGTGCAATCGTTGGCCATACCGATGGCAATGACGATAGTGCCGGCGATGTCGGTCCCATCTGTCATCCCGACGATCATCCCGATAGTCTGCCCGGTCATCTCTTCCGTCATGGCGGCCACCGCGGTCGGCATTGGATGGATGTCTTTTTTCCTGACGGTGTACTGCACTTCCGTTGCTTCCTGCTTTTCCATACCCGCCTCTCTGTGCCATCAACTCTCCTGAAAAGACAAGAGCGAGGAGCAGGAACGCTAACTGGAGTAGATTTTTCAGAGATACGCTTAAAGTCATTCTGAAATTTGCTTTATCAAATGTTTTCATGATAGAAATTTTATTGGTTTAAAAATTTTGTTTGTTGATTACGGTGACAAAGGTATCGGCAGCCGGTGGTCCGGTCGTCCGTGGGTACAAAAACGGAAGTCCGGATTTACACAAGCGGAAAAAAATCCGGAACAAAACTCATAAACCATTGATAACCTGATAGTTAAATTTACAATAGAAAAATTGCGCAATCTGCAAGAAGTCGTACTTTGCCCCCCCAGGTTCACTCATGCCACGATAAAAACCGCTTTGAATCAGGCGATTCACAGTACTTTGATTAGACTCTGGGCAGTCCCTTCAGGCATTGAGAAATATTTGATGTACTTAAAGTGGAGGCCGAATCGAAAATCCTTCGTTGAGTCGCAGGTAGTTTTTATAACTTTGTCTCCATTAGAAGATAGGTGGCTGAACGAGCAATTAAAACCAATCTTACAAAAAGCTTCTTAAACTACTTGCACGATTCTTTTTTTTGGTCAAAAAACAAGTGAACAAACCTTCATACATGAATAAGCTTATCTCAACTTTCCTGTTTCTTGCTTTTGCTGTTTTTTCATTTGCCCAGAAGCCGGATTACAATATTGGCGTACTCCTCGATACCAGGCCGGCAGAATTAGAGCCCATTATTTTATTGCTCCAGGAGCAGATCAGAGTAGTCGTAGGGGAAGATGCCAACATCCTCTTTCCGCCTGAAAACACATTGGTCAACGATTTTGACCTGCAAAAGGCCGAGCAGAATTACAACCAGCTATTATCGAATAACACCGATATCATTCTTGCATTTGGAGTAGTCAACAATATCATAGTCAACGATCAGAGTGAGTACCCAAAACCGACCATCCTCTTTGGTGCTGTAAACAGGGATATTGTCGAAGTGGATTTGGAAAAAGCGACTTCGGGCATCCATAATTTTACCTATTTGATCGAATCAGAATCCTACCAGAATGATCTCCAGGTTTTGAAGGAACTGACCAATTTCACGAAAGTCGGCATTGTGGTGGAGCAGGAAATTGCGAATATTCTACCTTTTGAAGAGACTTTTGACAAGGAGCTGGCAAATTTGGAAGCCGAATATAAATTGATCCCTTACCAAACGGTAGATGACATCATTTCCGGCCTCGGCGATGTGGATGCGGTGTACCTCGCCGGTGGTTTTTTTCTAAATGAAGAAGAAGTCAACGAATTGGCGCAGACATTCATTGAAAAAAAGCTGCCTTCTTTTTCGAGCATCGGCAAGCCACACGTTGAAAGTGGCATGTTTGCCACCAATCAGGGAGACGAAAACTTCGACCAGTTCATGCGGCGAATTGCCCTGAACGTAGAGGCATACATTAACGGGACCAACCTATCAGAATTGCCGGTTTTCATAAAATACAACCCACGGCTCATTATCAATTTCAATACTTCAGAGCTGATCGAGCAGCCAATCAAGTACAGCCTGATCGCAAGGACCGATTTTGTGGGCGAATTCAGAAATGCACTTTCCGAAAAAGAGTACGACCTGCTCACCGCCATTGAACAAGGGTTAGATCAAAACCTCGGCCTCTCGGCAAACCGGTTGGACATCGACTTATCGGCCCAAGACGTAGAATCTGCCAAAACCAATTATCTGCCAAGTGCTACTGCCTCCCTTTCCGGTACCTATGTCGACCCGGATTTGGCAGAAATCAGCAATGGTCAAAGCCCGGAATTCTCCACCTCTGGCAACGTTACCGTCCAACAAACGGTTTACAATGCTGCCGCTACCGCAAACATCGACATCCAGGAAAAACTGCTGAAAGCACAACAAGAATCTTTCAATGCCAGTGAACTGGACCTGATCTTCGATGTGTCCAATGCTTACTTCAATACACTGATCCTCAAGGCTAATACAATTATCCAGGTCCGCAACCTGGACCTCACCAAAAAGAACCTCCAAATAGCTGAACAAAACTACGACGCCGGCCAATCCGGCAAATCAGATGTATTGCGTTTTCGAAGTGAAATTGCGCAAAATACACAAAGCATGGTGGAGGCCATCAACCAACTGGAGCAAGGATTTATTGGCTTGAACCAGGTGCTGAACAATCCACTGAACATGGAGATTGATGTGGAAGATGCGTTGATTGGCGAAGGCGTATTTGAGCAATACAATTATGATAACCTGTCCTCGCTCTTGGATGACCCACAACTGCGGGAACCTTTTGTTGAATTTTTGGTCGAAGAGGCAAAAAAGAATGCACCAGAACTAAAGTCGCTCGGCCATAACCTGGAGGCGACAGAGCGGTCAATGGAGCTGTACGGAAAAGGACGGTACTATCCGACGGTTGCCGTGCAGGGTCAATACAACCGCACTTTTAACCGTAATGGAAAAGGCAGTGAGCCCATTCCGGGATTTGGTGGCCTGGTGGATGGCTATTACACCGTTGGTGCCAATGTTTCGATGCCCATTTTCAACCAAAACCTGAATAACATCAACCAGCAAATTGCCTCTATTCAAAAAGACCAAATCAATATCAACCGGGCAAATACGGAACTGGCCATTTCGGCCAACGTCCGGTTTAATGTGCTGAACCTGATCAACCAGCTTTCAAACATCCAATTATCGGAAGTTTCGGAAAGTGCCGCAGAGGAGTCGCTGGATTTGGTGCAGACGGCCTATTCGAGTGGTTCGGTCAATATCATTCAACTCATTGATGCCCAAAACAATTATCTTAATGCCCAGCTGGCAAGGGCCAATGCCGTTTACAATTTCCTCATCAACGCCCTTGAGCTGGAGCGCAGCATGGGTTTTTATTTTCTAATGAATACAGAAGAGGAAAATGCAGCTTTCCGGCAACGGTTTATTGCCTATTTGAATAATAATTAAGCTGGTGATCAAATTCATTTCACTTTATTGGTAACCCAATTTTGACCACCCGCTTAAGAAGTTTTAAGAGGTTGACAAAAAGTTGAGCAAGTTTATTTCAATCAACATTTTAAGACCTTTCATCAACTTCCATATTAATTGAAATAAAAAAATGAAACAGTTCATCCACATTTTCATCCTTAGCCTTCTGACCAGTATTTTTTGCTCCTGCGGAGAAGAAAAACAACCAGAAGAAAAGTTTTTGCGCCCGGTCAAGTACCAGGAAGTCGGTTTTACCGGCGGTCAAAAAATCCGCACGTTCAGCGGAACCGCACAAACGGACAAGGTCATCAACTTAAGTTTTCGAAATACCGGAATCATTACAGATTTTAATATTAAGCTGGGCCAAAAAGTAAGGAAGGGCCAACTGCTGGCCAGATTGGACAATGTACAGGCGCGACTGGCTTATGAACAGGCGGTTACCCAATTGAACAGTGCAGAATCGCAAATGAACACGGCCAAGCTGAGCCTGAACCGCGTGCGCTCCCTCTACGAAAAAGGCAGCTCTTCTCTCAGCGATTTCGAGTCCGCCAAAAATGCTTACAAAACAGCCCAGGAAAGCTATCAGTCCGCCAAACGGGGTGTCGACATTCAGAAGGAGCAAATCAATTACGGCTACCTGCATTCACATGAAGACGGTGTAATTGCAGAAGTACTGGCCGAAATAGACGAAAACGTCAGCCCGGGCCAGACCATCGCCATCTTGAATGCCGGTAATAACATGGAAATTACCATTGGCATACCGGAAAGTGTCATCAACGGTGTGAAACAAGGAATGGACGTCGAGGTAGACTTTTCATCCATTCCCGGCAAGAAATTCAAGGCCAGTGTCACAGAAGTAGCCCCTGCCGTTGATGCGAATACTTCCACCTACCCCGTCATGGTCACGATAACCGACCCTGGTGATCTGATCAGGAGTGGCATGGCAGCCAACGTGACTTTTAATTTTGGCAATGAAAACGGAGACAACAAATCCCTCGTGGTACCTACCCACGCTGTCGGCGAAGACAGTGGCGGCCGTTTTGTGTTTTTGATTGAAGGCGAAGGCGACAATGCAAGGGTCAAAAAACACCGCGTGACCATCGGCAAATTGAGTGTCGAAGGATTTGAGATCGTTTCGGGCCTGAACGCCGGTCAGAAAATTGCCACGGCAGGCCTACAGACGTTACTGGACGGGCAAGAAGTCCGTTTGCAATGAATAAAGGCAGACTTGTTAAATAATTGAACGGAGTAAACATGGCCGCTTGCAAACATAAGAGATGACATTTTTTCTTAGCCTGAAACTAAATGTAGGGCTTTGAAAATCCACCATCAAACAAAATAAAAAGTGTCATCTTTCAGTTGCCCAGTTAATCTCGATGCTTGCACTACAAGGTTTGACAAACTCAATCAGCTATAAATTACTTCCCAAAAAGCATTAAAAGAAAACAGAACCAACTTATGAACTTAGCACAATTCTCCATTGATAAAAACCGGATCACTTACACGGTACTGGCCGCCATTATCCTACTGGGTCTGTCCATGTATTTAAATTTGTCGAGGGACAGTATGCCACCTTATACGGTTCGGGTGGCTACCATTGTATCCGAGTTTCCTGGCGCCAGCCCTGAACGGGTCGAGCAGTTGGTAACGGATAAAATTGAAAAAAAAGCACAGGAACTTCCTGAACTGGACGAAGTCGCAAGTACTTCAAGAACGGGCCTCTCCATTGTCACAGTTACACTGAAAGACGAGGTAAAAAAGGAAAAAATGCAGGCCGTCTGGGACCGCCTCCGCAGAAAACTGAACAATATCAAAGGACTGCCAGAAGGGGTCGAACCTAATTTAAATGACGACGGTATTGGAGACGTCTATGGCATCGTGGTAGGTCTGTTGTCGGATGGCTATTCCTACAAAGAAATGAAGGAATATGCGGATGACATCAGAGATGATTTAATCAAACTGCCAGCGGCCGCAAAAGTGGAATTGGGCGGCGTGCAGGACGAACGCATATTTGTGGAATTTGAAAATACCCGCCTGAAAGAATATGGACTATCCGCTTCCAAGCTTCAGCAGAGCATTGCCGCAACGAACATTCTTAAATCAGGTGGCCAGGTCAACGTTGGCGATGAACGCATCATCCTGGAGCCGACCGGAAATTTCAACTCCGTTGACGATATCCGGGACATGCTGATCCCCGTCGGCAATGGGAACCAACTGGTAAAACTGGGCGACATTACCACTGTTGAAAAAAGTTATATCGACCCGTCGAAACAGATCGTTAGCATCAACGGAAAGAATGCCATTTCCATTCACGTCAATTTAAAGGAAAACGAAAATGTGGTCGCCCTGGGGGAAGCTGTCAACGAAGTTGTGAAAAACTGGCAAAAACGGTTGCCCATCGGATTGGAATTGACGAGGGTATCCTCTCTCGACACCTATATTGATGTCAAGATCGATGATTTTATCAACAATCTACTGCAGTCGATTTCCATTGTATTGATTGTGATGCTGATCTTTTTGGGCATTCGCACCGGCATGGTGATCGCCAGCCTGATACCGATCGTGACCATCATGACCCTGATGATCATGGGCATCCTGGAAGTCGGACTGAACCAGGTCACCCTGGCCGCATTGATCATGGCACTGGGGATGCTGGTGGACAACGCCATCGTGGTGGCTGAAACCATTATGGTAAAAATGGAACATGGTATTGCAAAAAAACAGGCTGCCGTTGAAGCTTTTTCCGAGTTGTGGATGCCATTGTTGATCTCGACCCTCACCACCTCTGCGGCCTTCCTCGCGTTTTATTTGTCGCCGACCACTATGGGAGATATCGTCGGGCCCATCTTTGTGGTGATTACCATTGCCTTGATGTCTTCATGGCTTATTGCTCTGACGGTCATTACGATGTTTTGCTACATGTTTATCAAGGTAAAACCAAAAGGGCAAGGCAAACCAGGTTTGGTTGACCGGGTCATCAATGTTTTGAAACGGTATTATAAAAACCTGATCTTGCGTGCCCTGGCCAATAAACTCCTGGTCATCGTCTTGATTTTTGTCGCCTTTTTCATCTCCCTTTATGGTTTCACAAAAGTTGCTTTTGTCTTTTTCCCCGATAGCGACCGGAACATGATCACCGTGGACATCAACCTGCCGCAAGGAAATAAAATAGAACGCACCAAGGAAGTAGTGAACCGTATTGAACAGTACATGACGGACTCACTGCGCACCAATGAAGACCGCCCGCTGGGTATCGTCGACTGGTCATCCTATATCGGAGAAGGGCCGGAATCCTACGACCTCGGCTATTCACCAGATGAAGCCAACTCCAACTATGCACACATTTTGGTCAACACCTCCTCTTTTAATGAAAACAGTGCAATGATCACCAAGCTGGACAAATTTGCTTTCAATAATTTCCCCAATGCTGACATTAAGGTCGGTGCCCTGGCTGCCGGTGGCGGTGGAACACCAATTGAAATTAAAGTCTCCGGCAGCGAACCCGATGAACTTTCTAAAATTGCAGAAATCATAAAACTCAAATTATCAAGCATTTACGGTACAAAAAACGTAAAAGATGACTGGGGCCCAAAAAGTAAAAAGTTCGTGATCCAGATCGATCAGAACCGGGCCCAAAACGCCGGCGTCAGCAGTCAGGACATTGCGACCTCCCTGCAAACTGTGCTGGACGGTTTTCAGACGGGCAGTTACCGGGAGGAAGATAAGTCCAT
This sequence comes from Bacteroidota bacterium, assembly GCA_039819485.1. Lineage (GTDB taxonomy): Bacteria > Bacteroidota > Bacteroidia > Chitinophagales > Saprospiraceae > UBA6168. Next base: position 10,992 of record JBCBRY010000154.1, on the reverse strand, counting down.
CCCGATCATCATGCGGAGCGATGCCAATCAGCAACAATCCCTCGCCTCGCTCGAAACCTTGAATGTATACTCTCAGGGATCCGGCAGAAGCGTTCCTTTGCTGCAGGTCGCCAACATCATCCCACAATGGCAGTATTCTAAAATAAAGCGGTTGGATTTGCGCAGAACCATCAACATCACCAGTGAGTTGAGAGTTGGTGCCAATGCCTCCGCCATCACCAATGAGATCACCCCCTGGCTGCAAGCCGAAGCAGAAAACTGGCCTGAGCTTTACACTTATAAATTGGGAGGTGATGCTGAGAACTCTGCAGAAAGCATGGGGTCCGTGATCGGCTATCTGCCGATCTCCGGTTTCATCATCCTATTGCTGCTCATCATCCAATTCAATTCCTTCCGGAAAATGACCATGGTTGTGTTGACCATTCCACTGGCCATTATCGGAGTCGTCATTGGCCTGCTGACTTTCGGAGAGCCTTTTGGGTTCATGCCGTTTTTGGGGGTCATCTCGCTCGCCGGAATTGTCATCAACAACGCCATCGTTCTCGTGGACCGAATGGAGATCGAACAGAGCCTTGGCCGCACTGATCAGGATGCGGTCATCGCTGCCTGCCTACAACGGTTTCGGCCCATTTTGCTGGCCACTTTCACTACCGTGCTTGGCCTCATTCCGCTGTATTTATCAGGCGGTGAAATGTGGGAAGGCATGGCCGTGAGTATCATGATCGGACTATTGTTCGGGACGATCATTACACTCATTTTCATTCCAGCCCTGTACAGCGTACTGTTTAAAGTGAGCTATAAAGGATATGCTTTTAATGAGGCATTGCTGGACGCGTAGGTCTTTGTTGGTTTTTGGTTTTTGGTTTCTGGTTCCCTCACCGCAAGGTCGGGAACCAGAAACCAGAAACCAAAAACCAAAAACCAAAAACCAAAACCATCCAATCCCAAAATTCCTCCTTACCTTCCCCCTCGTTTCAAATTCGCTTCATCAAACGCACTTCGAGATGGCTTACACCGGGGGAGAACTCAACCTGTTGAATGGGAAATACGGTATTTCCGCACCTTCCAATTCTGTTCCTGTCATGAAATTGATCAAGGCACATCAGCCCAAAACACGGGCAGAGCTATATAGCCTTATCCAATCTCATGCTGAATTCAAGTGTCCCTGCGGTGTGATCAGCCAGGGGCGGGTGGAAGATTTTGGCCGGCAATTGTACGATGCCCAGCTAAAGGAATGGGGCATTTATAAATACAGCTTGCAGGAATGCATCCAATGGGAGTACGACCTCTTCGTTACGCAATCTTTAAAAGGAGACTTGATTGAAAGAAATGCGCAACAATCCCTGCAAACCGTTTTGAAAATATTGGCACTGAAAGTCGAGTTGGCGGAAGGCTTTGTAGATGAAGAACTGCGGGTAGATTTATTGATACAAAAAGAGGAACAGATCATCTGTGGCATTCAGGTCAAACCTTTAACGTTCAAAAAAATGCGGGCTGGTGTAATCTGGCAAAATAAAAAGGCGAATAAAAAATGGGGCCGCCCCGTATATTATTTATTTTATGATAAAAATGAAAAATTTAAAAACATGGATGAAATCATCGAATCCATTATTGGTTTAATGCCCGATATGTCCTGATTATTCCGGGCCGTATTTTTTTATTCTTAAATCATATTTTTTACCGAAAAAAGTCGATTTTTTTTGCACCAAAAATAAATAGTGGTAATCGTCATGGCCAATATGGACCGAGTCTCCCGTCAGCAGCAGGATCATTTCAGGAACTGTATTTGAATGCCCGGCCACGACTATATTTTCATTTTTATTTTTTTTTAAATTTTCAACTATATCCAAGGAACTGCCAGCATCGTAAATAATAATTTCCTTATCCAAAGCATTCGCTAATGGCCGTACCGTTTGCTGTGTCCTTTTAAATTGTGTCGCATATAATTTGTTTATTTTTTTATCCAGCAAGCTATCTTTTAAAATCAGTGCCCGGTTCTTTCCTTTTTCGGAAAGATCAGGATCTCTTGAGCTATCCACCTTTTCCGCATGGCGAACCAAAAAATAATTGGACGTACTACAACCAGAACAAATTAAAAAGAAAAAGAAGCATATTATTACTTTCATAAAATTTTTATTTTAAAAAACATTTAAACTGATATAAAACAAACAATTGCTTTCACTCTGTTTAAACAGAGAAGACACAGAGTTGCGCAGAGCTAAATTATTTAAATAACCGCTGCCACCACCTGGACTTCCAGCCCCAGCCCATAATTCAATTCGGGTACGGGAACCACTGCCCGGGCGGGTTTATGGTCACCAAAAAAATCGGCATAAACCCTGTTGATTTTCCCCCAATTTTTTATATCGACAACGTACAGCGTCATTTGCAAAACGTGGTTTTTGTCGCTACCCGCAGCAAGTAAAATCGCTTCAATATTATTTAATACCAATTTGGTTTGTTCTTCGATGGATCCAGTTGACAATTTATTCCCATCCTTATCAATCGGCAGTTGCCCTGCAATATAGATGGTCGGGCCATGTACGATTGCCTGTGAATAATGGCCGGCAGGTACAGGTGCATCGGTGGTAAAAACGGTTTTTAAATCAGACATAAAATTCTTTTTTCAATTTAAAGTTCATTTAAATCAGGTTCCGGATAACTTGGCAGATGATCGATGGTGACAGTAGAAAGACTTTTAAATCAGCGGTGTCTGTTCTTCAGTTTCTTAATGACTTGCATCCCTCTACCGTCGCCCTTCTGTGCTTATCATCGCAACATGAATTAATTAACGCAAAGGAACTGAAAATTACCAAAATGGTTATTGCCAGCATCCAATGAAAAATCAATCTTTGAGGTTTCACCTACGCACAAAGACCCAACAAATTAAGCACGTAAAACCCTGTAAATACTTCCGCCTTGGGCGACCCCTTACGCTTGTGAATCACTATCTTCTAACCCAAACGACTTTTAAAGCACTTTTAATTTCCTTCGGAGGCCATCCCTCCGGAGGCTTTTTATTAATGATATTTCCAAGTGACTTAGTTTATGCATTTCCGTCTCAAGGTACTGTATGAGCGATCTTACCAAAAAGTCCATCGAAAAGGTTACGCACCCCCAGCGAAGCGACACAGCGCATCGCCAGTTTATGGACTTTTGGAAAAAGGAGCAAGCCCAATCTTTATTCGCCAATGAGGAAAAATATCTGAAACAGACTGCCCTGCTTGAAGAGCTTGCTGATGATAAAGGAACACTTTACGTCCTCTTCGACCTTTCCCGTTACAAGATTCTCTATTTTGGCCAAAATATGGAAACCATTTTTGGGTATCGCAACAGCGAATTAAAAAAGCGAAATATTCAATTATTATTTCGGGCATTGCCGGCCCATCAATTGTTTTTTCCGATGACCTTGGCCAAATGGCGGAAAAAAGTATACGCAGGTTCAGCTGAGCAATTGCACAAAATGAAAATTAAATTCACCTATTGTGGTTTGAGAATAAAGCATAAAAAAGGGCATGAAATTCCGCTGCTGGTCCAATATCATTCCATCAGTAAAAATGAGCAGGGGCAGTCAGTGGCCGGACTGGTGACGGTAGACGATGCAACTCATTTATTAAAAGCCAATTTTTACTGGGCACGAAGCAGTTGTGAAAAAAATAAAAAATGTATCGGCCACTATCACTCCAAACGTGAAACCGGCCATATGAATGATATTATTTCGGAGAGGGAAAAAGAAATACTGCGCCTTATCGCTTTAGGACATCGTTCTAAAAAAATAGGTGAGCAATTATTTATCACTCAAAATACAGTAGAAAAACACCGCAAGAATATGTTGGCACGAACAGGCGCAAAAGATACGACTGCACTGGTTCACATTTGCCGCAGGTTTGGCATTATTTGATTTATTTCCTTGCACATTAAATTATTGGCAAATCGGACAGGTTATTTTTTGAAGAAATAACCTGTCTGCAACGCTCGTTTAATGCAGCACGATGTGCAATACCGCCAACGACATCAATATTAAAATGCCGACCCACGTCAACTGCCTCGATGCAGAATGATAAATCTCGCCGGCAGGGCGCCATTTCCTTTGAAACAAAGCAGGGACTGCAATCAATAAAAACCCAATTAAAATGACCCAGCCCGCCCGTACAAAATAATTCATCTCCGGGTAATTATTTTCAAAATAAAAATGGGATAAAAAGGTGCTGACAAAACCAAGGATCACCAAACGCAAATTGGGTTTTGCGATAAAACCGGCCGTACAGATCAAAACAACAATACCGGTAATTATATAATATCGCAACTCGTTCAACGTATGTGTAAACGCGACAGAGGGGTCCTCAACTTTTGCATATAACAAAACCAGTCCCATCCCGACACCGGTCAACAAACCAATTAAAATTGTTTGACGGCCCACGGCCACCATCTGCTGGTCGGTTGCTTCCTTATTGATATAACCTTTATAGATATCAATCGACCAAAGTGTTGCCAGCGAATTAAAAGTAGAATCGACCGTACTCATCAGCGATGCGAAAAGGGCGCAAAGTATAATGCCGCGCATCCCCAGCGGCAAATAATTGGACACCAAATAAGGAAAGGTCTGATCAGGGTCCTGCAGTGGGTTATCAACCAAGATGCCAGCCAGGGCGATACCGGGAATAATGATCAAAACAGCCATAAAGTATTTCAAAACCCCACCTGCCAACAGGCCGATCTGGGCTTCCTTCAAACTGCGGGCCGCCAGCGAACGCTGTACCACCGACTGGTTGGCGCACCAATAATTTATATTTAGCAAAAACCAGCCACCAAACGCAATCCATGGCAATTGTGGATGGTCGGCAGGCAAATGCAGGTGCATTAACTCCGGGGTTTTGGTATACAATTCACTCCATCCGCCCAAGTGTTTTAAAGCTGCAATCAAGACAACAACTCCCCCGCCCACCATAATTCCGAATTGAATCAAATCTGTTTTCACCACCGCCCCCAAACCACCGAAATAAGTATAAATGGCCGAAAAAATTCCCAGGCAGGCCAATAGTATGCCCACCCGGACCGTCCGGTTTTCATGGATAAAGGAAAGATAATCGCCGAATATCAAATCGGCAGCATAAGCCCCCCAAAACAACGCCGCACCAAGTCCGATCGTAGCAAATAAAAATATGGTGGACAGGGAATAAAACAGGCCGGCTGTCGGGCTCAACCGCTTTTTGATAAACTGCGTTACGGTAATGACTTTATCTTTTAAATAAAGTGGCACAAAAATAAATGCGGCCATCCACAATCCCTGGATGGCATTTATTTCTAGGTTGGCCTGTGCCAGACCAAAGAGGTAGGCAGACCCCATCATGCCTAAAAACTGGTAGCCTTGAATATTCGTGGCAATCGTGGAAATGGCCACAGAATACCAGCGCAGGTTCCGGCCACTTAAAAAATATTCCTCCGCCGTTGCTTCCTTTCCCAAACGGCCAGATATGGCCACTACAAAAACAATTGTAAAATAAGCAAGGACAATAAATAGGTCGAGTAGCATATATCGTAAGTATGAGTGAGCGCAATATAGTTATTGACAGCCAATAAGCAGGTGATCAAAAATATGGAGCGTTAAAAATGACACTTTTATTTTGGCAAATGCTCAGTTTCCATAGTTTGAAATGCTGTTTCCGGCAAAGGAAAAGTGTCATTTTTTAGAACGGGCACATCATTAAATTTGTATCAATAACCAGGCAGCCTTAAATACAATGGGCTCGACCTTCTACCCGAATTTATCTCAAGCCACCTTTATTTGTCTATTTACTACGCATTCGATTATTTATTTTTATTGCGATTGATTAAATCAAATAAATAATGCCCGGCAATAAAAGGACTGATCCAACCATTATTCTTTTAAAAGATTTTGAAATATTTTTTCTGACCGCCAAATCATAAAAGGCATCGTCAAAAATTACTTCTTTCATCACATCCTGTTCCAATGGCTGCACGATTTCGCTGAGCTGATCTTCCAAAGTCTTACGATAAAGGGCAGCATTTTCCATAGTTAATCTTTGAAAATAAATAATCTTCCATAAATTTTGGATCCACACAAATAAGAGCAACACAATAAGTCCGGACAACACCAAAGGCTTGCCCCAGGATGTTTTTTGCAATAAACCAATTGCCCCTGTCAAAATGGCGAGGTAAGAAAGGTTGCCAATGATAAATTCATACTTTTTGCTGTTGATCATATTTCGCAAAAGCGACTTGACGGGAGCATCCATTTTTCGAAATTGAAAAAATAAAATAAGGAAAGGTACAGTCAGGGAAAAAACCGACACGACGATCAAAAGGGCCGGAAATATTGTTTTCACGATTTCAGGATTTTTGGAACAAAATAATTTTATCGAACGGTGTAACCTAACATTCGTTGAAGTAGTTCCGGTCGTTCTTCGTTTTCCTTCAATACCCGTTGTTACAATAAAAAACCGGCTACCTGTTCAACAGATAGCCGGTCAAGAATGGTTGATAAAATTAGCTTCCAGTGACAATCAGCCTTTGCACTCGCAGCCACAACGGAAAACATTCAACATGCTCATAACGTCTGTACGCTTGTTGTAACAAAACGAAATGCGATGCCCATTGCTCAAGGCATTTTGCAAAGACTGCCTGAAATCGTTCAGGTTGGCAATTCGTTCGGCACCGGCTGAAGTCCGGGAGCTGTACACGTCTCCGTCGATACTCATGTGGGTCAAATCTTTGTCGCTATCGAAACGTAGCCAGTCGATACAGCCCTTCTCAAATCCATAGATGGTTCCGCGGGTCACTAAGGTTCCAACTTGAATGGCCTGCAGGTCGGCCACACTGAATGCTAAACCTGGATTGGCCGCGATTACACTGTTTGTGGTAGCTGAAAAACTTAAATTCACTTGTTTTGCCATGATGAAATGGTTTTTATAGGTTAAAAAAATGAACAAATGTCAAGCGAATTTATCCATGTAACTTTTGACAGTTTTTAACTAAACGAGTTGTTTTTTGGGGCTAAACAAGCCAGTCATAGTTATAAATTGCCGATATAGATTTAGAGTTAACAGGATAAAATTCGCCCACCATTTAAATTTTAGTTCATTGGATTTTTTGCTCAGTCGTTGTTCGGGCAACCTTCGGTTCAATTATTACAATTTAACTAAATCGTCGGTCATGATAATGGAGTGCAGGCTATCACAGATAGTGATGATGTGGTAATGATAATGCTCTCGGTCCACTTTTCTCTGTTCCAGGTCATCAATGTCTAAAGTATTGGTCGTGACGGTCCAGGACTTAATCAGCGTGGGCGAAGGCTCAAGTGTTTCGTCATGTAGCTCTACATAATAAGCGGTGGCATTGGCCACTGCATTCCAGGTCACGGTTGCATTTTTCAATCCGGCTGTAAGATTGGGGTTCACGGTGTTCTGAGCGGTCGACAGACCTGTAATCTGTGGGCAGCCGGCATCGGGGAGTACACGCAACTGTACAAGGGTAACCGTATCGCGGATGAATTCTTTCGGGCAGTTTTCGCATCGTTTGCTGTCATCAACTTCACACGATTGTAAAACAAAAAACAAAGCTGCTAATAAAAAGCAAAAGCTAAATAGTTGGGTAAGTGTCTTCATAAAAAGTTGTTTTGATTTATAATACAAAAGTAGTCAGGGCTTTTTGCGAATTCAATAACATTTTTTCTTACTTTTCACAAAGGCTTTTATCTTCGCACTGCCGACCAACACTCTCGCCATCCTTTTTTTTACTGTTCAATTCTGTTTTTAGGCAGTTATTTTAAAACACAAAACTATGAGGCCGAGCTCTTAGGCCACTCTGATGAACCAATGAAAAACACACTATTATTTCAGACATTGCAATTGTTGCAGCCGGGCGAATTTCACCGGCTGGGTCTGTTTCTCGAGTCGTCATTATATAACCATTCTCCACTCTCCTCCAAATGCATCGACCTCTATTTGGCTTTTAAGAAATGTAAAAACAGCGGGAAAGAGCTTTCCAAAATTGAAGCCTTCAGGAGCATCTACCCAAACAAACCTTTTAACCAACGTTTGCTCAATAATGTCATGCACTCGTTGATGGAGGTTGTTCGTCATTTTATATTGATTGAGGAACAAACGAACAGCCAAAACCCCAATGCAAAATTGATGGCCACCGCAAGGTTTTACCGGGAGCGCGGACTGGACAAAAGGTTTCTGCAAGCAATTGAGGCGCTGAAGAGAAAAAGGCAGAAAGATTCTCCTTTGTTGGGGTCTGACCTGTTTTTTGAAAATTATATTTTAGAATCAGAACTGTTAGAATACTACAACCTGAACAACCAAAAAAACAGTGACCTGAACCTCGGCGCGGTGCTAACCAATTTTACGCAGTACCATCTTCTTAAAAGCCTCGAACTCATCTTGTTGCTGCGCCACCAGAGCAAACTGACCGTTATTGATTCCGATCATTGGGAAACTTATAAGAACAAATCACTGGAATTGGCCGAATCGTATAATTTCTTTTCCAACCCCCTGATCAAATTGCTGTACATGGCACTCATGCTCAACACCAAGCGCTCCACCGACGGCCATTTTGAAGAATTTCTCGAATTATTCGAATCAAATGAAGAAAAACTCTCCGTTTCAATTACCCAGCAACTGGCGTCAATAGCCAGGTATTATTGTGTCTCACAGGTGAATTTTGGCCGGCTGGCTTTCAGGAAAAAATTGCTGGACATTTATAAAAATCACTTATACAAAGGTTGGTTGTATGAAAACGAAAAAATATTGCAGGCCATTCTTTTTAACATGACCAATGTAGCTTTATTGGAAAACCAAACTGAATGGGCGCTCAAAACATTGGAAAGCCACCGGTATAAAATTGCTGGAAGCGAATCCCCGGAAGTCATTTATTATTTAATCAGAGCCAACTGTTTATTTTATCAAAACGAATTTGAGAAAGCGGCTGACAGTCTGCAATCTGTATTTGCAGAAATAGCTGAAAGAGAATCAAGAAGTAATTTAAAAGATATCGGCCTCAATAAAATGACCCGGCTTTTGGAAATAAAAATATTGTATGAAAAGGACCCTAATTCCACCATTTTAACGGACCGGTTAAATGCCTTTAAAATGTTTGTCCACAGGAATACGCACATCACCGAGGATAAAAAAAGCCTCGACAATAATTTCATCGACATGATGAAAAAACTTACCAGTTCGTCCACAAAAAACAATAAAAGAAGGATGAACAAATTGCTAGAACAATTGCTCGCACCTTCCTTTCACTGTGCCGAACAAGTTTGGCTTAAAAAGAAAGTCAATGAAAAAATAAAACTGCTTTAATTAATTCCGATTTCGGATTAAGTCAGGTGAGAAAAAATGACATTTTTCCTTTGCCTGAAAAAGATTTTTAGAACTTGGAAATCAAACATTTGTCCAGATAAAAGTGTCATTTTTAGCGCTCTTTATTTTTGTCCAAGCACTCAGTAGATTTCTGTTGGGTATAGGTCAAACTAATCAATAATGATTTTAATTTAAAAAACCTCTATTGGCACTCACTGTTGTACACCGGGCTTACGCGGCTCGACGAATCCAGGATGCTTTGGTAGCCTTCTTCTACGGACATTCCTTTATCCGTATTTTTTTTCAGCAAATAATCAAACGTCGGCCCGTCGGGGTTTCCATATTTGTTCATATCCCGCGTTTGCAACCCCTCCACTTCACTTTTATCCTGCATCATAAACCGGGCGTTGACCCTGGCCGCATGCCGGAGTTCGTAAGCTTTCCGGGCGCGGGTTTCAAGATCCAACCCATCAGCTATCCACTTTTTATTTAATACAGAAATAGCTACGACCTGATAATTGTACCAAACCCTGATCTCACAATTCGTTTTTGGAATAGCGACCAATTGGGCATCGTCGCCAGAGGTGTTTTTATTAGCGATACGTCCGCTTCCCGGTATCCAAAATTTCTGTCCGGCCGTTATTTTGTTGGCCGAAGTAATTGTTTTATAACTATTATCGGACAGGGCCTTTTCATTTGTCCCTTCAATTATTTTATGGTATAAATGAGGGTTGCCATAAGCTGCTTGAGACATTTTACTGAGCCAGTCATTTGCTTGTGCAACGTAAGCATTGCCGGGTGTCTGGGCATCCAGTTGCCAACCAAAGGCGGTCAATAAAAGAAAGGAAAAAGCAAGGAAAGTATTTTTGCATTTCATTTTGAATGGATGTTTTTTACGCAGGTTGAAAAAAGTTGTGCAATGTAAAACGGACAGCTTGTAAAAGAATAAAAAAAGATAATATTTTTGATAAAATCAATTTCCATCAAACATGAAATACTTCAGCTTTTTTCTTTTTACGAGCTTCTTTGCCTTTCAAATAATTAGTTGTGGACCGGCCAAAAAAAGTCAGCCCGAACCGATCAAATTATTTCAGGAAAATGCAGGGGACTGGATAAAACAAGGAAACGCCGACTGGCAGTTCAACCAAAGTGAATTAGTCGGCAAACTGGACACTGGTGCCGGATTTGTCATCACAGAAACTGTCTACGATAATTTTGTCCTCCAAATGGAATTCAATCCGGACAGCACCATCAATTCAGGAGTTTTTGTCCGGTGTGCTGGCTACGAAATGACACCGATTATCTGTCATGAAATAAACATTTGGGACCTTCACCCCAATCAGGATTTCCGCACAGGCGCCATCGTCACCAAAGTAAAGCCTTTCGAAAAAGTGGAAACCTTAAATAAATGGAACACCTATAAAATCAAATGTGAACAAGGTCAAACCCAAGTGTGGGTCAACGATGTTCTGACGGCAGAAATATCAGATGATTCGCTCCTCAAAGGGCACATTGGATTGCAGGCGGCAGGGGCCGGTGAAATTCGTTTCAGGAATATTGTTTTGAATGAACTTAAATAGTTGCCCCGGTAAGTGCTTGGACAAGAATAAGGAGCGCTAAAAATGACACTTTTATTTGGGCAAATGTTTGATTTCCAAGTCTTAAA
>JBCBRY010000153.1:0-22011 GCA_039819485.1 Bacteroidota bacterium | reverse complement strand
GTTGGTTATTTCAAATTCAGTAAGTTGCGGCGAACCGGGCATTTCTGTATTGTATATTTTTCCGTTTACAGTCATTTCACCAGAAATTCCTTTGCGAATCATGCACGGTAATTTTTCCGGAAATTTTACTAAATAGTCAGAGCCAGCCAAAGGTGGAATAACCTCCACTAATCCCGTACCATCTTCCATGTGGCAGTTTGCGCAAAAATTTTCATATAATATTTTGCCTTGAATATAGGGATTTTTTTCTTCACAAGAAGAAACTGCAAATACAGTAATCAAGAAAAATCCGGAATAAAAAATTCCTTTTATATACCTTTTTTTATCCCTCATCTAATAAAAGTTGAATGTCTTCCATAAACCTGTCAACATCACCTTGATCGGTACCATTACAAAAAGAACGGACGAGTCTGTTTTTATCTACCAAGATAAATCGTCCGCTATGATCAAACCCACCTGGTGCATCCGGATCTTCTTTAGCCACGCTAAAATAATCTTCAGCAATATCATATATTTCTGATTTATCACCAGTTACAAAATGCCATTTATCAGAAGTGACATTCAGATTCCGTGCATATAAATTAAGGGCAGCAACTGAATCACGTTTTGGATCGACTGTATGGGCCAACAACTTCAGCCGGTCCTCATTTTCGAATTTGTCATAAAGTCGCAACATTTGCTTAGTGGTCTTTGGACAAATGGTGGGACATGAAATAAAGAAAAAGTCTACCACATAAGCTTTGTCTTTAAAAGTTTCATTAGTAATTACGTTACTATCTTGATCAACAAAACTGAAGTCAGGAATCGAGTGATAGATCGTGTCGCCATTAATAACTTCCTTGTTCCCAATGATGGGTAATTTCTTTTTTTTGGGCGCCTCAGGAGCCGCACAGGAAAATATGAACATGGCACAAAAAACAATGGAAAACAACTTCATAATTATTATTTTAAAAAATAAACCATTACTGCAATCGGTAAAAAAATTATTTAAATACTTTCATTGTTTTTGAGAAGCAATTAACTTTTGAGCGTTCTCAATACTGGTATTGATATCGTACTTGACCTTTTCCACTTTCTTCATTTCATCAGCTAAATATTCCATTATTTCCTCATGGCTTTTTTTATCTCTTAGCTTAGAGGGTTTGGAATATCCATGCATCCAGTCCATCATTCCCTCATCTGCTTCATCTAAATATTTAATCGTGTTTTTGATTTCTGCTAAAATAGAATCATTTTCAACAGATTCATTTTTAACAATTTTCTTTAATTGTTTTCCAAGTTTATGGATCTCGCCCATACGAGGCATCACTTCATCATGGATGACCATCACTTCATCATGTTTAGCGACTTCCTCCATATGATTCGGATCGTTGCTCTCACATGAAAAAAGAACAAGCGTCAAAAAAAATGAAAATATTATTTTTTTAAGAATCGACATTTTTTTACATTATTGTTACAATAAAAAAACGACTTTAATTAAAGCCTCTTTTTTTATTGCTATCATTGATTAAGTTTAAATATTTTTTCTTTAATCTGTCTGCAAGATACGCAGCATCAAATTCTTCACAAATATGTTTTCTGCCTGCTTCTCTTATTTTTAATAATTCTGTATTGTCAACAAAACATCTTTTTATCGCACTGATGAATTGTTCTGCTGTATCTGCAATAAGCAACTCCTTTTCGTTTTCCGCTTTTATCCCTTCTACCCCAACAGAAGTAGTAACCACTACCCTACCCAGGGCTAATCCTTCCAGTACCTTTATCTTTATTCCACTGCCTGAAAAAAGTGGCGCTATCAGGATTGGATGTTGAGTTATGAAGGATTTAGCATCTGGCACTTGTCCGTGTATAAGAATATTTTCAGAGGAAAATTGTTTAAGCCAATCAGGGGTGTTTTTTCCTGCAATATGCAATTGCAAATCAGGAAATTCAAAAATTAAATCTGGCCATACATTTTCAATGAACCAGACGATGCCGTCTTGATTGGGCATCCAATCCAATGCTCCGATAAATGCGATGGATTTTTGATCGAGCGAGGGTTTATAGTCGGTATTATATTCATTGCTGTGAAATCCTACTGGAATGGAAATACCTTCTTTCCTGAAGCCCAATTCTTTAAAAGTCAACAGGTCGTCTTCAGTAATCGTAACTAGCAGGTCGCAGTCATTGACCTTCTTCAATTCAAACGCTCTAAGAAACTTATTTTGATAATTTAAATACCATTTTTTAAATATAAACCGGCTATTATATGCTACCCTTTCCCAAATCACTTGTTCTACGTTATGCGCTCTGATCGACACCTTGGCATCGGTATATTTTCGAATAGTCGGAATGTAGTGCGCCATATAAATTGTTTCCAATTGAACAATATCGAAATCATTTTTGATAAGTACCTCTTTTAGCTGTTCAGCATACTCTTGGGAATAAAATCTGGATAACATGTAGGAGGTCCCTTTCAACATGCTTTTTAAAGCACCATAGATATTAATATCGTTGTTGACTTCTACTGAGAAAATTTCTTCGAAGAAATTTTCTTCTTTTGGAAAATTGCTTATTTCGAAATAGTGTTTTGAAGTATTTAAAAAGAGCAGAGAAATAGAACACCCCGCATCGTGCAGCGATCTACTTAAATAAGAAATGGCAATCGGTTCACCTTCCGTTAAGGGAAATGGAAATTTCTTGCTGAGGATCAGGATTTTCATAGGAGCGGCAAATGTACCTTTAATTGTCATTTTTGGGAGATGCTAATATTTGCTCGCCCTCTTCGGTCCAGGGAGGAGTTACAATACAGAGAAATTCCAATCGGCTATCGCCTTTATTCACCAGCGATTGCTCTATTTTTGGCCGAACCACTATACAATCACCTTTCTCCACCGCATGGCGTTCGCCTTCCAAAATGAACTCACCTTTGCCGTCTATGATATAATACACTTCTGTTTCATTTAAAGTGTGCAACAATGAAGTTTCGTCTTTCTGCAAGAAAGCAAAAGCCAAACTGAATGGTAGGTCTAACAAATTGTTTTTAGGATGTAAAACTTCTGTTAACCAGGTATGGTCACCTGCTCTAAAGTATTGATTATCAGAATTTTTTATAATCATAATTAATTTAAATGGTGTTTTCTACGTAAAAATACGTAAGGGTAAAATACGTGATTCGCCTATAGGCTGTGAAATTCTCGTGAATTACCTTTGCCACGAATCACTCATACAAATCTTACAACTACTTATAATATAGTTGCATTCGTTCTGGCTTTTACTGGTCTTTGCAATCTTCTGAATCCAATCTTCTTGAAATCAGGCCCTTTCCAGAAATTAAAGCAATCTCATTAAATTTTTTGTTCACGGTTAATTCAGAACTAACAAAACAATGGGCACCTGCTCTTATATCGAAGCATTTGTCCTTGTATTTTAATAACGAATTTAAAAATATCACCATGAAAAAAATTTTCGCACTGTTCTCAACTCTCATTCTGTTTACTGTTGTTGGTCTCGCTCAGAATAACATGAATAACCTTGAACAAAGAGGAGATAACAATGCTGCAAATGTAACGCAGAATGGCACCCAAAACGCAACTTTGATTATTCACACTGGTAATGACAACGATTTGACCTTAGGGCAGAACGGCGGTTCAAACTCAGCTGACAACCAAGTTGCAGGTAGTGAAAACCTGGTATTCATCCAACAAGTAGGCAATGGCAACCAGGCCGTCAATTCAATTAACGCTGACCGAAACTCAGCTACAATCTCTACTGAAGGAGATGGCAACATAGCCAATCAGGATATGCAGACTGATGACAGCCGTGCCTTAATATTTCAGGAAGGGAGCAGCAACCGATCAATCCAACAGCAAATAGGTGTTTCTGATCAAGTTGCAGAAAGTATCATTTTTGGTAGCAACAACCTCATCACACAGTCGCAGAATGGAGAAAATCAATACTCGAAAGTTAATGTGATAGGTGATGGAAACGTAAATATTATCTCTCAAATTGGTGTCTCCAACAGCATGGATGCCATGGTCGAGGGCAACGCCAACGATATCAATGCATTGCAAGAAGGCAATAACAATTTCGCCGGAGAAAACAATGATCCGCGGTTGACTCAAACCGGCAATGCGAACAGCATCCTACTGATCCAACAAGGCGATATGAACAACAGTGCCATCAATCAGGAAGGTAATATGAACGATGCCATTAATACCCAAACTGGAACCGGACATACCAATATCGTGAACCAAGTTGGCAATACCAACTCAGCTGTGGTTACACAATCAAATAACTAATTAATTTAAGTTTAGAAATTTATTAGTGAGAAAATTTTAACTGAGTATTTTCACATAATTTCTAAATTCAAAATACAGGGATTAATAAATCAGCTTTCTGGTTAAGACTCGCAAAGTTCGAAGGCAGGAGAAGGAAGCTTCTCACCTTCGGACTTGTTTTATTAATCTATCATTTAGTTGTTTTCTACAATTCAACTTAATTCTAACTCTTCACTCATGGCATTGAAAACCAAGCTGATGATACTCAAGGCAGTTACATGTATGTGCCTGACGATCAGTACGTTGCATGCTCAGTTATTGAATGAAGGAGATTTGCTGGCCAATCCGGAGGAACTGATTGAAAATGATTTTACGGGAAATGGTCATGGTGCGTACATCCAACAGGTTGGCAATGCCAATGAATTAAGTCTGCTGCAGGAACAAATTGGTGCCGAAGGTAATCTTGCTAAGGTGCTTCAGCAAGGTGACGCCAACGCAGTTTTTATCACACAGGCGGGAGCTGCCAACCAATTGATCTTGCTACAAAAAGGAGAGTTGAATGAATTCGATTTAATTGCAAATGGCCATGAGAATACGACGTTTGCAATTCAAAACGGAACTCAAAACACTATTGTCCAGCGACTGATCCAAAGCAATCGAATCCATTCAGAACTGATTCAGATTGGCAATAATAACTTAATTATTACCGAACTTCAGGGAATAAATAATCGTGGTTTGCGAATACGCCAGGAAGGTAATGGCATGAAAGCTATTGTTCGAGAAATCGGCAATTGAATCACGAGGATGATTGCCTTTCGAAATAAGTCCAGATGTTCAGTAGGCTAAGATTTATATTCTTAATTTTCTGTAGTTCGTTGTTCATGGTCAGCGGAGCAACTGCACAGCAATACAAAAGCTTTGTTGCAAGATTGGACTCACAAGAAGTAGATGGAAAAAAGATCATAGTTGGCTGGTGTGAAAACAATACCACCTCACCGGTGCACGTGAAATACGAAGCGGTCCTTAAGCTAAGAAACAAAGGGGAACAAATAAGAAAAGGTACAACGTTGACCTTACCGGCCTCTCCCACTCTATTGACAAAAGCAATTTTCAACCTGCACGACGTCGAATTTGAACACCTCCGGCTCGTCGTTTTAAACCGCAAGGATGAGATTCTGGCTTTTGACAAAATCATAAACCCCCAACCTTCAGCTTTGTCTGAAATTGATGATAAGGCGATCGATCCCTCACCCACTATTATATCAACACAACGAAAAAGTCTTGCTCATGAGCTTGAAATTGAAGGCCTGATATTGGATGAAACCCGATCCAAACTGGCTCGCGATTTTTACGAAATCTTCTACCGGAATTGGTCGTCAATCGCAGTCGATTCCAGAGGAAGAACGATCATCATTAAAGAAATTCCGG
Organism: Bacteroidota bacterium; assembly: GCA_039819485.1. GTDB lineage: Bacteria > Bacteroidota > Bacteroidia > Chitinophagales > Saprospiraceae > UBA6168. Next base: position 16,324 of record JBCBRY010000153.1, on the reverse strand, counting down.
GCAGAATAGGCATTGGAACTACCATTGTAGTCTTGATGGATGAGACTTCCGTCATACAACTGAACTTGCAACCCAGGGCCAGCGTGGTAGAAGATTTAGCAGGTCAGGTGGTCACGGCTCTGGAAAAGTATATGAATGACCCCAACAACCATTCAGTAATCGACGGAGACGATTTGACCGGCAGTGGGATTTATTAGCACAGCGAAACCCCAGGTTCGCTGGCCAATTGGATTTTTATCATGCGATTCTGGGGATTCGCAAAACACTTATACAGCTCAAAATGAACACCTTTACAAAAATCGGATTTGCATGTCTCTTCTTGTTTCTAAGCAGTTTTGCCTTCGGACAAGACTTTGTTTATACGCCTAAGAACCCAGCCTTCGGAGGAGACACTTTTAATTACAACTGGCTGTTGAGCTCGGCCCAAATTCAGGATCTGACAGAAGATCCAAATGCCCTTCAGTTTGGCAATACCCGTTCCACTGCTGATTCTTTTGCCCAGAGCCTTAACAATCTTATTCTCAGTCAATTATCCAGAGAAATAATTACCACTCAATTTGGGGAAGACGGCTTTACTGACGGAACATATGAGCTGGGAGAATTTCAAATTGATGTCGCAACCACTTTAGAAGGATTAACCATTACAGTACTCGATCTTTCGCAGGGCGAGCAAACCCAAATTGTAATCCCGTTCTTCTAATATTTTCATTCGCATCTATTCCTGTTTTTTACCCTACCCCCTTCCAGAAGCGATTTTAGATGAAAAAAAATAATTGCAACCTGTTATCGTTAACGGCTTTACTTTTAGTGCTATGGTCCTATGGCTGTGGTTCCTATTTGGTACAGCCCATACAGCAGAATAAGGCCAGGTTGGGGGAAGAAACCCAAAGTACCCTTGACTTAAAAAACCTCCCTGAACCCAAGGAAAAAATAGTAGTAGCCGTCTATAAATTCCGAGACCAGACCGGCCAATATAAGCCGACCGATGTAGGCACCAGCTGGAGCACAGCCGTTACCCAGGGCGCGACCAGTATTTTATTGAAGGCACTGGATGATTCCGGATGGTTCATTCCTATTGAGAGAGAGAATGTAAGCAACCTATTAAATGAAAGAAAGATTATCCGCTCCAGCCGCGCCCAATATGGCGCAACCAGTGGCAGTGGTCAGGAAAATCAACAATTGCTTCCCCCTTTGCTGTATGCCGGCGTAATGCTCGAAGGTGGCATCATTTCATACGATGCCAATGTGGTGACCGGAGGTGCTGGCCTGCGGTATTTTGGTGCTGGTGGTTCCAGTCAGTACCGCCAAGACCGGGTGACCATTTACCTGCGGGCCGTTTCTACCAGTAATGGGAAAATCCTGAAAACAGTATATACCTCCAAGACCATTCTTTCTCAACAAATCGATGCCGGCCTGTTTCAGTTTGTCCGTTTCGGGCGGCTGTTGGAAGCTGAGACCGGTTTTACCTATAATGAGCCTTCTGAAATAGCGGTGACCGCTGCGATTGAAAAAGCAGTGATGAGCCTGGTCATTGACGGAATTGTTGACGAATTATGGGAACCACTGGAAGCGAGAAAGATGGCTGAAAGTCCCATAAAGGAATATTTAAAAGAAAAAGAAGAAATACCCAAAACAGATATTTTTGGAAAAAGCATAGACAACCGAAGAGGCATTTTTGCACTGAATATTGGATCGACTAATCTGTTGTATCAAGGGGATTTCCCCGACCCCTTGATCAAAACAGGACTGGAAATTGGCGCAACCGTTACTCCATTTCCCAGTCTTGGCATTAGTGCCCGTTATGGTTTCAGTTCCCTCTCCACTCAAAAATTTTATCAGGCAAGGGTCAGTTATTTTGAGGTAGACGGAGCTTACCGCTTTTTCCCTTATGATACTTTTACCCCTTTTGTCAATGGTGGATTGGGAGGAATTACGGAAAATATCACCAGTCGATTTGACTTTGGAAATGAGTTGTTTTCAAAAGCACACATTGGAGGCGGATTTGAATTATTAGTGAAAGAGAATTTAGGCATCCGCTTTTCAATAGATTACAATATGCTATTTAACGACCGCTTTGACTTGGTAGAGCAAGGTCAATACAATGACTATTACTGGAGAGGAAATATTGGTCTTAATTTTTACTTCGGTAAAAAAGTAGAAGGCTCAAGGAAGTTCCAGTATAACAAACCGCTTGAAAATGATTTTTAATAAAATGAAATACGTGGAAAAAGCGGCCAGCAAAATGAATTCAATTCATTTTTATTTCCTCATAATCATGGTCTTCTGCTGGGGGTGCCAGGAGGACAAGATCGAGCCCGACCTGTTTGGCTCCTTAAGTGGCCAGGTATTGTTTGAAGGAAGCACAGGGCCGGCAGCTAATGCAACAGTTTCAACGAGCCCTGCTACCAGTACCATCCTTTCGTTATCCGACGGTACTTTCGAGTTTGCGCAGATAAAAGTTGGCACTTACTCCGTCCGGGCAGAATTGGAAGGATATCTGACGACAATTGAAAGCGTGACTGTTTTCGAGAATCAGACAACATCCGTTGTCCTGCAATTGAAAACCAATGACGATAGTAATGCTCCTCCAACTGCTGCACAATCTCCCGTTCCCACAGATGGATCTCTCAACCAGGATATTTCCATTGAACTGAGCTGGGAAGCAGTTGACCTAGATGATGATGATTTAACCTTCGATGTGTACCTGTTCGAGTCAGGCCAGTCTTCCAATGACCTGGTAGCAGCGGGGCTGACGGAGAACAATTATATGATAGAGAATTTACGTTACGGAACAGTTTATAACTGGCAGGTCGTTGTCAATGATGGAATGGCCGATCCAGTATTTGGAGAAGTATGGTCATTCACTACTGCTCCATTTCCCGAACATTCCTTTGTATACTCGAAGCAAGTTAACGGAGTTTATGAAATATTTTCAGGAGACGTCGTCAATGAGTTTTATCAATTGACCTCTGGTGGCAGCAATTATCGACCAAGAGTAAGCCCAATGGGAAATCGAATTGCTTACATCAACGCCAATAACCCCGATAACAGGTTGTTCATTATGGATCGAAATGGAACTAACCAACAACCTTTATCCACCCCTTTCCCGATCGCAGGAAGCAATGAATTGGAATTGGATTATTCCTGGTCCCCCGATGGTACGAAGCTGCTTTATATGCGGGGCAAAAGATTGTATAAAATTAACATAGACGGAACGGGCGTAGAACTTTTTGCTGAATTAGCAGCTGAAGATTTCATTGAAGTTGACTGGTCTGGGTTTGGCAATCGGATTGCTGCACGGACTGAAGGAGATTTTCCGTACACGTCCCGAATTTTACTTTACCAAGAAGACGGTACCTTTTTAGAGGAAATTGTTTCTGACGTACCTGGCAGTATCGGCGGGCCAGTTTTTTCTATCGACGGAAATTCGATCTTATATACCAGGGATACTTCCGGTTTTGAATCACCTGACGGGCGTCAATTGGAGAGTCATATTTTTCTAAAAAACCTGTCTTCCGGAGCTACCAAAGATCTTTCACATGGAAAGCCATTGGGCTTTAACGACCTTGATCCCCGCTTTTCTCCAAATGGCGCACTGATCATATTTACCCAGGCCAATAACTTCCCCAATTCACAAAGGGACATTTTTATCATGAATATCGACGGCGATGGCAGGACGTTGTTATTCGAGGATTCAGAAATGCCGGATTGGTGGGAATAAACAGCGGTTAAGCAATTTGACACCAAAAAAAGGCGAAGTTATTAGCTTCGCCTTTTTTTGGTGACTATTTGAACAGCAGGATTAAAGCAGTTGCAATAGAACCTCCTCAACCTGTTCTCCCCGTAAGTTCATCGCTGCAATTCTCCCCTCTTTATCAATCATGAAGGTTCTGGGAATACTGCTTACGCCATAACTTTTCGCAGGGGCACAATCCCATTTTTTAAGGTCACTGACGTGAGTATCCCAAACCAGTCCATCTTTTTTGATAGCATCTTTCCAACGGTTTTTCGATTGTTCCAAAGCCTGGTTCAAACGGGCATCATCTCCTTTAAATCGGGCTGCTGTTCGAGAATCAACACCATCAAGAGAAACGCTGAACACTGTAAAACCTTTGTCTTTGTATTTGTTGTAAGTTTTTACCACATTCGGATTTTCCATTCGGCAGGGACGGCACCAACTGGCCCAAAAATCCAGCAGTACAACCTGGCCTTTCAAATCAGATAAGGCAAAATCTTTTCCGTCAGGACTGGGCAGCTTGATATCTGGTGCTGGTTCTCTTTCTGCCTCTTCAACCATGACAAACCCTCTCCCTCTATTTTTGACAGCATTGATAGAAGCGATGTAAGCTGTGACTTCATTTATGTAAGGAGAACCAGGATGCTGTTCCTGTAATCTCTCTTTGGCTTTGTTGTAAATATTGATGAAATTCTTGTTTCCACCCAATGATTGCATGGCTACCATTACGGCACTTATTGCGTTTGGTGTTGTATCCACAAAATTGGCAACATCAGCAGCGCTTGCCTGACGGGCAGCCAGTTTCTGCATCATGCCAATGTAATCCTGGGTACTTTGCGATCCAGTTACCTGGTACTGAAAGGTATTTATCGTTCCCAAATCTCCATTCAGGGTTATATTGTTTTCTGTTCCATCGAGGATCAATGTTGCTTTTTGAACTCCAAAACGCAAACGGTAGATGCCAGCTGAAGGACGATCCGCTATTTCAAGCTTAAAATCACCTGAAGGAGAAGCCTCGGTTTTAGCCTGTACCAGGCTCGCACTTGTAGGACCCAGGCCAACTTTATCGAGAAAGACTTGAATTCCATTAGCTCCTTGAACATTACCGGAAATAGTAAGCCCTTGAATATTGCCATTGCCAGAAGTACCTATGGCATTAGACTCGCCACAGTTAACGGCGAGAACAGAAAGTGAAAATAAAAACAGTAGGTTGAATATATTTTTCATGTCCAATCAGGATTTGAAGTGAACGGTTGATGAATGATTAATTTATTGTTGATCGTTTAGTTTGTTCCAAAGTGTGTCTTCATGTATTCGTTTCCAGTCATTTATATAGCCAAAATTTTTCTCATCTATAATGGCCACGTCTCCAAAAACTTCGCCAAGTTTCGTGAAAGAAACATTGTTGTTTATCAAATAGTTTTGCAAAGTATCTTCTTGTTCCGGGGAAATGGTAATAACTATGCGCCCTTGGCTCTCCCCAAACAAAAATGAATCCTTGCGAAAGGTCGCCACCGTCTCTACATTGAATCCAATTCCTCCCATAATTGCACTTTCCATTAGGTTTGTAAACACCCCACCATCGCTGACATCATGAGCTGATCGTACTATATTCTTTCTAATGAGCCTTCGTATGTGTTTTTGTATCTCAAATTCCTCGTACAAATCAAAATGAGGCACTGGCGAATACTTGATATTTAAAACCTCCCGTATGTATTCAGAACTGCCAAGGCTATTTGAAAGGTTGCCAATCATATAGATCAAATCACCTTCCTGTTTGAATTTTAGGGTAGTACAAAAATCTCTTTTTTCAATGATCCCCAACATACCGATCACCGGAGTGGGCCGGATCAGCTGGTTACGTCTGTTGTTGGATATTTCACCATAAAAATTAACTGTCCCACCAGTCACAGGCATTTCAAACTTTCGACATGCGTCTCCTATTCCTTTAACTGCATTTACAAATTGATAGTAAATTTCTGGATCGTGAGGGTTTCCAAAATTCAAACAATGGGTAATCGCAACCGGTACTCCACCAGAACAAACAATGTTTCTTGCGGCTTCCGCAACTGCAATCATTCCACCCACATACGGATCAGCATAAACATAGGATGCATTGCAGTCAATTGTTAGGGCCAATGTCTTTTCATATCCTTTGATACGCAAAATAGCTGCATCAGCTTTATCAGTACTTGTCAGGTTATTGGTTCTGATCGAGTTGTCAAACTGCTCATAGGCCCAGCGTTTAGAAACCAGATTTGGCGACGCAAATAGCTTTTTCGCAGCTTCTACAATATTTTTAGGTGACTTTATTCTATTCTTGTTGAATTTCCTAATATCACTAAAATACCTTGGTTTCACTGATTTGGGCTCATAAATCGGAACTCCACCTTCTTTAACGAGCAAACTGGCAGGTATTGATGCCACTTTATGGTCATGCTCGAAGATCTCCAACAATCCTGATTCCGTCACCTTTCCAATCTGGGTGCATAACAGGTCCCACTTTTCAAAGATTCGATAAAGTGACTGTTCTTCTCCTCTGACACAGATGATCAGAATCCGGCTCTGGCTTTCGGACAAAAGGATCTCCCAATCTTTCATCTCTTTTTGATGGATCGGCACTCTGTCAATTTGTATGCTCAACCCTGTTCCTGCCCGGGCGCTCATTTCAGAACATGGGCGAACAATGCCACCTGTTCCTATATTCTGTATCCCGACAATTACCCCCGATTGAATGGCTTCCAGAGTTGCCTCCATCAACACTTTATCATGAAACGGATCGTTAATCTGGGTCGCCTGCACGTTTGCCAGGGAGTTTTCATCCAGACCTTCCGTATTATCCCGTAAGAGCCTTATTTCACCTTTCTCAGTTCTTTGACCTGCAATTAGTACTGAATTACCAGGACCTTCTGCGAGGGCAGGAATGATATCACCGACTCCTACAATCCCGGCGGACAAACTGTTCAGTAAATTATTTTGGCCATAGGAATCATCGAAATACATTTCTCCTCCAACGGTAGGCACGCCCATTCTATTGCAGTAATCACTGATGTCATGCACTACTTTTCTCAAGGATTCCTTTGTCTCTACGTGATCAAGATCCCCAAACCGCAATGAGTTTAATGCAGCTATGGGACGAGCCCCTTTCGTAAATATTTCCCGATGAACATCCCCAGGGCCTGATGCCCCTGAGAAGAGACGGTCTGACTTTGTAGGCCTAACTTGTTTTATTTTAAAAGCAAAGGCCAGCCCATCTCCGATGTCTACCAAACTATCATTTTCTCCATCATTTCCAAACAACAGTTTTTTCCCTTCGCGCGGCAAGGTCCTGAGCCAGGCAATTGAACTTTTGTTCGAACAGTGTTCCGACCACATTACGGAAAAGATGCTTAATTCCGTAAAATTGGGCAAACGGCCGAGAATCTCTTCAATCCTTTTGAACTCCTGCTCATTCAGCCCAAGCTGTTCTGCGGTCTTGATGGAAACTTCTTGTTCAGTAGCCTGCATGTTTGGATTTTAAATTAAGGCGCAAAGATATATAAAAGGTAGAGATCGGTAAGATGGTATTTGTCAGCAGCCATTCAATCGAAATCCTTTATAATCCTTCATTTGTCCATCAACCCTTGGCATTCGTCTGGTAACCTGGCCTTGCTGTAACCAACACCCAATCCATTGCGTCCTCTTTTCGTTAACGAAATCTTAAAAATGTTTTCACCCACTTTCAAAAATAAATATCAAATCATGAAATATTTCAAATGTTCAAGTCTTGTTTTTCTGTTCGGACTTCTCTTACTCACAAGTTGTAAAAACGATCCGGAGGCTTTTGGTACCGCAGCATATATTCCTGCCTCGGCCACTTCAGTGACTGGATTCGACATACAACGAATGATGGACAAAGCCGATTTTGAATCGGTTAAGGATATGGAATTTTATCGTGAAATGGTTGGCAAGGCCAGCAAACAAAGCGACGTCATTGCCGCGGTTCTTAAGGATCCCACCAAATCAGGAATTGATTTATCCGGCAAAATTTATATGTCCACCGATGTTAATAAAGATGATCCGGAATTATTCACTACTCACATTCTTGTGCCTTTGAACGATGCAAATGCGTTTGGCAAATTGATAAGCGCCACTGACATTAAGGTTGAAAAGAAAAATGGATTGAATATTTCTGGTGCAAACGGAAATGGTGGCACCATGATCTGGGACGATAAGCTATTGGCTCTAAGTATTTCCAATAATGACACGGTGGACACTGAGGTGAAAACCAAAATGCTTTTCGAGCTTTCTCCCGAGCAATCCATTGCCTCTAATAAAAATTTCACAAGTGCCGTTGAAGCCGACCACGACATGGTGACCTGGATGTCAACCAACACCCTTGCCGGAAATCCGGCAGCTCGCATGGCGCTGGTTGCAATTGACGTGGACAGAGACGCCTTAAAGGACAATTTTATCCATGGCTATGGGGATTTTGAAAATGGCAAAATGGTGGCCCACACCGATTTTTATTTCAATAGCGAATTGGACAGGAACATCCTTGGCCGTTTTTTCAAAGATGAATCAAGTGCTGATTTTAGTAAAGTACTGCCCACCAATGATCTCACTTTTGCTATGAAGGGAGCCCTTAATCTAAGGGGAATGGACAAATTCTTGAGCGAACGTCCGCAGACGAAAGAGTACGCCGACCTGGTTATGAATGATTTTGCAGGTTTCGAAAGAAAGCAAATACTTGAAACGTTGAGTGGCGATGTAATGGTTGCTGCCTACGCCGGAGATGAAAACCAAAGTGAAAATTTCATTACTGCTCTAGCTTTGAAAAATAATAAAAAGGCCAAAGCGATGCTTCAGAAAGCAGTCGCAGACAAAAAGCTTAAAGAAGTCGAACCCGGGTTGTACAATGTTGTACAGTTAGGGGGTGAAGACTTTTCCATCCGCATCAATAAGGGCATGGGCAAGTTCCTGCATTTTGAAGACATGTTAGTCTATTCTCCGAATGAAGATTTATTGATGCAAATCAAAAACGGAGACATCAGCCTCGGCGGAAAAAAGATCAACAATGCACTGGATCATTTCGATAACCAGACCATGGCCGGCTGGTTTGATTTTCAATCCCTGGAAAGTAAGGTAGGTGATTTACCGACAAATTTTTTCAAAGATGTCCGTTTTAACATGAATTCAAAAGGTGCTGATTTTATCCTTGAAACAAGCAAGCCGGAGCAGAATAGTTTGAAGACCATCTTTGAAATGATGGAACAACAATACCTAAAGGAAAATCGCCAATCAATGTGATTTTGCTTGAGTCCCTTCAAAAATTAAGCAGGTTGATAAGAGGTTTTGAAGTCTCTTATCAACCTATTCAATTTAAACTTTTAAATCTTTCATTAAAGTGCAGGAAGTACTTTTGTTCTTACCTCTCCAAACCCTACTCTTTTCCCGTCCTTTTCAGCATGTCCGCGCAGGACAACCGTGTCGTGGTCTTTGATGAATTTTCTGGTGGAACCGTCACTCAACGGAATTTCTTTTGAGCCTGCCCATGATAATTCCAGCATTGATCCGTAGGCCGATTCATCAGAGCCACTGATGGTTCCGGAGGCCATCATATCTCCGACATTGATATTACAGCCATTGACGGTATGATGAGCCAATTGCTGCACCATGTTCCAGTACATAAATTTGTAATTGGATTGGGTAACAACCGTTTCCCCTTCACCATCCGGTTGAATAGCTACTTGCAGATTAATGTCAATGTTCTTTTCCCCATCGTACTGTAAATATGGAAGTACAGGTGGGTCTTGTTCATAACCAGCTACTTTAAAGGGTTCCAAGGCTTCCAGTGTAACAACCCAGGGCGAGACCGATGAGGCAAAACTTTTCCCCAAAAACGGCCCGAGCGGAACATATTCCCATTTTTGTATGTCACGGGCCGACCAGTCATTGAACAATACAAAACCGAAGATGTGGTGTTCTGCACTGGCGGTAGAAACCTGCTCTCCCAAAGTGGTTGATTTACCAATAATAAAGGCCATTTCAAGTTCAAAATCCAATAATCGGCAAGGAGCATAGATGGCTTCCTTTTCACCTCTCGGTATGATCTGTCCCTTGGGGCGATGAATGTTGACCCCACTTTCAATGATGGAAGAAGCTCGCCCGTGGTAGCCAACGGGCAAATGTTTCCAATTGGGTAGCAAGGCATTTTCGGGGTCACGGAACATCATCCCTACATTGGTCGCATGTTCAATACTTGAATAAAAATCAGTGTAATCGCCAACCTTGACCGGCAGATGCATGGTCGCCTCTGATTGTTCTTCCAGCGCCCCGTCAATAATTTGTAGAGCCTTGTTCCCTTCAGTCAACAGTTCCTGTACTTTTAGCCGGACTGCGTTTGTCACTGGTTTGCCCAAGGCGATAAAATCATTTAGATATTGATTGTCAAATACATTTTTTGAAACACCTATTTCATCAAAATGGCCCAGTTCGGCCACGACGTATAAATCAAGGATTTGCCGGCCTATGGCCACCCCGACCCTGGTCTTTTTTTTACCGGCAGAAAATATACCGAAGGGCAGGTTATAAATGGAAAAATCAGAATCAGCGGGCACCTCTACCCAGCTTTTTAAATTTGACATAAAAAGAAACGGAATGTATTGCGAATCCCCAGATTCGCAATTTAGAAATTAGTTGGTTGCGAACCTGGGGGTTCACAGTTGAAAGTTCAATGGCCATTCATGCTTACCGGATCGGCGTGTTCCAACCAAGATTGGTAGTACTTCCCATCGTCCAGTTTTAAGGCATTCTCAGTAATCTGTAACGGCTTGAAAGTATCGATCATCACTGCCAGTTCTTCGGTGGATTTTTGGCCGATACTCCTTTCATAGGCACCAGGATGCGGGCCGTGAGGAATCCCCCCCGGATGCAAAGTAATGTAGCCCGGGCCAATATTATTGCGGCTCATAAAATCTCCATCGACGTAGTAGAGCATTTCATCTGAATCGATATTGGAATGGTTGTAAGGTGCCGGGATGGCCTTCGGATGATAATCGTACAGACGGGGACAGAACGAGCAGATCACAAATGCGCTGGTCTCAAAAGTTTGATGCACCGGAGGTGGTTGGTGTACCCTGCCGGTGATCGGCTCAAAATTATGAATAGAAAAACCATACGGATAATTATATCCGTCCCAGCCAACCACATCGAAAGGATGTGTTTCATAAACAAGTTCATGAAGCATGCTCTGCTTTTTTATCTTGATATGAAATTCCCCTTTTTCATCATGGGTCTCCAGATCGGTCGGCAGTTTGTAATCACGTTCACAAAATGGTGAATGTTCGAGCAACTGGCCAAACCAGTTGCGATAGCGTTTTGGTGTATATATCGGGAGAAACGATTCTGCATATAAAATTCGGTTGTCCTCTGTATCAAAATCGATCTGATAGATCATGCCCCGAGGGATAATGAGATAGTCTCCATATTCAAAATCAATATTGCCCAAAAGTGTCCGCAACGTGCCGGTGCCTTTATGGATAAAAAGCATTTCATCTGCGTCGGCATTTTTATAAAAATATTCCCGCAGTGATTTTTTTGGAGCAGCGACTCCGATATGTATGTCGCTATTGACCAGCAGTGGTTCGCGGCTTTCCAGAAAATCATTTTTGGGCGGAACGCTGTAACTGATCATCTTTCGTGCATGGATGTTCTTTTCTACGGCTATTTTTGGTGAAACATCAATGGATTCCTTTACTTCTTTTACCATTGTTGGCCGGTAAATATGGTAAAGGAGCGAAGACATCCCATCGAAACCAATGGTCCCAAAGAGCTGCTCGTTGTACAAGCCGCCATCTGGTTTTTCAAAAATGGTATGCCGTTTTTTGGGAAGTTTTCCAAGTTTATGGTAGATAGGCATGGTTAGGTATTTTTATTAAATTAAAAGGCAAAGCTAAACAAGAAAGCAATAATAGAAAGTTTATCAAGAAACTCCGATGATAATAATCAAGCCTACTTATGTACAATTATTTTGCTCGTTGAACGAAATCCATGATTTTCAACAAATAACAAATAAACACCATTCACAATATTTTGAAAATCAATTTTTTGCACCCCGGTTGCCGCAATTGGTTTTTTTAACAAAAAATTTCCGTGAACATCATATATACTTGCTTGCCCACCGATCAATTTAGTATTGTCTATTTCAAAGACCAATTCATTCGAAACGGGATTTTGCATGATTTTCACAGCCCGACCAGCTATCGGCTCGTGAGCATGCACAAATTCCTCGGTAAGGCCGGGCCGCATCGTGTTCAACGTCGCCAACATCCTCGTTTTCTGTCCCTGCGTGAACATGTTCAGGCAGGCATCATTTGAATAGAACATAAAATTCATGAACATATCAGGCATGCTGCAGGAAACAACTGGATGCGTAGGGCATTCACCTATGTAGGTTTCACAAGTTTCGGGGGTGTCATCAACAAAATCATCCGCACAGCAATCATTCAGCTCAGGTCCCCAAGGATGCTCCAGATTGAAATAATGTCCTATTTCATGGGTGAGCGTCCGGCCAAGGTGAAATGGTGGTTCGACATTGATCGTCCCAAACTGTTCGTAATTGATTTCAATTCCGTCTTCTGCCGCTGGCCCAATGCCAGGAAAGGAAGAGATCCCTCCGATACCTCCGGCAAATTTTGCTACCCAGATATTTAAATACCGTTCTGGGTTCCAGGCGTCCTGGCCTCCTTGGGCAGTATAATGGATGCTGGATGTTCCGCCGATCCCAACAAAATTATTAGTAAAAGTACGGGTGACACCAGTTGTCGCGTTTCCGTCAGGGTCTTCAGGGGCCAGGTAAAATTCCATTTCCACGTCGGCGATTAGAGGCTGGAAGAAAGCAGGCACATTTCCAAGGTCATCATTCATGGCGCGGAAATCCCGGTTCAGCACTTCGATCTGTGAAATAATTTGCTCATCCGAGATATTTTCTGCTGGACTGTTGTAAATAATGTGGACCACCACTGGAATTTTAAGTACTGTCCTGTACTGGGACGGCTCCCTGTTTTCATTGATCCAGTTGTAAATTTTTGTTTCTCTCTCTTCCTTATAATTGTTCCTTGATTCTAAATTATCGAAATGAAGATTTCTTGATTCAACTGAATGACAAGTATTTTGCGCAGCCAGTGTGTTGACTAAAAATAAAAGCAGAAGAGAAAATGAAGATGAGATAATCGGTCGCATGAGCAGAATTTTCACAGGAATAATTAAGAAAACGATGCTCAAAGGTCGGGGAAAACGACACTTTTTCCAATATTGAAAATGTCGTGAAATTCGGTAAGTGGATATTAGGAGGAAGAACAAGTTTATCCTTGCCCGGTCGATTGTCCAGGCAAGGATAAACTTCCAATTAAAATATTAACTTGGTCACTATATTGACCGCAGAAACAATAACCGCCAGTGCTAAAGCCCACCAGAAATTCTTGATTTTCAAACCTTTCATAAAATAATCGACAATCATCAGAATAATGGCGTCGACCACCAAAGCAAAAAAACCAAGTGTAATAAAAATAAGTGGCGCAGTCAGAAAATTAAGTACTCTGCCGAGCGTCCAGTTGAGGAGTCCGAGTACTGCTCCCACAATAATGGCTCTCATGAAATCGCCAATTTCGACACCTCTTAAAAGTTTTGCCCCCAACCAGAGGGCGACTGCATTGATAAGAATTGTTGCTATCGCTGTCATTTTTCGTTGAATTTTGGTGAATACTGCATGTTACAATGCTTTTTGAGATTTACCAAAATATATAGACGTTGGGTTAGGCCGGATTTGATGAAAACCCTTTCTGATACGACATAATAAAGATCTACTGTTTATTCCAGGCGTTATTGCTTTTATCCATATCCAACATTCTTTGGGAAGGATCAATTTCCACTTTTTCGATGTTTTTGAACTTTTTATCCAAAGTGACCTCGTAAGTGCGATGAGTCCATCTCCAATCGGGCAACAGCTTGATGGGCAAGTTGTATTTGTCACTCTTCTTTTCTCCGCGCATGATCGCAAGCGGGATTGTGTACATTTCTATTTCACCGTCCCCACAGGTGATTTTAAGATCGATCGGCATTGGGAATTCCCCCACCCGTTGCAAGGTTATGGTGGTCTCTTTTCGGTTGGCTTTTTCTACACTTGCCACGGCGTAATCCACGGTTTTTAGGGAACCTACAAAATACTCCTTAAACCAGTCCAGCTCCAGTCCTGATTCCCTTTCCATCACACGGATAAAATCATTTGCATTCGGATGTTTGAATTTCCAGGTATCAAAATACTGCAACATGGCTTTGTCGAATGTAGGCTTGCCCATGATGTACTGTAGTTGCGTCAGGCATACATGCCCTTTGACATATGAGGCGATACTATAGGCAGACCGGTTTAAATAATGGTCTGCATGAGTGGTCAAAATTTCTTCAGCTCCGGATTTAGCAAAGCGAATATAACCATCGTTGGCACCAAGATGTGGGTCATCAACCACCTCTCCCCCGATCAATTTTTCTTTTCTTAAAAAATTCTTGACCTCTTCTTCAGCATATTCTGTAAATCCCTCATCCATCCAAGGGTAGAGACTTTCGTTGGTTCCTAAAATACCATAAAACCAGGCATGCATCAGTTCGTGGATAAATGTTCCAATACCTGCCCCGCCAGCCAAAAAGGTGGCCATCGGGTACTCCATGCCGCCATCACCAGCATGGAGAAAAGAATATGATTTGTAGGGATATTGCCCAAAATTTTCATTAATAAAATCAAAGGCCCGACTCATTTTTTTGGGCATGGAATTCCACCTGGCCATCATGTCCGAATCCTGGGCATCAAACAAAAAGTGCAATTCAAGCCCATCTTCTCTGATCAATCGGAGATGTTTGTAGTCCGGATCGGCCGACCAACTAAAATCGTGGACGTTTTCAGCTTTCCATCGCCAGGTTAATTGATCGCCTTTGGCTGGCCTGACAGCTACACCCTCCGGTTCATATCCGTAGCCGATTTCAGTAGCGTTTTGCAACACGCCGCTGGCTCCCAAAATAAATTTTCTGTCTATGGTGATGTTGACCTCAAAATCTCCCCAAACACCATAAAACTCTCGCTGTATATATGGATTGGCATGCCAGCCCTGATAATCGTACTCACATAATTTCGGGTACCACTGGCTCATCGAATAAGAAATGCCATCCTTGCTTTTTCTTCCTGAACGACGGATCTGAGTCGGTACCTGGGAGTGAAATTTCATTTCCAATAGTGCAACCGATTTAGGCAGGATTGGTTCTGCTAATTCTACTTCCAAAATTGTCTCATTTACCTGGAATGTGGTGGGTTGCCCATTGCAGCTTAACGCATCAATCTTGTGCCAGCCGTATTCATGTTCTTGCAAATTTTTAATCCTTTCAGCTACTCGTGCATCAGCCCGATTTGGGTCTCTATTGTACAAATCCATCATGCTGCCAGGCTGGAAAGCATTAAAATAGAGATGGTAAAATATCCTGTACAGCGTGTCCGGTGAATTGTTGTAATACCGGAGTTGTTGTTGACCAGAAAATTGGTGCGTCTGAACATTCAGGTCGATATCCATTTTATACTCAACTCTTTGCTGCCAGCGCTCCGGCTGAGCATAAATTGTTGTGACAGATAATATTATGCAGGTAAAAAATAAGGTTCTGATCATTTTAATAGATGTTTTAAAAGAGGCGCAAAGTTGAAAAAATGAAGGCACTTTACCTAACTCCTCCGAATCCTAGGCCCCTTTCAATTCCAATAGGGAATAATTTGATCGAAATCAGCAGTATGGCTGACATATGTCATTTGCCGCCAATCCCCCAACTAATACTTTTGTCTTGATTCAAAAAGATACACAAACCCGTTGAAAGATGTGCGGACGGTTTTTAAAAGGACGTCATCTGGAGGCACCAACGATAACAAAATGTCGCTCATCAATTGGAGAAACCGTTATGACCTGATGCCCGGCTTCCCGAAATGGGTCGACAATTTTTTCAGGGACGAGGAGAGAGATGGTTTTTGGCTTAATAAAATGGAAATGCCTGCCGTGAACATAAAAGAAACTGACAAGGCATTTGTATTAAGAGGTTGCGGTACCAGGTATGAAAAAAGATGATTTTAAAATTGAGGTAAAGGGCAAAACGATTTACATCGGTGCAGAAACCAAAAACGAAAAAGAAAAAAAGGAAAATTACTACACCCGCAAAGAATTCAACTTTTCCTCATTCAGTCGCTCTTTTTGGTTGCCGCAAAATGTGCAGCCTGACGATATCAAAGCTGATTATACAGAGGGCATATTATTGGTCACGTTACCCAAAAAAGACCAAAGTAGTTTAGCAAACTAAAATGATTGAAGTCAAATAGATTCCAAAAAACCGAGACCAAAAGACCGATTTGCTGGTATCGTTTTAAGAGCTCATTCTTCAATGTGAGAGGTGTATGATGGAAGCTGCCCGTGTGGTGGCTTCCGTTTTTGCCTCTGTCTGTTTATTAAACATGAGTCATCCCAAATTTTGAATCGGCTCAAGTCAGCTGATTTTCAGGCTTAAGACGTCGATTTCGATGGGTCC
>JBCBRY010000152.1:0-22154 GCA_039819485.1 Bacteroidota bacterium | reverse complement strand
AAATGTTTGATTTCCAAGTCTTAAAAATCTTTTTCAGGCAAAGGAAAAGTGTCATTTTTTTTGACCACCTGCTTAATATATAAAAAATGAAAACATCCAAAATCAAAAAAGGAACGTCTTCAAATTCTTATTCTCGAAAGTCATTTTTTACTAAAAACAGTGAAGAGAATTTTATTTCAAAAAGTAAAGAAGGCAATCCATTTTTCAGTCCTTTAGAAGAAAAAGATAAAGACCGTCCAAAAAGTGAATTAGGAAAGTGGGTAAAAGGGGAAAGTCACCAAACAATCGACTTAGCGGAATATTTAATAACCGGCGGAGCAGGAGGGACGCTTAGTCCAGCTACAGTTCCAACAATCAATGGCCAACTGGTTCAGTCTGATGAACAAGCTGTCGCTTCAATGAAAAACCCGGCAATTAAAACCGTCCGATTGGACAACAAATGGAAACTAATTGTACAAAAAGTTCCGGGCAACATAGGAAGTTATTGGCAAAGAACTCTTAAAAAAGGCCCTTGGACCACAACAGTCATGAAAAAAGAATTGAAAAACTTTATTTCACATGCTGAATTTAAAAATTCAAATTGGAATACTGACGAATTGGTTAAAATAAAGTTGATTGGAATCCCTTCTGACTCAGCAATCTACCAAGCGAACATCAGGCATGAAAACAAACATGCGAGAGATCATAAAAAAACGTTTAAAAAAATCATTATTAAATGGGAGAAAAGAATTCTTGAAGTAATTAAAAATAAAATGGAATTTTCAGATGAAAAACAGGAAGAGGCGTACAAAAAACTATGGGCAGAAGTTGGAGGTTCACCTCAGCAAATAGCGAGAGAATATTACAAAATAATAGATGCCAAAGCTGATGAGTATCACAACAAACCAAAAGGAAAAGGGATGAAACTGGACGTGAGGAAAATAAGCCCTGATCATTCAGAGATAGAAATTGAAGTAACAAATCCAGCTTAAGCTAAATTGCTTAAATCCATTATGATTGTCTTTAACTATAGAGAGAATAAAAGTTACAATTATAAGTTTTCCTAAAATTGAAAAACTCAAATCCATCAAGCATTCAGACAAACAGTTGCGAATAAGCAAGCTTAAAAAAGACACACCAAAGACTCACTGCATGAAGACAAAATAATTTTACTACGAATTAGGGTATTCAAAGATTTGATTGTTACATAAGTGAATCAACAAAACAAATTTTTCATGAAGAAGTACCCAGTAATCCTTTTCAGCATTTTTGTATTGACACTGTCCGCTTGCGTACAAGATGAAAAAGAAGAATATTTCCCTGGCAACGACAATACGGATAGCCCTTCAGGCACAACCTTTTTTTCAGAATCTGACCTGGAAGTCTTAAATGAAGTGTTGGACCTCGAAACCACACTTTTTAATTATGCCGATCAGGCGCTGCCACTGCACTATACCGGAACAGAGGCAAATGAATCCGATAATACACCTGAAAATAATCGCATTACAAATATCGGCGCGACACTTGGCAGGGTATTATTTTATGATAAAAACTTATCTGCCAATAATACCATTTCTTGCGCTTCTTGTCATGAGCAAAAGGCGGCATTCTCTGACAACCGTAAATTCAGTGTGGGGCTGAACGGAGAATCAACAAGAAGGAACTCCATGACCCTGATCAACAGCAGGTTTTATGAAAATGGAAAATTCTTTTGGGACGAAAGAGCTGCCACATTAGAGGAACAGGTGCTCATGCCTATCGTCGACCACATCGAAATGGGAATGGATTTAGAACAATTGGAGTTCAAGCTGCAGGGCCTGGATTATTACAATATTTTATTTGAAAAAACTTTTGGCAGCACTCAAGTGACATCAGACCGGATAGCCAAAGCACTTTCCCAGTTTATCCGCTCCATCGTATCGGTCAACTCAAAATTTGATGAAGGATTCCAGGCAGCCGGCTTCCCGGAAGATGAAGAACAAATGCCTGATTTCCCAAATTTCACGGCTCAGGAAAACCTGGGTATGGATATTTATTACCGCGGACGGAAAGGGGGTATCTGCCTGTACTGCCACGGCACGCCACAACATGTGAATGATGAGGCAAAAAACAATGGTCTTGCCCTAAATTATTCCGACAAAGGAAAAGGAGAGATCACCGGCAGCCCTGCGGATCATGCTCTTTTTAAAGTCCCTTCTTTGCGAAATGTTGCGCTGACCGCCCCCTACATGCATGATGGCAGGTTTGAGACCCTGATGGATGTGGTTAATCATTACAGCGACAATGTACAAAACCACCCGAACCTAAATGTCCGGCTGACCACCCTTGATGATGGGACCCAAGGAGTTGGAGAAGTTTTAAGGTTGGAACTGACGCAGGAAGAAAAGGAAGCGCTGGTGGCTTTTTTGCATACCCTGACGGACCAGAGCATCCTGACAGCCGAAAAATATAGCGACCCGTTCAGATAATAAGCGAATAAAAAGATTCTTTATGATTAATTTTTAATTTTGGAAAAAATCATTTTTTATTTTCTAATCCTTCATCAAGCGATACTGAAATAATCAGTGAAAAAATAGTAATGATTCACTATTTTAAGTGTTTGGACAAAAATAAGGGGCGCTAAAAATGATACTTTTTTTTTGACCACCTGCTTATATTCCAAAATTAAGAACATGAAAAAGCCAACCCAACTCGACGAATATGACGATCGGCAACCTTATACGTTTCCCCTGAGAAACGGGGTGGATGCAACTCACATGGTTTATACGTTAGGCAACTCTAAAAAAATAGTCATCCTGATGCAGGAATTACCGGGCATCAACCAGCCGGCTCTCGCACTTGCTGACCGCTTGGTCGCAAAAGGTTTTACCGTGGTCATTCCACATTTGTTCGGACGGCGGGGGGAAAATGACCCAGTCAGAAATTCGCATGAGGTTTTTTGCATGAAAAAAGAATTTTATCTGTTTGCAAGAAATGAATCAAGCCCCATCGTCGATTTTCTGGCGCAGCTTTGTCAGGCCATCAAAGAAAAACACCAGGTAAAAGGTGTAGCGGTGATTGGCATGTGCCTGACCGGCAATTTTGCCATCACCCTGATGGCCAGTGAGGCCGTACTGGCGGGGTTTGCCAGTCAGCCTTCCATGCCCATCTTCGGGCAGCGTGCCCTCCATATGAGCCAAGGGGAAATTGAAAAGGTAAAGGAAAAACTCGACCGGGTCGGCCCCATGCATTGTGGCAGATTCAAGCGAGATTTTATATGCCGCAATAGAAAATTTAAATCCATAAAAAAGACATTTAACACAGAAAACAAAGAACGCATTACCTGTCACACATTAAAGGGTTTTGGACATTCAATTTTAGGAAAGGGATACAAGGAGCAAGATGACCACCCAACCAAACAACTTTTCAATACCATTACCAAATACTTTGAAGAACAGTTGAGCAATTAGCATAAAAAAACCACCTTTATTTTGCTGTCTCATCAAGGCACATTAATTTGAAGTTGGTCAATTATTTATCCCGTCAGACAGCAGAGGACATGGAGACGGGAGAATGTAACATCGTTCGTTCCGACCAGCTTTATGGATCAGGCCGGCCCACCAATCCAGTGATTAATTTCGGTCAAATCAAAGGAAGGATTGTACAAGGAATCCGCAACGGCAAAACCGCATAAATTTATGACGCCGTAGCTGGCAGGTTGATGCCTTTCGGAGCCTGAAATCATAAACCTCCCGCCGCCAAAACTATTCCTGTAGAATTTAATGTATCTTTATTGAATTATGTGCGCAACGGCCACCTGACCGATATGCTGATGGACCGTTGTGGCGTCCAGTCTTCCAAACCAGCAGGAGAGCCACCATTGGTTTTGGCCAATACATTTACTTTGCCATCAAACATCATTCACAACCTTAAAAACTATAATTATGAAAAGACTTATTTTCCTTTTTCTTTTAATCAGTGCATTTGGCTGCAAAGATAATTTAGCAACACTCAGTTACGATGAATCGAAGCAGGGAGCTATTTTATCTAAAGACTTAAACAAGTCGGCAGAAGACAACATTAAAGACCATCTATCTTTGGTAGGTGCTAATTACAGCAAAGTCAAAATAACCAGCCTGGAAGGGTCAAAATGTGGTTGTGCAAAATTTAAAAGCAATTGCTACTGTAATTTAAAAAACACCCAATACGCAAATGCAAAAAATAAATGCACGGTATCAAATTCGGAATGCACAGCCGAAAAAATCATTAAAATAAAAGTAGCACCGGAAGATGTAGAGAAGTTTGCATCCACTGGGTTTAAATGATAAATTATTATTTAAATAAGAAAAGAATAATTGAATAAAGGAGAGCGTTTTGCTCTCCTTTATTCTTTAAACAAATTCTTTATTGATTCTATTGTTCGATTGATTAGGAGTTATGAAAAACACAATTAAAATACTGTTTTTAATTTATTTATTTGCCGGCCTGCAAATCATCGCATTTTGTCAAAACAGAATCGAACTAACCATACCTACCGCAGCAGAAGAAACAGAATATGTATGGCGAACGATCCGGGACATTTCATTTTTTGAAAAATTTAATTATCAAGTCAATTTACCAAAAGGAAAATTAATTATAGATTTAATTAATAGATCAAAGGCAAATAATTTAAACGACCATGACTATAAATCTCTTCAACAATATTTGCAGGATTCTATTTACAAAAAATCTGATTACAAAGCAGGTTATCAAAAAATAGCAGAACAAGAAAAACTGATAAATGAATTAATTAATAAAATAAACAAATGCAAAAAGAACTGGAAGTTCAGGGAGTTTCAAACGTACAGAATTCATTTAACCCTCTACGGTTCGGGAGGCAGCTACAACCCTGACGACGGTTCCATTATTATCTTTACCACTCCGGAAGGTCAGTTTAAATCCTATCAAAACCCGGCAAATACCATTATCCATGAAGTTACGCACATTGGCATGGAAGCATCAATCATGCAGCAATACAATGTCCCGCACGCGATGAAGGAAAGAATCATCGATCAATTTGTGCTGATCCATTTTGGAAATGCATTACCTTCCTACCGGTTACAGGATTTAGGTGACAACCGAATTGATCAGTATTTAAAGAAAAAAAGCGACTTCAAAAACCTACACTTAATAATTGAACATTTATAATAACCTGACAATTAAAACGAATACAACCGCACTGATATTTATCACTTCATTATTTATTAAAATTCTATAAGTACAGGACAAAACTTAACATTGATAATTGATGCCTGAAAATCCTCCCCCTAACCCCCTCCAAAGGGGGAAGTTAAATCCGTTTTTTCCCCCTTTGGAGGGGGTCAGGGGGAGGATGTACTCGTTTTGTTTTTAAAAATTAAATTTTGCCCTGTACTCAGTAAAATTCTATAAAAGCATTTTGTTTTTTTCAGAACTTTCTATCGCTGTGTAACAGCACAAGTACTTTTTAAGCATTTTTTAACCAATTTAACCAAACGATAACTGGGGGAACACCAGTTTATATAGGTACTTAATAGTGGTTCTTGGTTTTTGGTTTTTGGTTTTAAATATTTTCACCAAGAACCAAAAACCATAAACCATAAACCATAAACCATAAACCATAAACCAATATCCTATGCCAAGACCTTTCCGCTATTTTCACTAAAACCAATTTACGCCATGCGAAAAATAGCTTTTATCTTTTTCGGCTTAATTATTTTAACGGCCGGGTCTCTACCCTTACAGGCACAATATTTTGGCAGGAACAAACCCAAATACGAGAACTTTGATTTTAAGGTCCTGCAAACCCCAAATTTTGAAATATACCATTATCTCGACAACCCGGAATTGGTAGATTATTTGGCCAATCAAACCGAACATTGGTACCAATTGCACCAGGCGGCGCTGATCGATACATTTACCCAAAAAAATCCACTGATTTTTTTCAATGACCATCCGGATTTTCAGCAAACGAATGTCATCATGGGCAGCGTGGGAATCGGAACCGGAGGAGTGACAGAAGGGCTGAAGAATCGGGTCATCATGCCCATTGCCATGTCCAATGCCCAGACCAAACACGTGCTGGGTCACGAGCTGGTGCACGCCTTTCAATACCACATCGTCATCAATGGAGATTCGACCAGTTTGCGCAACCTTTCCAACCTGCCGCTTTGGATGGTAGAGGGGTTGGCCGAATACATGTCCATCGGCCGGGTAGACGCCAACACGTCCTTGTGGATGAGGGACGCCGTATTGAATGATAAAGTACCGTCGATCAAAGATTTGAACAACCCTCAATATTTTCCCTATCGCTGGGGGCAGGCGTTCTGGGCATTTATCACCGGACTGAAAGGCGATGAAATCATCGCTCCGCTATTCCGTTCAACTGCCAAGTACGGCCTGGATGTGGCCATCCAGAAGGAAGTTGGAATGAAGACGAAAACCCTATCGGAACTTTGGGTCAACGCAATAAAGAATCACTATGGGCCATTTTTAGGAGACAAAAAAGAAGTGCTGACCGGCAAACCCATTATCCAGTCAAAGAAAAACGGCGGACGCATCAACATCGGCCCGGCCTTGAGCCCCAATGGAAAGTACATCGCTTTTCTCTCTGAAAAAGGCCTTTTTAGTATCGACCTGTACATTGCCGATGCGATTACCGGCGAAATCGTCAAGAATATCCATAGCGCTACCAAGAGCGGCCATTTGGACGACCTGAACTTCATCGAAAGTGCTGGCACCTGGTCTCCACGGAGCGACAGACTGGCTTTTGCCGGCGTCAGAAAAGGATCCAACGTACTGGTGATCAAGGATATAAAAGGAAAATTGCTGGAATCGTTTGAAATCGAAGGTGTGCCGGCGTTCAGCAACCCGGCGTGGTCACCAGATGGAAAGAGCATTGTCGTTTCGGGCTTGAAAGATGGGCAGGTAGACCTGTACCAGGTATTTTTGAAGAACAAAAAAGTGGTGCAGCTCACCAACGATAAATATTCAGAAATGGCCCCTGCCTGGAATGCTGATGGCACTTTGCTGACTTTCGCCACTGACCAGCTGAGCATGGACCGCAAAGATGACCGCTGGACGTTCAACCTGGCGATCATGGAATTCAACGTATCTGTGAATGGGCTGCCGGATGTGCGCCACCTCAACCTTTTCACGGGTGCAGATAACCTGAACCCAGTCTTTGACAATGAGGGGAACATCCTTTTTCTGAGCGACCGGGACGGCTTCCGCAATTTGTACAAATATGAAACTGCAACTGGCCGGGTTTTCAAGCAAACGGATTTCCTTACTGGCATTACCGGTATCACTCCCTACGCCCCTGCCATCTCAGCGTCGACCAAACAAAGACGCGACCGCGTTTTATACACCCATTATTCCAACGGTGGCTACAGCATTTACCGGGTCAAATCTGAGCAATTATTGAATGAAGAAGTTCCTGCTGATGCGGTTGACTTAACAGCTGCTACTTTGCCAAAAGTAGATCCCGAAGCAACGGACATCATCTCGATCAATTTACCGAAACTGGACAAACTAAAAGCCATTCCGTTTGCAGATATGAAAAAGGTGGACTACCAGCCTAAATTCAAACTGGATTACGTCGGTGGTACTGCCGGCGTGGGAGTTGGGGTCGGTGGCAATCAGGCGTTGGCTGGTACAACCACGGGGCTTGCTGGCGGAGTAGATTTACTTTTTGGAGACATGTTGGGAGACCACCAGTTATACAGCAGTCTTTTCCTGAACGGTGAAATTTATGATTTTGGCGGATCAGTCGCTTATCTAAACCGAAAGAGAAGATTTAATTGGGGGGTTGCTTTTTCTCACCTTCCGTTCTCGACCGGACGCTTCGGCTTTGTAGGTACAGACCCATTGCCGGGAAGTGACGACAACAACCTCCTGTTCAATCATTACGTCCTGGACCGTATCCGTACATTCGAAGAAAAGCTGACCGTATTTGCCCAGTTCCCGTTTTCAAAAACACTACGGGTGGAAGGTGGTGTTTCTGCGGCCACTTATTCGAACCGGGTCGACCGCTTCGACCAATATTATGATGCAGCCGGACGGCTGATCTTTCAGCAACGAGAAAAAGTGGACCCGGAAGATGTTGGCCTGAATTTATTCAATGGTCAGTTGGCATCGGCCAACCTCGCATTGGTCGGCGATAACTCCTACATGGGAATCGCCTCACCAATCAAAGGCCATCGGTTCCGGATAGCCGTCGAAAGGAATATTGGTGATTTTAACTTTACCAACGTGACCTTGGATGGACGTAAATATGTCCACTTAAAACCCGTCACGTTTGCTGCCCGGGCCATGCACATCGGCCGCTACGGCAACGATGCCAACAGTTTTACAGATATATTTCTTGGGTTTCCCTGGTACATGCGCGGGTATGAATTCAACAATGCCAGTGAGTTATTGCAGCGCAACGACAGATCGGTGGACGAACTGTTCGGCAGCAAGGCCCTGTTGAGCAATTTTGAAATACGAATGCCGTTTACCGGACCGGAAGGGCTATCCCTGATCAAATCAAAGTTCCTCCTTTCGGAAATAGCCTTTTTTATGGATGGCGGACTGACCTGGGATACCTTCGATGCTAATTCGGATGCCAACTTACGGGAATTTGATTTCAATCCATTGTTTAGCGCTGGTGCTTCCGTACGGATCAATATGTTCGGCGCCTTGATCTTGGAGCCTTACTATGCGGTACCGCTTGTATCTGAGACGAGAGGAGTGTTTGGGTTGAATATTATTCCGGGTTGGTAATGTTATGGGTTATGAGTTATAATTCATAACCTATAACTCATAACTCATAAACCGCTTCCGTCTTTTGTGCATTTAAAATCTGTGTCCACTTGGAACGGTTGGGCAAGGAGACATAGACCATATTGGTCTGTGTCCTGAATTTTTCGATCATTATTTGGTTGGAAATGGAAAGGGTGGAATAATGCTCAATATTTATCTTTTCAGAAAAAAAAGTCATCATTACCTGATCATCTTTTTCTTTCATTTCACGCTGCATTAATTCAACATTTTTATCCTTTAGTTCAATTTTGGTTTTTGCTAAAATATAACTGGCAATTTTTTCTTTTTCCAAAAGCGGTGACTCGGGGTCTCCGTAAACGGCTTCTTTTAAATCATCCTGAAATAAATAAAAGTGTACTTGAAAATGCTGGGCATTTTCTTCGTAAACAATTTCGCAGACGCTCATTTTAAATTCATGATCGGCCGAAGAATTGGCAAAAAGCAGTGATATAAAAAAATATAAAATCATTTTTCAGCAACCTGGTCTACCAAACCATCTAAATGGCTGACCAAATCAGCGGTCAAACTTTTGCGCGAATACTGTTGGATTTTGCCAGAGTCAAATTGCAAACCATCCGACAGGTATTTTTCAAAATAACCGCTGACCACCTTTTTAAGTTTTTCCTGTTCCCCAAAATTGACGGACTGTCCCGCCTCTGCTCCCGCAACGATTTTCGCCGCATCCCCGGTTGATGAACCGATACAAATAATGGGGCGGCGGGCAGCGAGGTATTCAAATATTTTGCCCGTTACAATTCCTTCAATGGAAGGAACGTCATTGAGTGCCAAAACGAGCACCGACGCCGATTGTAACTTGGGAAATATTTCCGCATGCGGCAGATAAGGGATTTTATTCAGGTATTCGGCAAGTCCGTGTTCCTCGACTGATTGTAAAACCTGCGAATCCAATTTGCCGATCAGGGTGATGCGCAGTTTTTTGGCCAGGGCCGCATTTTCCCTGACCAATACTTTCAGCGCTGCCCATAAATCATGTGGGTTTCGATCCTTGTTCAAAGAGCCGATGTGCATCAATTCAAAATGCTCATTTGCTTCGTAATCAATGGTTTGAGGCACGTCGTCCTCATCAAAGCCATTGGTGATGATGTCTACATTTTCCGCCCCCAGCAGTTCCAGTCGTTTGCCACCGTGCCAGCCAATGGTCACTACTTTATCGGCCGATTTAAGGACTTTGGCTTCGAGTCGCCGATGAGTGGCGTCTGCCCATTTAGTCAACATCAATTGCTCATAAAAATCTATTTCCGTCCAGGGATCCCGGAAATCTGCCAGCCAGGGCAGGTCTGTTTTCGCTTTTACACCCAGCCCGATGAGGTGCATGGAATGAGGGGGACCAGTTGACACAACAGCGTCCACCGGGTTGTTTTTCAAGTAGTTATCTAAAAATTTAATGGAAGGCCCCACCCAAAATTTCCGGGCATCCGGAATGAAGAAATTCCCCCTGACCCAAGTCGATAGTTTTTGTTTCCAGGCGCTCTGGCCTTTTTCAGCAATAAAACCATGCTGCACCCGCTCGCCTTTTTTCATGCCCATCCACTTCTTGTAAAAACTATAAGGCTCCCAGATCGGATGTTTGACAATTTCCACTTCCGAAGGTATGTCCTCGGCCAGGGTTTCGTCCAGCATTGGGTAGTGAGGGTTGGAAGGGGTGTACACCACCGGCGTGTAACCAAACTGAGGTAGATATTTAGCAAACTTTAGCCATCTTTGCACTCCTGCACCGCCACTGGGCGGCCAGTAATACGAAATAATGAGTACTCTTTTCTGCTGCTTCATTGGTTGCAAATGTAGGAAAGTGTATACGTCTTTAAGTAGGCACGCGGGCGAGTAGGCGAGTAGGCAGATAAGCGGGTGGGCAATAAATGATTCCTGTGGGGTAGGTGAACCAAAACAAATCGCCAACTCGTATACCTGCCTACTGATTACGTGGCAACTTGTCTATTTTGACACTTGCCTACCAAATGGAATATGACGAAAAAAATAATTGCCATCATTGGGGCGAGGCCCCAGTTTATCAAGCATGCACCGATTGACCTGGCGTTTAAAAAATATGCCGATTTTTTCCAGTTGGTGACCATTCATACCGGGCAACATTACGACCACAATATGAGCCAGGTATTTTTTGAACAGTTGGAAATGTCGCCTCCGGATTTTATGCTCCACGTTGGCAGTGCTTCGCACGGGGCGCAAACGGGCAGGATGATGGAAAAAATCGAGGAGATCGTACAAACGGAGCAACCGGACGGTATCCTTGTCTACGGTGATACGAATTCCACCCTGGCCGGTTCGCTGGTCGGAAGTAAATTGCACATCCCAGTGATTCATGTGGAGGCCGGGCTCAGAAGTTTCAATAAAAAAATGCCGGAGGAAATAAACCGGATTTTAACCGACCATGTTTCTGCGCTGCTATTTGTCCCCACCGATCCAGCTATTGAAAATTTAAAAAAGGAAGGTATCACCAAAGGGGTGATCAAGACTGGAGACATCATGTACGACATGCTGCGCATTGCACAGTCGGCAGGAGTCATAGAAAAAGCTGCGGACGCCGATCAATATTATTTAACCTCTATCCACCGACCGTACAATACGGATTCATCAGCGCGTTTGATAGAAATATTAGGCACCTTAAACAGTTTAAATTTTCCAGTCAAATGTCCGCTACACCCAAGGACAGTCAACCTGGCTAAAAAATTTGACATTGATTTAAACAGTTTTAAAAATCTCAAAATTATCCCTCCCGTATCCTATTTCGAAAATATGAACCTGATGGCCAATGCCAAAGCAGTGCTCACCGATTCCGGCGGTATGCAAAAAGAAGCTTATTTCTTGAAAAAACAATGCATTACTTTACGCCCGGAAACAGAATGGGTGGAGACATTAGAACATGGTTGGAACACCTTGGTATTCCATCATTTAACTGAAATCAAAACTGCATTGGAAAAAACTCCTGGAAATTATGACGAAAAATTATATGGCACCGGAAATGCCCGGTTTGAAATATTGGAGAGCTTGAAAAATTATTTAATTAATAAATAATTGAAAATGTAAAATTGAAATGTTTCACGTACCGCTCAAAACTCTCATCCCCCATCCAACGGACCAATTTTCCTTAGGAATTTCAATTATTTTCTCAGGTGTTTTGATCGTATAATTATTGGATAAATCTATTTGTCCTTTTGGTCCGATCATCAGGCTTGGCCCCACGGGCTCCTTTTCCAGCAACAACAAACCGAAACCTCCTTCCTGGGCAACAAGATGATTTCCAGCGGCATTGGCGGCACACATTCCGGCACGGGTCAGGATGGAAGTTTCCCCGACGTGGGCACCAATGATTATTTTTTTATCTCTCGCTTTTAATGCATCGATTAATTCCAACGAGCGCAGCAAGCCACCGATCCTGGATACTTTGATATTGGCGATGTAATTATTCAAGACCGGATCAAGTCTGTTAAGATCATTTAAGTTACAAATGCTTTCATCTAAAATAACGGCCACGCCCAATGTAGAGCTGATTTTTTCCAGTGCCTCATAGTTTTTAGGCGCTACCGGTTCTTCAATACCAAAAATAGGGTAATCGAGTTTTGATAAATGCCCAATCGCTGCGTCGACATTTCCTTTCCACAGGTTATTGGCATCCAGTCGGATGCGTATTTCAGGGATATTATTTTGGGCAGCCAACTGGTGTACAATTTTTAATTTTTTGTTGTCGGTATCTAACGCTCCGTTCACTTTAATCTTAAAATCCGTAAAACCCATTTTAAAAAACCGCTGGGCCATGGCTGTATATTTTTTTTCGCTGCTATCGCCCAGAACACCGGTATATTGGTAAATCCGACACGGACTATTTAATCCGACCAATTTTTCCACAGATGATTTTTTTTCTTTGGCGAAAAGTTCCACCAAAGCGATTTCTATGGCACTGAATGCCGCGGGGTTTTCATCTATCTCCGAGCGGTAGTTGTTTATCCATTCTTTCAATCCTGGCAAGGAACGGCAGCCAAGTTGGATTTCCGGAATTTTAGTATTGAGCCAATTCATGGCTCCTCCCAGATTTTCCCCGGTCACATATTTTCGCGGGCAACCTTCTCCAAGCCCGGTCTGCTTACCTCGGTTGGCTTCGCACCAAATGCTTTCCCCAACATTGCGGACAGAAGAGGCTTGTTTGAAAGTGGTCCGCATAGGAAGTTGTAATTCTTTTGCCCGGAGGCTGATAGGATCAGTCATTTTCATTTGATTTATTTCAGAAAAATGCCAAGGTAATGATTTGTCTTTCAAAACATCATTTTAAAAAAAATGACATTTTTGAAAAAGAAAACTAAACTGCACTATGTAAATGATTTTGTAATTTGTGGCTTTAATGTTTTGTTGGCTGAGTGCTTGAATCATGCGCAAATAAATGTAGGCGAACTCTTCCGAAAAGCATTAATAAAGTAAGTACGCAAAACTATTCATACAAAATAATGGAGCTTTCCGAACTCGCTTCGGGGCCCCCGCAAATTGTAAACAATCTTGCATGGCTAAGCAGGTGGTCAAAAAAAATGACACTTTTTCTTTGCTTGAAAATGAGTCTTGAAGCTTGGAAATCAAACATTTGTCAAAAGAAAAGTGTCATTTTTAGCGCCCCTTATTCTTGTCCAAGGACTTACTTGAGCGAACCGCGAAGCAAAAAATAAAATAAGCAACCAAGTGAACAACAGTTCTTTTTCACATCATGAACTAAAGCTCCAACAGCTACGAAAAATCCTTCCCAAGATTTTTGGGGACATGAACGATCAGGTATTCGATTCATTGCTACCCTATTTTGAATGGAAAGAACTGCACGGTAACCGCTTTTTGTTTCACCAGGGAGATGTTGGCAATAAATTGTTTATTCTAATCAGTGGCCGTTTGCAGGTCGTCATGCGCCGCAAAGATGGTTCGTCCGAAATTCTTGGAGAAGTCACCCGCGGGGAAACGGTTGGAGAAATGGCCATTTTTACCGGCGAGACCAGGAGTGCCGACATTATTGCCGTGCGGGACAGTGTGCTGGTCAGTATTTCCCGGTATGCATTTGAAGAAATTATTGCGAAGCACCCTACGGTCGTCATGAACATTACCCGGTTAATAATCGAGCGGCTGAAAGAGCGGAACTCCATCAAACAAAAAAATGCCTTCAAAACCGGCAACATTGTACTCCTCCCACTGGGCCGGCGGGTAGCGATGAAAGACTTTACAGAATTGTTGGTGCGCAAACTGGATAAATACGGCGATATCCTTCATCTCTCGTCCGACAAGGTCAACCAATTGCTGAATGTGTCTGAAGTATCCCAGTCCAATCCGCAGAGCAATACTTACCATCGGGTGTCGGGCTGGCTGGACGAACAGGAAGCGCGAAACGACTACTTGATTTACCAGGCCGACTATGGTCCGACTGAATGGACAAAACGTTGTTTGCGCCAGGCCGATGAAATCCTTTTGATCGCGCACCATCAAGACTCGCCCGTACCGGATGCGATGGAAAAAGACCTGCTGGAAGGGTTTGACAAAATCACCTCTGCCCAAAAGATACTGGTCTTGTTACGGGAGAGTGCCAGCGATGAAATTACCGGCACGGCGGAATGGCTACAAAACCGAAGTGTAAAAACCCACCACCATCTCGTCGAAGGTTCCGTCAAGGACATGTCCCGGCTCGTGCGTTTCTTAACTGGCAATGCCCTCGGCCTGGTGCTGTCCGGAGGCGGTGCCAAAGGAATGGCTCACATTGGTGTACATATGGCGCTCGAGGAATACGGCATTCCGATCGATATGGTTGGAGGTACCAGCATTGGTTCGCTCATGGGGGGCTTCATGGCCATGGGCCTGTCGGCGAAAGAAATCTTTGAACTGAACAGGGTGATCTTTCTGGACAACCCCACCCCCATTTCCGATTACAACCTAATTCCTTTTGTGTCATTATTAAAAGCCAAAAAACTGGAGAAACACTTGGTCAGGTTATTTGGGGAAAGAAAAATAGAAGACCTCAATCCAAACTATTTCTGCATCTCTTCCAACCTGTCCAATGTCACATCGGACGTACATAAAAATGGGCTGCTCCGCCGGGCCATCCGGGCCAGTATTTCCCTGCCGGGCATTTTCCCACCCGTGGTTTATAAAAACGGGCTGCACGTAGACGGAGGCATTTTCAATAATCTGCCCATCGATGTAATGGAACAAATGGGCGCAGGATTTACGATGGCCGTCGATCTTGACATTCCCAACGATGATGAAGTCAAGTTGGATTGCATCCCCAGTACGTGGCAGATCATCAAGGGCAAATTATTTGGCAAGACTCCTTTTCAAATCCCCTCGCTCATGTCCATCCTGGTAAAATCGACCACCCTGAACTCTGACTTCAAAACTCGCCAACTCCGCACCCGTGCCGATCTTTATTTCAATCCCGACCTCAGCCACTATGGCCTTATCGACTGGAAAACTTTTGACCAATGTGTGCAGGCCGGCTACGAAAATGCCATTCATGTTTTGGAAAACTGGCAGGGAGGGCAGTGAGGGGTATTGGGGTATTGGGGTATTGAGATATTGGGATATTGGGATATTGGGATATTGAGTTTTATTCAGGTACCTGTCTTACAAACCCAAAATATCCCAATATCTCAATACCCCAATACCCCAATATCCCACTCACCTCACCGAAAACGGCGCCTTGATGGAGGAGGGCAACCGATTTACCGATGATGATCACATTGGCAAAACTTATCTTAATGAGGCTCGATCCTTATTAGGTCACTCACACGAACCAAATCACTAAGCAAACACCAGTTGTTTCAAATAATCAGCCCCCACCTTAGCACTGTCCATCGGAGTTGATCCATCATATCGTTCCTGCTCCAAGATGAAATATTTCATACCATGATCAGCGGCCACCTTCAATATTTTAGGGTAATCGATGGAGCCGGTACCTAAATCGCAAGAGGCTTCCCTCTCATCAGGTGTCGCCGTTTTCATCCGGTCTTTTACATGGCAAAGGCGGAAGCGGTTGGAGTACTTTGCCAGGTATGCAGCCGGATCGACGCCTGCGGTCACGACCCAATAAATGTCCATTTCATGATCGACCAATGCCGGGTCGGTGTTGTCCATGAGAAAGTCATGCGGGATGATGTCCGTAACTGGCTTAAATGAGTAAGCATGGTTGTGGTAGGCAAAGCGGATTCCTGCTTTTTTACAGATTTCTCCACATTCATTGAATTTGTCAGCTATCTTTCTCCATTCATCCATATTTTCCTGTGGCCCTACCCAGGGACAGATCATGTACTCTACACCTATTTCTGCTACCTCCCCTACTTTCTTTTCAAAATCCTTATTAATGTCACAGTGACTGGCAACCATCTGCAAACCAGTATCATCCAGGTACTTTTTAAAATCAGTATGTGACATATTCCAATAAATACCTTGCTCTTTGTGCTCATAGCCCTCTATTTGTTTATAACCAAAATCGGCCAACTGTTTGAGCGTTCCCTTGGGGTCTGCGGGTATTACATCCCGAAGCGTATACAGTTGAATACCAAATTTATCTAGGCTGGGAGTCGGTGCAGCAGGAGCTGCCTCAGTGGTAGCGGTAGTAGTTTCGGTTTCTTTGCTACCTCCTGAACATGCCCAATTGGGCAGAACCATAGAACCGGCAGTCATGATCCCTGCAGTTTGTAAAAATGTGCGTCTTTTCTTTTGCATGAAAATTTCTTTTATGAACGGTGAAAATTGAAAAGCAAAAAAACCAAACTACCCATCTACGGCAATTTGGTTTTTATCGAACCTAAAGGTAAAAATTGCTGGAAAAAAATAAAATAATATTTTTCCGGAAAAATTGCTGCTTGCATGACTTGATTAAAAATAAGAAAGCTCGAATCTCGGAACAACTAAGTACTTGATTTTCAGCACAAAGGAGTTTTTTCCAAATTAAAAATCCTCCATTTTACATCCTTTCTCTTAAAACCTTCGTCCAATTAATGGTGCAACCTTTAACCGAATAACTCCTCTTTAGCTACAACTTCCGACCTAAGTAAAACTATCCCACTTTTTTAAATCATACTTAATTCACCGCTGTGGAAAATTGCCGGTGCAATTGCCATAGTCCATTTGTAAAAACCATTAAACGATGAAAAGATCTGCTTTTATCGCAATGACAGTGCTATGTACTTTGCCTTTGTTGTTTTCCTTCAACACCATTTCCAATAATGTATTGGACGGTACAGGAAAATTGATCGTGAAAGTAACACCCATAGACAACCAACAGGCCATCATTTGCAGGCTCTACAATATGCAGGAAAAACCGACACGCATCATTATTAAAGACACAGAAGATAATATCTTGCTTTCAAAAAAGATCATGTCCCACAATGGGTTCCGTAAAAAAATCAATTTAAGGAACCTGGCCTACGGCAAGTATAATCTTATGGTTCTACATCCGAACGAAAGCAAATATGCTACCTTGCTGGTCAAAAATAGATCTGTGGAAATAGATTGGAGGAAGTAGCGTTTGTTGGAAATTGAGAAATTGGGAAATCAGACATGAAAGACCAAGTGAAAGGATTTTCCGATTTCTCAATTTCCATTCTCACAAACCATCCTCCTATTGATAAATCATCGCCCCAAAATAATTTCCTCACTCTTCCCCATACTTGAACGACAGCCAATTTTAATTTATATAGGCCTGTTTTTTCAAGTTTTTATTCACTTATATCTCTCTACCATTATCCCTCTACTTGCTACAAAAATTTATTCATCAACCCGGAAAGTCCTTTA
Source organism: Bacteroidota bacterium (assembly GCA_039819485.1). Lineage (GTDB taxonomy): Bacteria > Bacteroidota > Bacteroidia > Chitinophagales > Saprospiraceae > UBA6168. Next base: position 4,583 of record JBCBRY010000152.1, on the reverse strand, counting down.
ACTTCAAAGCGGCAAAGTACCTTTGCTATCTTTTTGACTTATTTGCCAATCACTTAATTTTTTCTAATTTAGTCTTCGTTAAACATATAAGAGAAAACCTACAGCTGTTTAACTAACGCCCCACGAATGATAAGCACAGATTCTTTGGACCAGGCGTCAATCAAGGCCCTGGAAACAGTGGATTGGGAGGATGTCCTCGAAACCCTCGACGATCAAAAATGCATCCTTTTTATAGGCACAGGCGCTTATGAAGCCCCCGGTGGTGGAAACATGGAAAACGCCCTGACTGATTGGCTGGATGCCAGCAACCCTGACCACCCGCATATTCACCTGCATAATCCAGATGGATTTTATCTCTTTAAAAAAAATCGGTACAAGCGGAAGATCATCACGGAAATGAAGCGGTTTTTTAACCAGCCATTTCCAGAAACGGAAATGCAGTTCAGCAGAATTGCCCGCACACCGTTTTCCATGCTCTTCAGCCTGACCCCCGATAATATCCTCGCCCGTACCTTTGATGTAATGGGTTATGAATACGAACCAGACTTTTATTTCCGCAACCGCAAAGCATCCAATAAATTCGTTCCGCCAACCAAGCACAAACCGCTGATTTATAATTTAATGGGAAACATCGAAGAGCCGGAAAGCCTGGTCTTGACCCACAGCGACTTTTTCGACTATCTGCAATCTGTATTCCTTGCCAAGAGTATGAACGAGGACTTGCTGGACGCACTGGAAAGGATGGACCGCTACATTTTCCTTGGCCTGCCGTACGAGAAATGGTATTTCCAGTTGCTGCTGCGGGTGCTGTCACTTCACTCTGAAAAAATGCGGGAAATTGAGCGCCTCGCCCTCGAAGAATTCGAAGATCCCCGCTTGCATAAAATCTATACGGAAGAATTTAAGATAGAATTTTTCCCTGCCAGCACTTCCGCCTTTATCGGTGAATTGTACCGTAAATGCGAAGCAGAAGATTTGCTGAAACCGCTGCCCAAAATTGATCCCGAAGAAGCTAATCTGCCCGACCCAGCGCTGCCCTCTCTAAAAGAATTATTGGCAGAAGCAAAAACCGCTGACGTCATGCAGCAACTGAAAGTATACCTACAACGACGCAAGCCCCGAAGCAGCAGTTTGCTAAACGACTTGATCGTCTTGCGCAACCAATTTAACTTATTGGTGCAGAGGGAATTACGGGGAACAATTGACTCCAGGGACCTTTCAGTGGAAAACAATCAGATCGTGGAAAGGATGTTAGAATTAATTGCCAGTGCTGAGCATTTGTAAGGATTAATTTCATTTCGGCCATCGATCAAACTTCAATCAGAAACTCTCAGCTCATTGAGGAAATTAGAAACAGTGAACCAAGACCCAACATTAACGAACGAGCATTCTCCTTACCGCTACCCGGGGGTACAGCCCTTCTCTACTCAACAGGCCAACGTGTTTTTTGGCCGCGAACAAGACACACAAGACCTCTTCCGCATGATTCGAAGAGAATCAATGGTGGTGGTCTACGGTAAAAGTGGGCTTGGCAAAAGCTCTCTATTGTATGCGGGGATCATTCCCAAGTGCCTTGAATCAGGCCTGTTTACCCCCATCACCATTCGCTTTGGCGCCTGGACCGACGGCCAACTGGATACGCCGCTTAACATTACCAAAAAAGCCATTTCCGGGAACCGGCAGGCAAGCACTTTCCTGGACCAGCTTTTACCGGAAGATTCTTCATTGTGGTTTCATGCCAAGTCCTCACAACTGAATGGCAGCGGAAGGCTGCTCCTGCTGTTCGACCAATTTGAAGAGCTGTTTACTTACCCGGAGCCGGCCATCGAAGCCTTCAAAGAGGAACTTTCAGAACTGCTCCATACCGGCATCCCGCTAAGGTTTAGGCGCATGGCCGAGAAAGCCGATTTTTTATCGGAGGAAGACGAAGACCAACTGGAAAACCCCCTGGAAGTCGTTAAGCTTTTTGCCATCCGCTCCGATCGTATCCACTTGCTTCACCAACTGGCCGACCAGCTCCCGAATATTTTCCGGCACATGTTCGAATTGAAAGCCTTGCGCAAGGCTGATGCAGAAAGAGCTATTCTGCTGCCAGCACAAGCTGAGGGCCAATTCCGTACACCGCCATTCGAATGGAGGCCCTCCGCTCTGAATACCCTCCTGGCGTTCTTGCAGGAAGATGAAAGTGACGAGCTGATTGAGGGGATTCTCCTGCAGTTGCTGTGTCAGTATTTCGAAGAAAAATTAGTCGAGAAAGGTGGTAATACCTTCCTTGAATCCACTGACTTAGGGGACCTGCAAGGCATCGTAGGTAAATATTATTTTGAAAAAATAGCTTCCATTGGTGATCTCTCCGTCCAAACGTCCGCCCGGCTCCTGATTGAAGAGGGGTTGGTCCTCGAAGGGGAAAATATTCGGCTTTCTCTCCACGAAGCTCAGATCAAACGCCAATACCAAGTGGACACGCCACTTTTAGAAAGGCTCGTCAACAGCCGATTGCTGCGGGCTGAACCTTTTTTACGAGGAGGCTATTCTTACGAACTCGCCCATGACAGGTTGGTAGCCCCGGTCCTGGAAGCAAAACAAAAAAGAAAAGAAGCAGAGGCGGAGGCAGACCGCCTCAAACGCGAAAAAGAACTGAGCCAGGCCAAGCGAAAGATCGAGGAGGAATACCGATTGCGCGAACAGGCTGAAAGAGGCCGCAAGAAGGCCAATATCTTCACCGTCCTCGCAGTAGTGGGGCTGTTGATCGCAGCCTGGCAATGGATCACTGCCTATAAGGCCAATGAGCATGCTGATAAGGAAAGGGAAAACGCAACCAGAAACCTTTCCATCGCCAATAAAATAATTGATGCCTTGTATTTTTACGAAGACAGCCTGGCACTTTCTTTTGATGGAGAAAAATATGGATATATCAACAAAAGAGGTGAAAAGCTGATCCCTCACGAATACAAAAATGCACTGCCATTTGATTATTCCGGGTTTGCCGAAGTAGAAAACGATGACGGAGATTTCCTCATCAACGGTCGGAACGAACGGTTCAAACTGGCCTTCGAAATCAATCAAATCATCGATGAAACCAAAGCACTGGAACTGAAAAACGAGGGCCTTTCACGACTCCCTACATCCATCTTTGAACATACCAATCTTGAAATCCTTTTGCTCAGCGAAAATGTGATCACTTCAATTTCACCCGGTATTCGAAAACTCGTCAACCTGACTGCACTTGATTTGTCCGGCAACCAATTGACAGCAGTACCGGATGAAATTACCGAACTCAGAAACCTAACGTCCCTAAACCTTGCCTACAATCAGCTTCAAACCCTTCCTGAAGCCACAGGCCTGTTAAAAAACTTATCCAGTTTACGGCTAAGAAACAATCAATTGGCCGAATTGCCCCCATCGCTTGGAACACTGGAAAACCTGAAGCACCTCGATTTAAAAGCCAATGAACTAATATCGCTTCCAACAGAATTCAACCGGCTCGACAACCTCATTTCACTGAATTTAAACTTGAATCCAAAACTTGAATCCTTCCCAACCATCGTGGTCAGGATGGATACACTGGAAAACCTGAACATCAGTCTGTGCAACCTGTCCTCTTTACCCCCTGAAGTCAGCAAAATGGAAGACCTGACAGATTTTGATTTGTCTGGCAATTTTCTGGTAAACCTGCCGCCTGAAATTGGAGATTTAAAAAACCTGACCGCGCTTGACCTATCTGGCAACCAGTTGAAAAGTCTGGCTCCAGAAATCGGCAAACTGCAAAACCTTATTTCTTTGGATTTATCCGATAACAACCTCGATTCCCTGCCCGCTGAAATCGGTGAACTCCAAAACCTGCAATACCTGAACCTTTCTGAAAACAAATTGGCCAGTTTGCCAGATGAAATTGGCAATTTGCGTCATTTGACCACACTGGTTTTATCCACTAATCAATTAAAAGAAATACCATCGGCCATCAGCGACCTCTCCCATTTAACTTCACTCTTTATCAGTGATAATTTATTGACAGAATTGCCATCTGATCTCCGCCATTTGGAAAGCCTTTCTATTTTATTATTGGACAATAATCAATTAAAGGAAATCCCACCTTCTATCGGCAACTTGAAGTTTTTAGAGACATTGGACTTATCTGCGAACCAACTGACTACCCTGCCCGAAGAATTTGGAAACTTAGCATCGCTGAAAGAATTTACAATTGGCCTCAACCCTATTTCCATTGAGGCGCTAAATGTCCCCCTGGCAAAGCTGACCACCATAAAAGTTTTGAGTTTACAAAACCTGGGCCTGACCGAACTGAGTCACCCCATTTACCAATTGACCAATTTAAACAGGTTGATTGTATCAAATAAATCGGACACAAAACTGAATAATAAAATAATTTTAAATAATTTTTCCCAAGAAGAAAAAAAAGACATTGCCCGCAGACTCCCTAAATATTGCAGGGTGGAATATTGAACGGTACGTTATTTTAATTTGGCTTTATTTTTTTTAATTAAGTATAGGACAAAACTCAACATTGATAATTTATGCCTGAAAATCCTCCCCCTAACCCCCTCCAAAGGGGGAAATTAAATCCG
>JBCBRY010000151.1:0-22399 GCA_039819485.1 Bacteroidota bacterium | reverse complement strand
GTAACTGTAATCCACAATTAAGGCTTGGAAAGATCATCAATTTCAATGTTCTTTCCAAGCCTTAATTGTGGATTACAGTTACAATATTATTTTTATTTTAGTAAGACATAAGAAATTTTTGTTGAGTAGGTTGGTTTCGAAATCGATAGAGATTAAATATTTGAATATGTCCCTCGAATTAATTTCCTTTAATACAATTCAGATAATAATAATTCAAATGATTGCAATAATCAATTTTCCATATATTCAAGATTTAATTGCTCAATTACACCCTCAACAACTCCAGCGTCTCCAGCATCTTACCATGATTACTATACCCAATATAATGATCAGTCGTCTTAATCGAAGCATGATCGAGTAAGTGCTGCACAGCCTTCAAACTCCCATCTCTTTGCACAGCAATGGTAGAAGAAGTATACCTTGCTGAATAAAAAGTAAAATAGCCTTCCAATCCAAGAATCTTACTGATGCTCACATACCTCCGCCTGAGATTACAGCTATAGTCCCTTACCCTGGATTTGATAGATAAATCATTGACATCATAACAGTCCCTTAGAATATCGTAAAAGACATACTTGTTTGCAGGGTTGTGGTACTTCTTGATGATTGCAAGACATTCAGGCAAAAGTGGTTTCCCATTTCCGCCCATACCAGTCTTTTCCCTATCATAATACCAGATACCATCTTTAATATCTGAGATTTTCATGAGGGCAATGTCTTTCAGGTTAACACCCATTGTGAAATAGCTAAACTTCCATAAGTCCATTGCTTTTTCATAGGCTGGTTCGTCGCTTACGAATTTCAAAACCAATGATACTTGAGACGGAGATAACCTCTTAATCCTATTTGGATTGTTTCTCTTGGATTTGATCTTATTGAGGTGAGTAAACTTGTAACCAATGGGATTGTAACCACACTTAAAAGGCATCAACTTCATATCAATTATACGATCTTCGATAGCCTTTCCGAATAGAGCTTTCAAACCCCTCATGTTCCTCATTCCTGAAAAACCTCTATCGGTATGGTATCTCTCAAATCTTTTGAGGAAAGAATGATCAATTTCTTCAAACATGATGTCTTTCTTACGAGCAAACTTTTGTACAGCTTTAAGAACATTACCATAATAAATTGCAGTTCCGCCTTTGTCTCTTCTGTTGTGATCCTCAATAAGTTGAAGGGTGAAGGAGGTTAGGGTAGTGGCTTTTTTGCCCTGGACAAAAAGTTGAGCGAATTCCTTGTAATCCCACCTGAATTGGAAATATTCCCTGTAAACCTCTTCGGCTTTTTCCAAAGCCTCTTCTATGAGGGCATTCTTTTTCGCATATCTCCACGCAGAATCCTTAACCCTATGTTCTTCTCGATCCCATTCAGTCTCGTGACAACTGATTCCAAGGCGCTTACGCCTCAATTTAGGTTTGTCAAATTCTCTCCAGGAGATTTGTAATACGATGGGACTTTTCCCACTGTCCATTTTTTCACTCGTGTGAAGTCTGATGTTGAATGATACTTCCATCGGCAAATAAAATTTAATAAGTAAAATAATATTAAATTTATAATTCACTGATTTTGTATTGATTATAAAAACATATTCAAGTCTTTATGATCTGTTAATCCGTAGGTCCAAGGTTCAAGTCCTTGAGGGGGCGCAAAATAAAAGCCTGACTAACAATAAGTTACGTCGGGCTTTTTTTATTGGGTACAACAAAAAAATAGATCATTTAGGTAATAGATCCCAAATTGCCAAAACTATTTATCTTTCTATTGGGAGGTAATTCAAAAGGGATGAGTACTGTTTGCTTTTATGTGGACAGATAGGAACAAGAGCGTTTTTTATACAATTTATGATATATTTTCAGCACAGCCCGATGTCTGTGTTCTTGTCCGGGGTAAAATGAGACGATAGCATGAAACGACAATTACAAAATTTTCTTAAATCGTAGAATATTTCTTGCTAAAGGTTAATAGCTTGAACGATAGTACATTTGTACACATTACTCTTTATGAATAATTTGTGATCTGTTGAATTTTGTAAAAGCATATCAATTAGGGTTGTTTCGTTTGTTGCAAGTCTTAGGGATATACCCTGGTTTCCAATTGTGTAAGTTGATTTCAGAGAATAAAAGAAGGAAATGGCTCCTCCTTTTTAGTTTTATAGTTTTTACATTATCAACCTTTGCTCAATCAGCAGCCATCGATTCACTTAAAGTGCAACTGGATATGGCTACTGAAGACACTACCCGCATTCTAATTGCCGGCGAATTGGCGGCCCACCTAAATGAATTTGATAAAGACAGTGCATTGACCCTCCTCGGGGCTACGATTCCTCTCGCTCAAAAAATTGGTTTCAGGAATGGTCTCCTGAAATTGTATCAAACCACTGCCTACACACTTTCGATAAACAATGAAAGCGACAGTGCTTTGATAATGTACCAGATGGCTATAGACTTGGCAGATGAAATGAAGGCTAAGAACGTAATGACGCAAACCATGAAAGATTATGGTACATTGCTAAACGATCTAAACAGGAAAGAGGAAGCCATTGCAATATTTGAACGTGCGCTTTTGATTGCCAAAGAATTAAAAGATACACACCTGCAAACTATTTTTCTGAATAAAATAGGCAATGTTTACTCTTACCTTGCCCAATACCACAAGGCTGACTCAGTAATCAATCTCGCATATCAACTGCAACTTAAATTAGGGAACGGGAAAAGGATGGCCAGCTGCCTGGGCAACCTTGGAAACAATGCAGCCCGGTGGAACAAGTTGGACAAGGCCTTGACCTACTATGAAATGGCAGCACAGTTGTTGCGGGAAGCAGGTGACTATAGTAGAGAAGCGATGGTCTACAGGATGGTGGGTTACAGTGCTTCTGTCTTGGGAGATTACCCGCTTTCGATCGATTATTTTCAAAAATCACTTGCAATTTTTGAAGACCTGGACGACGTAGGAGGTATTACCAATTGTCTGGACAATATGGCTGAAACCTACCTTTCTATGGAAGACTACGATGAGGCATTATTGTATTTTGAAAAGGCGGCCGATACCTGGGAAAAATCGGGCAAGGTTAGACGCAATACCGACATCATGCTCAAAAGGGCCAATGTGTTTAGTTTGAAAGGAGAGTGCGGGAATGCCCTCAACCTCTATTTTAAAGCTCAGAAATGGAGACGGGACCAAAAGGAATCAGGGTTGGATCCAGATCATTTTTTAAGGATGGGGCTCTGTTACGAACGATTGGGAAATCGTGATTCGGCTATTTTCTTTATTGATAAATCAATTGGATTGGCAAGTGGGAAAAATGATTTCATCATGAAATCAGAAGGATTGATTGAGTTGGGCCGGCTTTACAGAAACCAGGGAAAGGACCAAAAGGCATTGGTCGCTTTGTCAGAGGCCATTGAAACGGCTCAGGTTTCCGGACTTAAGGATAAAGAAATGGAAGCCGCAGAGTTGTTGTACCATATTTATAAAGCTCAGAATATTGAAGGACTAGCCCTAAAATATTTTGAAATCCACCGTGCCATTCAAGATACCCTTTTCAGCAAGAAAAACATCAAGGAAATAGCCCGGATTGAAGCTCGGGCCGAGTTGGAAAAGGAGAAACAAAGATTGGCTTTTGAAAAACAGTAAGAAGTAACTCAGCAGAAAATATTCCAGCGCAGCCTGCTCATCGCTCTTTGCGCCGCGGTACTCTTTATACTTACCATCGGTTATTATTACCGCTCGAAACAAAAAGCCAATGAGGAGCTGAGCCGTTTGAATGAAGAATTGTTAGAAAAAAAGGAGGTGGTTGAACATCAAAAAGAAAAGTTGGAAGAACTGGACGAAATGAAGTCCCGGTTCTTTACCAATATTTCCCATGAGTTCAGAACCCCGCTGACCATCATTTCCGGTATGGCAGCTCAGATCAAAAACAAGCCGGATAAATGGCTGGAAAAAGGCCCCGGGATGATAGAACAGAATGCCCAGAACCTGCTCCGACTGATCAATCAGATTCTCGACCTGCGTAAATTAGAGTCAAAAGAACTAAAGGCCAACCTGGTTCAGGGCGATGTTGTTAAATACCTGTATTACATCAGTGAATCATTCCAGTCGTATGCCGAAGACAATGGCCTACAACTGCACTTCCTGACAGAATTGAACAGTCTGGATATGGATTATGACCCGGATAAATTGCTCCGGATTGTGACCAATCTCTTATCCAATGGCATCAAGTACACACCTGACAGTGGCCACATTTATTTTCACATAGATCAGGCCGAAGAGGATAACCAGGCTTTTCTAAAAATTAGCGTGAAGGACACAGGTATTGGTATTGCAAAAGAGAAATTGCTACATATTTTTGACCGCTTTTACCAAGTGGATGATTCGACTACGCGAAAAGGCGAAGGAACTGGCATCGGACTGACCCTTACCCAAGAATTGGTCAAACTCATGAATGGCCGTATTGAAGCCAAAAGTTCAGTTGGCCAGGGAACTACCATGTTGGTGTATTTGCCCATTACCAACGAAGCGCCCAAGACAGCGACTATCGTACCTACAATGACTGTGGCATCAAACGTTCAATCTGAATCAATCGACTTTTTACAGAATGACGCTGCCTACGAATTACTGCCGATCGTTCTCGTCGTCGAGGATAACCGAGATGTTGCCCAATACCTGGCAGCTTGCCTCGAAGATAGATATCAATTGGAGTTCGCTGAGAATGGGCAGGAAGGTATTGATACCGCTTTTGAATTGGTGCCCGACCTGATAATAAGCGATGTCATGATGCCTGAAAAGGATGGATTTGAACTTTGCAATACATTAAAGAGTGATGAACGAACCAGCCACATCCCGATCATTTTACTGACTGCAAAGGCAGACGTTGATTCCAGGATTAGCGGCCTGAAAAAAGGTGCTGATGCCTACCTTTCCAAACCATTTGAACAAGAAGAACTTTTGGTCCGGCTGGAACAGCTACTTGAAATCCGAAGACGCCTTCAAGAAAAATATGCCAACCCCACCGAGCTGCCATCCGTTTTTTCAGATTCTCAGGCTGTCGACAACCGGAATATTGAAGATGCATTTATCCAAAAAATTATCGGTATTGTTCATCAGAACATCAGCGACGAACATTTTGGGATTGCCCATCTTTGCAGGGCCTTAGGCATAGGACGTACCCAACTACACCATAAAATAAAAGCACTGACAGGCAAATCTACTTCTTTATACATTCGGACCATACGCCTGCAAGAAGCCCGTCGACTACTACAGACCACCGACCTGAATGTTTCTGAAATCGGATATGAGGTGGGTTTCCATTCACTCGCACACTTTTCAAGGTATTATTCCGAAGAATTTGGTGAGCCTCCTTCCCGAACACGCAAATAGCTGTTTTTCAACAGTTTAAACCCTTTGTTCGCTTCTTTTCCGAACAATAATGCAAACCTTTTTTTGCTTCCGAACAATAATGAAAACTTCCGGAACAATAATGAAAGCACGATGATGATTTTCGCTCCACCTTTGTCTCATCAAGTGGGATCAACTCGATCTTTCTCATCCATTTGATTTTATAAGCAGAAAAATTTTCCAAAAAAAATCAGATATCCACCAGGATATCTACAGGCACCTTGTGCCTAAAATCCAATTTGTCATGAGTGATCTAAATGTACCTGGCACGGCCGGCCAAGACTTCATCCGGCAAAATTTCTTTCGTCTTTTGGGGAGCGTGCTGGAAGTAGATTCACTCGCCCTGCTTCAAAAAATACCGATTACCAAAAACTCGAAAGTACTGGTGATGGACATGGATAATAGAAGGGTAATTGCGAAACTGGTTCGATTGATCGGAGAAAACGGCAAACTGGTCAGCGTTACTAATGCCATTCCCAACAAGTTAATTACAAAAACGATTGTGCCCGCAGGTAATTATGAAATTTCTACCCCATCATCCAGGGAGTTTGGCAATTCAACAGAAGGTGACTTTGATTACATTTTTAGTCGCTTGCAGCTATCCGTTGGGGGCAATGCTGAACAAACCCTTCTCCAATTTTATAAAATCCTGAAACCAAGAGGTGAAGTGTTTTTGGAAGAATTTAATTTACTTGATTTCCGGGCTTTTCCCGAATGTACTGCTTTCGACCGATTAGCAGCATTGGCAAAAAAAGTCCGCCAACCTGGCATTGATGCTGACAAGGCAAAATCCAGGTATAAAGAACCACTGGAAAAAACCGGCTTCAAAAACGTTCAGTCTCAGTTGATCCCACCCATCTTTTTGCAAAAGAAATTCAAACAGCTCGCATCGCTGAGCTTTGAACTTTTTTCCAGTGAATTACTCGAACAAGAAGTCGCTAAACCAGCAGAGTTACGGGCCCTGCTGTACGAACTGAAATCATTTGAAAAACGGAGTAACTCTTTGATCAGCCTGCCACCAGTGTATCAGGTAAGTGGGAAAAAGCCAGCTTGAAATAACAATCCATCAATCAGATTTAAAATTTAAAAAAATGAAAAAGTCAATTCTTCTGTGTTCAACAATTCTGGGGAGACCAACCAATTTGAATTCTTTAGTCGTATTGTTTATCCTAACATTTCTGCTGTCAAGCAGCATCACCTTAATGGCTCAACAGTCGTGGACGGGCAGTACCAGTGATGACTGGCATGAAAGCAGTAACTGGAACCCGGCCGGTGTCCCAACGGCTAATGACGATGTTGAAATAAACAATCCTTCCGTCCAGCCCATCATTTATGGCGGTAACACGGCGGTGGCTAAATCAGTCAGCGTGAGTACCGGTAGGCTGACCATCCAAACCAATGCCGTTCTGACAGTGATTGGATCAACTGGCAACGGCATTACGTTGGCGAGTAATGGAGCGCTATTTAATCATGGTACAGTCAATGTAGACGATTGCGCGGTAGAAGGTATCGATGTTACAGCCAGCAGCCTGCTCACCAATGACAACGGTCAAATTCTTATCGGCCAAAACAGTACAATTCAGCAAAACGGGATTTATATAGACATCGGTGCAATTGATAATAAGGGATCAGGAATCATAAAAATTGATAACATAGGTCAAAGCGCAATTCGGGCTCATTCAGGTCAAATAACCAATAAAGGTTTCTTACAAATTGGGCAGACTGTCGGTAACATTGTTCGGGACGGAATAAATTTATTAAACGAATCTTCTGTAGATAATAACGGGGGTACCATAATAATTGATCGTACCGGACAATCAGGGGTCAGAGGTGGTTCTTCGTTTCTAAATCGAAATGGTGCAATACTCTCCATCGGGAACAACTTTGGGGAAATCGGCGGAAGTGGAATTAATTACATTTGGGGGACAGTCACCAATGATAATAGCCTGATTAGTATTAGCGATACCCATGAAGACGGCATTATAGTAACGGAGGGTATATTCGTGAATATTGCTGGAAGTATTTTAGAGCTTGGCCAAACGGGAACCATAGGGGGCCGGGGTTTTGTGTTGGAGAAATCCATCCTGAGAAACAGTAGCGGGACCATTAAAATAGATGATTGTTCCGCTGGCATCTACATCGGGACCTCTTCAGACTTTTCCAACCTGAGCAATGGCGTCATAAGAATCGGTCAAAATACGCCAATTTTCCTTTATGCCATTCATGTTTTCCAATCCGGTAAGGCTAAAAATAGCGATTGCTCTGTTATTCATGTTTTTTCCGATAATATCATTACCGATGTCGCTGACAAGTTTCTGAATGAGGGCTTCATTATTGAAAACGCTTCCGGGAACAGCAATGTCGGCACCAATAATGGCATTATCCAAAACCTGAACGGAGGCACTTTTAGCGTTGGGTCTGGTAGTGATGCGATCAACTTAGCTGGCCAGATCTGGACGGGCTGCATCGATAACGACTGGGCCAACCCCGGCAATTGGCACAGCCATACCATTCCCACACCTTCAGATGATGTAATCATTCCTAATGACGCAGCCAACGAGGCCATTATTATGAACAGCACGGATGCGTTTGCCCAGTCCGTTGTTATCGAGATAAGTTCCAGCCTGGACATCCTGTCAGGGTCAAGCCTGACGATTGCCGGGGCCAGTGAAGATGGCATCCTGGTAGATGAAGATGCTAAATTGTTTAATGAGGGAACCATTAAGATTGATCATACCGTTGGCAACGGGATTAAACTCGCCCTGGACGCTTTACCCATTACCAATACTTCTTCTGGTCAGATCTTGATAGGCCAAAATGGAGGAAACATTGGGTTGGATGGCATCCACTGCGAGCTGAATTCCGGAGGGGTATCCAACAATGGTGGGACCATTAAGGTCGACCATACTGTAAACGATGGTATCAGATGTGATGGATTCTTGACCAATAATAATGCAGGCCAAATTCTCATTGGTCAAAATGGTGGCCAAATCGGTAGGTACGGGATTTTCTCAAAAGAAGGCAACTTCAATAACAACAACAGTAGCATCATTAAGGTGGACGAGACCAATTCCATCGGGATGAATATTGAAAACGAGGCAGATTTCAACAACAAAAATGGCTCGCAGATATTGATCGGCCAGCATACTGGCAACGTCAACGGAGATGGAATGAAATTGCGCGCCGCTGTGTCGACCAACAACAATGCAACTATCAAAATCGACAATTCGAATTCCATCGGCCTTGTTATTGCCGAGCACAAATTGACCAATAAGGGCGGAGGGGAGGTTTTGATCGGTCAGCAATCAGGAAATATCGGGGGGGCAGGAATTGTTTTGAAAAATGGCGCGCAACTGTTCAATGAACTCGGATTCATAAAAATTGACCAGGTAGCAGGTAGTGCCATCAGGTTGGACGAGGCCCAGTTCTACAATATGGTCGATGGCGAAACAGTGGTAGGTTCAATCGGAAATGTTGGTGGGAATGGTTTGTTCGCCAAAGAGGAAGGTCAGTTTGTTAATGAAGGAATTATCAAGATTATAAATACAATGGATAATGGTATCAACTTACAGGAGAGTTGCAATTTAACCAACTGGGCAAATATTGAAATAGGCCAAAACGGCTCCATCGGAATAAGCGGAATTTACATTGAGGAGTATGGTAGCCTCCTAAATAAAGTTGGCGGGGCGATCCTGATTGATAATACCACTGAACACGCCCTTTCCATGAGGGGGAAGTTTGACAACGACGCGCAGTTCCTTATCGGCAGTTCTGGCCCCGTGGGTGGTCGTGGTTTTGACATCAACATCACCAATGGTTATTGGATTAACGATGCCAATGGGCATATTATGATAGATCAGGTATCTGGTCATGGCATCTACCACATCGTTGGCACTTTTGACAACTGGGGCAAAATAGAAGTTGGAGGCCCCTCAGGTATCGGCATGGACGGCATCCAGTTCATCGGGCCGGCACAAAACCATGCCTGCGGCGATATTGAAATAAACGACAACTTCGTCAATAATTCTTTTGAATTCATCAACGATGGCCTGTTTAAACTGAATACACTTGAACCACATACGGTCGGTAATTTCACCAATAACGGAATTGTTGAGGATGTATATGGAACATTTAACGGCGTCACAAATAATGAGATCATTGTAGCTCCTGTAGCTGTGGAATGTTATGAAGCCAACCCCGCATTCCAATTGGGCAATCCGGTTGATTTAAATATCCTCGGTGTTTTTTCTGATGAAAATGCGACGATTTCGGCAGGTAATTATGACTTGAATACGAACACTTTTACCTCCACAATCGGGCTTGGCCAATTTGATTTATTTGTAAAAATAGAAGACCCGGACAAAGGATGTACCAGGGTGGTCAAATGGCAGGTTGATTTTCAAGACAACACCCCACCTTTGCCAATCTGTAAAACCAATACCATGATCGAACTCGATGCCAATGGCAGCTATGCCTTGCAGGAAAGTGATGTCTTTGATGGCGGCACTGATAATTGTGGAACAATTGTTTACGTCGGAGTCAGCCCGGCCACAGTTTCTTGTTCCGATGTCAACAATCCGGTAACTGTTACCGTAACGGCAAACGATGGTCATGGCAATGAAGGTACCTGCGAAACCACAGTTGTTGTGGAGGATAACATTTTGCCACTGCCCACTTGTCTCCATCCAGCTATAGAATTGGGTGTCACTGGAACCTATTCAATCCAGCCAAATGATGTTTTCGCTGGCGGTTCAGACAACTGTTCATTGGTTTCTTTTCTCAGTATGTCGCCAGAAACCGTCGATTGCAGCGATGCTGGCAGTACAGTAAATGTCACTGTCACTGTATCCGATGCAAGTGGGAACACGAACACTTGTGTTGCTGATGTTTCAGTTGCGGACAACGCCGTACCTCAACCAGTTTGCTTGAACCCGACCATACTTTTAAATTCCAATGGCAGTCATGAGCTAACGGAAAATGAAGTGTTCGGTGGAGGGACTGACAATTGTGGAACAGTTTCATTTGTTGAAATGTCCCCTTCCACACTCAGTTGTTCAGATGTGAATTCAATTGTTGATGTGATCATCACTGCGGTTGATGCCAATGGGAACCAAAACTCATGCATGGCCGCCGTTACTGTTCTAGACAATGAATTATCATTGGCTTCCTGCCGGGACATTACCACAGAATTGGACAGCGATGGTAGCGTTTCAATTTCAGCGGCCCAGATAGATAATGGTTCTTCAGACAACTGTGGCATCATTTCCACCCAGCTCAATGTTTCCAATTTTGGATGTGCCGACATCGGTTCCAATACGGTCACCCTCACGGTCACGGATGTGAACGGCAATAGTGATGACTGTACCGCCATCGTCACTGTCGAGGATAATGTTTTGCCCGACGCGCAATGCGTAACAGTACCAATCAGCGCTACTTTAGATACTAATGGCGAATACATTGTTAATCCCACTGAACTCGATGACGGAAGCAGCGATGCATGTGGTGTTCAGTCCCTGTCAGCGAGCCCTGCCTTGCTCGACTGTACTAATGAAGGCTCCAACACCATCACCTTGACCGTTACCGATGTCAATGGCAATACCAGCTCTTGTACTGCAATCATCGAGATGGCTGCATTCATTTCTATTGACCAAGTCAATACCTTTGATGAGAGCTGTGCCGGAATAGGTGACGGGAGCATGACCATTGAAGCAACGACCGGAGGTGGGCAAATTGGTTTTTCTGTCGATGGCGGAGCAAATTTCCAATTTGGTAACTCCTTTGACAATCTTACACCCGGCACTTACGACATTGTAGTAAAACTTTTTGGAATCAATGCTATTTGTGAAAAAAGTACGACCGTAACCATTGGGGCAGGCAGCCAAGCTCAAACGTGGTACAAGGATATGGACGAGGATGGACATTCGGATGGAACAACAATGATCGCTTGTACGCAACCTTTAGGTTATTACCTGGCTACTGACCTCCTTTCCTTTGATGAGGACTGCAACGATTCCGATGCCAGCGAATTCCCCGGCCAGATGTGGTACGAAGACCTCGACGGAGACAGCTTTTCGTCAGGAGTTTATTTATCTGCCTGCCAACGCCCAACAGGCTGCTATACCGCTGTCGAACTCTCGGCCACCAGCGGCGATTGCGATGATAGTGAAGAAAGCATTTATCCGGGGGCTACAGAAATCTGCAATGGCATTGATGATGACTGTGATGGCGAAATAGATGAAGGAGCCAGCGGGGGACTGGTCTGGAACGGAAATGTTATGATGACAACGCAGGCTGCCGTAGACGCTTGGTCTTCCTGTTACTCGGTCATCAACGGAAGCCTTGTAATCATGGGAACGAATATTGACAGCCTGACAGCCTTGCAGGGCATAACAGAAGTGACGGGCAATGTAACTATTCAGTCGACCAGCCTGGAAAGTCTTGTCGGACTGGATAGCCTGGAAGCCATTGGCGGCATGTTGACCATTTATTTCAATTCAGTCCTTCAATCGCTCATTGACCTGGATAACCTCGCAACTATTGACGGTAATCTCATGATGTACTACAACTTCCAATTGACAGATGCATGTCCCATTCACAACCTCCTCAACGGTGGGGTCGGCGGCAGCATAAGTGTTTTTCTCAATTCCACGGGGGCCAATAGTGTAACCGAAATCAATGCTACCTGCGGTGGGAATAATCTCATTGCCAATCCAAATAACGACCAGGACATCGCAACCCCACCCGTCAGCTTTGCAATATCGAAAAAGGCGGAAGCAACGGGTGTCAACATCTATCCGAACCCTGCTGTACACCGAGCTACCATCCATTTCAATGAAGAGTTAAAGTCCGGAAAGATCCGGATCTCCGATCTTACAGGAAAGGCCGTCTTTGAGGATGTTTTCAGCAATGGAACAGAACGGATCGAACTGGACCTCGCCAGCTGGAGGGCCGGTACTTATATTCTTCAGATAGAATTGGCAGGACGTAAACTCATAACCAAAAGCTTGGTCGTGATTGATAACAGGTAATTTTTGATGATAGAAGTTGTTTGAAAATTCCTGTTGGGTCGAAAATGTTAGGGTTTTGCGGCCAACAAGGAGTTTTCAAACAACTTCATGGTTTAAAAGTCAGTCCTGCTGAATAAGTACATTTTTCTATTCAATAACATATTGCCCCTTGGAAACTTCACTCAACCTAAAATACCCCAAAACCTCTTCGCTTGGAGTGGTGATGTTGATACAATTTCCTTTCAGCCGGACTGGAATGGTCTGGAACGGACCATCGGCGGCTTCTGACTGCTCAGACAGGAGGTCGATATAATTATAATAGCGCTCGGAGATACCCTCTAAAACAACCGTTACTGTGACGCCCGTTGCAAAGCTGTCATCCTCAAATTCAATAAAATTCCTATTGCCGTCAGTAAACTCATCGTTTAAAGTTTCCAGTGTGACCAATGGTAAAGTGGACGCTCCGAATATTCCCAAATAATAATTATCAATATTGGGCGGGTCATTAAAATATACATTGACGATAATGTCCTCATCCTCAAAACCAGCGTCAACGACCTGTTCAAATTCATCAATTTCCGCAACGGACATTAATGTTTCGGTTGCTTGATAAGTCTGCCCATTATAATTTATTTCCAACGTATAGGACTGGCCAATCTCTGGCATAAAATCATCAGTTATATATGTCCCATTATTTTGGTCTTCAAAAACAATAGGAATACTCTCGTCATTTTTGATAACGACCACCGTTGCGCCGGTCACGGGATTGTTTGTGTTTTCAGTAAAATAGGGCGAGGAAGTGCTTAATTTAATTGTCTGGTTTTTTCCTTCCGTTCCTTTTTCCCAAAGTATGGAGGCCTCAACAACCAAGCGTTCACCGCCATCGGGCGTAGCAATATCCACCACATCTGTACACGAGACAACTAATAACATGGAAGAAAATAAAAGACTTATTTTAATTATGGATAAATTCATTTTTATAGAAATTTTTAAGTACAGGACAAAACTCAACATTGATAATTTATGCCTGAAAACCCTCCCCCTAACCCCCTCCAAAGGGGGAAATTAAATCCGTTTTTTTCCCCTTTGGAGGGGGTTAGGGGGAGGATGTACTCGTTTTGTTTTTAAAAATTAAATTTTGTCCTGTACTCTGTAGAAATTTATAATTGTTGAAATTATTTAAGCAAGTGATCAAAAAAAATGGCACTTTTTCTTTGCTTGAAAATAAGTCTTGAGGTTTGGAAATCTACCATTTGTCAAAATAAAAGTGTCATTTTTAGCGCTCGTTTTTTTGATCACCCGTTTAATTTTTTTTAATTGCCATTAATTATTTAAAATGATTTTATCAGCAATTAAAAGTCAGGCAATTTTTTAAAATTTAAAGTTGTAAGTCATTGATGGAATAATGCCAAATATGGAAGTACGGGTGGCTTCGTTCAATCCAGTCGAGGTATTTTGAGCAAAAGAAATAGATGCGGCATTGCGGCGATTGTATAAATTATAAATGCTGAAAACCCATTCGCTTTCCCATTTTCGGTCTTCATTTTTACGAGGGGTCAAAGTCGCCGATATATCCAATCGATGGTAATCAGGCAAGCGATTGGCATTCCGGGTATCATAGGAGGCTATGGAAAGGCCGTTGTATTGAAATTGTCCATTGGGATAGGTGACCGGCCGGCCCGTCTGAAAAATGAAGTTTGCCCCAAAACGCCACTTGTCATTGAGGTGGTAATTTCCGGTTAAAGAAACATCATGCGTTCGGTCAAATACCGAATTATACCAAAGTCCATCATTGATGCCGGGGCCACCGGCCAAACCACCGAGCGCCCGCTGCTCTGATTTGGAAAGTGTATAAGCTAACCATCCGGTAAATTTCCCTTTATTTTTCCGCAGCAATAATTCCATTCCATATGCCCTCGACTCTCCCTGCAGTATTTCTGTTTCTATGGTGTTTTGGGCAATCAGGTCGGCTCCATCAATATAATCCACCCGGCCATTGATCGTTTTATAGTAGGCTTCTACTTCGAGGGCATAGCTGTTGTTGTCGTAATTTTTAAAATACCCGATGGCATATTGAGTAGCGATTTGCGGGTCAATATATTTTCCACTTGTAGCCCATACATCCAATGGGGTGGCCGAGGTTGTATTGGAAATTAAATGCAAATATTGAGCAATGCGATTATAGCTTGCTTTAACAGAAGTATTTTCGTCTAACCGGTAAGCCAATGCCAGCCGAGGTTCAAAATTTCCAAACGTTTTGATGTTATCGCCGCTTCCATAATTTGTTTCTCCAATGGGGACGCCCCTCTCATAAATGCCCAACTCATTGTTGTAAACAACGGGAAGATTATTTTCATAATCATTTAATGGCTGCGGCCCCAAGCGCCTGAAAGTGCTGTACCGCAGGCCATATTGAGCAGTGAGGCGATCGGTCAATTTATGTTCGGCGCTGATATAAGCAGCGGTTTCAATAGCAAATTTATCGTCCAGGTCTTCCATGACGATTGCCGAGGTCGAGTCGAGCGGGTTGAGTATACCAGGGTTGATATTGTAATAAATGCCGCTTACCCCAAAATTCAAAGTCAGCCTGTCATTTAAAAAATAACCAAAGTCATATTTTGCATTATAATTTTCAATGTCGGAGTCCCACACCAACCCGAGTTGGTTAATTTCCAGTCCGTAATTATATCTACTATAAATCAATGAAAAATTGGAAAATAATTTGTCGCCGAATAGGTGGTTCCACCTCAGGTTGCCCGATATATTTCCGTAGGTATTTTTAAATGAATTGGCGATGGTAAAATTATCCTGGCCTAAATAACCCGACAAATAAATTTTATTATTTTCATTAATGTTATAATTGGTTTTTAAATTAAAATCGTAAAAACCCGCCCGGCTGTCATTTCCTAAAGCAATTAAAAAAAGATTGGCATAAGCCGCTCGGCCTGCCAACAGAAAAGAACCTTTGTCTTTAAAAGTCGGCCCTTCCAGTGCAAGCCGGCTCGATACGGCACCGATGCCGCCCGTCGCCCCAAATTTTTTACTGTTCCCATCCCGTTGGCGGATGTCCAAAACCGAAGAAGCCCGACCACCAAAACGAGCAGGGATGCCGCCTTTGTATAGTTTTATATCCTTAATCGCATCGGCATTGAATACCGAGAAAAAACCAAACAAATGTGAAGTGTTATAAATAATGGCCTCGTCCAATAAAACCAAATTTTGGTCTTCTGCTCCTCCACGTACATTAAACCCGGAAGCCCCCTCACCAGCATTGGTGACGCCCGGCAATAACTGAATAGATTTAATTACATCCACTTCTCCCAGCACAACCGGTATCTGTTTTATTTTACGGACTGAGATTTTATTGACGCTCATTTGAGGGGTTTCGATATTGGCCCGGTCGGGGTTTTCTGCTATCACTACGACTTCTTGCATCTGTGCTGACTGCTCCTTCAGTTCTATATTGAATTTCAGGTTTTTATCCAACCGGATATTTTTTTCAATACTGTTAAATCCGAGGTAAGAATAAACCAAAACGCATTCCCCTGCCGGTGCAGACAAAGAATAAAAGCCATATTCGTTGGAGGTCGTCCCGTTGGTCGTTCCTTTTAATTGGACAGTAGCCCCAATGAGCGTTTCCCCATTGTCTGCATCTATTATGGTGCCGCTGATGGTGAAGTTCTTTTGTGCGTGCATGCTGAAAAACAGCAAAAGGAAGGTGGTTATCAAAAGCGTATGCTGCATATTGAATTTACAGATTTTAGATTAATTAGTGGAAATGCTTCAAGTTGTGAAACGAGTAGATCACGTCGACAAAATTGTTGCTTTCATGCCGACAATATTGTCAAGCCAAAACTGGCTAAAACAAGCGCTCCCGTCTACTCTAAATGACATGATTTGACCAAAGAGAAAGACTTGCATTGCACACCTCGTCTCACTCCGTATGTACGCTGTTAAAATTGATGTTTATTCAATCAATATTCCCCCCAACCGGTAATCCACTTGGAACACTGCCTGGAATGGTTTTATCAAAACTGTCATCGTTCAGTGTATTAATAAAAGCGATAATAGCGTCAATTTGATCCTCATCTAAATCCAAATCCTGCATTTCTTCATCCAACTCATTTTCAGCAACATTGACATTGCGCTGGTCATCATCCCCTTCCGCTATTTCTTCATAAAATTCCATCACATCTTCTAAAGTTGCATGTATCCCGTTGTGCATATAGGGAGCAGTTAAATTCAGGTTCCTTAAGGTAGGTGTCCTGAAATCGAAATTATCAGTAGCCCCTTGGTCAGGGGGCGAAATATTGTCCCTTACGCCAATGGTATGGAGTTCATAATCGGAAAACATGGGCCCGCTATGGCAATCCGCACAACCAACTTGTATGAAGGCATTCATTCCCTGAATTTCAAAATCAGTAAGTGCAGTGGCCTCACCGCGCATGTATTGATCGAATCGACTGTTATTGGCGATAATTGTTCTTTCAAAAGTGGCAATAGCGTCTAAAATTTTACGCTGATTGATTTCATTGCTGCCAAATGCTTGTTCAAATCTGGTCACGTATTCGGGTATGGCATTCAATCGCTGGATAATGGTGTCGATGATAAAATCTTCAGCAATGGCTTCACCTCGCATTTCTTCCTTTGAAAGCATTGGCAATAGGGCTTGTCCCTCCAGGCTTTCGGCTCTGTTGTCCCAAAACATGGGAGAAATTGCAGGGTCATACCTGCCATCAATGTCAATCCCATTAAAAGCAGTGTTAATTACGGTAGGTGCATTGCGTCTTGTTTGTACACCTCCTGACCGATCTGCTCCCAGTCCTTTGCCACCGACTCCTTGAGAAAAATCCAGGCCGTCCGCATAGCCAAGTTCAGGGTGATGACAACTAACACATGCGACATCTTTGGTGCCCGATAAAATAGGGTCCCAATAGAGAAGCCTGCCTAAATTTTCTTTTTCCTCGGAATAAGGGTTATCTGCTGGGTATACCACATTTTGTGGCAACGCATTGATAAAATCTTGTGGGTTTTCTGCGGCAGGGATTGCGTCGTCTTCCTGGCATGAGAGCAGCACAAGAATTGAAATCATTAAAGAACTGACAATCAACTTGATGTTTAAACTGAGGTTATGCATCATTGAATTTTTCATAAAAGGATATGAATTGGTTTTAAAATGGCCGCTATTGGAAGGTCAAAAACATAAAATATTGGCCAGTGTATGGATGTTGGTCTATTGGTCTTTTTGATTAAAATTTATACCGCAATAAAGCGCCTCCCGTACCTCCGTAAACACTCCAACCTTTTTCATTTTTTTTGCGCTTATGCAAATGCGGAACAAAATACCCGATGGCCGCCCCAACTGCATATCCAGCAATTACATCCGTCGGATAATGCTTCCCAGCCTTCACCCGCAAATAACCGGTCAAAGCAGGAATCGTGGCAGCGGCTGACCACACCACGGGCTTCCACCTACTTTGAGGATAATAATCGGAAAATACCTTTGCGGCGAAAAATGTGTTGGCAGCGGTCATGGACGTATGACCGGAAATAAACGAGCCCTGTGCGGTAGTGGTCATTTTAGTTTCTGCCAAAACATTGGAGTTGTACACATAGGGACGTGGTCGCCGAAAAGAATATTTTGACAAAGCGGTAATACCAGCATTGAGCAATATGGTCTCTCCCCATAAAGTGGCGATGGTCCCGAAATTGGCACGCGTATTTTTATCGGCCAAAAACAATGTCGGCAGGGCAAATGATCCATACCACAACCAGTCGCTTGCTTCGTGGGCGGACAAGGAATAATTAGAGGTTGCACCTTTATCAAATCTGTTAATAGAGTTGGTATTAAAAGTTTCCAACTGTCCCAGGTCAAATATGGGAGTCTGTTTTTCGAGATATGCGCCCAAGCCCAGCGTGCCTGCGCCAGCCCCAACGAAATAAAGCTCTTTTTTCCAGTCGATCTGATACGGGGACTGTCCGGATAAATTATCCGAAAAACAAAAAATAACAAAGGCCAGCATACCTGATAGTAATTTCATTGTTTGGATTTTATTAATTATGCTCAAATTTGGGGAAGTCTCTGCTTTGGAAAAATTAAATATCCTTGGGCAGTTGATATTGGGGCAAGAGCACGGGAAAACCCATAATAAACCGTGATTTTCCACAACTATAGGGTTGATACGTGTTAACCCTTTATTTTCCGGTTTCATGGGCCGAAATCCCGGTTTTATCCCAATGCATTCGCAGGACTGACGGAATAACCATATTTTCATCTTTATGGAAAAAAAACTACCTGGTGGGACTTATTCTGCCAGCTTTATACGTAACAGCAAACGGTTAGCTTACCTGTTTATCGCCCTGCTGATAGGCTTGGTACAAACATTGGAAGACCTCGCCGAAGGAGATGATAAAATCGTGTGGAGCTTGGTGCATGAATTTGTTTTTATCGTGGTACTATTGGCCGTCCTTTTGCCCGTTTTGGGTTGGGCATTTCGGTGGGGTTGGGAATGGTGGCGCAACAAAAAATTGCTGGCCCATTGGAAATATACGGACGTATTGTTTACGGCCCTCTGTTTGTTTATTTTTCCGTTGCTGCTTTTACTATTGGCCTACCCGACTGATTTTGTGGACGAACAAGACGACATTTGGGTGGTTTGGGTAAGTTCACTGATTATAGTTTTCATTATTGTTTCGATTGAAATATTCTGGTACATGCTAAAAAAAAGGCAGCAATTGGAAGCGCAAAATGAACGTTTGCAACGCAATGAAGAAATGAGTAAATACCAGGCATTGATGAACCAATTAAATCCTCATTTTTTATTCAATAGCCTGAATGTACTGTCCTACTTGGTATATAAAGACCAACGAGGTGCAGAGCAATTTATCGAAGAATTAAGTAAGATGTACCGCTATATCATTCAATTGAATGAAACTTATTTGGTGCCGTTGAAAAAGGAAATGGATTTCATCGACTCATACATATATCTGCAAAAAATCCGACACCGCAACAACCTGACCTATGAGTCGGAAGTAGACGCAAAATCTTTTCAAAAATATATTCCGCCATTGACGTTGGAGGTCTTATTGGAAAATGCCATCAAGCACAATGTTATCGATGCAGAAAAACCTTTGCACATTAAATTGTCTTCTCAAAACGGACACTTGATTGTTGAGAACAATGTGCAGCCAAGAAATGAAAACGAGGTTCAGTCCACCCATGTCGGATTGAAAAATTTATCGGAAAAATTCTACATACTTGAGAGTGAGCCGCCGGAGTTTTATATCAAAGATGGGCGGTTCATCGCAAAAATACCTTTACTCCAGTCAGAAATATGATACGGGCCATAATTATCGAAGACGAAGATTTTGCGGTTGACCGCTTAAAAATGCTCTTGGAAGAAACAGGCAATAACGTCGAAATTATTGAGGTATTGAACAATACCAAAAAAGCTGTTCAATGGCTCTCTAAAAACAAGGCCGACCTTATTTTTTTGGACATCAATTTATCGGACGGTAATGCTTTTAAAATATTTGAGCAAGTGGAAGTGCGCACACCAATTATCTTTACCACTGCATATCACGAATATGCTTTGAGGGCATTTGAGCAGTTCAGTATCGATTATTTGCTCAAACCTATCAGTCGGGAAAAATTAAAAAACAGCATAGAAAAATACAGACTCCTTCAACGGAAAGAAGCAAAAGAAACTGGGGCTGAACTACAGCAATTGATAGGCCTCATGCGTGCCGAAAAAAGCCCCAAACGCTTCTTGGTCACGGTAGGTAGCAAAGTCAAAATCATCAATGCTCCGGAAATCGCTTTTTTCTCTTTTGATTCCAAAATAACTTTTATCCATACCTTGAACGGCAAGCGTTACCCCATTGATTCTTCATTAAAACAATTGCAGCTTTCTCTCCCACCGCAGGATTTTTTCCGCGTCAACCGGCAATATTTACTTAACCGCGAAGCAGTGCAGGAATTACAATATTATTCAGCGACTCGTATAAAGGTACATCTGTCTCCAGAACCGCAAGAGGATGTTTTTGTTGCGAGGGATAAAATTGGGGTGTTTAAGCGGTGGTTGGCAGATTGATTAGAAGCAGTAACTTCGTTATTCAGGTTGCCAGAATGACACACTTGCAACACATGGCACATTCGTCATTCTTTGAATAAAAATGAAAGTATTTAATGAATTGCTTTTAACAATTGCGATTTTCTTTTCGCCTTTTTTATCTTGATAACATCGATTGAGAAAAGCCGGAGTTCATCGTCTTGACGGAAATCTTTTTCCGAAAAATTGATAAAACTTTCTATTTCGCTCCCGAGCTCTCCAGGGGAGTTGATTAATTCAACAAATAGTTCGAGCATAACTTCTCTTCCTTTTGGAAAGGCACAACTACTTTTTGCCCATGATTTTAAATGATAAAGTATGCTTTTAATTAAAACATATCTTGAATTAATATCCAAATAATTAAAGCTATCATAGATGGCTAAGATGAATTCGGAAAACAATTTTACCCCTTTTGGATCAGACATTAAAGATTGAATGATGGCATTGCACTGCCGTTCTCCTTCTTTCGACTCATCAATTATTGAAACATAATAATGTTCCAATTCTTCCGCAATTCCATAGGGTCTTAAAAAAATATTTCCAATTAACACTTTTGCGGGTTCCTCTGCCTCTTTCATCCATTTTGTTAATTCACCAAGAACCTGGATTGTGTCGACTGTTAAACATAACGTCGTTATCGAATACTGGAGAACAACAAGTATTTCAATGTCATCCGCAGAATAGATCAATTTATTTACATCACGGTTAAAGTTGTTGGAAAAAAGCCTGTGGAATTCTGTTTTGTTTAGGAACCTTAGTGTTCTAAACAGCTCATTCTTTAAATTCTTTTTGAGCTTCTCTGCCCTTTCGACTTTGTGCCCGTATTTCGAATCGATGATGTCTCCGATCTGGTGTATCGCATATTCAAGGTTCAGTAAACCAATCTGCTTATAGGCGGCAATGGCTGCCCATTGTTTGTTTTTATTGTTGCTCAACGAAAACTTTTTCAATACATCAAGACACCCATTTTTATATGCTTCGTTCTCACTGGCCATGATTCCTTGAAATAAATAACCAAGAGTAGCTCTCAGATAGGCTTGCTCATTGTCGGCCCATTCATTCATCAGGCGATGTGTTATGCCTGAAGCGTCTAACTCGCCAATTCTACCTATTATCTGAGCAGCGGTTATCCGCTGGTTAATATTTCCGTCTTGAACCTGGGATTCCAGCAACGGAAGAACCTTAATAAGCACCAATGAAAATTCATTTAAAAATACGGACCAGATTTCGCGTGGGTAATAGTTGTCCTTAAACTTCAAAGACGATACCCCCGTATTTGGATCATATATTTTTTCGGACCTTGTTCTTTCAAAATAATGATTTTCCGACAGAAGGGATTTTAATTGGTAACTTTTGTTTTTAATTTTGAATGCTTCTTTCAGGTAATCATATAAGCTGCTCCTAAAATGCTCAAATAATGAAAGTGTGACGGTCGAGTTGTCCGGAGTGCATTGCAGGATTCCCAAGGTAAATGCGAAAATCCATTCATCAAATTTTTTTGTTAAATCGTTTGAGAACCAATCTTTTAGATTGCTGAATTCTTTTATTGTTTCTTTGATAAATTGTTCATTTACGTCATCAGAACCTTTAACCTTTTTTCTTAAAAAAAGAATATATTTCTCAATTCTGTTTAGACTGCTCAGGTTTTGAACAATTAAATTCACCAAATTTTCATCTTCTGAAATTTTATCAAAAGATGATTTAATTTTTGTACTGGCGTCTTTCCCGATCTTTAATAGTTTTCCTTGTACCCCTTTTGCTTTTAAGTCATCTGGCAATGGTTCGCAATTGTGGGTAATTGATAATGAATTCAGGTGTTTTCTACTGAAGCCGTAAGCGAATTCGAGGAGCAGCAATTATTAGAAGCTACGGATCCCCAGTTTGAAG
>JBCBRY010000150.1:0-22454 GCA_039819485.1 Bacteroidota bacterium | reverse complement strand
GTCATTGGCTGGTTTTGTTTTCTATTGCTAAATATTCTTTGTAACTATCTAGCAGTTGTTCTTCACTGTCAAGTAAATTTAATAACTGCAAAAGTAAATTTTTCTTGATCGTTGATTCTGTAGATTCAGCATTATTAAGTACAAAGAATATTTAGCAATAGAAAACAAAACCAGCCAATGACAGAGGGCACTGTCAAGTTCTTTTTGCTCGGTGCAAATAGGAATGGAAAAAGTAAAATGGCATTTTATGTTGAATGAAAACAAAAAAGAAAACGAACGACAATGATGCCTGGTTAACCTTAACGGGCAGACGTCCAAAATGTCAGCAATACTGGCTGAAATGATCCAATAAAAAAAATAGCAAGAATGAAAAAACACATCTCCATCTCCATCTTCATAATCTCCTTGATTCTAATTTTAAGCTGCAAGCAGGAAGAAGATCCAATTATTTCTGGCGGTTCAGGAGCGGCCAGTCAGGATAGTATCAACGTTTTCTTTGAAAATGATACCATTAAATTCAGCCTTGTCGGGTGTCCAAATGACCATGAATTAGCATCGAGCTTGGTCAGCCTGGCTACCAGGCAGGATTCGTTTGGTATCAGCAGGAAAACCATCATACGCACAGAGGATACAGTCGTTTGTAATGCCAATAAACTTCAAATTGGTTTTGATATAACTGACAAAATTGAAAACTATCCCGTCACAAGAGAAATTATGACAAGACACCTGGACGAAATCCAAAGTAAAACCTCCACTTCGAGCCGGCTTCAAATAAAGTTTTCTGATGGATGTTATACGTACCAAAATTTTGAAAGAATTTTTAACGACTCTATCCAATTATATGCCTTTAGCAATAATGACCGTTTTGATTATGAAATTGATAAATACAGATTTATTGATGGAGTTGATTGCGATTACAATGGCTGGTATTTCCTGGTTGAACTTACTGGAAGTTTTAAAGGATACCTTTACTCGACACCGAATGTTGTCAACAAGGACTCAATTTTCGTCGAATGCCCCAGCTTTAAGGTGAGTGTCTTGCATAATTTGAACAATTAGGGAAAATAAAAATTTAGCCATTTAACTATAAAAAGAAAAAATGAAGGAAATTCAATCACGGATAATCGGCAAATTAAAGCAGGACGAAGAAATTGAAGATTGGTGGGAGAGTGAGCCGGTCGAAATACCGTTTTTTGAAAACAGGAAATTAACCATCACGTTTTCAGGATGTCTGCCCGAAGAAGATGCTCGTTTTTTGGAGGAAGCAGATATGGCAATCGAAGAATTTCTAAAAAAAGGAAAGTCGGAAAGGGCCTCGGTGTCAAGCCTCGTTTATAAAAATTGTATGGATTTCCTACATGCGATCGGATATGAAGAAGAAGACAAGGCACTGTGGGATATAAAAGACGAAAACGAAATCTGGAATTTTGTTGATCCCTCGGAAATTTATGTGTCGAGGAGGTCATACAAAAAGCACGACATGTATGTCCAAATCTGCTGTGAATGTAAATGGGAACCGGAACATGGGGTGCAAATTGTTTTCAGGCAGGGCAAACAGGTAACCAGGGTAAGCGGTCAGGACGGACATCTGACCGAAGCAGATGCGTACGGGAAACCAGATGAAGAGGATGAATTATTAAGTAAATTCAACGTATGAAAAACCAATGCACGGTCTGGAATTTTAAAGCATGTTTGGATTGGTATCAGAGTTAAGCAGGGGGCAAAAATAAGGAGCGCTAAAAATGACACTTTTATTTAACAAATGCTGCTCACTGCCTCTTGCATTTCGAATACCATTTCATGCAATAATAAAAAATGAAAATACACGAATTTGACACAGGCAAAGGGATATACAGGTTTGAATTAAATGAAATGAAAACGGATTTTCACGCTCATCCTGTATTTGAAATCATGTTGTCGAAAAACGGAGGAATTGATTTAGAAACGAAAAATAGTAAATTCAGTAATGTCTCTTTGGCAATTGTTGCGCCTAATCAGCCCCATAAAGTAGAATATAAAAAATCCAGTGTTTTGATTTTAATGGTTGAATGCAATACAGCGTACCTGCAAAAACTATTATCAAAATTTAATATAGAATTGTCTGATGGTATATATACAGACAATCAAGCGAGTGATAAAACGGCATTTGTCGATAAAATAATTAATGCAATCTATAATTCGAATGTAACCACAGCAGCTGATGAGAGAATTCAAAAAAGCCTGGATTATTTAAACAGTGCATCATCTGACTACAAGGCGTTAATGCAAAATTTAAAATTAATCACTCACCTTTCTGATAGTCGACTGTCCCATCTTTTTAAAAAGGAGACCGGAACTTCGATAAAAAAATATTTTGTTTGGAGCAAGCTAAAAAGGGCATTTGAAAAAGTAGTTCGTGGAGAGAAAAACATGTTCGAAGCTTCAATAGAACATGGTTTTTATGACCAGGCACATTTAAGTAAGGCATTCAAACAAATGTTCGGAATTGCCCCTTCTGATGTTTACAATAGCAGAATGTTACAAGTATAGAGGAAAAAAACAGTCTTACCTTTGTGGTATCTTTTCACAGAATTTACCAAAATGAATCCAGTAATTAGAGAGGTTAAAAAAGAGGACATCGGACACCTGAGAGATGTTTTAAATTCGATTGATTTATTTCCAGCTGAAATGCTGGAAGATATGATTTCGGGTTTCTTCAACAATACTGAAACAGAAGATATATGGTTCACGGCAACTGAAAATGGCCTGCCCATATCAATTGGCTACTGCGCGCCCGAAAAATTAGCGGAAGGAACTTTCAACCTTTACGCAATTGGCGTAAGAGGAGATGTTCAAGGTAAGGGGATCGGAAAAAAAATGATGCAATATCTTGAAGAACAATTAAAACAGAAAGGGCATCGGGTTTTAATAGTAGAGACCTCCGGGACTGATGATTTTGAACTTACGAGAAAGTTTTACGAAAACCTTGATTATAACAAAGAAGCTGTTATCAGAGATTTTTGGGACGAAGGGGACGACAAAGTGGTCTATTGGAAGAAACTGATTGGTTTTTAAAAGGGCCGCAGTTGCATGAAAAAATAGTCAAAAAATGTTTGGAAAAAAAGCCGTTCGGTTGTAGGCCCTCTCATGCCTCGCGCACCAGTATCCCAACGGGGAAATGATCGCTAAACCCATCTTCATTGATGTTTTTACCGGGGTTGCCATTGGGCAGGCCGAAACGGATTGGACCTTCTCCTTTCCGGTGGGAGACCATTTCTTGAAAGGCAATGATGCCGGCCGAACCATCCACTACCTTGAAGTCGCTCGAGCCTTTGTCGAGTAGTGGACGGTTGGCAAAAATTTGATCAAAGAGGTTTCCATTGTTGTTGAAATACAGGGTGCCCTCCAGCATGCGGGCATCGCCGTTTTTGTCGATAGCATTAGTCAGTAAGTATTCCCACGTAAAATTGTAAAAGCGCTCCGTCCGTGCCCGCTCCACATCGCCCCGCTCGCGCGTGGCAAGTGCATTGATGGTAATTGAATGGTCCCACGGATCGTCGTTCATGTCGCCGAGAGCGAGCACGGGAGTGCGTTTCCCAGCGGGAGCCTTTTCGAGAATCCGCTTGTGCCAGTAGGAGAGTGTTTCACCCGCTGTGGAACGGAAACCCGCAGTGGCTTGCGATCCGCCGGTTCCCCGTCGAGAAGGCCAGTGGTTGGCCAGCACTACGAGTTCCTTGCCGGAAGCGGTGGTTTTGAAGGTGGCTTGCAGGATGTCGCGGGTGCCGGTTCGCCGCATGACGAAGTGGTTGAATACCAGGTCAGGGTTGACCGAAAAAAGGTTTCGGTCAAAAAGGAAAGCAGTATCGATTCCCCGGGAACTTAAATCCGCAGTAGCATGGACCACGCCGTAGTTTCGGTTCGGCAGGATGGAGCTTAGGGTAGTGACAAGGTCATTCAAAACATGGTGATCTTCTACCTCGCATACACCTAAAATATCAGGTCCGGTTGCGCCCTTCATTTGTCGGATGATCCGGGCGAGCTGGTCGAGCTTTTTTTGATAAAGCGCGGTTGTCCAGCCGGAAAGGGTTTGGCCGAGATCGTTTGCGACCCAGGGTATCCGGTGCGGATGGTTCTCGGGTCCGAACAGGTTTTCAACGTTCCAAAAAGCAACTAAATAATCTGGCATGGCTTATTTTGATCTGATTAAAGCGATTTTTAATGATGGTTTTTTGAAAGAAGTTTCTACATAAGGGACAATATTTATACCGCTGTCAAGTGGGCTTTTTCGGCTTCCCCGGAAAAAACATATTGACCCGTTCTGTGTATGCTTTGTAATCTGGTCTTTTCTTCAAAGAGTAATATTCGGAAGGAACGGCGCCGGTCAGGTAAACCAACGACAAATACATGATCCTTGAGACAAATAATAGCCCCGCCCCCAACAGTATCCAAATCAAGAAAGCCTCTTCATGCCGGAGTGCCAGCCACGATGGAATGGCCGCAATAACCAAAGCATTCCAAACCATCCATTCGGCAAAGTAGTTGGGGTGCCGTGTATACTTCCAGAGCCCGATGTCACAAACTTTATTCTTCTGCCCCAATGCGGACATTTTACGAAGGAATTTCAATTTTTGCGCGTCTGCCGTCGCTTCCATGATAAAAGCAAAAACCCAAATAATCAATCCAATGATTTCAAATATGGAAAATTCAGGATTTGGATTCCCGCCAATAAGAAAAGCAGGCAGCGCCAAAAAAGAAGCGTTGGCCAACCCTTGGGCCAGCGCATCCACCTGCATCGCTAACTGCACATTTGTTTTGCCCGCCCGCTCCCAACGGCGGCGTTGGTATTGGTACCTCGGAAACTCTTTTTTCATGTATCCCTTCCGCCACAATTGCAAAGCCCCCCATCCCATCCGTAGTCCAATGAAAATATAAACACCGCCGATTGTCCAGACCCTCCAGTAATATCCTTCGCTAAAAAGTATTGTCAACACACCGATGCAGACAAGTCCCCACGGCCACCCGATGTCGACGTAAGATAGCCTGCCCGTTTTCCAGATGGGCCAGCAGACAACTAATCCAAACAGGACTAATTGGGCCATTAAATTAACGACTGCCAAATGGCTCAGGGACGGCGTAATAAATAATAATACCCATCCCACGACAAAAACAAATAGTGGTTTTATATATTTCATTCATGTTTTTTTAATGCCGGAAAGAATTAGCGGTTTCATAGTTGTGTCAAGTTTGTAACATAGTTGTGTCAAGTTTGTAACTTGACACTGCAAGGCATGCAGTTTTCAACTGCGTTGGGGAAGTTGTAAACTTCCAGTTTCAGGGTGTCAAGTTACAAACTTGACACAACTAAGGCACAACCAAGGAAAAGTGTCATTTTTTTTGAACAGTCACTTGGTTGTGTCAAATTTGTGAACTGACACTGCAAAGCAAGCAGTTTTCAACTGCGATTGGAAGTTATATCGCTAACGCATGATTGTGCTCTGTGCCAGCAATCATCATTATGAAATAAGGATTTTATTAATAAAAACAGAAATGGAATTTCAGCCATACCAGATAAAGCATAAAACCCGGATCGTCGAAATATTTAGATCCAACTGCCCCAAATATTTCGATGTGGCGGATGAAAAATATCTCGTAGATTTTCTGGATAATTATGCGGACAACAATTATTTGGTTGTTCTAAAAAATAGGAAAATAATAGGCTGTGGAGGGCACTACACCAAAGACAATTTCCACGGAATAGCATGGGTCATGTTTGAAAGAAACTCGATCGGAGTGAAGGAATTATTGAAAGTAGCGGACTCGTTCTATCTTGAGATTGAACAAAGAATCATCGCTGAGAACAAACATTTCGATGTCCGCATCAACACCACGCAGCTAATGGAAAAAATGTTCAACAGGTATGGGTTCCGGACCTTTGAAATTATAAAAGATGGTTTTGGCCAAGGCCTGGACGAATATAAAATGAAAAAGCAGTTTGGAGATGCTTGAGATAGTATGGATGGTCTCTGGCGCAGGATCGTGTCCGGTATCAGATCCCGGCACAGGACGCACTCCAGCGCCAGTTGCCATATCCCGCACACCCACCGTCCATAACCGCACAGTAGGTTATTTACAGATTAAAAAAATAATTTCATAAAATGCACGAATCCAGTTGTTTATCGGCATGGCATGCCCCTTGATTACGAAAACAGAAAATGGCTAATTCGTTTAAAAGCCATTCCGCATTCAACTATTCAACTTTTCCCTCATGTTCAACAATTATTTCAAAACAGCGTGGCGCATCCTTTGGAGAAACAAATTGCAGACCGGCATCAATACCGTCGGACTGGCCATTGGTATTGCGGGCTGCCTATCCGTTTTTTTGCTAGTGGAATTCGAATTGGGGCACAACAAAGACATCGTCGATGCCGATCGAATTTACCGCGTCTACTCCAATTTTTATGGCCAGTTTTCCGGAGCCAATCCCGGTGTGCCGACGGGAATCAAAAACCTGGCGGAGACCTCCGTGGAAGGGACAGAGGTGCAGTGCATGATGCATACGTACCTGGCACAGGTCACCTTGCCGGGAGAATTTAATGAGGCGGCCCTGAAGAAGATGGACGAGCAAAAGGATATTGTTGTCACCGGGCCGGAATATTTTGATTTGATCCAAAACTACGAGTGGCTGGCTGGCGCGCCGAGGCAGTCGCTGGGAGCGCCTTACCAGGTGGTGCTGACCGAAAGTAAGGCGAGGAAATATTTTGGACTGAAGGATGCAACAGAGGCGTTGGGCCGCACGGTGGTCTATCAGGATTCTCTCCGGATGACCGTTGCCGGGATTTTAAAAAATCCTGATTTCCGTTCCGATTTTCATTTCAACGACTTTATTTCTGCGCAAACGATACCTAGCAGTTTTTTAAAAGATGAAATTCCAGATAATGCATGGGGGAGTACCCGCAGTGCCGATCAGCTATTTATTAAAACATCAGAAGGGGTGACGCAGGCAGCGATGACTGGTTTTTTGTCGCCGTTGAACGACCGGGCCAATGAAGGCGAGGAGTCAGAGGAAGAAGGCCAGGAGTTTTTATTGCAGCCGCTGTCCGACCTGCACTACAACCAGGAGTTAGGTCTCTTTGATAACAGCCGTCCGCCTGCACACAAGCCGACGCTGATGGGGCTGATCTTAGTGGCGATATTGTTATTGCTGCTTGCGGCAATCAATTTCATCAATTTGTCCACGGTACAGGCAACGCTCCGCTCCAAAGAGACGGGTGTCAAAAAAGCCATTGGTGCTTCGCAGGCTCAGTTGCGTTGGCAGTTTTTAATTGAAACGGGGCTGTTGACATTGCTGACCGTTCCATTGGCCATGGCGCTTTCGGAACTGGCATTGCGGTTTTTTGCCGAGTTTTTGCCTTCCGGTTTTGCCATGAGTTTCTGGTCGCTCAAGGTGATGTTGTTTTTGATTGGTGCCGTGGTGTTGGTTACCTTTTTGGCGGGACTGTACCCTTCTTTCGTCATCTCGTCTTTTAATCCTGCTTTTGCCATCAGTAAAGCCAGTGGCGGAGGCATCGGGAAAAATTCATCCAGGCTGCGGAAAAGCCTGATTGTTTTTCAGTTTGTGCTGGCACAGGTCTTTATCATTGGTGCGGTCATGATCGGACGGCAGATGAATTACTTGCTGCAAAAGGATTTGGGTTTCGATCAGGAGTCGGTGGTTTATTTTTACAACTGGCGGGGCGGGGCCACCAAGAAGGAGCTGTTTAAGGACCGCCTGCAACAGCTGCCACATGTATCGGCCGTCGGAGTGCAAAACAAGCCGCCGATGGCACAGGGCTACCAAACTTCTTTCATCGAATTTCCCCGCGACAGTGAGTTGGTGGAAATGCAGGCACACTTCCGCTATGTCGACACTTCCTTTTTAAACCTGTATGGAATAGAGCTGTTGGCCGGCAGGAATTTGCTGCCTTCCGATACCGTAGCGGAGTTTCTCATTAATGAAACGCTGGCAGCTGACCTGGGCCACCAAGATCCGGCAGATGCTGTCGGTCAGACCGTCGAGTACGGCGACAACCAGGTGCCGATTGTAGGGGTCGTGAAGGATTTTCACGTCCGTTCTTTCCATCATGCCATTCCGCCCACGGTGATCACCGCAAACAACCGCAGTGCGTGGTCAGTAGCGGTGAAAATTTCTTCCGCCGAGCATTATCCCGCTACCATGGAGTCCGTCCGGCAAATCTGGAAAGAAGTTTATGCCGACGACGAAATGCGCCATTTTGTACTGAACGATGCCATCGAAAAGATGTATGCATCGGAAGCCCGCACTGCCAAGCTGATCAATACTGCGACAGGGCTGGCTATCTTGGTGTCCTGCCTGGGCCTGTTTGGTCTGGCCTTTTTCTCGGTCACCCAGCGGGCCAAAGAAATCAGCATCCGCAAGGTGCTTGGGGCCACAGTGGCACAGGTGGTCGGGTTGATTTCCAGGGACATCGTCAAACTGGTCATCATTGCGTTGGTGATCGCTTCCCCGCTTGCGTACTTTTTTATGGACCATTGGCTTCAAGATTTTGCCTACAGTATCCCGATACCTTGGTGGGTGTTTATTTTGGCGGGCCTGGTAGCGGTGACGGTTGCTTTTTTGACCGTCGGGTTGCAGAGCTTGAAAGCGGCCCTGGCCAATCCGGTGGAGTCGCTGCGGAGTGAGTAGGTAGAAATGGCTGAAGAAGATTCCCAGGTAGAAATTATTTTGACCGAAATGGATGGTGAAACCGAACTAACATTAATTCATACCAACGTTCCGGAAAATGGGGCACATTATAAAAAAGGTTGGGAGGATCATTACTTTCAGCCGATGAAAAAATATTTTCAAAATAAATAAAGCAAAAAATAATGAAAGAAAAATACTTTGCTTTTCTCAGGGGGATCAACGTCGGCGGCCACCACAAAGTACCCATGGCAGAGTTGCGAAAAGAAATGGAAAAAATAGGTTTTGAAAATATCCTCACCCTCCTGAATTCCGGTAATATTATTTTTGATGCGGAAACCGACAATGCTGACCAAATTGAAAAATTAATTTCAGAGCATATTGAAAAATATTTTGGTTTTCCCATTCCGACCATTGTCAGAAATGCCAGGGCTATTCAGCAGTTGTTTGATGAAAATCCTTTTAATGGTTTTGAGCGTACAAAAGAAATCCGGTTTTATATTTCCCTACTTAAAAAAGATATTCAATCTGAATTAAAACTGCCCTGGGCAAGTGCCGACAAGTCTTACCATGTTATTGAAAAAAAGGATAAAAATATTCTGAGTGTTTTGGATGTTTCCGTTACGAAAACACCTAAGGCAATGGAGGTGCTGGAAAAGTCTTTTGGGAAAAACATTACGACCCGAAACTGGAACACGATCGAAAGGATGATAAAAAAAATTAATGGATAAGTGACCTGAAAAATGACTTTTTTTACTTCGCAAAGGAAAATATTGTAAGCCGTGAAAAACAATATTTTGCTAAAATAAAAATGGCATTTTTAGTGCAATGTTTATCATGTCATGAATTTACAGCCCACTCTGGCAGATGATCTAATTACTTTGAAGCCGCTGGAAAAGCATGATTTTACAGCTTTGTATAATGTGGCAAAAGATCCGTTGATCTGGGAGCAGCACCCCTGTCATGACCGATTTAAAATAGATGTGTTTACTACATTTTTTGATGACTCGATTAAATCAAATGGCGCATTAGTGATTGTCGAGCAATCAAGCGGAAAAATAATCGGGAGTTCAAGATTTAAAAAAATAAAAAATGTGGAAGGTGCCATCGAAATAGGATGGTCTTTTTTGGCAAGAGAATATTGGGGCGGCAGGTATAATAAGTCGATGAAGGAACTAATGATCAATTATGCATTTAATTTCGTGGAGGATGTAATATTTTATATTGGTCCGAAAAACATTCGTTCCCAAAAAGCGGTACAGAAAATCGGAGGAAAAAGAATTACGGATGCTCACCTAAAACATCTCATGAAAAATAAAGGAACAGATTGGACTTATCGAATAAATAAAAAAGACTGGCGTAAGTAAAACCTCAGTGTGACTCTGCGCCTTCTCCGTGAAACTCTGCGTAACTAATGGTTTTATTTTGTTACGCAGAGTTTCACGGAGAAGGCGCAGAGGTTCGCAGAGAATAGCTTGCTCGCTTTTATTTGACAGAAGACGTTAAAACGACATATTTCAGAAATGTTAAAAATAAATTCGCTAAAATTTAATCAAAATAAATTTATTCAGCGGACACCTTCATTTTTCTGTTGTCTCTCTTAAAAAGAAATCACCATGCTGTACAATTACTTTCTAATTGCCTGGCGCAACTTCCGTCGCCAACGTTTTTTTTCCTTGTTAAATATGTTTGGTTTAGCCCTGGGGCTGGCCAGTGCCATTTTCATTTTTCTGTACGTCAGCGATGAGCTGCAATATGACCGGATGCACCCGTATTATGCGGATACGTACCGGGTCGGCAATCACTTTACCCGACCCGACGGCAGGGAGTTTTTTAATGTCGGTTCGCCCGGTTTTTGGATCGAACGGTTGGGCGAGACCCGGCCGGAAGTGATTAAAAGCTGCCGCGTCGAGTACATTGGTTATCCGACCTCGCTGCACCACAAGGCATCGGATAGGATTGTTTTAACAGAAGAAATAAAATGGGCGGAGCCGGGGTTCGAATCCGTACTGCAATTTGACCTGTTGCAAGGCGACCCCGACCGGATGTTTGACAACCACCAGACCATAGTGTTGAGTGAGACCGGGGCCGCCAATCTGTTCGGCGACAAAGACCCGATGGGAGAAACGATCTCCATCAAACACCCCTTTGCGACCGACGATGTTGAAATTGATGTGGAGGTCACCGGCATCTATCGCGATTATCCCGAAAATTCCCATTTCAAGCCGAAGTACCTGCTGAACCTGAACGCCTTGCGCAGCGTGCGGGCCGATTGGGATTTTTATGTCTCGGGGACGCGTTTTTCGAACGAGCCAAATCGCTTTGTCGGCTTTTTTGAAAATTATATCGTATTGCAGCCCGGGGCGGACCCGGAGCCGGTCGCCGAGGCGCTGCACGGCTACGCAAAACAGATGCAGGTGCAGTCCGATTCGGGAACAATTAACCAGGATGCCAAATGGGAAGCCTACCTAATGCCCTTGCCCGAATTGCACTACGACACGAACGCTCCGTGGGAAGGCAACGACAAAGGCAATAAACAGTACCTGTACATTTTTAGCGCCATCGCCTTCTTGATCATGCTGATTGCCTGTATCAATTATATGAACCTCGCCACCGCCCGTTCAGCCAAACGGGCAAGGGAAGTGGGCCTGCGTAAAACTTTTGGCAGTGACCGCCGCGAGATCACGCAACAGTTTTTCATGGAGTCCTTCATGACGACGCTGGGTGCCTTGGTTATTGCGGTGCTGCTGGTTTTTCTATTTCTAAAACCTTTTAACGAGTTGGCTGAAAAATCTTTTACGATGATCTCCCTCTTCAATCCCTGGATGCTTGGTATTACGGCGGGAGTCGTGGTACTTATGGCATTGCTGTCGGGTTTGTACCCCGCGCTGTACCTGTCGGGCTTCCGGCCGGTGGATGTGCTGAAAGGGCAGGTGGTGAAAGGGAAAGGCGCCGAACTGATGAAGAAAGGCCTGGTCGCTGTACAGTATGCCGTGGCCTTGGTGCTGTTGATCTGTACGCTCGTCGTCATTCGGCAAATGAATCATTTGCAAGGCTCGCAACTCAATGAGCATGGTGACCAGCTACTGTCGATTCGCTACGGTGGTACGGCACCTTCTGAAAAATTCCCTACTCTTAAACAGACCTTGCTGCAAGACAAGGACCTCGAACTGGTGACCCTCGGCAATCACATGCCACGGCTCGACTATTTTGGCTTTGTTGGTTTTCAAGTGAAATTTCCTGATTTCAGCCCCGACGAAATGGACTGGAACCACCTCAACGTGGAATATGATTTTCCGAAGACCTTCGGCCTCGAAGTCATTGCCGGACGGGACTTCGAGGCGAACAGTGTTTCCGATTCATCCGCCGTACTGGTAAACGAAGCGGCGGTCAAGGCGCTGGGCCGTTCCACGGATGAAGTATTGGGGGCGACCCTGGTAGATGTGAATTCCGACCAGTCGCTGCGGGTCGTTGGCGTCGTGAAAGATTTTCCGTTCGAGTCGATGCACCAGGTCATCGAGCCATTGGTACTGGAATTGCGGCCTCATTTCATAGACCAGATTGCTTATGTAAAACTGCCGGCCGGAAAATTTCAGGAAAAAATTGCCGTCATTGAAAAGGCCTGGCGGGAGGTGTTTCCGAATACGGGTTTCGACTACTGGTTTGTAAGCGATGAATTCAACCGTATGTACATCTCGGAACGCCGGGTAGCTTCTCTCTCGAAGGTGTTTGTCATTCTGGCCATCCTCATCACGGCTCTTGGTGTATTTGGGCTGGCCTCCTACACTGCCGAACAAAAAACCAAAGAAGTGGGCATCCGCAAAGTACTTGGTGCCGAAATCACCCAGGTGATCGGTATGTTTATCTGGATGTTTGTGAAGATTTTTCTAGTCGCCAGCCTGTTTGCCCTGCCGGCCGCTTATTTGCTGACCCGTTATTGGCTGAAGGATTTTAGCTACCAGGTGAGCGTGGGGCCGGGGGTGTATATCGGGAGTTTGGTCGGATTGCTGTTGTTGACATTTGTGACTGTTGGGGTGGAGGTCTGGAAGGCGGCGCGGGTGAACCCGGTGGTGTCGTTGAGGAGTGAGTGAGGAGGGTTTCGAAATAAAAAAAGCTTGGTTTTTTGAAAAACCAAGCTTTTTTTATTTCGTCATTAGTTGTGTCAAGAAAGAGAATTCAATACCGTATTTGATTTCATCACTTCAAGTCCCTCTCACTCCAAAATCTTTCTCACCACCGCCAACGTATTCTCTTCCGAATCCTCCATGCGTACGCCCAATATATTAAAACGTTTTTGCGTCGAAAAATTAAAAAGGTGCGAGCTGCCGATCAGGTAGGCCCACATGTTCAGGAAAAGAATGGACGCCGGTATTTGATCGGTAATACTGTTGTCTTGCTGTCCGGCTTCAATGATTTGGATCAAAAAATTGGATGGGATCGCAGCATTTTTTTTAACGGTCTTGAAATAAGAGCATTTTGACAGGAGCAGGTCGGTGTCGGACTGTATTTTTTTGTTCTTGATGTTTTTCAGGATGCTGTAGAAGTCGAGAATCAGCGCATAGTTTTTCGGGAATTTTTTTGAAAAATCAATGTAACCTTTAGAGAACCTCAAAATCTTTTCCATCCCATTTCCTTCCTCTGTATCAAATTTCAAAAAGTAGCTGATGAATAATTTAAAGGATTTATTGACGACGGCTAAATAGACGTTCTCCTTGCTTTCAAAATGACTGTACAACGTCGTCCGGCTGCAATTGGCGCTCTTGCAGATATCCGAGATGTTGGTCTTTAAAAACCCTTTTTCGAAGAATACATTTTCCGCACAATTGATGATATGGTCAAGCCTGCTTTCTTTGATCACTGCTTTCATGAGGTAAAAATAGGAGATTTCTGAAAATTGGATTTTGTGGAATCGGGGATCTGAAACGGCAAATGCTAACTACTCAATTGCTTTCAAATTTTTTCAACACAGAGGCACGGAGACGAAGAGGGCCACTGTGAAAACCCTGTGTCTCGGTGTCTCTGTGTTTTTATTCTTCAAAGTATTCTGTCGCCTACCCTTTAAAAAGCTTGATTAATTTATCCAAAAAATTGAACACGGTGTCCAATTCCTATATATTTGTAAACTGAACACCGTGTTCAATTTTTAAAAGAGCAGCTATGCCACATCAAAACGTATATATTTTAGGCGGCGCACAAACGGATTTTTCGGTCAATTGGAACCGGGAAGGGAAAGAAATAGCGGATGTTTTAAAAGGCAGTTTTGAAAAAGCGCTGTACGATTGCCGTATTGGTTCAACTGATGTTCAAAGTGTACACATTGGCAATTTTGTTGGCGAGCTGTTTTGCCGGCAGGGGTTGCTGGGTGGCGTTCTGGTTCACGCATTTCCCGAGTTGGCAGGTATTCCTACGGCCCGGCACGAGGCTGCATGCGCTTCAGGCAGCATGGCCATTCTGGCTGGCATGCGGGATATCGAAGCGGGCCATTATGACCTGGTGGCCGTTTCCGGAGTGGAGATGATGCGCAATGTGGATGGCAAAACGGCCTCCGATTATTTAGGGGCTGCCGCCTGGGTGGGGCATGAAGCCGCCGATGCGCTTTATCCCTGGGTTCATTTATTTTCCAGCATCAAGGAATATTACCAGGAACGCTTTGGTGTGGATGAAAGATACCTGGCTGCGATTTCCAAGATCAATTACTCCAACGCGAAAAGAAATGCACTTGCACAGACCCGGCACTGGGAACTGCCCGATGCCTTTTTTTCCGCCGATGACCAAAGCAATCCAATCATTGAGGGGGCACTGCGAAAATCCGATTGCGGAAGAATAACCGATGGCAGTGCTACCGTTTTTCTCGCCTCTGAGAAATACGCCCATGCCTATGCGCAAAAGCACCATATAGATTTCGCTTCCATTCCGCATATTAAAGGTTGGGGGCACCGGACGGCGCCGATCACTTTAGAGCAAAAACTGGAAGACAGCTATGCTTCAACTTATCCATTTTCCCATTTAAAAGGAGCAATCGACGACGCACTGCAACGGGCAAAACTGGCCGGAGCGCAACAGTTGGATGTCATTGAAACGCACGATTGTTTCACTATTT
The DNA here is from genome assembly GCA_039819485.1 of Bacteroidota bacterium. GTDB lineage: Bacteria > Bacteroidota > Bacteroidia > Chitinophagales > Saprospiraceae > UBA6168. The sequence continues at coordinate 7,677 of JBCBRY010000150.1, read as the reverse complement.
CCGAATACGTGGCACTTGAGCATTTTGGCCTGGCGAGCCCGGGAGAAGCATGGAAAGTGATTGAAAGCAATACGATCCATTTCGGAGGTAGCCTGCCGGTCAACCCCAGTGGCGGGCTGATCGGTGCCGGCCATCCCGTAGGTGCCACGGGGGTCAGGATGCTGCTGGATGCTTATCGGCAAGTGGCAGGGAAGGCAAATGAATATCAAGTCGAAAATGCCCGGAATGTGGGGGTGTTGAACATTGGTGGGAGTTTCACGACGGTGGCCAGTTTTGTGGTGGGGAATTAACCATCATTTTGCTCTGCGAAACTCTGCGTAACAAAAACAACTCAAGTAGTTACGCAGAGTTGCCCAGAGAAGACGCAAAGTTTCGCAGAGATTTCTGATTTGTTTTCAATTAATCGCTTTATAAATATAACCAAAAGAATCATGAAAAACGATGTAATGAATTATGCCCTCGAGGCAGCCAACCCATATTTGTTGGGCCCCTATGCGCCTGTTTTCGAAGAAATAGTTGCCGATGATTTAAAGGTCATTGGTGAAATTCCCAAAGACATCTACGGGGCCTATGTCCGCAATGGGCCCAACCCCCGATTTGAGCCCAAAGGTCACTACCATTGGTTTGACGGCGATGCAATGCTCCACGCCATCCATTTCGAAAATGGCCATGCGACTTACCGGAACCGCTGGGTAAGAACGACTAATTTTAAAGAAGAAGAGTTGGCCGGTGAATCCCTTTGGCAAGGGCTGATGGGCAAACTGGCGGCCAATATGAACCGCCCCTGGAACCGGGGAGTACCACTAAAAGACACTGCCAATACGGCCGTTGCATTTCACAATGGAAAGCTGTTGGCGGGGTGGTATATGTGCGGCGATTTATATGAAATTGATCCGGTCACGCTGGAAACTAAGGGCATTGAAAATTATGACAATACTTTTTCATCCAAAGCCATGGCACACGTCAAAGTGGACGAACTGGCCAACGAGATGATGTTTTTTGATTACGAACTCACCGGCTCTTACCTGGCGTACGGCGTGATCAATGGAACTGGCAAGGTCAAGCATTTTACGAAAGTGCCCACGCCTGGCCCCCGTATTCCACATGACATGGGCATCACGGAAAACTATTCGATTTTGATGGATTTGCCGTTGATCTATGATTTGAATGCCATGATGAAAACGGGCAGGGCAATTCCTGTTTTCAAAAAAGAATTGCCGAGCCGCTTCGGTATTATCCCAAGGTATGGAGGTGCAGGCCAGGTACGTTGGTTCGAGGCAGAACCCTGTTACATTTATCATACGATCAATTGCTGGGAAGAAGGGGATGAAATCATCATGGACTGTTGTATCAACCCCAATCCGACTCCGCAAAAAGATTTGCCGAAAGGTTCTTCCGCGGTTGAAAAATTAAATACTTACCTGCGCTTAAATGCTTTTTTACACCGGTACCGCTTTAACCTAAAAACAGGTGAAACGAAAGAATACCGGCTGGATGATCTGGGGACGGAATTTCCCTTAATGAACAGCCGGTATTTGGGCCGTCCGTCCAGGTTTGCTTATAACCAGCGTTTGGAACTATCGAAAACATTGCGATTTGATGCTATTGTGAAATACGATACTGCTCAGCAAACTTCCGTCACACACGAATACGGAAAAAATAAATACGGTAGCGAATCACCTTTTATTCCAAGGCCCAATGCTCAATCCGAAGATGATGGATACGTCATCAGTTACGTAACGGATGCCCGTGAAAATACTTCAGAAGTCATTATTGTAGATGCCAAAAATATGGACAAAGAGCCGTTGGCCAGAATCCTTTTACCGCAGCGGGTGCCTTTGGGCTTTCACGGTTGCTGGGTATCTGGGGAAAGGTTGTTTAACTGATTAAAAAGCAATGGTGAGTTAATAAACGGTTGGTAAAAAGTTGATTCAGGGAGCTGGAAGAGTAGGTAGGACAAAATTTTGATCTCCCAGGTTTGTCCTGTAATCAGCCACTGGATCTATACATCAAATTTTTATCAACCTTTTATCAACCGTTCAATGGAAAATGGATAAAAAAACAATTCATTTTCGGGGGAATGCGACCGGTTTTTTTAATTATATCGGTTGTGGGTTGTTTCTCCGGCATCATTATAATCTTAGCGAGGTAAGGTTTTCCGGCTGTTCTTCGGGCTCCATTATTTCTGCCATCATGGCCTTGGAAGTTGATTTTAACCAGGCCGTGATGATCCCCTTTCAGTTGCAGCCAAGAAGCAATAATCAACTGGCTTTAATGGGGAACTGGAAGAATAAACTTGAAACATATTTATGGCATATTCTTCCTGCCCACAAAAACTACCGGTCAATGGAAAGGATTCGGGTGGGGGTACAGTTCATGGACGGGTTTCAATTTTTTAACTCTTTCGAATCAAAGGATGACCTGATCAATTGTTTGTTGGCCTCTACGCATATTCCATTTTTTATGAACTTGAAACCATTTGACCATTTCAGGGGAAAGAAATGCGTGGATGGTGCTTTATTTTCAAGGCATGACCGGTTAAAGGAAAAAGGGACTTTTTATTTAAATCATAAAATCCCATTTATCAAGGGCATTTCATTAAAAAGCGAACAAGAATTAATTCAACTGATCAAAGATGGATTTTTGGAGGCCGCTACCAATCAAGAATTAAATAATTATTTAAAGGAATTTAAGGTTAATTCTTTTGAAGAAAATTATTTATTGGATTTTTTAGAAGGTTTAAAAAAATCTTTAGTCGAAGAGTATCGTACAGAGCTGACGCATTATATTTCAAAATAATAAAATCAAAATTAATTAACCGATTAAAACGCTGTTTATTTCGCTGTGCAACAAATTGATTTTAAAAGTTGCGAGAGTTTAATCGGAGAAGAATACAGCGTTCAGACAGCGTGAAAATTATTACTTAAAATAAAATCATGGATACCTATATTTTCGATGCAGTCAGATCACCCAGGGGAAAAGGTTCTGCCAAAAAAGGAGCATTAAAAGATATTAAGCCGATAGATTTATTATCGCAATTATATGCCGCTCTGGAAAGCCGGACGGGAGTAAAAGACCAGGAAGTCGAGTCGGTCATTCTGGGGTGTGTCGGGCAGGTGGGCGGACAGGGTTCGAATCTGGCAAAGGTCTCCACTTTGTACCATAATTGGGGGCACCACATCGAAGGGTTGACCGTGAATACCTTTTGTACATCGGCCTTAACGGCTATTGGTTTGGCAAAGGCAAAAATAAATGCCGGGATGTCGGACTTAGTCATTGCCGGTGGCATAGAAATGCTTTCGTCGGTTCCCATGTTTGCGGATAAAGGAGCGTGGTTTTCGGATGATGAAGTGGTGCAAAAAACAGATTTTACCCACATGGGCGTATCGGCTGATTTGATTGCAAGTATGGAAGGGTTTTCACGGGAAGAGTTGGACGACTATGCCATTCAATCCCATCAAAGAGCAGCTCATGCAACGGAAAACGGCTATTTTTTTAATGACGTTATTCCGGTTGTGAATGAAAAAAATGAAACTGTTTTGGAACACGATGAATGTATTCGCCCCATGTCGTCCAGGGATTCGATGCAACGGTTTGAACCGGTTTTCGGCCATTTTATTTCTGCCCATATTTCGAAGAAAATAAAGGAAAAATATCCACGACTACAACAACTCCGGCATGTGCACCACATCGGCAATTCACCGACCATGGCCGATGGTGCGAGTTTGTTATTAATGGGAAGTTTAGAAAAAGGAAAAGCGCTGGGTCTAAAACCAAGGGCTAAAATCCGGGCTTTTGACAGTACGTCCTGTGAGCCGCTGATCATGTTGTTGGGCGGCCAATATTCGGTGCAAAACGCTGTTGAAAAAGCGGGATTGAAAATGGAAAATATTGACCTCCATAATTTTGCAGAAGCCTTTTCAGCGACTTGCCTAAAATACCAGAAAGATTTAAATGTTGCTCCCGGAAAGTTCAATGTGAACGGATGTACCATGAGCATGGGCCATGCGCAGGGTGCCAGTGGCGCGATGATCACCACGACCTTGTTGGGTGAAATGGAAAGGCGGAATGTACAGTTTGGGGTAGCGGGCATCAGCGGTGGGGCCGGACTGGGAGCAGCGGTTGTGTTGGAAAGAATGGAGAACTGAGAATGGTTAATGGAGAGTTGGGGGAGTTCTTGGGGAAAAGCGAATTTATTAATATCCAATTTCCAATTATCTCTATCTAAAATAATTTCATGTTGGTGTATGGTGTTTTAATTTTAAAAAAATACACCAATGATGAAACAAGAAAGGTTTTTTAATATTGGCAAAGAAATGTATGCTGCATTTGATGCAGGTGAGTTTGATAAGGCGGTGAAGCTGGCCGACGAATACCTCCGCCTGGCAGCATCAAAAAAGACGAATTGGAATTATGGCAATGCCATTCATCATGCCCATTTAATTTTAGGGAGAATTTCACTGAAAAAAGGATTGATGGAGCAGGCAAAAAAGCATTTAATATTGGCTGGAAAAACACCCGGCTCCCCCCAATTAAATTCCTTTGGCCCCAATATGGCTTTGGCGAAGGCGTTGCTGGAAAATGGCGAAAAGAATGCAGTACTTGAATATTTAAACCTGTGCAAAATATTTTGGGGGAAATTATTTTCGACCATAAAAATATGGAAATGGAAGCAGGCCATCCGGAAAGGGCAAATCCCCGATTTTCGAGCAAACCTGTTCTACAAATAACATTATTCTTTTTTAAACACATAGGAACATAGGGCTCATAGTATTTTTAATTCACTATGTGCCCTATGTTCCTATGTGTTTAAAAAAGAAAATAATTTATCTGCCCAATCCGCACACCCACCGTCCAATTCCGCACACCAAGTTTTAAAAACAGGGAAAACAAATTTCATAATACACTGAAAAACAAAGCTTTATTGGCGTGGCATAACAGTTGGAACGTATGGGCATGGGGCAATGGATAATGACTGATAGTTATCCATTTTCCATTGACCATTATCCATTAAAATCATGAACAACTGGAAAATAGCCATCCGTAATTTTCGGAAAAACAAATTCTACGGCCTCATCAACGTGGCCGGCCTCACGGTTGGGCTGGCGGCCTGTTTTCTCATCATCATGTACTTGCAGCATGAGATGGGGTTCGATCAGTTCTTCAAAGACAGTGAGCGAATTTATCAGGTGAACGTCTCTGCCCGCTTTGGTGGAGATGAGTACGACACTTCCAATACGCCGCCGCCGGTAGGGGAGGCGCTGGCCGAAGAATTTCCCGAAGTGGAAAGCTATACCCGCTTCCATATGCCCGGCGACCTCATATTGAGGAACTTGGACCGGAAGTTTACAGAGTCGAATATCTGGCTGGTGGATTCCAATTTTTTGGAGTTCTTCTCTTTTGCCCTGATGGAGGGGGATGCGGCTACTTGCCTTGAAGGTACCCGCTCGATCGTTTTAACGGAAAACATGGCGCAAAAATATTTTGGGACTGCCTCGGCGTTGGGAAAAGAAATTTTCATGGAGGAGGAGGTGTATACGGTAACGGGGGTTTTGAAAAATCTGCCACAGTTGTCCTCTTTGCAATTTGATGCGCTGGCACCGATTGCGTCGTCTCGCCGGGTCGATTTTTTTAGTTGGAGTTGGATTTGGCTGCAGGTAGACACTTATGTGAAGCTGGCGCAGCCGCTCGACGCCGGGGAACGTTCGGCACTGGAGGCCAAATTTCCACCAATGGTGCGCAAAAATGCGGCAAGTGCCTACAAACGTTTAGGGCAGGACATTGACGAGTTTTTCCGGCAGGGCAACCGTTGGGAACTGTCCCTGACACCACTGGAGGATGTGCACCTCTACACTTCGGGCATTGGAGGCCGGCTAACCACGAAAAGTGATATTCGGGATGTCTATATCTTTGGAACTATAGGCTTTTTTATTCTTTTGCTCGCCTGTATCAATTTTATGAACCTGAGCACCGCCCGTTCCATGGGACGGGCACGGGAAGTGGGGGTTCGTAAGGTGCTGGGCTCACAACGGTCGGGTTTGATCTGGCAGTTTATGACGGAAGCGATGCTCTACAGTTTTGTCGCCGCATTGCTGGCCATTGCCCTGTCGCAGGTCATGTTGCCGATGTTCAATCAAATGATGGACATCGAACTTGGCGTACCTGATTTGTTGAGTGGCTGGTCACTGACGGCCTTTTTGGTGTTGCCCGTTTTAGCAGGGCTGCTGGCCGGGAGCTACCCTTCTTTTTATTTATCCAAGTTCAAGCCAGTGGCGGTATTAAAAAGTAAAATACCCACCGTCAGTGGAAGTCATGCATGGGTGCGCAGCAGCCTCGTAGTATTCCAGTTTGCCATCTCTGTGACCTTGGTCATCTGCACCTTGATTGTTTTACAGCAAATCAATTATTCCACCAATGGCGACCTCGGCATGGACAAGGAAAATGTGCTGGTGATCCGCAATGCCCAACTGTTGGGAGAAAAAGCCAAATCGTTCAAAAACGAGATGCAAAACCTCCCCGAAGTCAGCCATGCCAGTATCGCGACGGACTTGCCGGCAATAGGCTGGGAGTTTACCGATTATTACATTCCCGAACGTGATGCTACCAATCCCGACCTGATGGAAGATCTGTCACTTTCCTCTTATATGGTGGACGATGACTTTATCCCTGTTGTGGGTTTTGAAATCATCGAAGGCCGTGGTTTCAACGATGAACGGGGGCTTGATTCACTGGCCGTTATCGTCAATGAGGAAACAGTGCGGATGGTGGGTTGGGAAAACCCGATCGGCAAGCGGTTGACTTATCCGGGTGGTAGAAACGAAACGTACGAAGTGGTCGGTGTGATCAAGGATTTTCATGCGCGGTCAATGCAGTATAGCATTGAACCGTTTGCCCTGTTTCATGAATCCTCCAAATCGTATGATTTGGAATACAAACGTTTGGCTGTCAAAATAGCCTCCGGTTCGGAGCGCCGGGTGCTGGACAAGGCCAAGGCACTCTGGACGTCGTTCGCACCCAATGCCCCGTTCGGGTTTTCTTTCCTCGACGATGAAATCAATGCGCTCTACCAGTCGGAGGAGCGGCTGGGGACCGTGCTGAGCTCGTTCACTTTTCTGTCCATTTTTGTGGCCTGTCTGGGCCTGCTGGGGCTCATCGCCTACACTACCGAACAGCGTACCAAGGAAATCGGCATCCGCAAAGTACTGGGGGCTTCCACGGTGGGCATCGTCGGCCTGTTGTCGAAGGACTTTTTCCAGCTGGTCATTTTTGCCTTGATCCTTGCGGCTCCCGTCGCCTATTTTTTTATGAAAAACTGGTTGCAGGACTTTGCCTACCCCGTCGACATTGAGTGGTGGGTATTCGCGCTGGCGGGTTTGGTGGCATTGCTGGTGACTTTTTTGACAGTGGGTTTTCAGAGCGTGAAAGCTGCGCTGGCCAATCCGGTGGAGTCGTTGCGGAGTGAGTGATTGTTTGTCTACAGCAGGATGTGTCAAATCCTCCTGGCGGTGTTACTGTTTCGAAACGGTAACACCGCTTTTTTTGTAGACAGCCTTGCTCCGTATTTTTTTTACTTTTTTCAAATTGATTTATATTGCGGATATAAGTACAGGACAAAACTCAACATTGATAATTTATGCCTGAAAACCCTCCCCCTAACCCCCTCCAAAGGGGGAAATT
>JBCBRY010000149.1:0-22731 GCA_039819485.1 Bacteroidota bacterium | reverse complement strand
TAAGACTTGGAAATCAAACATTTGCCCAAATAAAAGTGTCATTTTTAGCGCTCTTTATTTTTGTCCAAGCATTTAATGCAATTTAATAAAATTATAATTATTAATTTTTGAAAGGTTCTACCTAAAATCCACAAATCAAAAACCGTTAATCCCTTAATCCCTTAATCGCTAATTGAGGAAAACTCACACAGTATACAAAACCACCTTCTCCTGTTTTCCCCGTAATAATATATCGCCCATTTCCTTTGGGTTAAAAGCATTGCCCGAAAGATTTAATTCTTTTAATAAATGCTGCGACAATAAAATATCCACGCCCATTTCGTTGCATTTGCCCTGTATGCGGGCAGCTGTGTTTAATACATCTCCTAAAAAAGTAATGTCTCTTTTTACGACGCCGATTTCCCCGGCCATTACGTGGCCATAGTGCAGGCCGGCCTTAAATTCAGGCTGTATACCGTATCTGTTTTTGTACGTAGCTGATTTATTTAAAAGCACTTTTTTTATTTCGAAAAAACAATTAATGCAATTGGAGCCTTCCAGCCCTTTCTCGGTTTTCCAGCTCACGATTATTTCATCACCGACGTACTGATATATTTCTCCTTTTGAAAATAAAATAGACGGCGTGACATCGGAAAATACATTTTTTAAAAATTCAAAATACTTTTCCTCTCCCAGCTTTTCTGCGATGGTCGTCGACGAGCGTAAATCCAAAAACATAAAGATGCGGTCCTCTCGCCGGGGTTGAAAATAGCGACCTAATAAAAAATCCTTAAAAACGCCTGGCCCATATTTGTCACTAACCAATAAAGCAATATTGGTCAGCATTAAAATAAAAAGCCATAAAAAATAAATCCGTAAAAATTCATAACCGGTAACAAATTCAATGCCTTCAAAAAATGCCTCTTTTGAAAAAATAGGTATTCCGTCCTGTACGTGAGAAAAAGTCATGCCCGCAACGAGGGAGACCAATGCACAGGTTATGGTATAAATAAAAATAATTAATGCCAATGCTTTGCCGTATGGCATGGCACGTATCCATTTCTGGAAATATTTTACGGTAATGGTGCCACCCGTCATACTGGCTAAAAGTACAGCCGTTAAGTTCGGGATAATGACTTCAGCGAACGATATGTCTTTTATAATAATATGCGGTGAGGAAAGTACACCATAATCATAAATGGATACACAGGTGCCAACGATTAGCCAGGCGATGGTAATTGCGAAGACTTGTTTTATTTCTGCCTTACTTTTATTGGTGAATAATTGACTCATTTTCTCATATTTTACACAGTTAAAAAGGTGGTTTGGGTTTTACTGAGAAAGTATGCAATATCGTAATTAGAATTGGTTTGGGCGGTATTTCCTAATTTTATTGAATATTGTTTGTGGCGATAAAATATTGAAAAAAAAACTGAAAAAAACAAGATATATTTGTTGGTAAGGGCCAGGGGGCATTGAATTTAAAGGCAAAAAAGAAAAAGTAGAATTGAGGTCTGCCAGTTACTCCCGGTTAAGTTTTCCTCCACTCGGATGGGCTTTTTCCTTTCCATCTTTTAAAAGACCGGATAAAAGAACTTGCCTCTGCATAATCCAACAAATAAGCAATTTCCTTTATGCTTAAATTTTCTTTTTGCAAGTAATCAATAGCCAGTTGCTCTTTTAATCCTTCCATTACGTTTTTGTAAGTCATCCCTTCTTCTTTCAGCCGGCGCTGCAACGTACGGATGCTTATATTTAAATTGGCAGCCACTTGCTCAATTTTTGGGAATGGTGGTTTAACGAGGTTTAATATAGACTGCCGGACAATACCGGAAAAGCCTTTTTCCTGTTGTAAGCTTGTCAGCTTTTTTTCTGCATGTGATACCAGGATTTTTAATAAATCATAATCGCTGGTAATGACGGGTTCCGCTACGTGCTTTTTATTTAAGAAAATAGGGGTGGTCGGGTTTGGTAGCAATAAGACAGGGTACATGATCATGGCCCTGATCGCATTGGCAGTGGCCGATTTCGCCATATTGCAGCAAGTTTATTTGAAAAAAGGAATGGAGAAAAGTTAGCACTTGGTATTAAACGAAGTGGACCGTTGTGTTAAATGGGAATCGAACCAGGGCTCGCATTTTAAAAATTGTCGGCCGTAGTAGCGTTTTATCTTAAAGGTCTGAGGTTTAGTCTCATAAATGTTTAATGTCGTAGTTTTGAGTCTGTTTTTTGATTTCGCAATTGATAACATTTAAAATTCACAAGCATAAATGAAGATTTTGAAATACGCTCTTTACACTGTTTCTATATTAATTATAGGAATATCCGACAAAAGTTTCTCACAAGATCCGGGTCACATTTACTACGGTCAATGGTCTGCCGGTGCAGGGTTTATCAGCGCCGAAAGCGGTCGTGGATTTCCAGTTGCCGGAAATATCAATGGTGACGGGATAGCTGACTTCGTCACGCCCGTCCAGGATATGTTCCATGTGGGGATTGCGTCTTTTGTCAATGGACAGCTGACGTTCAATATGCAGCAGACCAAATATTTCAACCCTGGAGAACTGCTCGTTCGTGCTACTTTGCTGGATATGAACAATGATGGCAAGGATGATTGCTTTATGGTGATGGAAGATGCCGGAACTTGCTGTCCTCCACTGATTTTTTACAGTGAAAACCTTGAATTGTCAAATGACCCTGTTGTGTTTCCCCAACCAGCATTGTTACCTGCGGTCAATGTGCCGGCTCACTTTAATTCTGATAATATTATTGACACTGTTTATTCGGTCAATGGGGAAGTTTCGGTCATAGACGGTATGACCGGAACAGCCTATCCTGTCATCTCGAATGGTTATACAAAGATTGAAACGTTTCATGATTTCAATTCAGATGGGCTGCTGGATATGATGTTTGAGGTCATTCAATCGGCCTCCCTGGACACGGCAGCTGTTGTGGTCCTGGTGAATCAGGGTGATTTTCAGTTTGAGCGGTACGAGACCAGAGGCAGGGTGTCTGCCGATCAATATGGCGACTTTGATAATGATGGTGTTTCAGACATCATTTCCCCTGCGGGCCCTGGCGATTTTTTGATCAGAACAAATCTTTTGTCAGATGACCAGGCGGAAACAACCACCTATGATTTTCCTCAATTTTCATACGATATATCCTATTTTGTTCATGATCTCGACAGCGATGGCTTTTCAGATATTTTGGTTTTTGATAATGATACCAGTTACTTCTGTCACAATAAGCAAGATCAAACATTTGAGGTATATGCCTATCCTTTCCTTTCAATAGATGGACTTTTCTTTGCCTGGGACAGCAGTTGGGGGGTAGAGAACCTGGTTGTGCAAGATGGCACAGGAAGGCCATTTTTATATAGGGTCTCCTTCGAGAATGGAAATTATCAGATTGAAAATCGTACGAATTATATGAACCCTCCCATCTTGCCCGAGCCAGTGTATGGTTATACCTCTGCCGTCACTGATATTGACCATGATCAAAATCCTGAATTGCTGTTTACCATTGGTGGATCATTGGTTTACAGAGAGTGGGAGGGCAATGGGTTTCAATTTAACGACTATGTCAGTGACATTGGGATTACACCTGAATACAACGCGGTGACTACTTTAAGTTCAGGAGATTTTAATGGGGATGGTTTAATAGATTTTGCATATGTAAGTAATGGTTCACCCTCTAAATTGCAAGTAAAATTCGCTCAAGCTGACAGCACCTTTTCAGCCCCTGTAACCATACACGAGGAATATGGAATTCGAAGGATGATTAGTGCCGATGTCAATGGTGATTCGATCGATGACCTAGGTGTAGCCTGGGTCGGGAAGGTCATTTTGTATGAAGGGCAACCGGACAATCAATTTATGCAAACGCAGGTTTATTCCGGATATGTGGAAAACCTAGTGCTCATTGATCCGAATGAAGACAACTTGTCCGACATTGCCATCACTACTGGTGATACTACGAAGATCTTTATGAACAATGCGGGTGATTTTGAATTCACCCAAGATTTGCTTGGCAAGACTCCCAAGAGCAACCAAGTGGAGTCGAATCGATTGATGATGTTCGTGCCCGACCAGCAAAGTGTGGTAAGATATATTCAGTTGGATTCACTCGGAGAAAGTTATTGGTTGATCGGGTCACATCCGGTGCCGAATTTTATCAATTTCCGAACCGCCTATCAATTCGACTATGACCAGGATGGGCATATGGATCTTTGTTACAACCGAAGGGAAGGAGATGATGAAGTGGCCGAACTTGTATTTGGAGCATTGGGACTCGGAATAACTGAAATGACGTTGAATGACCGGTCGATTGCCGGCACCACCGATTTGAACCTCGATGGTGTTGAAGACATTATTTGGCGAACTGGCCCTCAGATACATATTGAAATAACTGATAAAAATGCCATGACCGATGCATCCGAGTTGGTCGATTCAGATATTGATATCAACGTTTTTCCAAATCCTACATCCGGCAATATTTATATAGAGTCCACTAAGGTGACGCAGTTTGAATCGATTAAAATTTATAATACAAATGGGACTTTAGTCTCCACTCATACTGGCAATACGATTGACATGCGGCCAATGCCAAGTGGTATTTATATACTTAGGGTCACTGCTGGTGACAATAGCTCAGTCGTAAAAAGAATTGTGAAGATGTAAGCTCGAAATAACGAATCGGTCTAAGGCCAGCCTATCAGGACAGTCGAGGGTTTACAGCTTCGTAATCCCCTCAAATTATGTATCGGAACAAATCCAAGAATATAAACCCTTGGCTGTTATAGTGTAAATAATAGTTTCATGTCGTTATTATTAAGCCTTCGATTCGCATGTACTATAATTTTTTTCCCTCCTTTTCCGACATCGCAAGCCTCACAAAAATTATAAATTCCGCTAATACGTTCGGGTTTATAATAACGAACGATTTTGAGCGCCTGCCAAAATAATTTTGTTACAGAAATAACAATAGAAAGGTTACTCTTTGGACGTATGCCAAAGAAAACAGTTTTATGGAGAATGACCTGCATAGAAATAAGGTTTCAGTTCGTCGCATTTTCCTTTTCGTCCGTAGATATAATCCGGTCTTTCACAAAAAAAAGGAACCATAAGGGTAGGGGTTATGTCTTTGGATCGTTCTCTTACTCTCGTACTACCATTAATTAAAATTTAACGAAAATCTACTCGACTGGGAATGCAGAAATTAGGAAATCATGAAATTGAAAATTAAATCTGAATTGGATCAAATTTTCAATTTTCAATTTTCAATTTCCACCTTCCTCTAAAACCAATCATGAAAAAAATCTGGAAGTTACCCGCACTTTTATGCCTGTTGTTGTTTGCCGCCGACGGCATGGCACAAGAAAAATTTACCCTCAGCGGCCACGTTCGGGATGCCTCGAACGGAGAAGAACTGATCGGTGCCAATATTTTTATTGAAAAGCTCGGTACCGGTACCTCCACCAATGTTTACGGTTTTTATTCTCTTCCCATTCCTGCGGATGATTACCGCCTGAGCTTCAGTTATTTGGGCTACCAGCAACAGACTGTGGAGATCTCCCTTTCGGCTGACCAGAAGCTGGATATCGAGCTGCAACCCGATGGGGTGGTGATGACGGAAATTGTCGTGACAGCCGAGGAAGAAGACCAAAATGTCAAGAACATCGAAATGAGCGTTGAAAAGCTGAGCGCCGTACAGATCAAGCAGATCCCACAAGTAATGGGCGAGGCAGATTTGATCCGCAGCATCCAATTGTTGCCGGGGGTCAGTACTGTCGGTGAAGGAGCCACCGGGTTCAATGTCAGGGGTGGAAACGTTGATCAAAACCTGATTTTACTGGATGAGGCTACCATTTACAACTCGTCGCATTTGTTCGGTATGTTTTCCGTTTTTAATGTGGACGCGATCAAAGATTCCAAATTGTACAAAGGTGGTATTCCTGCGAAGTACGGCGGACGCCTTTCGTCCGTTTTGGATGTACGCCAACGGGATGGCAACCGGAAAAATTTTGCTGCTACCGGCGGTATCGGGCTGATTGCCAGCCGCCTCACACTGGAAGGCCCGATTCAGGAAGATAAGAGTTCCTTTATGGTCGCCGGGCGGAGTTCTTATGGGCACCTGTTTTTGAAATTCAATGAAGACCTGAAAGACAATGTCGTCTATTTTTATGACCTGAACGCCAAGGCCAATTTTGAGCTGAGCGAAAAAGACCGGATTTATATTTCCGGTTATTTTGGAAAAGACGTTTTTAATTTTGGCGACGATTTTTCCTCCGATTGGGGAAACACCACGGCGACCGTTCGCTGGAACCACTTGTTCTCCAATAAATTGTTTTCCAACTTTACCGCTATCTATAGCGACTTTGGCTATTCGTTCGGCGTGCCCGAAGGGGCCGAAGCATTCGACTGGGACGCACGTATTTACAACTATGTGCTGAAAGGTGATTTCTCTTATTTTTTCAGTCCCAAAACAAAACTGGATTTTGGGATGGAGAATATTTTTTACCGTTTTCATCCCGGAAGGGCGAGGGGGCTTGGAGAGGAATCTATTTTCAATGAAATAGAAGTGCAGCATAAATACGCATTCGAAGGCGCAGTATATGCAAGCTTCGAGCACGAACCACTGCCCAATTTAACACTACAATATGGCCTGCGGTTTTCTTCGTTTACCCGCCTTGGCAAAGAGGATATTTATATTTATGAAAACGGCGTGCCGACCGATGAAGGCGCTATCATCGACACGGTTTCCTATGGCACGTTGGATAAGATAATTTCCTTTAATGCACCCGAGCCCCGTTTCTCCGCTAATTATTTAATCGATGGAAAAAGTTCGGTCAAAGCGAGTTACAACCGCATGCGACAATATATTCATCTGGTGTCCAACACCACCTCGGCCACGCCGATTGATATCTGGATGCCGAGCGGTGAATACATCGACCCGGCAACGGTCGATCAGGTGGCTGTTGGTTATTTCAGAAATTTTCAAAACAATGCATACGAAGCATCCATTGAAGGTTTTTATAAAGACTTCGATAATTTACTGGACTATAAAGATGGGGCTGAATTATTGCTGAATGAAACGCTGGAAACTGAATTGTTGAGCGGTGAAGGAAGGGCTTACGGAATGGAATTGTCGGTGAAAAAAAATAAAGGAGCAGTGACTGGTTTTGTGAGTTATACTTTGTCGAGATCGGAGCGGCGCGTGCCGGGCATTAATAACGGTGAATATTACGCGTCGAATTATGACAAAACCCACGACCTGTCCATCACTGCCTCCTGGAAAATAAATGAGCAATGGCGGCTGTCCTCCAATTTCGCTTTCACTACGGGCCGGCCAGTAACCTATCCGGAGTCGAGATATGTATTTGACGGGATTACGATTCCGCATTACGATAATCGAAATGGGGCGCGGATCCCCGCCTACCACCGCCTGGATTTGGGAGCGCAATTTATTCCCAAAAAGAATAAAAATAAAAAATGGAGGGGCACCTGGGATTTCGGCGTTTACAATGCTTACGCCAGAAGAAATGCTTATTCTATTTTCTTCCGCCAGAACGAAGACAACCCACTGCAGACGGAAGCGGTTCGCCTGTCCATATTTGGTTCTGTGCTGCCGTACGTGACGTATAATTTTTCGTTTTAAACGGCTTGTTTTCAGAAATGTCATTTTTCAAAAAAATGACATTTCTGATTTTAAAAAACATAAGAGTTTTTTGACATATGCCTCACCCTTAAAACCCCTTTGCGAGGCGGCGCAGCCGCATAGCAAAAGGTTAATTTTTTTTAAACAACTTCAAAAAATAAAATCATGCAAACCAAAATATCAGTTTTAATTCTTTTTGCCTTTTTAATTTTTACCAGTTGCCAGGACGTGGTCGACCTGGAAGTGCCCGACGGCGATGTGCAGTTGGTGGTGGATGGCTGGCTCACCGATCAGGTAGGGGAAAAACAGGTCGTTTTATCCCTGACAGCCAATTATTTTACCGATGGTGAATTGCCGAGAGTAACGGACGCAGTTGTTGAATTGAAAAATGAAAATAATGCCGTGGCTACCCTGGTCGAAAAAGAACCGGGCATTTATGTGACGGATTATGTCGGGGAAGTCGGATTGACTTACCATCTGTATATTCGTACCAGTGAAGGGGCCGAATACCAGTCGAACCCGGAACTGTTGCGGGCCGTGCCAACTATTGACAGCATTTATTATGAATATAAAGAAGAATCGGTTTTTGAGGACGAAGGTTATTATATCAGCATTGATACGAGAGAGCCATTAGGCGTGGGCGACCACTACCGCTGGAAACAATACGTGAACGATGAATATTTAAATGAACCTTTTGACCTATTATATGCCAGCGACGAATTTGTGGATGGTAACCCGATCATTGGTTTTGAAATTAATGAAGACCCATTGGAATTAGAGGATTCATTCCGCGTCGAGCAGCTGTCTATTTCCGAAGCAGCATTTGAGTTTTTCTCTCAGGTACAATTGCAGACGGCATTTGTGGGGTCTTTGTTCGACAGCCCGCCAGCACCGATCGAAGGAAATATTGTTAATTTAAATCCGGACGGACCCGAGGCCCTCGGCTTTTTTGGCGTATCGGCGGTGAGCACTGCTTCGACGGTCATCAAATAAAATCAAAATACTGTTTTAGACTTAATTTTTATGGCGTTTCCATTTAGTTGGGAGCGCCTTTTTTTGTGTAAATTTTTTTCCTTCCCTTGATTCGCATATTTTATACTGTTTGAAAATAAAAGATCACCTTTTCCCTCTCTGGAGGGGCCGGGGGAAGAATCTTCAATAATGAGAAACAAAAATTAATTCGCAACAAACAACTTCTTTTAATGCCCTAACTTCGCCTTCTAAAAAAAAACTTTTGAACAAAGAAATACTCCGCCTCGCCATACCGAATATTCTCAGCAATTTATCGGTACCACTTTTATCTACGGTGGATACTGCCTTAATGGGGCGGCAGGAATCTGCGGCATATATTGGTGCGGTGGCGTTGGGCTCTTTACTGTTTAATTTTATTTACTGGAGTTTTTCTTTTCTGCGGATGGGCACCACCGGCCTGACGGCACAGGCATTTGGGAAAAACGATCAATCGGACGTGAGCAATATATTGGGTCGGGCCCTGATCACGGCATTGGCAGGAAGTATTTTATTATTGTTGGTTCAAGTGCCGTTGGCGAACATGAGTTTTCATTTACTGGATGCCAGTTCAACGGTTGAGGGGTTTGCCAAGGAATATTTTTTTGTGCGTATCTGGGCAGCTCCGGCGACCCTCGGATTGTATGCCGTGATGGGTTGGTTTTTCGGAATGCAAAATGCCGTGTACCCACTGATTCTTACCATTTTGATCAACGTCGTCAATATTGTTTTTAATATTTATTTTGTGAACCATCTGGGCATGAAAGCCGACGGGGTGGCGCTGGGGACAGTGATCGCACAGTATACGGGATTGGTGGCTGCTATTATTCTTTTCCGTTATAAATATTTTCGCTTTGTAAAGTATTTTAAACGCAAAGTTATCTTTGAATTAAATGCCCTGAAAAAATTCCTTGCGCTGAACCGGGATATCTTTCTGCGTACTTTTTGCCTCATTTTTGCGTTTGCTTTTTTCGATAATGAATCGGCCAGGCAGGGCGATGTTATTTTAGCAGTCAATGCTATTTTGTTGCAGTTTATTTCCTGGATGTCCTACGGGATCGATGGTTTTGCACATGCCTCCGAAAGTTTGATTGGTAAATACCTGGGAGCGAAAAATAAATCACTTTTAATTAAGGCCATCAGGTTTTCCTTTTTATGGGCAATGGGGTTTGCGGTTTTATACAGCATGGCCTATTTTATTTTTGGCGAGCATTTGTTGCGTGTATTTACGGATCAGGAAAATATTATTGAGCAGGCATCCCAGTTTTTGTTTTGGGTGGTGTTGTTTCCTATTGTAGCTACACCCAGCTATATCTGGGACGGCATTTATATTGGCCATACTGCTTCCGTGGCGATGCGCAATACCATGGTCATTGCCCTGACGGTTTATCTGGTTTTTTATTATGCACAATTACATTTTTTGGATTTGGGAAATAATGGATTGTGGCTGACGCTGCTGGTCTTTATGTTCGCGCGGGGGGCGGTACAGTGGGCGTGGTATCGGATAAAGCGTTTGGATTTTGTAGGATAATTATTTTTTTCAATTGAGTTTATAAGTTCGTTAAACGAGCTGAGCAAAGTATCTTTCGATTGAAGATTATTATAATTAGATAACACTTGTTTTAAATAGTCTTTTATTTGACGGAAAACTCCAGTGCTTTGCAAACTCCCAGGTGTGTAGAATGCCCACCCAAGCAGATAGGAAATTATCAATATCAAAACAGTGTCCATAAAATCTGCATGAAAGTCAATGTATCCGAATGGTAATAATTTGCTGTTGTAGACCTCTTTTTCGATTTCTACCTTTTAATAAGTAGGGCAATAAAAAAGAACCCCGGCAAGGCCCGTGCAATAATATCATAAGTGATTTGGGGGACAGTTTCGGCATTGATTTGCATGGTGGTCAGTTTTAGGTTATGAAAAATTCAAGGCATGACCACAGGTTGTAAAATGCTTCGGAAGCGTTGGTTTTTATGAGTGCTTATCAGAGGCCTGTATCGCTGTCTTTTGCATCCTGGGCATGGTGGAAAGGTTTTTATCACGGTAAGGTTCCATATCTTTCAAAATGATGTCCATCAATTGGATGGCTTGTAAAATAAAAGGGCCTTTGTTGAGCATTACACAATCGGCCCGTTGTGCCATGACGGCATCCGTAATTTCCGAGCGGGAGGGCAGCCCTCTTTTGGCCAGGTTTTCCAAAACCTGAGTGGCCCAGATATCGGTGATGTGCGCCGCCTGGCAGAGCGACAATATTTCTTCCTGCACCCAGCCGATGTTGTCCCACCCCGTTTCAATGGCCAGGTCGCCCCGCGCAATCATGACGCCGACCGGAAAAATATGCATGGCTTCCAATAATATTTGGGTCAATTTATTGTAACCGTTTTTGGTTTCGATTTTTAAGACGATTCCCAGTTTGTCCTTAGCATTCAGTTTTTCCAGTTCCGCCAACAGTTCCCTTACATCCTCCGGTTGGTTGACAAATGAATAATTCACTACATCAGCATGTTCGGCCACAAACACCAGGTCCGTTTTGTCTTTTTCGGTCAGGCCGCTGATGGTCAATTTAGTATCGGGAAAATTAATGCCTTTTTCTGCCCGCAATTTGGCCACTCCACCCACGGCGTGGGTAATTTTGATCATTAAACTTTCGTTGGTGATTTTTTTGATGACGCCTTCGATTTTACCATCGTCGAATAAAATGCGTTCTCCAATTTCCACCTGATCAAATATGGCCGGTGCCGTGCAGGAAATATGGGCTTTGGAAACCAGTTGTCCTTCTTTGTTTATTACGGCAGGTTCGCCGAGCAGGGGTTCTTTGTCGAGCCGCAGCCAGTCACCGATGTTTAATGTAATGGGGATTTCTTTGTGTGGCAACTCCCCGACTCTCACACAAGGCCCGGTTTTGTTTTTACTGAAAAAAAGTGGCATGCCCGTTTCGACAAAAGTTGTTTTGCCGCAGTGGGCGAGGAATCCGTCTATTTCTTTTTTTGTTAAATTAATCCGGCGGTTTTTATTTCTGGTATCTGTAAAGAAAAGTATTTTTTTCCCTGTCAGGTTTTTGAGGTCTTCTTCGCTGACGGGGATGTGCAAAAAGCCAATTTTGGGAGTAGGTCCAATCCATACTGGAAGTGGCTCCGAAATTTTTCCATATATATCTTTGGTGGGCCGTATCTTTAAGACCCTGGGGCCTTCCACGACGTCTCCCGTTCTGATTTTTGGCCCGGCCAGGTCCATGGCTACTTTACAGTTATTATTTAATTCTATCGATGCTTTGCGGATGTTGTCGATCATTTTTTTCCAGGTCGTCGCGTCGTCGTGTGCGCAATTGATGCGCGCACAGTTCATTCCGGATGTTATCATATCCCGGACCATTTCATAATTGTCGGCGGCATCGGAAGGCATGGTCACCATGATGCGGGTTCGCCTGCCCTTTGTGCGGTAACCCAACAGTTTTTTGGCATTTGTTCTCAGGGCGGTTGTTCCTTTTTTGAAGGAGAGTTCATTGGTCGGGATGTCGAGTGGTTTTTCTTCCAGCATACCCGCGAGGATGGCTCGGTTGGTTTGCAGGCTGGCCATTACGTGGGAGTGGGATTTTGCAAATCTGGAGAGCCCCATCCGCTGTAGTTTTTTTTGCAGTTTTCTCAAGTCCTTGGAACGGAGCGCCCGGTAATGCAATAAATTACAGGCACTTTTTTTATAATTGGGATGGACGTTGGCCAGTGCTTGTTCGTGTTTTTTTTCATTTAAAACAGCCTGCTCGATGATGGCATCAATTTGTGCAATCATGCCGCTCAGTTTTTCTTTTTTCCGGGTGGCTTTATCAACTGTTGTGGGCTCCATCTTTTTTTCAGTTAAAACCTGTTGCATTTCTGATTTTGATTTTTAAATTGGTTCAATCAATTTGCTCCTAAAAATAGTCTTTGAATTTTTATTAAAAAGCAGAAATAAAAAATAAACCGAACACTTGGGATGACGACGGATATTTTCAAGACTGATTTTTATGCTAAACAAAGCAATGCCGCCCCAAATACGCCTGCACTGTCACCGAGTTTAGGTTTTAAAAATAGGGTTTCCAATTTGTCGTTAAAAATATGTTGGCGAACTGATTCCACGCCCGCCGTGTACAAGAGGTCGATATTGCCCAGCCCTCCTCCCAATACGACTACGTCGGGATCAAGCACATTGATTACGTTGGCGGCCGAGCGGCCGAAAAAATAAATAAGCCGTTCCATGGTCTCCGTTGCCCGGTTGTCCATGCCACCATAATACCGCTCGACGATTTCTGGCAGTTTTAATGATGTGCCCAATAATTCATTGTAATACCTGGTCAGTGCCGGACCGGAAATCACCTGTTCTAAGCAACCAACTTTCCCGCAATAACACTCACCGCCACTTTCGTCACAAAACATGTGGCCCCACTCGCCACCGATGCCGTGCAGGCCGCTCAATATTTTTCCATCGATCACCAGGCCCGAGCCGACGCCTGTGCCCATGATGGTCCCCCAGACCACTTTAGCATCTGGTTTTACTTCTTTGACGATGCCCAGTTTGGTTTCTGCCAACGCGAAACAATTCGCGTCGTTGGCCATGGCCACTGGAATTTTTAATAAATTCTCAATGTCCGATTTAAATGGTTTTCCATTTAAACAGACTGTATTTGAATTTTTTAATTTTTGGGTGGAAGGGCTGAGCGTGCCGGGCGTACCAATGCCGATCATTTCGGGGCGCATGCCGATTTCGGCCACTAATGTTTCTACCAGTTTATAAATTTGACGAATGATGTGTACATAACCTTTGTCGGCTTCTGTGGGAAGACGCATGCGCTTGAGCACATTCATGTTCTCGATGTCTTCAATGACGACGCCTTCTATTTTAGTGCCGCCGAGATCGATGCCCCAGATTGGTCCCATTGTTTTATTTTTTTAATGGCAGAAGGATGAAGGTAGAAGGTAGTTAGGCCCGTAAATAAAATATTACATTAATTATACGTTAATTGTCCCTCTACTCTCTACCTTAAATTCCCCTGCTGCATATATCATCGGCGAAGGTACAAATAAGAGAGGGTTTGATATTTGGGACATTTGCCTTTAAAATGAAAAAGAAGAACTCTGGAAGATCACATCCATAACGGAAATAAAAGAATCCATCCCGCTCAAATCCATCGGCTTTGATCTGCCGCTGGAAAAAATATACTGGCAAGTGCCAGAATTGCAAGGTGACAAATGGATGGATTAATTGAACTTTCCTATACTTGCACCAGTTAGTTTAATATGAATCATTTTTCAAACATAATTATCAGCATTATTATCATTAAGCCGCTATGCAGCTTGTGAGTGCTGATCTATTGAAAAACAAAGAGCCCTGACAAGTTGCAACTTGTCAGGGCTCTTTGTTTTATTACTTTTGCGCACTTTTTGAAATTGGGGTTTATTTCTGCAACTCCATTTTTTAAAAAGAGTAAAAAATGCTGGTGCAGGACAGCATCCTGTACCTAAGTCCATGCAGAGGAAAAAGTCCTGCACCAGCAAAAAGGTTTAACGAACCAAGAACCATTTCAAACCAGGAAAAACATGTACAAAGAATCTAAAAACCTCAACCTGCCCGAAATAGATAAAGAAGTCCTTGATTTTTGGAAGGATAAAAAAATCTTTACTAAAAGTGTGGAGCAGCGCCCGCAGGACAATGCCTATGTTTTTTATGAAGGCCCGCCAAGTGCGAATGGCAAGCCCGGTATCCATCACGTAATGGCCCGGACGATCAAAGACCTGGTGTGCCGCTACCATACCCTAAAAGGAAAAAGGGTGGAGCGTAAAGGTGGCTGGGATACCCACGGCCTGCCCATCGAATTGAGTGTGGAAAAGGAACTCGGCATCACCAAGGAAGACATCGGCACCGAAAAAATATCCGTCGACGGCTATAACCAAAAGTGCAAGGAGACCGTCATGCGCTACAAGAATGAGTGGGACGACATCACGGTTAAAATGGGCTATTGGGTCGATCTCGACAACCCCTACATCACTTATAAAAACGAGTACATCGAAAGCGTTTGGTGGTTGCTCAGGCAGCTGTACGACAAAGAGCTGTTGTATAAAGGATACACCATCCAGCCCTATTCACCGGGAGCCGGCACGGGTTTGAGCACCCATGAACTGAACATGCCGGGGGCCTATAAAGAGGTGTCTGACACGTCGGCAGTGGCACTTTTTAAAGTAGTAAAAAATGAAAAATCGGATTTCCTGTTCGAAGCACCCGACGAGGACGTCCGCATCGCTGCCTGGACCACCACGCCGTGGACACTGCCCTCGAACACGGCGCTTACCGCTGGGCCGAAAATCGACTATGTAAAGGTCAAGACGAACAATCCATATACCGACGAGCCAATGAGCGTGGTATTGGCCGAGGCATTGGTCAGTAAGTGGTTTGGTGGTAAAAACCAGCCTGTAGTCCTCACTCAGACAAATGGCATCAAAGGGGGCCAAATGGAAGGCATCCGCTACGAACAGTTGTTTGCCTTCGGCAATGAAATAGAACCCCTCCTCGGCAATGACGGTGAATTCCACACCGACGCCTTCCGGGTCCTCATCGACAACTTCGTAACTACGGAAGATGGAACTGGCATCGTCCACACTGCCCCTAGCTTTGGTGCTGACGATATGAAAGCCGCCAAAGCCAACGGCATCGGCGCTTTGACCCTGGTGGACAAACAAGGGAAATTCAAATCCAGCGTGGGTGAATTTTCTGATAAATATGTCAAAAACTACAAAGACGAAGCGGACTACCGCCCGGTGGACATCGACATCGTCATCAAACTTAAAACGGAGAACAAAGCCCTCAATGCCGCCAAGTATGCTCACAACTATCCTCACTGTTGGCGGACGGACAAGCCCGTGCTCTATTACCCGCTCGACAGCTGGTTCGTGAAGGCATCGGCCTGCAAGGAGCGCATGTACGAGCTGAACAAGACCATCAACTGGAAACCCGCCAGCACCGGAGAGGGCCGCTTCGGCAAATGGCTCGAAAACCTGCAGGACTGGAACCTCAGCCGCAGCCGCTACTGGGGCATCCCGCTGCCGATCTGGCGCACCGCAGATGGCGAACAGGAGAAGTGCATCGGCTCCGTGGCGGATTTGCGAAGCGAAATAGAAAAAGCGAATGCCGCACTGGGCCTGAACCAGGAAGTGCCCAAGGATTTGCACCGCCCCTATATCGACGACGTGGTTTTGGTGTCGGACGACGGAAAGGAAATGAAACGGGAGCTCGACCTCATTGACGTGTGGTTCGATAGTGGCTCCATGCCCTATGCACAGTGGCATTATCCAATGGAAAACGAAGATGTTTTCAAGCGTAATTACCCGGCCGATTTCATCGCCGAAGGAGTGGACCAGACCCGTGGCTGGTTCTATACTTTGCACGCGATAGCAACGATGGTATTTGATAGTGTGGCTTTCAAAAATGTGGTTTCCAATGGACTTGTGCTGGACAAAAACGGTCGGAAAATGTCCAAGCGGCTGGGCAATGCAGCTGATCCATTTGAGACCATTGCCAAATATGGCGCAGATGCCACCCGCTGGTACATGATTTCGAATTCACCACCTTGGGACAACCTGAAATTCGACCTGGCAGGCATTGAGGAAACCCAGCGGAAATTTTTCGGCACCCTTTTTCAGACATACAAATTCTTTGCCCTCTACGCCAATATCGACAAATGGCAAATGGATGAAATGGACGTCCTCCCGATGGATCGTCGCAGTGAACTCGACCGCTGGGTCATCTCCAAACTTTATAGTCTAGTAGACGACTTCCGTACCGCAATGGACGACTACGAACCCACCCGCGCCTGCCGTGCCGTCGAGGATTTTGTGGACAGCCACCTCTCCAACTGGTACGTGCGACTGAGCCGCCGCCGTTTCTGGCGAGGAGACATGAACGAGGACAAACGGGCCGCCTATGAAACATTGTTTGAGTGCCTCATGGTCGTCAGTCAATTGACTTCCTGTGTGGCGCCGTTTTTTGCCGATTGGTTGTACAGAAATTTGACAGAAGGTATCCGCGAAAAAGCTGTTGCCAATAATACGCCGCTGCGTCACGAATCGGTTCACCTGACCGACCTGACCGAAAGAGATGGAAAAAAAGTTGATAAAGACCTGGAGCAGCGGATGGATTATGCGCAGCGCATATCTTCATTGATTCTTTCGCTCCGCAAAAAAGAGAATATCCGGGTGCGCCAACCTTTGCAAAAAGTAATGCTGCCGATTTTGGACGAAAGTTTTATCCAACAGGTCGATGGCGTGAAAAACCTCATCCTCGCCGAAGTGAATGTCAAAGAGATCGAATATATCACCGATACGAGCGGTGTGATAAAAAAGAAAATAAAACCGAATTTTAAAACACTCGGCCGTCGCCTTGGAAAAAATATGAAAGCAGCCGCGCAAGCCATCGCCGGTTTTAGCCAGGATGATATTTCCAACTTGGAAAAAACGGGCAGTTATACTTTAGCTGTCGGGGAAGAAAATTATGAACTGACCTTGGAGGATTTTATCATAACTGCGGAAGATGTGCCCGGCCTCCTCGTTGCGACTGACGGCGCTTTGACGGTTGCACTGGACGTAACTTTAAATGAAGATTTAATTGCCGAAGGCACCGCACGTGAATTGGTAAATCGCATTCAAAATATGCGTAAGGACAGTGATTTTAACGTAACGGACAAAATAAATATCCAGATAGAAAATCATGAGGCCGTTCAGGCGGCAGTCGGAAAATACGGAGACTATATCAAACAGGAAACTTTGGCGTTGTCGCTTGAGTTGGCGGATGGATTGGAAGGCGAGGCAATAGAATTGTTTGAAGGGGTCATTATCAATATTAAGATTGAAAAAGCCTGATCTGCTTTTTTATTCTTGTGAAAAATGCAAATCCCGAATTCCGCTGAAAAGTAGAATTCGGGATTTTTTTTATTGAGGTATAACGTTGGTTTTTGTACTGATACGGTGGCCGATCAATTAAATACAAAGGTCGAATTGTTAAGTAGTGGAGGTTCGCTAAAAAACTGTCCCTAATATTTATTCTGAAGCGCAAACAATTTACTGATCATATTCTTTTACAATTTCCCTCCCAGTGCTTCTTTCACTTTAAAATAAGCGGTCTTTTCCGATGGCGCTAATTTTTTCATGTCGATCATCTCCACCCAGCGCAAAGCTCTTCTCAACAGTTTTCCATCAATGGCCATTTTGTTGATTACACTGGCGTATTCGATAAAGAGGGCCGGTCGTTTTTCGTAGTCGCGCAATAAATTAAAATCGATCATGGCATCCACCACGGCGACAAAATCATAATAATCTCCGTTGCGGTAATGTTGAGCGACCAATGCCCGGGCGAGCAATTCGTTTCTTTTTTCCGATTCCATATTTCTTAATCGCAGAATGACGGTTGCCTCGTCTTCGCTTTTGATGGAACTCCAGTTGTTGAAATCCATGCTTCTTAAAATATGCTCATCGAAAACGCTGTATATTTTTTTGTCGACTTCTTTTTCTCCGATAGCTGCTCCAATGGCCGTCCGGTTCTCCACCAATATTTTGAATTCTCTCGAAGCAGGGTCTTTTAAAAATACTTTTACAATGCCCCAGTAAGCAGGGTCCATAAAATGATCTTCCGTCATGAGCCGTAAATAATCGTCGACCAATCCTTTTTCCTTTTCCAGTTCCCCGGCCATCCTCAAGGCTTTGAGGTACCTGAATATTAATTCCGAATTGCGTTCCCCGTCCCGATATCTTTTTTGCAGGTCGGCATATGATTTTCCGGGAATCGACGCAAGTTTTGAATGTTCCAAAAAATCATTCCCTTCCGTATGGGCACCGACAATTCGATGGACCACTTCCCCGCTTCCGGTAATGAAAAGGTAGGTTGGGAAAGCGCTGATGCCATACCTGAATTTAAGGTCAGGGCCTTCTCCTTTTTCCATATCGAATTTTACGTTGATAAATTTCTGGTTGAAATAATTGGCGACCTGTGCCCGGGTAAAAACTTCTTTCTCCATTTTTTTACAGGGGCGGCACCAGGTAGTATATCCGTCGAGGAAAATAATTTTACCGGTTTCCTTTGCTTTGGCTATTACTTCTGACCAAACGGGCTGGTTTTGAAAATCGACCCGGTCGTATCTTATTTCCTGGCCGATAGTTGAAAATTGAAAAAGCAGGAAAATAATTATTGCCAGTAGATGTGTGAGGTGCTTCATGGATGATTACTTAAGAAAATGTTTTAAAAACTTTAGTGCAAACAAAAGGTATTTGTTCGTGAATGTTTTTGCTTTGGAATGCAAGGTATGATCGTGTCACAAATAATTATTCGCGGAGCAGGAAAAAAATTGTAGGTTGCTACGCTTAATGTTTGAAAACAGTTTCGAAGAAATTGACTTTCAATATTCACCGAAAGTACAAAGGTATTTATAATTCAACCAAGTTGTGACGTGGTTAGGTAGACGTTGGAGAGAAGTCAATAAAACTTTGATGGAGGCTGGTTGAAACATTATTGTTGTGAGCTGTCAAAGTTGATCAATTTTAAAAACTGTTAGTCAGGCATAATAGATCGGTATTTGCCTGGGTTAATTAATTCAAGCGAATTATTCGTGATTAAACAGAAAGCCCGCTTGCATCTGTGTTGCCATTTTAAAACAACTTCTTAGAAATATAAAAAGAAGGTTAAGGAAATTAAAATGGAGACCTTAAACAGGTGATGGCTTCCATCTCCTTAAAGAGGGGGATTTACGAAGTGTGTCTGGAAAAATCAAAACAGTTTTAAAACAGTTTCTTGAAATGCGGTTGCCCCTTGCCCGTTTGGTCAAGTGTTTTATTTCCACGCTGATTAAAATTGCTTTAGAGGGAAGTGGTTTGATCGTTTTTCTTTCAGTCACGCAGTGCCGTAAAAACAATGAAGGCCAATTTTAATAATTGAAAAAGCTTTTGTTTGCACTTAGCTGTCTTGATGGTTTAAGTGAAGTTGAAATCTATTGTCAAAATTGAAAGGGCAATTAATTTTAAACCATTTTTTTCAAATTTTATTTAAAATACAAATCAATGAGCAGAGTTGAATTATTCTTTTCATCATTATTGACCAATATCATGTACTTCAAAGTACCTTCAATTATTGTTTTTTAAACAAACTATTTTATATTTGCGGCTAAGCGGTAAATTATTTCTTTTATTTAAGGTGGATGATTTGCCGTTGAACTTTGAAATTCCTTTTTAATATTTACCCGTTAAAGTAAATTTGGCTGGTTTAAAACCTACCTGGCTTTTGCGGAAAGGCTTCAAATTCGAAAGGCAGTTATTTCATATCTTGACATTTATCGTTTCTCCCTTACAGTGACAATGGTATTTAAACCAACATGCATCCATGACAATGTGGAAAATGAATTCAGGAATAAATCAAATGAATGGTATCAAATTAGCTGAGAAAACTTCAAGTACTTTTTAAAGTACCGACCCTGTTTTTGTGACTTGTAGTTTTTGTACCGTCGAAAATCTTGTTGGAAAGAAGGGAGAATAAAATTGTAAAAAACACATTAGATATATTAAGGAGGAAACAAATGTTCCGTTCAATAGTATAACCCAAAAAAAACGCTTAAATTAAAAATATAGGCAGCAGGCTAATTTATTTAACCGGCTAAATAAAAAAATCAATAATCAGTTTTTAATAAAACAGCGGGAGAAAGGATAAGCGGCACAATTCGCATTCGTTTTATCATGTCCCGGTTTCACTTAATTTATTCAATATGGAATTAGCACAATTAAAAGAAGCTTTGAAAGCTGCCCAGGCTGCAAGCAAATCGGCAAAAGCCGCTGTAAAAGCAGAGCAAAGAGCGATTAAAGCGAGAATCAAAACGTATCACGATGCTGCGAAAGCTGCTGACAAAGCAGTGGCCCAGGCAAAGAAAGCTATTGCCAACGCAAAGAAAGAAGCTGCTGCTGCCAAGGCCAAAGCTGCACCAAAGAAAAGAGGTCGTAAGCCAGGACCAAAGCCAGCCGCTAAAAAGACTACTGGCCGCCGCGGCCGTCCGGCGAAGCCAAAGACGGAAGCTGCCGCTGCACCGGCTGCACCAAAGCGCCGTGGCCGTCCGGCGAAGCCAAAGACAGAAGCCGCCGCTGCACCGAAGCGTCGCGGTCGTCCGGCGAAGCCAAAGACGGGAGCTGCCGCCGCACCGGCTGCACCGAAGCGTCGCGGTCGTCCGGCGAAGCCAAAGACGGGAGCTGCCGCCGCACCGGCTGCACCGAAGCGCCGCGGTCGTCCGGCGAAGCCAAAGACGGGAGCTGCCGCCGCACCGGCTGCACCGAAGCGCCGCGGTCGTCCGGCGAAGCCAAAGACGGAAGCCGCCGCTGCACCGGCTGCACCGAAGCGCCGCGGCCGTCCGGCAGGCAGTGGCAATAAAGCAGCCGCACCAAAGAAGCCAGCGGGCCGCCGTGGTCGTCCGGCGAAGCCAAAGACAGAAGCTGCCGCCGCACCGGCTGCACCGAAGCGTCGTGGTCGTCCGGCAGGCAGTGGCAATAAAGCGGAAGCTGCAAAAAAGCCAGCGGGACGTCGCGGTCGTCCAGCTAAAGCAAAGCCAGCCACTTCCGGTGATGACTTGACAAGAGTGAAAGGTGTTGGCGACCGCGTAGCAAAAATGCTGAAAGCCAATGGCGTTGATACTTTTGCAAAAATGGCTGAGACTTCAGTCGATAAGTACAAAGAATTGCTGAAAGCCAACAACATGAGCAAGTTCCGCAACCCTACCAAATGGGCTGCTCTTGCCGGTGAGTTGGCCAAAGGCTGATTACGAGATAGCAACAGAGTGAAAAGGGTCATTGCCAAACTGGAGATGGCCCTTTTTTCTTTTTAAATGTTCTATTTGGAAATCAGGAAGAACTCCGCGACCTTGTGCCCATGTCAACTATGAGCAAAACTTTAACCTAATGAGAACCGAAATCCGCATGGCAATTGTCCAGGAAGGCCCCGTTTACCTAAACCTGCCGCAAAGCCTTCAAAAACTGGAAAAACTCGTCAAAGAAGCTGCCTCCAATGGAACCGAACTACTTGTTTTTGGTGAAACATGGCTCTGTGGGTATCCGGCCTGGCTCGACCATTGTCCCAATGTGGCATTGTGGAACCACGAACCTACCAAGCAGGTCTTTGCCCGGATGCTCCAAAACGGTGTCACCGTTCCCGGCCCGGCGACCAAGATGATTTCCAGCCTGGCCAAAACCCACCAGATGGTAATCGGCATTGGCGTCAACGAATCGGTCAAGGATGGGCCGGGCAGTGGAACGATCTACAACACCTTTCTGCTCTTTGATGCAGATGGGAGCATGGTGACCCATCACCGGAAACTGATGCCGACCTATACTGAAAAGCTGCTTTATGGATTGGGGGATGCCCGCGGACTGCATTCGTCTAACACCGTATTGGGAAAAATAAGCGGACTGGTCTGCTGGGAACATTTTATGCCACTGTCCCGTCAGGTACTCCACAATGACGGGGAGTTTATACACCTGGCCCTGTGGCCGATGGTGCACGAAATGCATCAGGTCGCCAGCCGTCAGTATGCTTTTGAGGGTCGTTGTTTTGTGATCGCAGCGGGGCAGATGATGCAGGCTAAAGATTTCCCATCAGAACTGGAGCTGCCCGAACATTTAAAAAAAGCACCGGAAGAATGGATTTTAAACGGCGGCTCCTGCGTCATCGCACCTGATGGATTTTACGACCTCAAACCACAATTTGATCAGGAAGGAATCATCTACCACACCATGAAAGACCTCGACCACTATCAACGCGAAAGCATTACCCTCGATACCTCCGGCCACTACCAACGACCCGATATTTTTAAGTTGAAAATTAGAGGTAGAGTGAAGAATGAAGAATGATGAATGAAAAACGATGAGTTTAATAGTTGGTGGTCGGTTTTGTTTTTAGGAAAATAATAAATGGAGTTTTGTTTTTTTGAACCCTTTACTTTCAAAACAAGTTGCCACTATTCATCATTCATCATTCATCATTCATCATTCATCATTCATCATTCATCATTCATCATTCATCATTCATCATTCATCATTCATC
>JBCBRY010000148.1:0-22808 GCA_039819485.1 Bacteroidota bacterium | reverse complement strand
ATAATAATTAGTAGAAGCTATAATAATTATCCAGGCAAATAAACCATTTATAAAAAGAGTTTATTTTTTATCCATTTGTATTAATCCGAAATTAATTACAGGCGACATTATTATTCCGCGTTATTAAATTATTTAATTGGCAAAAGTAATTTACATTAACTTTTGCACAGGCTTTTTTTTGCAAAAATTATTTATGGGTGCGAATTAAATGGCTGTTAAAAAAAATGACACTTTTCCTTTTCCTGAAAAAGAGTTTTGAGGCTTAAAGATCAAACATTTGCCCAAATAAAAGTGTCATTTTTAGTGCTACTTATTTTTGTCCAATCAATTAATTTTAGGAATTAATTAAATATTTTCTTCACCATTAAAACCTCAAACCATGGCAGCAAAAAACAAAGGCAGCAACATGGAGAGCCGACTCCATTTCCTGATCGAAGCGTTATTAACAACCAAAGACGCCAACGTCGCTGAAACCGTTATTCACAACCTTATGGAAATTCTTTATGGCGGATTAAGGGCACTGCCCACCAAGGGCAAGCTGTTGAAAAAAACACTTGAAGTTCATAATAGAATCTGCGAAGCCGAAATGCAAGTTGCGGGTACGCTCAAAAAATTTGCCTTATCCGAAAAATGCAAGGAACACCGGGGCAAGGCACTTGACCTGGCCATGTTCATCGAACAAATGAACGAGGTTGCAGTTGCCGCAGGCGAAGTCACAGCCAAGTGCGGCGAGGGCGATTCGCTGGCAAAGCCACCGTGCGATGAACTGCAACCGATACTGGATGAAATGACCGGGCACGAAATCCCCAGTGGCACCACCAGACAATTGGTTAAAAGAGCTTTTTCGGTAAAATTGCGTGGCCCGAGGGTCGGTTGGTGGCAAAATTGTATCGAAGAAGATGTTTTAATGACCAAACCCATTCCGCCAGGTCATTGCGTCGTTGTTTTTAAAGAATTTCGTGGCCTGATGGTCCGGTTGCATTTTGAGCGTTTCACGATTGTTTCAGACCCATGGGTTGCCACTTTTGGTGTACCCCGCGGCACACGGATACCCATTTGGAGAATAGAGTGGATCTTCTGTGAATATGTCAAACAATGGAACATGTGCAATGTCGGCAAACGGAAACCAAGAATCCGGACCAATGTCACCCAACGAGTTAAGCAAGACTACCCTATTAACTGGCTGTGGCGTTATTATGGCAAGCAATGCTAAATGGTTGCGGGGAAGTGAAAGGCATTTGTACCGGGGCATTCCACAAGAACGGCCGGTCAACGAATGCCTTTCCATTGGTTCATAATCGGCTTAACCAGGGTCACTTTCAGCACCTGACGCAGTCCGCAGCAGACCTTTGTAAGCGTCCCGCACGGTATTTCCTTCTTGAATGACTTTGTACACCTCCCAGGTAATTGGCATGGCTACGCCATAATGCTCGGCCAGTTCAATGACGACACCGCAGGTTTTCACGCCTTCTGCAACCATTGACATTTCTGCGATGATTTCATCGATTTTCCGGCCTTTGCCCAACTGGAACCCGACAGTTCGATTTCGGCTTTGGGTACTGTTGCAGGTGGCCACCAGGTCTCCCATGCCCGCCAGGCCGGCAAACGTTTCCGGGCGACCTCCCATGGCCACCCCAAGTCGGGTCAGTTCGGCCAGGCCCCGGGTGATCACCGCGGCACGGGTATTGTCACCAGCCCCTGCACCGTCGCCCATGCCTGCCGCAATGGCAATCACGTTTTTCAGCGCGCCTCCCAGTTCACAACCTACAACATCATCATTCGTGTAAACTCTGAACAAACCAGAGTTAAACAATTTTTGCACTTCCCGGCCAATGGAATCATCCACCATGGCGATGACACTCGCCGCAGCCTGGCCGGCCATAATTTCCCGGGCCAGGTTGGGTCCGGTCAATGCACCTGCCGGGTGCCCAGGCATCACTTCCTCAATGATTTCGGTCATCCGCATTTTGGTCCCCATTTCCAATCCCTTCGCCAAACTGATGATGGGCACCCAAGGGCGGATGTAAGCTTTGGCCTCTACCAGTACTTTTCGAAAATGTTGGGACGGAATGCCCATAATGACCACGTCGGCTTTTTTTACCGCTTTCTTGATTGACTTGGTCGCTTTGAGCGATTCGTTCAACCGGGCATTGGGTAGGTATTTTTTATTGGTGTGATGCTTATTGATTTCATTCACGGTCTTTGGGTCTCTCGCCCAAATAGTTGTGGATGCGTTGCGGGCGCAAATGGATGCTACCGTTGTGCCCCATGATCCACCTCCGAGTAGTCCGACGTTGAGTTTCATTGGTTGTGATTAGATTTTATTGATTGCCTGTTTTCAGTGTTTGTCTTAAAATTCGGAATAAATAAACCTATGCGGCCATGATATTCTCTTTTTGCCGGGTCGAGCCACTTTCATTTGTTCACCGGAGACAGATAATAGGTTTATCACAAAATTTATCAAAGAGTTTTTTGGTGCATTGACTACCGTTCGAAAAATCAGTTAATAAGGACGTACTAAGCAGGTGGTCAAAAAAAATGACACTTTTCCTTTGCCTGAAAAAGAGTTTTGAGACTTGGAAATCAAACATTTGCCAAAATAAAAGTGTCATTTTTAACTCTTTATTTTTGTTCAAGCACTTAATTGGCCGTATCCTTACTAATCTAACATATTTCTTACTTCCCAATCTCCACCACTTTCTGTCCCAGCACTTTCAAATACTTTCCCCTGACTTCTTGAATGTGTATATTCAGGTCTTTCAATTTCCAATCAGCCGTTGGGATAGGTGGCAGGACGGTCACTTCAATGGCGGTCGCCCGAAAAACATTAGAGCCCCTCGGCATGGCGTCGTGGGCATTGTTGATCACAACGGGGACGAGTGGCACGCCCGCCTGCATCGCCAGGTGAAAAGCTCCTTTTTTGAATTTGCCCAGATTGTAATCATAGCTGCGGGTCCCTTCCGGAGCGATGATGATAGAGGTTCCGTTTTTCAAGGCATCGACCGCTGGCTTCATGGCTTCGATGGCTTTTTCCCGGTTGGCCCGGTCAAGGAAGATGACCCCGGCTGCCTGCATCATCTGGCCGATGATCGGCATGCTCTTCAATTCCTTTTTTGCAATGCCGCGGGCATCTTTGCGGAGCAGTTTTGCCATGATGAACAAATCCGCACTGCTCTGGTGGTTGAACAGAAATACGGCAGGTCGGTCCGACCATAAATATTCATGCCCCTTGACCGCCAATTGGATGCCTGCCATGCGGCAGACCAAATCACCCACAGAGGCCATCATCGAGTTGACACCGTCATCCCAGTTCATGGTAGCAATACCTGCAAGTATTCCTTTTGCCGCTGCGGGGAAGAGGCTTCCCAAAGCAAGCCCGGTACGAACAAAACTCTGTACCCCCGGACGAGGCTCATCATTAAAGCGAAGCACTGGCCAGTCGTTTTGGAATGCCAGTGCGGATAGTTTAGTACTGGGGTTCATTGGATAAGGCTTTCCAACGATTTCTAACAAGGGCAGGTCCTCAGCACTATCAGTGTAAAAATAACTTTTGGTCAGATCAAGGTTGTATTTCTCGGCAAGCTCATGGGCCGCAAATGCTTTTCCATCGCCCCAACAGGCCGGCTCGATGATACGGCCGGTGAATTTCCCTTTGTGTACTTCCATCCGGGTACACATGACATGATCGATCATCAGGTCGCGGGCGATGGGGTCCACCTGGTATGGCGTAGCCGCCGAAACAATGGCGACAGTATGGCCTTTTTCCAGATGAGCTGCCACCATGGCACGTGCCTCCGGATAGATTTCATCCGCCAAATGTTTCAGGTATACCTCCTCCCCTACCTCGATGAAAACTTTTTCATCGATGCCTTTTACACCTTGAGCCCCAATGGCTGCCAAACCGGCAAAATTGCCATTCCCAACAGCGTAGACCAGGGCGCCAGCAAATTGTGCCACAATTTCCTGTGCCGACATGCGTCCGCTGAACAGGCGGGTTTGAAAAAATTCAACCGCCGAAAATCCTTTGATCAGGGTCCGGTCCAAATCGAAGAACGCACCGATGTGGGAACCTTCTTCGCTTGCCATAATATCCTTGGTGACTTCATCCGTTTTGGAGCCCGGAACAACCTCCCTTTCAAACGGCACTTCGGGCAGGGCATCGTAAGGCTTGGAAATAATGATTTTCTGTAAAATTTTGATACTGCCATCAATGTGGTCCAGCTCCTCTATAAACGCATCGATCTCCTTCTTTTTAGGAACCTCCAAAGAAGGAATAAGTCCCCGGTTTTTTGCGTAGCGGATTCCATTCATCAAAAACGGTTTGCTGACCGATTCGATGCGCTGTATGCGGCCTTGCCACTGCAGCTCACCGCCCAGGAAAATACAATGTCCCAAAAATTCTTTTTCATCAAACAGATGATTGACATCCCAACTACGCAAGGCATGTGCAACCACGCTGTATGCCTCTATGTAGGTATAAAGCACGACTGGCGAAACAAGAATCCTCCTCAATTTTAAGATATCAAAAATGTCCGTTTCTGGATGAGTCAGGGTCTCTTGCCATTCGGGGTCGATGTGGTAAAGATCCGCCTCTATTTCATCGACAAAAATGGTTTTTTTGGAATAGAAAAATTCAAATTTGAACAAGTCCCGCAACTGCATGATGCCCCGCCAAAAAGCCAGCAGACGGTCCTCGGGTGCCAGCTCGGCCACCCTTGCCAGCGACAACTCAATAAATGCCCGCCGATAGAGGTGGTGAACACACATATTTGCGTAATAGTTGACCGTGAGAAAATCCTCTGGCCGAATGGTGTATTTTGCGTGGAGGCTGTCGCCGTGCTGCTGTACAAGGCCCGAACGGGAAAGCAAATTCAAGGCATATTGTACCGACTCGCTGATGGGCCTGCCACGGTCAACCAAGGCATCTTTGTTGTGGCTTTCGATCAACGGCATCAGGTCGGCAATGTCACTTTCGAGTGCCCGTTTGGTCAGCGCATACTTGGACAAAAGGGCTGCCGCCACCAGTGAAGTGGTGGTCACCGGGGTAATTTTATTGATCTGGTGCACCAGTTCAAGTGCGAACAGGGAGACTTTACCAGCGTCCTCTTCTTCCTCGCTGTAGGCCGTCACTGCGTGGGTCACGTCCCGGTCCATGGGCGCCCCAAATCGCAGGGAAATGCGGCCCATTTTTTCACCCATTTTCTTGACATAATCGAGGAACCAGACGAGGCTCTCGGCTTTCTTTACTTTGCCGCGCATCTCCTTGGCCATTTCTTTGACATCGGGAATGAGGTCGTAAACAATGGATACCGGAACATATTGAACCTCCTGCGGTGAGTCCTGCTCCCCTTCCATGATGTACTTTAAAATTCCCATTTTTGGCCACACCAGCTTACCCGTGCGGGAACGCGTTCCCTCAATGGCCCACATAAAGCTCCCTTTTTCATTAACGATATAGGCGATGAAATGGCGCAGTGCCAATTTGTAAACCCGGTTGTCCTTGATATCGCGCCGGATAAAGATGACGCCACTGGAGCGGCCCAATTGCCCGATACCCATAAAATCCATATTGATACCTGCAAAAATGTACGGAATGGGCAACCCATGCCGGGCCAGTACCAACGCCAGCACCAGCATGTCGATGTAGGTCTTGTGGGTCATCACAAATGCGACCGGGTGCCTGCGCACCAGTTTGGCCACCGCCTTCACCTCTTTCGGGTTTACGTCAATCGTCTTATCATAGGCCCGCCCCAACACAAACTGGCTGAGCTGTACGGTAAGTACATTGGCAATCGGCTTGTGCTGTGTGTACAGTTCTTTTAAGTAGCCGGCCGCTTCCTGTTGTATCTCCGTCAGGTTGTCCCCTGTTTGTTGGGAAAGGTCAGCGAGTTTTTTCTGGAATCCAGCGTCGTTCAGTAAATTTTCCATACGTACAAGTAAAAAGGGAAACGTAAAAAGTAAACAATTTTGTTGTGGAAAGCCAAAGTAGGGAGAAGTTTGGAAATTAGGAAGGAGGCACCAGAGACTTTGTAGGTATTTTAATCCTAACTCTTGGGACTTTCTTCAGGGGACGTTCTAAAAAGTGGAGGAGCAAGCGGATAAATATGTTTTTCCAACTACTCATCAAACCCTACCTCCCACTAAAGTACCATTCCTTTTCATCCGGCCTCACCTTAATTTTGTGGTAACAAAAAACCTCAGTCCCAACTTTAAAATCTGCACCAAATGAAAAATAACTCCTCGCACCTCATTCAGAGCCTGCACGCCATTTCACTTTCTTCCAACGATGCCATCGTCTCCATCAATTCCAAAGGAATCATCCAGACCTGGAACCCGGCCGCAGAGCGCATTTTCCAATTTACCGAAAAAGAAGCTGTTGGCCGGCCGTTGGATTTCATCATTCCAAAAAGATATCACGAAGGCCATAATTTAGGCGTAAAAAGAGCCAGTAGCGGTGGGCCGTTTCACGCCATCGGCAAAACGGTGGAATTGTTTGGACTTCGGCGCAACATGGAGGAATTCCCCATTGAGCTGTCACTATCGACCTGGGTGACAGAGGGCGAACGCTATTTCGCCGGCATCATCCGGGACATTACCGACCGGAAAAAAACGGAA
This sequence comes from Bacteroidota bacterium, assembly GCA_039819485.1. Taxonomy (GTDB): domain Bacteria; phylum Bacteroidota; class Bacteroidia; order Chitinophagales; family Saprospiraceae; genus UBA6168. The sequence continues at coordinate 16,193 of JBCBRY010000148.1, read as the reverse complement.
GCGGCCATGCTCGAATCCGAGACCCGGTTTCGTTCCATAACCGAAACGGCCAACGATGCCATCATCTCGGCGGATGGCCGCGGAAATGTAATTTCCTGGAATAGGGCAGCGGCAGAAATGTTTGGCCATACACCAGAAGAGGTCATCGGCAAATCCCTTTCCGTCATCGTCCCCGAACGGTTCCGGGCACATCATGAAGCAGGCATGCGACGGGTGGCCAGCGGAGGGAACAAGCACGTGATCGGCAATACAGTGGAATTGTTTGGGCTGCACAAAGACGGCCATGAATTCCCCATTGAATTGTCACTTTCGACCTGGAAAGTGGACGAACAAGCCTATTTCTGCGGCATCATCCGGGATATTTCCGAAAGGAAAAAAGCGGAAGAAGCACTGCAAAAAAGCAAGGATAAATTGCGGGCCAAAGCACTTAAACTAAAAAAAGCACACAAGGAACTCGGCGAGAAAAACGGACAGCTCGAAGCACTCTCCAATAAACTGGCGAAATACCTCTCCCGCCAGGTCTACGATTCTATTTTCCATGGCAAACGGGACGTAAAAATCGAATCGTACCGTAAAAAACTGACCGTATTTTTCTCCGACATTCACAATTTCGCCGAACTCACCGACCGGGTGGAATCCGAAGTACTGACCAAATTGCTGAATAAATATTTAAATGAAATGTCCAAGATCGCCATCGAGCATGGCGGCACCATAGACAAATACATCGGCGACGCCATCATGATCTTTTTTGGTGATCCGGAATCGCTGGGCGAAAAGGAAGATGCCCTCGCCTGCGCCCGGATGGCCATTGCCATGCGGGAGAAATTGATTGAATTGAAACATGAATGGGAAATACTCGGTATCGGGATGCCACTGGAAGTGCGGATGGGAATCAATACCGGCTATTGTACCGTTGGTAATTTTGGTTCGGAAGAGCGGCTCGATTATACCATCGTTGGCAGCCAGGTAAATTTGGCCAGCCGTCTGGAAAATGCGGCAACGGTCAACCAGATATTAATTTCCAAAGAAACTTATGGCCTGATTAAAGAGCATATTTATTGTGAGAAAAAAGAAGAATTAAAAGTCAAGGGCATGGCCTACCCCGTGCAGACCTACGACATAGTCGGGTTGTACGATGTCATCAAAAAAGAAAAGGAACGGCTGAAAAAAGAATTGCAAGGCTTTCGCCTGCAAATTGATTTTCAGAAATTATCGTACATGGACAAATTAGCGGCCCGGCAGATTTTAGAGAGTGCGCTTTCACACCTGGAGGTGGAGGAATCGAAAGTGAACGGGGTGCATGTGAAAAATTAGACAGCGCATGTATGCTACGCGCAGAGGGCGCAAAGCTCGCAGAGAAATGTTTTAAAAAAACACTGCGAGCTTTGCGCCCTCTGCGCGAACCAAAAATTGGTCAGATTTTTTTCAACAAATCATCCTTTCGGTTTCTGGCTACAGGCAAGGTTTTTCCGTTGGATAAAATCAAATAACCACCATCGGCCCGCACAAATTCCCGGATGTGCTGTAGGTTCACCAGGTGCGAATGATGTGCCCGGAAAAAGCCATGCGGTGCCAACCATTCTTCGACATCTTTGAGCGTTCGGGAAATTATTTTTTTACGATTATTCGTCAAAAAAATATTGGTGTAATTACTGTCGGAAGAACACAGAATAATATCGTCGGGGTTGACAAATTCAATGCGCTCTTTGGTGGCCAAAGCGATTTTATTTATTTTGGTTTGCTGCTGGTTGGAAAAGAGGACTTCCATGTTTTTACCGCCCTTTTTTTTATACTTTTCAATGGCTGCTTTCAACTCCTGGTTTTGAACTGGTTTTAATAGATAGTCCAGTGCGTTAGCTTTGACCGCACGGATGCCAAATTCGTCGTAGGCCGTCGTAAAAATAACGTCAAACGACATGTTATCTCCCAATTCTTCCAATACTTCAAAACCATTTAAGCGCGGCATCTCTATGTCCAAAAACAGCAGGTCAGGTGGATTTTTTTTCAGATATTCCAGTGCCTCGGGTGAGTCGGTAAATTGTGCCACAACTTCCACATCGGGACAAAACCGATCAATTTTCCAGGCCAGGGTAGCCACGGAATGCTGTTCGTCGTCGAGGATAATTGCTTTGATCATTTGATTGGTTGTTGGCTGTCGGCTGTTGGTTGCAATCAGTGTTTCAAAAAACAAATAACAATCAACAACGAACAATTATTAAATCGGAATCACCAATTCCACGCGCGTACCTTCTGCACTCCCTTCTTTGTTTTTCAGGTCAAAAATATTGACTGAGGCATTGGCGCCGGCCAGTTTATTGAGCATGGCCAGGCGGTCGCTGGTAATTTTCATGCCGTATGATTTCCGCTTCGGAGCAGATTTAGAACGGAGCTGCTGGGCCGCATCACGGCCGATGCCGTTGTCTTCGATCAGGCAGATGAGATGGCCGTTGCTGCGGCGGAGCGACAGGTCGATTTTACCTTTGCCATCTTTTTTTTGCATGAGTCCATGCCAGATCGAATTTTCCACGAATGGCTGCATGAGCATGGGCGGGATCATGACTTCCTCCATATCGATGGTACTTTCCATTTTTACTTCATAATCAAACAGGTTGTTGAAGCGCATGCTTTCCATCTCGATGTAAAGCCTCAGTGCCTCCAGGTCATCTTTTAAAGGCACAATCGTACTTTTTGAGTTTTGTAAAATAAGTCGGATCAGGCGGGAAAAACGATTTAGATAATCCACTGCTTTTTCCTGTTCGTTGGTGATGATGTAAAACTCGATAGAGTTGAGAGAATTAAAGATGAAATGCGGGTTCATCTGGGCGCGCAGTGCGCTCATTTCCACCTGGGCCAATTTGCGTTCATACTCAGCTTTCACCCTTTCTTCTTTGCGCACCCGGCTGATTCTCCATTTGTAGATCAAATAGGCACAACCGGTCAGGAATAAAAACGCGAGTGCCCAGAACCAGTTGGTCTTCCACCAAACAGTTGAGATACGCAAATACATGGCAAAAGGCTCACCCGAGGCTATTCCTTCGTTATTGATGGCCTTTACCAGAAAGCGGTAATCGCCTCCCGGCACATTGGTATAGGCCGCAAATTTGCGTTTGGTGCCGTCCTGCCAGTTTTCATCAAAACCCTCTAATTTATACTGAAAATCAATTTTATCGGGGAGGTTATAGGCGATGGAGGAAAACTCAAATGAGAAAAAGTTTTGTTTGTAGCTCAGCAGAACCGTATCCGGCTCGCTGGGTATGTTTTTCAGCTGCCATTTTTTATCAAAAACGTGAAAAGAAGAAATGTAAGGAACCGGTTTTTCCGTATTCACCACCAATTCGTCAGGATGAAACATGGCGATACTTTTCATTTCGGGAGCGACGACCGTCCCATCGGAGAGTATCGTAAAGTTATCCAGCGTCCAGTCCAGCTTATAACGGGCGTCGTATGATTTTTCAACCTCCTTGGTGGTTGGATTAAATACTTGCATGCCCTCTTCAGAAAACACCAATAACTTATCCCTGAATAATTTGACGGAAAAAATAATTTCCCCTTTCATACCATCTGCCGGCCCAAAATATTTCAGTATGCCCGCCTCAATACTGTCCGCATGGGTATAAGCGAGCGAGTTGCGGTTGGTGGCAATCCAAACATCTCCGTTTTCCATTGTTTCAAAGACTCCCATGCCCCTGAAGGCAGGTTTCCCTTTTGGATCGTGTTGGTGGTAAATAAATTTATTGTTGGATTTGTCATAAACCAATAAGCCGTTTAAATCCCTCATCCAGATATTGCCGTTCGCATCTTCGCCCATGTGGTCGCCCCCGATTCGTCCTTTCCACACATCTTTGATCTCTTTATCAAAAGCATAAATACTTTGATTTGCTAAATCCAGGCGCAAAACATGGCCACTGGCAAACATCCAATACCGGCCGTCCCTATCCTTTAGGATGTTCTGCAAACGCTGGTGCGCAGCTTCCGGTTGGACGGGATAAAGACGCAATCGGTCAAAGCCTGGCTTGTACCAATACAAGTTGTTGTACTCGACGATCAACACTTCGTCTTTTTGAATGAAGATCATGTCTTTCGCCCTGAATCCACCCACCCTTTCCATTTCATAATCAGCTGGCGGCGGGATCAACTCCCATTCCCGGGTCTCCCGATCAAAAATGTGAAGCCCGCTCGACAGGTCGGATGCCACCAATAATTTGTTTCGTTCTTTATCCTCCAAAACCCTCGTGGTATATGCGGGGAACCTGTTCTCGTAAGGTTCGTAAATTTCTACGGTGCTCTGTTGAACCAACGGGTTGTAAATATGGACACCCAATTTGCGCGATGCACACCAGGTACGTCCTTTTCTGTCAACATAATCGACGGCAAAAGCCCGGTTTTTATTGTTGGTGAAAGTTTGCGTAATGCAACCGTTACGGGTATCGTAGAGTTGAGTCCCCATGGTGGAATTGATCCAGAACTCATGCGGCGATTTTTGGTGAAACCCAAGCGAAACGCCCCGCATGAACTCCCGCCCGGTGTTTTGGTAACATGGGTCAAGTGGTTGGAAAGTATTGTTGGCTGTATCAAAAATAAAAACACCCTGCCACCAGGTGCCAAAATAAATCTTGCCGTTGGGCTGCGGGAAAACACAACGGATTTCGTTCACCTGGGATTGACGCTTTTGGTTTTCCAGGGAATACACGAATAACTCGTACTGACCCGTGTTTTTATTAAACTTGATAAGCCCATTGTTGGTGCCTAACCAAAGGATCTGCTCATCAAATATATCTGCTACGATGTCGGTTATGTCAATGGAACATTTGAGCTCATCACTCTGCACTTTTTTGTTTTCACAAATAAAATGTTCGAAATCGTCGGTAGCCGGGCGGTAGCGCAACAGCCCTCCTTTTTTAAATCCGATCCATATATCGCCTTCCTTGTCTTTGAACAATTTATGCGCCTGAAAATCAGGAATGCTGTGCGGGTCATCTGGGTGGTAGCGGTAGTTTTTGAATGTTTTGTCGGAGGGGTTAAAAGAAGACAAACCAGTTAAATTGGCCACCCAAACGCGTCCCGTTGATTCATCTGGCAGGATGGAAGCGATATAACCACTTTGCAAAGCGGTGCTGTCTTCCTCACTTTCTACATAAACTTCCAGCAAGGTGCCATCATAACGAACCAGTCCTCCATCTGTTCCAATCCACATGAACCCTTCCTGATCTTCTGCAATCGACAAGACCCTGTCGGAGGGCAGTCCGTCCAGATGATTGACCACAACCGGGTTTTGAAAAATGTCTTGAGCAAGCATGGGAGGCGGAAAGGAGAGGCACCATACAACCAACAACTTAGCTGCTAATTTGACCCTAGCAGCTAAGTTGTACAATTGATATTTAGGTAAATGGTGGAACATTTGATTTTTGGTTGCCAGCTATGGACGGCCCCGTCAATTTAACAAGTATCCGCCCAGTGCCAGTAATGCCAGCCCTTTGACCGTACACCAACAAATGTAAAGTACGAGGGCTTTTTTACCGTATTTTTCAAGGATCTTTTTCATTTGGCAATATGGTTTTGTTGACAGAATTCTTTTGATAATTGAAGGCACGGGACACCGGCCTGCACCAGCTTCTGAAAAATTATTAACCGTAGCTTGGTGATCGCTGATTGAAAACTTTTGACAACCAGCAATCACCTATCATATCAATCCCTTTTCATGATCGTTTCGTAAGCGGAAACCACTCGTTTCTTCTTGGAAAAAGAAGGCAAGAGCATCGGAACCCGCTCTTGGTAAGTGCGGTATTTTTCACCAAAATGTTCCAACAGGTCTTTCTCTTCCCAACGTATGGCCTTCAAAATGTAAGTGGTAAACAAAATGGCCAGACACATACGGCTGACGGACATAACGGGGGCCGCCCAGAAGGCCAGGATGAACCCAAAATAAAGCGGATGGCGAATCCAATTGTACATGACCGGAATACGGAAGCGGAGTGGTTCGTAGGCTTTTCCCCTGAAATACAGCCATACCTGGCGCAGACCGAACAGGTCGAAATGGTTGATCAAAAATGTACTGACCAGAACGATAACCCAGCCAAGCGCAAACAAAGCCATCAAAGCACCGGACAGGAAACTGTCTTCCACTGCCCAGACTACGCCGCCAAGTGGCTGCCAGAAGTAAAACAAGGCTACCAGTACAAATACCGTGAACAAGACAAAGGTGCTTCTTTCAATAGCGGCGGGAATAATTTTAGTCCAGGCCTTTTTAAACCATGGGCGAGCCATGATGCTATGCTGAACTCCAAAAAGTACCACGAGCAATACGTTGGTTATGATCGCTTGCCACAGAGGAACCTGCAAAGCACCGTCGATACTCTTAGGCACCAACAAGTTTCCGGTAAATCCTATCATGTACAAAAAAGTGGCAAAAAAGGCAGCATACACAACTACCCCGTAGAGAAGGACTGCAAATCGTTTCATCATTTGGTTGTTTTTTAGTGAGGAGTTTTGAGTTATTAGTTATTGGGATATTGAGTTATTGGGATATTGAGTTTTGAGTACGACATTCACTTATAACTTATAACTTTTCTCCTTTCGGTTAATTGATAGTGCAATATTAGCGGGGGTATCAATGGGATACAAAGGGAGATGAGCAGGTGGGGAGTTACTTGAGTAGTTGGTAGGGTATTTTGATTTTGAGATTTTTGCGCCAGGCAAAATTTCAAAGTAATAGAGGTGTTCAAAAATTAAAAATCGTAATTCGTTTTACTCATATTTCCTTCTTTGGAGGTGGCTGAGGGAGGAAACACATTAGGGTTCTTTATTGCTGAACACCTCTAATATTAATTTAATCGGACCTTCAAAAACCAATCAGAAAATAAGTAATTTAGCAAGGGAAAACTGGCGGGTTCGATGCACTTTTGATTCGAGCATCCGTCAAATATTGACCTGATATCAAAAAATGTTACCCCCACTATTTTAAATATTGTTACAGGACATATTGCGCTCTTTGGTCAGTTTGATCCTGAATGGATTTTATGCGGGGTAGGTAACAATTTAACCTAAAATTCACTCTCTATGAAAAAGCATTACACTTTTTACCTCTTTTGCCTCGTCATCTTAATTGGACCACAAACCATTTTTGCTCAATGGACTCCACTCAATTTTATCGAAGAACCTCCTGCCTTTAGTGAAATAAGAAACACCAATGGCACGCTGATCGCTACGGCGTTTTCCTCTGGCGTTTATAGGTCAGATGACAATGGAGCTTCCTGGTTCTCCATTGGTGACAACCTCCCAGCAGGCGTTAATTGGAGCTTACTCGAAGTGCAAGGAAACAACGTCTTTATTGGGTCGACCTCAAATGGACAAACTCCATATAAAAGTGAAGATCTCGGGGACACCTGGTCACCGATGGACATGGGATTCACCGAGCCTGAGTTTCTCAGGGAGTTCGAGGTATTTGGGGCGGATGTGTTCGCCTGCGGTTCATTTGGCATAGTAAAATCCACCGACCAAGGTGACACCTGGCTCCCGCTGGAAGGAAATGGGTTACCGGGTATTGTCAGTGCCTTGGATATTTCGGGCCAGGGGATTTTTGCTATTTCATTCCTTGGCGTTTTTCGATCTACTAACGATGGAGTCGATTTTGAAGACATTTCCGATCCAACCTTGGGAGGTGGATTCGAGGTTCTTTCAACCGACAGCCGCTTATTTGTATATTTTAGCTCTTTTGCCAACATTTATTACACGGACGATTACACCAATTGGACTGCTTGCACCGGACTGCCGGGAAGTATAAATGTGATCAGCCAGATCGAAGCTTTCGGCTCAAGCATATTTGCCTGCGGCCCAGGTACTTTTTATCGGTCAGATGATAACGGGGCCACTTTTGTTGATGCCCATACAAGTCTTTCAAATGCCAATTTTTCACGTTCCATAACACAGGCCGATAACGGAACATTGGTCGGAAGCACCTTTCGTGGAATGCTCACTTCGACTGATAACGGCAACAACTGGACTCCTTCCAACACCGGGCTTCCAATTGACCTTACTTCTTTTTCCGATATGCTGTTTTTTCAGGACGAACTTTTCACAACTGCCAGTATCGCTCTTTTTAGATCGGCAGACGACGGTGGTACCTGGACGGAATTGACGAACGGATATCCGATTGACCCCCGCATTTTTACCTTAGTTGAACATAATGACCAACTCTTTGGGGCCGGAAATTTTGAATTGATCAGGTGGAACAAAAATGATGATACCTGGACCAACTTAACAGACAATTTGTTGAGCAACCGGATTGATGTGCTTAAATCAGATGGGCAGGACCTCTACACTGGAGGTTTGGACGGTATGTTCCGATCGTCGGATGATGGAGAAACCTGGGAACCGGCCAACCCTATTCTTGAATTCCGTACGCAAGTCATTGAGTTTTATGGTGCTTTCGTTCTGGGTGGTTTCAACTCCGCCAACCTTTACCGGGCCAATAAATCTTTATTGGACTGGACCATGGTCAATAATGGTTTACCTGTAGATATGGACATCGAAAATATGGCCTCCAATTCTTCCCACGTCTTCCTCGTAGGTGAAACAGGCATCTATTCCTCTGACGATGTTGGCGATACCTGGGTGCGCATCGATGAAGAGTTTGATGACGACTTGGTTCGTCGGTCCATCACGGTAACGGAAGAGTTCATAATCGTTTCAATTGGAGACAAGATATATTTCTCTACCGTCGACAACATCGATTGGGAAGACATCACCGACAACATTCCGGCATCTTTTATTACAGAAGAATTCATTTTGAGGAATAATGACCTTTACGCTGGAGACGATGGAGGAATCTGGAAACGTTCTATTCTGGATTTCTTTACGGATACCGATGAGAGAATTACAGGCATGTCGGTCAGCATATTCCCAAATCCAACAACTACCAATGTCACTATTTCATTAAAGGATACAAATCTCGAAGCTGGCACCTTGTCTTTGTTTAATGCTTATGGCCAACTGGTTCATTTTGAAGAGTTTTCAACCCCGATGAATCAATTTGAACTTGACCTGACTAAATTCTCCTCCGGAACCTATTTTGTGGAACTTTCGGATGGAATTAAAAGATGGAGCGAAAGTATTTTAAAAAAATAAGTAGCCGTAGTATGTTGAACGATTTCAGCAAGTGGTCAATAAGCAAGAGGGGCAATCATTAACTCATTCAGTGATTGCCCCTCTTTTGATTTTTACCAATGGCAGCGTAGACAAAAGAGGTAAACGGTGGAAAAAGTATTTTGAGCTTGTCAAAAAATACTTCTGCCAACCTTTTAATACCTCACTGAATACCGATCATTTTTTGCACCAATCACTTAAAATATACCGGCACTACCACGGTGCTTTTTACGGCTATTCCATCTTGTTTGGCCGGGTACCATTCATCCAGGCCAGCTACCAGATTGACGGCAGTCTGGATGCAGGGCGGACAAATGACCGACTGCTTGACTACCTTGTACCCGAAGATCCGGCCATTGGCATGCACATCAAATGTCACGTATTCGACGCCGCTGTAGCCGGCAGGTATTCTTACCCCATCGGGCAGTTCTGCTTCACTGAACTTTGACTTTATCATCGTAGCCGTACAGGCACCCGGGCCAGTCGTTTCACGGCAGCCATTGGAGCAGACAGGGCCGTGGCTGACAGTATTGCCCTTCGCCGTAAAGTCGCCTGACTCGTATTTAAAAGTGTAAGAACTCGGGGTGTACCAGGAATCGGAGGTTTTTAGCCAGCCGAAAGGCTGATTGGCAGGTTGGGATTGCGCCTGCAAAGCTGAGGTAAAATTGATACAAATAAAGAGCAGGGCAAGGTTCGCAAAGTGTTTGAATTTCATGACCGTTGATTTTTATACCGATTTAAAAAATTGGTGACGTACTTTTATGCTGAATGTATATCGGCATAATACCATTTCCAAAAACTGGATGCACGTCAGGAATTACAGAAAATGGTATTTGTTAAAAAATCAGGGTGTCAGGTGTGGAGAAAACTATAACAGGGATTTTAATTTACATGTTCGAAAAACGTAATATAAAATCGGCTGTCAGCAAGTAAAAACGAAAAGAATGTCTCTTATATTTTACCGTTCGAAAGGGAACCTGGAGTTCCATGAATTCCCAGATTCGCAAAATCAAAGCTGCCGTTTTTCCAAATCGGGAGATTCGCACTACTTTAAACACCAACGGGCTATCTTTGCCAAATGCGATTATTGAATAAAATAGGTCAACTGCTGAACAAGCCATTTCCGGTGGAGGAAAACACGGCAGGTGTTTTTCGCACCATTGTGTATGTCAGCCTATTTATAACCTTATTTCTTTACGTTTTCCGTCCATTTGACCTGCATCTTATCGAGTCAAACCTTTTATTGACCTGCCTGGGATTTGGGAGCATGACCTTCCTATCTTGTGTGATCTGGGAATTTGTCATCAGCCGGGTCTTGGGGTTCAGCCGTTGGCGTGGCAATTTTACCTTTGGCAGGTGGATCGTCCACATGATCGGTACCATCCTCACCATCAGTGTCGCCAATTTTATCTTTGCCCGGCTTACTTTTTTTGGATACATTCTCTGGGAGTACCTGCCACAAATGATGATCAGCACGTTTGCCCTTGGCGTATTTCCAGTAGTGGTGATCGGTGGGTTGGCATTGATTCAACAAGAAAAAAAATACCAGCATATTGCCGGTGAAATCAACGTGCAAAATGGTACCCCACCTACCCATTTACAAACAGAAGGACCGACCATTTTTTCCATTCCGATGAGCCAGGTCAGGTACGTGGAAGCATTGCAGAACTACGTAAAAATAGGTTACCTCAATTCGGAGCATCAGCTTAGAGAACGTACCGAAAGGGCCACATTGAAAAGTATTCTGGCCGAAGCCGAAGGAAGTCAGTTGGTAAAATGCCACCGCTCCTTCCTCGTGAACCGGGATGCCATCTTATCTATTTCGGGGAATGCGCAGGGACTTTTGCTCACCCTTTACGGTACGGAAAAACCTATCCCTGTATCGAGGAGTTATGTTTCCGTTTTCAGGAAAAATCAAACCTGACCCTCTTTGTCATTCGTCCCACTGCCTTGTATTTAGTCACTTCAGGCTTGCATTTGATCCCATAGACTGCCACCCATCACATTGGCCTTGATACCGGCGCAGAATCCCAATATGTTTGGCTCATCATTTCATAAAAAACACCTGATCATGATTGAGCTAATTCACAAATCTTTACTTTGGATACATATTCCTTTCGGTTTTTTAAGCCTTGTCCTGTTTTGGATTCCGGTCGGATTAAAAAAGGGAAGTCCCAACCACCGCAAAGTCGGAAGGTATTATTACAACACGATGTGGGTCGTTCTCATTTCCTCGGCACTCCTTTGCATTTGTAACATTTTCCTGGGCAAATTTATCGCAGCAATGTATTTGGGATACCTGACCATCATTACGGCATACCCGCTTTGGTATTCTTATGAAATACTCCGCCAAAACCAGCAATGGTCAAACCGTTATTTCACTATTCGGAAAATATTTTTATCGGTACTTTTCTCGGCCGGTGTCGGGATGATCTTGTTAGGTGCCATTAAATTCCACTTTCAGGGCATGGGCACCATGATGGTGTTCTTCGGGTTATTGGTAATGCCGGCCGGCAGGGATGTGCTAATGTCCAGGACCACCGCCATGAGCAAAGAAACCAAACTAAAGATGCACATACAAGGAACGATCATTTCGGGCATTGCTGCTTACACCGCTTTTTTTGCTTTCGGCGGCAGCCGTATTTTGATTGAAGTTTTAAACATGCACCACCAGTGGATGATGGTTCCGTGGATTTTGCCGACGTTGTTGGGCGTGACGTACTCAAGGTATATGAAGCGGAAGTACCGAGCAGCGTAAGGTTCCGGAATTGCAGGTTGCCAATATGATCAAGGGTCAAGTTCCCTGGCAGTTCTCGCACAAGGTACCTACGAGGTCTCGGTCTTTCATCCGTTGGCGATAAGTCCGGTAAGCTTTATTGTTCCAGATTTCCTTGATCGTGTTGTCGTGGATGTTTCCGAAAACTTGTGAACGCTCCCAGTCCACACAGCAAAGAACCATGTCGCCATTTTGAAGTATCCATGCTCTCCAGAACGGGATGGTACAATAGAATGCATATTTCCATTCGAGGTCTTCCACTGCAAGATCGACATTGTCGACAATATCGGGTTGAGCGCGGTTGTCGAGCTGTCGGGCTTTAAAATAGATACCACGCTCCTTCCAGAACGCTTTGGTTTCTTGCAGCTGGGCCTCCACATCCTTGGTCAGGACTGCCCATATTTCTATATCTGGGTGTTTGGCGCCCAATTCTTTTTTCACCTTCACAAACCGTTCAATGTTTTCCACGACTTTATCAAATTTGGGCCCGTTCATAATGCCATTATAAATATCGGCGTCGACGCCATGAACACTGAAAACGATCTTTTCAAGTCCCGCTTCAATAAGCTGATAAGCTTTCACTTCGTTCAGAAGTCCGCCATTCGTAATGATCTTTGTTTTTGGGTACTTCCGTTTACCCCTCACTTCCCGAATGATCTGAATTTTCTTGTGTAGCTGTTTGTCTACCAAAGGGTCGTTTTGCAGATAGGGGCTGAGTACCCGGCAATCGTTTTTTACCGCTTCTTCCACGATGCGGGCGAAGGTATCTTCGCTCATCCGGCCCTTGACGGCACCCTGTTCGCGTCCCATTGGGCAGAACACACAGCGGGCATTACAGCCATATTGGGTTTGTACCTGAATGATCTTTGGAAAAGAAGGGGTGAATTTCGTGTAATAATTGTATTTGAGATATTCTACAAGCGGAACGGAAGCGGCCGAAGGCCCGGCGGGCATAAAGCGGTTTTTGAGTTTTCTCAGTTTTTTGGACAAAGGTTTAGAGGAGATAATTGGAATCGCCATGTTTTGAAAAGTTTAGTTAACTCTGGGTGCGATTGCTGTGTTGCCGAGCGTGCATTTGTTACCATCATTTGAAAGCTGATTGCCGACATCGTGTCAAAAATACTTCTTAATCAGAACTTCAGTACTTGGGCAAAAATCCTTCAACCCTTTGGCTATCAATTATCTACAGGCAATTATTCACTGATCACTGAATGATCAGCAAACTTAAATTTCAAAAATGTATCGCAACAAGAGTAAGCAGGTATAATAATCTGCTCAAAGAACCATATAAAATTAAAAACGTCATAATTTCTCTTAGTTTTTCTATTGGCAAACGGGATGCACATCTCGACATATAACGCCCCCCGGCAGCATGCATACAAAACCCATTTACCGCATGAATGTACCCCATGAAATAAATTCGGGGCCATCTTCATCCGATAAATGGGTTATGGCAAGGTCACACCCTACTTGCAGAGTGGCTCGATTTACAGGTTCCCGTTCCTGACCTTTAATGAACGCCCCGGCAGTTATCTTTCAACGAAACAGTGATCCTGTCAACCTCTCTGGCCCCGTTCGGCAGGTCACCTATTTCAAGTCCGGGATAGGAAGCAGCCTCATTCCAACTGGCAATGGTAGAACTAAAAAATTGCGAGGCAGCTGTATTTGTCTCATAAACAATTATCTCAAAATCCTCCCCTTTGTCTCCCCCAAACCTTGTGATGACCTGCCATTCACCATTCCTTTTGTATGAAGTATTGGTGTTGTCCGATTGGGGGTAATATTTATTGTCAGTTGGTTTTAACAATACCCAAATATCTTTATTGTTTGAGACTGGATAAACGCCCTTTGTTAAAATCCGGCAACTCACAACATCCCCCTCAACGGGTGAAATCACCTGTATATTTCCGACGGGCGTGCTTACTTGTATTTTATTACCGGTCTCGATCGGTTCAATTTGGCCAGGTACAGTTACCGCACCAAACGAATACCCCCCGTAAATAATTAACAATAGACCGATGACTCCCAACGGAATTCTCAATTTAGCATTTACCAGATGACGAGAAGAGTCACCCGACAGGATACTGTCGGCCAATGCAAGTAAAATAAAGATCGCCCCAACTATTATGATTAATGTTTCAGCAGACATAGTTAAATTGTTTAAGATGAGTTGAATGTAAGAAAAAATAAAATCAACGATTTGGATTGGTTCAAAGGCAAAAAAAAGCTTCCCTGAAATAGAAAGTGAACCCTATTTGTATTCGATAAAATCAGCGTTTTTAAGTGCTTGGACAAAAATAAAAAGCGCTAAAAATAACACTTTAATTTTTGGCAAATTTTTGATTTCCTAGCCTCAAAACTCATTTTCGGAAAAAGTAAAAGTGTCATTTTTTTGATCACCTGCTTAATCCAAATAAAACAAACAAATAGGCGTAACGAAGTTATGTAAAAAAATCGGAATTGATTGAATGGTTTCGTTTTTATAATTCATTAGAAAACCGGCCGTCGTTGCACACCTGATTTAAATTGTTTTATCCGCTACCACTCCCAAACAATTCCACATCACAGCATTGCCGTGGCCGTCCAGCGGTTCGCGGACAATAAGGTCTTCCCGCCAGTCAATCACCTGAAAACCGATCTGCGTCAGGAGGTGAAATAATTTAATTGGAGGATAAAATGCATTCCAATGAGCGGACTTGCTAAAATTAAGTGGTGAAACAAACAAGAGCCTTCCCTCCGGTTTCAACACACGAAACATTTCCTCCAGCCCTCTGTCCGGATCATCCAAGCGGTCCAATAAAAAACTATTGAAAACGAAATCGAAACGATCGTTGCCGAAAGGGAGGCTTTCTGCTTTGGCCAGACCAAATTGCAGGTTATTTAACTCATGCCCCGAAACATGGATCCGTTTGGAAAAGCCCTTGTTGGTCAGGTCAAATAAAACACCTTTTCCCAATTGCCAAAATTCCCGTGCCCGTTTCAGCATTTGGTAGCTATAATCAATTCCCCAGCAATCAGCCGCCGGATTTCGCTTCGCCAAATCGCCAATCCAGCGCCCTACCCCACAACCGATCTCAAGTATCTGATGCTGATCAATAACCGGAAAATGTGGTCCCGCAAAATCCAAAACCGCTTGCCACGGATAGCCTTCCCACACTTCATCCGCCAAGTGTAGTGCGGACTGCCTGACGACCATTTCTTCATATTTTTCGTAAGGGTCTTTTTGAAATTCCTTTTCGGTTTTTTTATAAAAAAACGGAATACCGCCTCGATGTGATAAAGGTGACTGCATGTATTAAACATTAATGGTTTGAACGTGCGAACTTAGGAAAGACCAAGCTATTTTGTACGGAAAGCTGAGCCCCTGAGCGAAAGGAGATTAAATCGATCCCATTGGCTTTCATTTCAAACCAATAGTGCCGTCGACGACCGGATGACGGTACCAACAGTTAAAGAATAGTTGCAGGCAGCTTTTTATTTATCCACCTTTATTACTTTAAACACTTTTGATTGGTGTCCGCAATTAAATTTAATTAAATAAGTAGCCTGAGGCAACCCGTACAGATCAATTGTGCCATCTGTCAAATCATTAATTGTTTTCACTTTCAAACCAAAAACATTATAAACTTCAATATTGGAAATCGAATTATTAAGGGTTGAAAAATTCAAAGTATTAAAAGCTGGGTTTGGATGAATCTCGATTCCCTCCAGGCAATTATTTTTTCCAGCCATAAAAGTGTAGTCGTTGATTGGACTTAGAATATCAAAAATTTCTGATTCGTTTAAAGCGCAATCATAGATTTGCAGATCGTCAATTGCCCCGTTGAAAAAACTTCTCGGAGCACCGGAATAGGTATGTCTTCCAACTTCAACATAGTCTATAGAATTGTCGAATATTCCCGTGTCCGAATAATTTTGTGTAGCGACAGCCATTGAGTCAATATAAAGAGTCAGTGAGGTATTATTTTTTACCGCAGCATAAAAGTGCCAGGCAGTATCACTTACTGTTGGATGATCAACAATAATTGGAGAAACATTCAGCGGATTATCGGTCCTAACCATAAAAGTGCAATTACCCGAAAAATCCGCAAAGAGTCCAACCAACGAAGTGACGGTGCCAGCCGAAGCAGAATTATCACGTTGCAGAAATATCGGGTTATTCTGCTGAATCCCACCTCCTGTACCATTAATTTTGGCCCAGACAGTGATGGTAAAATTAGGCGTATTAATAATGGGCATGTTGCTGTTCAGCTCAATGTAGTCACTGGTTCCATTA
>JBCBRY010000147.1:0-22855 GCA_039819485.1 Bacteroidota bacterium | reverse complement strand
AGAAGAACCATAATTTCATAAAACCAAATTAATACAAATGAAAACAAACACAGAAATAGCTGTACAGTTTGGCCAATCCCTTGATGAAGACAACTTTGTAGCAACAGCAAAATTATTAAGCCCTACATGTATTTATGTGATCGGAGAAAAAAGATTAAATGGGCCCTCCGAAATTGTTGGTTCATACGAACAAAATATGATCGAGGGCAGAAAAAAGCTCGACAAATTAGAGTGGGGCAAAAGTATGGCCGAGAAAATAAACGAGCAGGAATATTTAATTCACTTCACAGATTACTTAACCCACAAAGGATTGTCCTACACGCACCGATGCACTCAAAAAATCAGAATCGAACTTGGAGTCATTTCTCACATTTTTCATATTGAAAATAAGGAAGAACAAAAAAAGCTAAATGATTTTTATCTTAAAGTAGGTATTTTAAAAACCTAACACCGTACTCATCTGGAACAAAACACTAACCAACATGAAAAAAGGACCCTTTTCCAATGGCCTGCAAAACACTTTATATATTTTCACAATCATTGTCTTTAGCATTGCTGCTTATCATTTTGAGACAGGGGTTCCGCCTATTCTTATGTCTTTGCTTGGGGCGATATCCGGATTGTTGGCAAATGTGATATTTATTTTTATTTGCAAAAACTTAGGCATTGCATTAAATAAATTACCTCTAAGCATTAATGCAATTATATTAGGCTCATTAGCCACTTTGTTTTTTGCAAAGTCAACTATTCTCAGGTTTCCCGATAAAGTTTTTTATCCGGCGGTTTTAGTTGGAATTGCCTGCTCGCTTTTATTTTACTATGGTTTCAAAAAAATATTTTCAAAAAACAATTCAAAACGCATTTTACCTCTTTTCAGCATTGGGGCAGCTGCCGTTTTTTTTATCGCCGGATTATACTGGCTCTTTCAAAGTGGCAACGATCCATACGCTAAAAAACTTGCCTCCCCCTCTTTTCATTCCAACCTCCCCCTCCTTTCCTCCAAGGGATTCACCAATCCGGCACTGAATGGAAATTTTAAAATAGATTCATTTACCTACGGTAGTGGAAATGATAAAAAGAGAAAAGAATATGCGAAAGGAGTCAAATATAAAACCCTTTCCGTAAATGCTTCCCGTTTGTTGCCCGACTGGAAGGAAAAGAAGAAAAAATGGAGGGAACGGTTCTGGGGTTTTGGTGTAAAAAATTTTCCCCTAAACGGCCGTACCTATATGCCAAAAGGTGAAGGGCCCTTTCCATTGATTTTAATTGTACATGGCAACCATAGTATGATCGATTATTCAGACAATGGTTATGGTTATTTAGGGGAGCTGTTAGCCAGTCGTGGGTTTATTACAGTGTCGGTCGACGAAAATTTTATCAACGGTCACTGGTCAGGCGACTTTCGTGGAAAGGAAATGCCGACTCGTGCCTGGCTATTATTAAAACACCTGGAACAATGGAAAGAATGGAACAACACCGCTGGCCATGATTTGGCCAATAAAGTAGACCTCGACAATATATTATTGATCGGTCACTCACGCGGCGGGGAAGCAGTTTCGATTGCTGCTGCATTTAATCGCCTGCCGCATTTCCCGGATGATGCGCTCGAAGCATTTAATTTTAATTTCAATATAAAAGGCATTGTCACACTGGCACCTACCGATTACCGATACCACAGAAAAATAAAATTAGAGAATATCAATTATCTCTCCCTGCAAGGTTCTTACGACGCGGATGAAGTAAGCTTTTGGGGAATGCGCCCTTATCGGAGATTAAAATTCACTGATAAAAAAAATTGGTTTAAAGCCGGCGTGTATATCCACCGGGCAAACCATGGCCAATTTAACAGCACCTGGGGGCGAGCTGATTTTGGTGGCACTTTTAAATGGTTGTTGAATACAGCCCCATTGATTAAAGGTGATGAACAGCGGGAGGTAGCTAAAATTTTTATCACCATATTTGCGGAAGCAGCACTAAAAAACAATAAAGGTTTTCTGCCGATATTTCAGAACGCAGCAACGGCCAAAGACTGGCTGCCCGAAAATTACTACCTGACTTTTTATAATGATTCCAGTTTCAAAAACATAGTCAATTTTGAGGAAGATATAAATATCAAAACTGCCCCGGATCAAATTTCCATCAATGCAAAAAATTTTAAAATATGGCGGGAAGAAAACCTGCAAACCCGGGACCAGGGAAGCCAGGATAATAACGTTGTTATTTTGGGCTGGAATTATGGAGAAAAAATAATTACAGATTCATTGGCCCGGTATAAAATCACATTTCCTGATTCGCTCAACTTTAACATTGACACGTCGGGCTACTTAACAATGACCATTGCAACTGGAAACTTCATGGAACTGGACAAGGGGAAAAAGAAGGACAAAAAAAAGAACCTAAAAAAAAGAAAAGAACCTAAAATCGATTTTAGGATTGTATTGACAGACAACAAAGGCAAAACAGCTCAAACAAAAATCAGTGATACAAAAGCCATCGCCCCCATGCTCAAATCCAGGTTTACCAAATTAAAATCACTTGACAAAGAAATGATCGGTAACGAATGGGAAATCCAACCGGAAGCTTTTTTCTTCTCTTTTAAAAAATTTCAAAAAAACAATAATAATTTTAACTTTAGCAGCATTCAAAAAATTGAACTTATATTTGACCAGTGCAATTATGGCGTTGTGGCCATTGACGACATAGCATACTCGATCATAAAAACCAAATAGAAAACAATGGCGATGCACACACCTAAAAAACGCCTGTCCTGCGTTGTCATCTTACATCAACAACTTTCGTTGGTGCTCAATTTTATTTTCTAGCTTCTCTATTTGCCTGCCAAGTGTTTTTAAGCGCCTGGACACCGCATGAACTTTAGTCTTTGCTTTGCCTTCTAAATGGGTAAAATAATAACGCATTTTCCAGTTATCTCTTTTTATTTTATTGTAGGATTTTCGATCATGCAATGCCTTTGTAAGTCTTTCATAGTTTTTATCACGATGAAATATTTTAAAATTGGGAGAAGCGGGAAATGCTTCCCGGTATTCACGGTCAAATTTCAAAACCAATAACTTGATAGCAGGAAACGCTTGCCTTAAACCTTCCAATTGATTGAAAGAAATAAATTCGTTTGGCTTAGAGAAAAAACCATTTCGTTCAGGCTTGATTTCGCCATAAGTTTTGCCCATATCTTTGATTGCAGCAACCAGTTTTTCACCTGCACTAACCACTTCTTCCAACTCGATTTTGGTCGCCTCCATTCTTCGGCACTTTAATACTTTATCCAATATCTTTTGCGCCCGGGTTCCACTGTTAGATAATTTTAAGTCGTCTACCTTTTGTGAGATGGCTTTTATTTCCTGGTCAATCTTTTCAACATTGTTCAGCTTTTTCAGCAATACTATCTTTTCAAATTCCAGCAGCTCTTTTGATTTTTCCTGACTGTTATGAATTAAGACAAGGCGGTGAAAATCGGAAAGTTCTTTTTCTATTTTATGATAATGTTTGCCATTTATTTTATAAAAAAAGGAGACCAGGGATTTTTTCTGCAATCTTTCAATCCCTTTATTTTCTTTTTGCATTTCCAAGTCAAGAAACCGGAGCTCCTCCTCAACGGCGATTAGTTCTTTTTCAATATCCTTTAGATAATGCTTTATTTTTTCGACCTGTCGCCGCTGCTCAAGTAATTCTTCATATTTCTCTAAAAGTTCCTGCACACTTTATCGTAAGCATTTTTTTATTTAAAAAAGAACAAATTCCGTACGACGGTTTTCCATTCTGCCTTCTTCCGTATTATTCGTGGCGATGGGCATGTTTTCACCGAACCCCTTATATTTTAGTCGTGCTGCCGAAATATTATTTTCGATTAAATAATCATAAACTGCTTTCGCCCGGTTCTCTGAGAGGATCAAATTGTCCTCATCGCCCCCAACATTATCGGTATGTCCATTTATTTGAATGTTGATAGTTGGATTTTCATCCAATAATTTTTTCAAACGATTCAGCTCTGCAATGCTTTCATTTTTTAATTCTGCCGAGGCCGTTTCAAAAAATACATTTTTCAATATGATAGGTTTGGAAATATCAGCTGTTTCAATGCCGGTATTTTCGGGAATTGGGTTTAATTCAATTTTTAATTCGAATGGCTGTTCAATACTACCCTTGTTTTTTAATGCAAAATTTTCTGAATAAAACAGGTATTTCTCTTTCGATACATTCAGCGCATAATCTTTTCCCGCTGGCAGGGTAATCAGGAACTCACCATCGGCATCAGTTATGGCGCTGATAAATGGTTGTCCTGACGCTAAATCAATAAACTCCACTGATGCCATTAATTTTTCCCGGCTGATGGCATCGGATACAATTGCCCTGACGTAAGTAACCGGTTGTGGCCGGACCGCCTCGTGCAATTCAAAGCTGTAAATATCTGTTTTCCCCAGTCCGCCTGCCATGTCGCTCGCATAGTAAGCGGTCGCACCGTCGTGACTGACGGTGAAGGCTCCTTCGTTTCCTTTGGTGTTGATCGGATATCCAAGGTTTTCCGGCTCTCCCCAGGTACCGTCCTCCTGTTTGCGAGAAACATACAGATCGTACTCGCCCATCCCCGGATGACCTTTCGACATGAAATACAGGGTCTGTCCATCAGGATGAATAAAAGGGGCCTGCTCGTCCAAAGCTGTATTGATGGGCGCCCCCAGGTTTTCGGGCTGGCCCCACGCCCCATCCGGCAGGCGACGGCTCACCCAAAGATCAAGACCACCGATGCCACCACTTTTATCACAAGTGAAATAAAGCAGCTTCCCATCAGCGGAAATACTGGGGAGGCTTTCATAAGCTTTCGAATTGATCGGGCTGCCCATGTTCTGCACAGGAGTCCACTGGTTATTTTTATACTCTGTATAATACAGATCGCAACGCCCCATACCACGCGGCCTGTTGCAGATGGTAAAGACCAGGAACTTGCCATCGGCGCTGATGCTTTGGGCCCCCTCGTTGTACTGGGAGTTTACGGCGGTGATCGGTTGCCCTGCCTGCCAGACTCCTTCTTTTTTTTGGCTGATATAAAAGTCTTCCTGTCTGCCCCGAATGGCAGTGTAAATCAATTTTTGCCCATCGGCGGTCAATGTTGGCAAGTATTCATGATCCGCCGTATTGATGGAAGGACCAAGGTTGACCGGTTCAAAAGGGACCGGGCTGCTGAGTGCCTCTGCTGCGAAAGAAGCATTTTTCATAAACGTTTCTGCTTTTGCCTTGCGCTTTGGGCTTGCCTTTCCTGAACCCAGGTATTGTTCAAAATGCGCGGATGCTTCTGAAAATTTTTCTTGGTCAAACTCGACAATCCCCAGGCTGTACAACACCCCCGGCATGTAAAGCGGGTCAATCGCCAATGCTTTTTCATACCCTCTTTCGGCTGCTGCGTACTTGCCCTGTTGGTTTTTCACATTGGCCCATTCGATTTGCGCATCAATGAAGGTAGGGTCCATTTTCAGTGCCCTGTCCAACTCTTTCAAAGCCGCTTCCGATTGGCCGTTAAAAGACAACCGCTGCCCTTTACGGAAAATATCCAGCAGTTTCTTTTTGGCCGTTTTATCCGTGGTATAATTTTTTTGTGCCGAAACATTTGTTGAGAAAACAAGCAGGAGTAAAAAAAGAATAGTACGTATCATAAGTCTTTTTGCTGTTGGCTATTGGCTTTTGGGTTTTGACTTTAGAGCATTTAAAAATGTACATTCCTTGATAAGAGCCACAACCTAAACCAATAACATAAAAACGAGAGGAAAGCTATTGGATTGTGGGGAGATAACAAAATAGAAATGGCCGCCGGAAGCACCGGCAGCCATTATTCGTACATTTTTCTATGTTGCTAAAATACAGTAAAATCTAAACCAGTTCTTTGAGCATTTCGAGGGCTTTTTCCGAACCCCGGTCAGCAGCCTCTTTAATGTCGCTCATAAAGCCCGACTCTCCGGCCTTTTGGCGCGCCAGTCCTCTTTTCAGGTATTGCTCGGCTTCCGGAGGATCTTCTTTGTACTTATCCTCATATTCAAACGATTCGTTGAAAGCAACTACGGAATCATTGTATTCCCCAGCCTCAAACAGTGCCTTGCCGTAATTGAACATGGCATTTTTTTGCCACTTGATATTTGGGTCATTGGGCTTGAAAGCTCTTTTGGTTACCAATTTTAATTCAAAGATAGCTTTCTGGTATTCTCCCAATTGCAGGTGCAATTCCCCTTTCAGCCTGCGAGCACTCCAGAAAATAGGCTGGTGAGGGATAGAGGTTTTGATACACCTGGCCAAATCCTCAATGGCGCCCTGTACATCTTTCTTCTTGATTTTTACATTGGCCCGCCCCCAATAAGCATCGGGGCTGTTCGGGTGGATGTCGATGCTTTTTGAAAAATCATACATCGCATCGTCGTAATTTCTCAATTTAAAATTGATGTAACCTCTCCGTTCGTAGGCCTTTCCATGACGTTCAAATTTTTCGATTGCCCGGTTCAAAGCTTTCATTGCTTCTTCTTCCTTGCCTGCCTCCTTTACAAGACCCCGGCCTTTCATGTAAGCCCGGATCGCACTCTTATCTCCCTGTGGTTCGATGATCTGGTCGGCAATCAGCTTGCCATCGGAAATGACCCACATCCTAATATCACCGGCGACGGCATACTGCGCAACGTAGCCGAGTAGGTTAGAGGTGTTTTTCCAACTTTTTTCAGGACACAAGGAAATAAAACGTGGAAGATCGAGGGTAAAAGAACTTTCTTTGAAAACTTCTTCCGCATCAAGGAGGATGTCATTGCGGTAGTAGTTTTCCGTGCGGTGCTGGAATAACTTCACTACCTGGTCATAGCTTCTTTGGTTGCCAAATTCGAGGCAACCTGAAAGTATGGTTTTGAACGTGGTGCTCATTTCGCTGCTGTTTTATAAATAATAAGTTGTTAATTGTCTGGTTGTCAGTGTGTAGTCTTCCGAATGTTTGGCAACTGTTTTTCATGATTATCCATTTTGTCTACCAAATTGCACTATACACAACAATTGCATAGCAGCTTATGTAAGTATCAGGTCGCTAAATCAGTTCCCTCAGAAATGGTATGCTTAAGTGTTAAATAGGATTTTCCTTCTGAATTGAGGCGTTCAAGGGGATCGTTGCTCAAAAGTCAAGTTCACAAATATCCAAAATGGATTTCAAAATTCCAAGAATTTAACAAACTCTTTAAAAAAAAGTCTCTCAAAAACTTGCATTATTTAATTTTTTTATACAACGTAATCCTTTTGTTTAGCTTTTTCGTACAACTTTTTGATTGTCATTCATTTAAGGGGCAGTGGATTGTTTTCTTAAAAAAGCTTGTATCAGAAGATGATTTGGCAGGTTAAATCTTTTTTCGCCTTAACGGTATTCAGGTGCAAGGGTTTCGTTTTCAGCCAACTATCTTTAAATCCTTGTTGGTTCGCACCGATTATTTTATCTCTTGGCCCGTTATCCACTTCAATTACCTGCTCGCCCAGTCACCTTAAATTTTTTGAACAAAGCCAAAGTCGAAGCATCGGCATCATAGACAGAATACCATCCCTGGTATTCAAAAGGAGGGTCTCCGATAAAGTCATCTCCCACCTGCCAGACTGCCCTGGGAGCTTTTGGCCTACCTTCCCCCGCCCAGGCCCAAAAATTCGTACCGGCAATGGGGGCTCCTTTATCTTTCAGCTCTTTTACCAGTGAAAAAACGGCCTCATAGTACTTATCCCTCCAGACTGTGCCAGCGGATGGATCGTGGCTGCCGCCATCCCTTGCGATACCAAATTCCTCCAGCACCAAGGGCTTTTGTAGACGTTCTGCCAGGCGGACATGCCTGCGGATGTACTTCTTTGCCTTTTTCAAGGCCTTTTGAAAACTCGCCTCAGGCCGTTCAGGATCATACCATCCCCAGTTTTGCACCCAGATATGCATGGTGGCATAATCAATATGGGCGCCCTGGTTCTCTTTTTTGAATTTTCGGCTCAGCGGCACGAACGCATTTCCTTCACTTCCCACCGAAACCAAATGGTTTGGATCAAGGCTTTTGATCAGTGCAGCTGTTTTCTTTACCCACTTGTAATATGCTTTGGTATTTATAATGGCTCGTGGTTCATTGGCCAGCTGCCATGCCATTATAGTTGGGTCGTCGACATATGCAAGGCCGTTATATCTGTTTTTTCGCTTCACAATATAACGGATATGATCATGCGACAAATCCATTGCTTGCTCATTAGAAAAGAACCGGGCTGAAAAGTTCATATACTTCAACCACTTGCCATTTGGGGCAGGGGGAGGGTATGGAATTTCCTCACCTGTCACCCATGATCTGTATTGTGCCATGCCGCCCGACCACGGCCACATATTATTCAAACATAAAACGGCATGCATATCCCGCTTCCTCATTTCTGATAACAAAAAGTCCAACCCGTCCAATAATTCTTCATTATAAATTCCGGGAGCGGTTTGCAATGCCGGCAACATCCGCCAAGGCGCGGTATCCGGCCCCTCGCTTGCAGCCATAATTCGCAGGTTTTTTATGCCCAATTCTTTTAAATGGTCGAGTTCGCGGATAAGTCGCTGACGGTCGCCGCCTGCGCCTTTGGAGGCCAGGTTCATTCCGTACCAGAAGTTGGTGCCGAAAAAGTAGTAGGGTTGGTTGTTTTTATAAAAATGAATTCCTTTTTGGGTGATGAATTCCTGAGCTATATTTTTTGACATAAAGAAAAAGGGGACCAAAAAGAATAGAAAATATTTTTGCATGAAAAATTTACTGCTTTAATTAAACACGTAGGCACAGTAGGGCACATAGATAATCATAAATAATTATGTGCCCTATAAGTAGGTGGTCAAAAAAAATGACACTTTTTCTTTGCTTGAAAATGAGTCTTGAGGCTTGGAAAGCAAACATTTGTCAAAAGAAAAGTGTCATTTTAGCGCCCCTTATTTTTGTCCAAGGACTTACTGTGCCTAGGTGTTTAATTAAAATGATCACATCAGCCGCCCCAACAGTCCCTCTCTCCGGTTTTTCGATACCGGCACCTTCATTTTGTTTTCCATGACCAGGTAGCCACCATCGCTCCGGACGAATTCTATTATTTTTTCCAAATTCACCAAATGGGAATTATGGGGACGATAGAAATTCATCGGCGCCAATAAATTTTCAAACTCCTTTAATGTTTTGGAAATTAATTTTTTACGGTTACCGGACAAATAGACCATCGTATAATTACTGTCGGATGAACAGACAATGATATCATTTTTATCGACAAACTCAATACTTTCTTTGGTGGCCAGTGCGATTTTTGTCGGCCCGCCGGACTGGGCCGATCTCACATTTTGCAAAAGCCCCTCAATTTTATTGGAGCGCACTTCCTCGTTGGCTTTTATTTTATATTTATCTATTGCATTTTTTAATTCTTTGTTTTGTACCGGCTTCAATAAATAATCCAGTGCACTGGCTTTTACAGCCTGAATGCCAAATTGGTCATAGGCCGTCGTAAATATTACATCGAAAGACAATTGGCTGCCCAGCTCTTCCAATACATCAAACCCGTTCAACATGGGCATTTCTATATCCAAAAACAATAAGTCAGGTGGATTTTTTTTCAGGTATTCCAATGCTTTTACCGGATCATTAAATGCCTGCACGATTTTTACTTCCGGACAATAATTCTCTAATTTCCATTGCAATGTCTCTATGCTGTGGTGTTCGTCGTCGAGGATAACTGCTTTTATCATTTTATTTGATTTAGGTTTTTGGTTTTTGGTTTTTGGTTTTTGGTTAACGTGCAACCAAAAACCAAAAACCAAAAACCTAAATAGGAATCACCAATTCTACCTTCGTTCCCAACGCCTGGCCTGCTTCGTCTTTTAAATCAATGATTTCCACTGAAGTATTGGTGTTGTATAATTTATTGATCATGGAAATACGGTCGCTGGTTATTTTCATGCCAACTGATTTTTTACCGCGGTCGGGGCGGCTGGCACGTATTTCCATGGCGCGTTCGCGGCCGATGCCATTGTCTTCTATTATGCAGTGAAGCTTTTCATTATGTTGTTCGATTGACAAGGTCACTTTGCCGGGCTGGCCATTTCGTTTGTGCATCAGGCCGTGCCAGATAGCATTTTCAATATAAGGCTGCATCAGCATCGGCGGGATATCAATATCTTCCGTATTGACATCGGTGGCGATCCTCATTTCATATTTAAATTTATTATTAAACCGCAATGACTCCATCTGCATATATAATTCGAGGGCATCGAGTTCGTCTTTTAAATTGACCTGATTGGAACGGGAATTTTGTAAAATCAACCGGATGAGCCGGGCAAAATTATTTAAATATTCAGAAGCTTTATGCGTCTCGTTTTTAATGATAAAACTATCAATTGAATTCAAGGAGTTAAATAAAAAATGCGGGTTCATTTGCGCGCGCAGGGCTGTCATTTCCTGGCTTGCCAATTTTTTTTCAAACTCTCCGCGCAACCTTTCTTCTTTGCGGATCTGTGCAATCCGAAACCGATAAATTCCGTAAGCAATTAGTCCCAAAAAATAAATGGCCCCTAAAATAAACCACCAAGATAAATACCAGGGCGTTGCGATCGTGACGGGCAATTCAAATAATTTCTCATTCCAAACACCTTCATTATTAGCGGCCTGTAGCTGAAAGATATATTCCCCGCTCGGCACATTGGTGTAGTTGGCATATCGTCGGTCTTTGGCATCAATCCAGTTTTGTTCGAACGGGGTCAGCCGGTAGCGAAATTTGTTTTTTTCTGCGAGCGTATAGCTTTTCGCCGCAAAGTTGAAGGAAAAGAAATTTTCCCAATGCTCTAAGCTGAGCGAGCGAACCTGGTGAAACACATAAGGCAATTCGAGCGGCGTTTCCAAAACATTGATCCCCGATAAATACGGATCGGGCAACTCCTTATTCAATCTCAATTGATCTGGATGGGTAATATAAATTCGATTGCGGCTCCCAAAAGCAAAGTGGCCACTATGCAAAACTTTAAAAGAAAAAAAATCACCGCTATCGGCCCCGTACTCAAAATCGTATTTATTAATTTCCAACGTTTGTGGATTTATTTTCAACAAACATTTCCACGACCAAGCCCAGAGGTTTCCATCTTTATCTTTTCTGAGACCATCAAACCCCAGCTTGCCGGTATATTGAGAAATATTAATCTTTTTCACCAATCCTTTTTCAGGCTCGGTGGCTAAGGCATAACCAATATATTCGGCGGTAATTCCCCAAACTCGACCTTGGTCATCTTCACAAAATCTCGTGGAGGTCTGAAAAGTATTATTCGGGTTTCTGGTAAAAATATGGTTGATAAAAGTATCGCGCTGATTCACATATACACTGATCCCATCATACCTGTAAAACCAGATATTCCCCTGAGAGTCTTCAAAAAGGTTTGAATACAGGCCCGCATGTTCCAACGAATCTTCCTGGTGTAATTCTTTTTGAAAAACATGTAAATTACCGGCATGCTCATCCCAACGTAGAAGGCCATCAAAGCTGGCATCAATCCAAAGTCGTTGCTTTGAATCCCAAAGGATGTTTCTAAATTGCCCCTGCACAAAATCTAAATTCAACCCCATTGGTTCCAGCTTGCCACTTTCCGGGGAATAGTTATAAATATTTTTGGCTTGCGAAACAGTCACTTTCCCGTCCGGGGCAACTGATATGCCTCTCGTACCAAATGATTTTATATTTCCATATAAATATTTATCAGGGATAGGAATAGCCGACCACTTTTTTGTTTTCCAATTTAATTTAAAAAACTGATCGGACGCCCCCGTAAAAACAGTCAGGTCGTAACTAACAGGATCTTGATAAAGATAAAATGCAAATCCACTTCCTATTTCGTTTAAATGTTCATAAGAGTGAATTTGGTATTGCTGCACGACCGGGTCTAATATCAACGCGCCATTGCCGGTCCCAAACCAAATCCGTCCTTTATCATCTATATGGTTAATGCCATAATCAGTTAATTCTTTGCGGTTATTTTCCTTCCAGAGAGTGACCTCCTGTTTTTGGATATTATAAACAGCCACTCCCAGCCCGGTCGTGATCCATAATTCGTCTTCCGTTTTTTTGCGAATCCCGCTAATGGTAGATTTTACAACTCCCGTTCCTTCATTTATTTTTTTATAAGGCAGCGGGGTAAATGTTTTTTTAACAGGGTCAAAAACATGGATACTCGTCGACCACGAACCAACGTATAAAAGTCCATTGTCGTGAAAATGCATGCGCCGGAAAGTATTCAGCCCACGTTCATAAACTTTATCTTCCTGTGGAAAGCCATACCAGTTTAATTGTTCGGAATATTTATTTAGCTCTAAAAGCCCGGCCCGCGTTCCAAAATAGATTATCGAATCATTAAACTGGTGTTGTACGATGGAAAAAATACGGTCAACACCTGCTGCCGTACGCAACGATTCCACCACCTTATTCTTGTCGTAACGATAAAATTGAAAAGAATCCTTTTCAGGCAGATATTTTGCGAAACCAATATCACCCGTCCCGATCCACCTGGTGCCTTGCCGGTCTTTTAACAAAGGAAAAACCAATTGTGACTTAAGCGAGTTGGTAGGGTCATTTTTCCGGTCGTCCCTGAAGATGTAGTTTCTTATTTTATCCGTATTTAAATCCAAAATGGACAACCCTGAAAAAGTACTGATCCAGAGTTTATCATCATCCAGCATTAAGTTCTGAACCCGGTTATCCACCAATGAATGTGGATCCTCCGGATCGTGCCGGTATATTTTGAACTGAGACCCATCGTAGCGGCAAAGTCCATCAGTCGTCCCCATCCAAATAAACCCGTCATGGTCCTGTGTGATGCTGCGGACACTCTTGTGGGGCAGTCCATCTTTTTCCGTCAACTTTTTCGGGTTTTCAAATATAGACTGTGCCGGCATTGGCCAGGTGACCAACAAATAAAGAACAGGTACTAAAAATATGGGTAGCTGTCTTGTCATTCGATTGGGTAATGGGCTGTTAGCGATGAGCTATTGGCAATTGGCTAAAATATGTCAATACAGCTAATAGCTTTTAGCCCACTGCTGACTGATAACCTCTTTACAATTATACGATATATTAGAGCGAAAAAAGCCCCCTAGTGCTTACATCTATCCGCTTTATGAGTGGATGATCCGTTTTCTTGAGTGGACGTTCAGTTTCTTGAGTCATTGGGTACATTTCCTGAGCCGGCTGAAAACAGGTTGAAAAATGTGGCCGGCTCATAAAACGGAGCAACCTGCACAGCAAATGCAAGGGGTGAATCATATGCGGTTTGATTCATCTCCAGATCGTTTCATTTTTGTACCGTCAATTAAACACACACAACCATTTGAAAACATTTTTCTGGAAAACCATTTGAAAACATGCACAACCAACATGGAAACAATACATTCACCTCCAAAAGTTCTTTTAAAAAAACGGAGTAAATGCCCCGAAAACCTCTTTTTGATTAACGGTTAAAAGAAGAAAAATCAAATATCATATAATCTCTTAATCGTTAATCAAAACCATTTAACCATCAAACCATTAAAACCAACCATCATGAAAGCAATACCTAAAATCACTGCTATTACCTTTATTATCGGGCTCATCTTTTTATTACTGGCTCTTGTAAGTTGGGTCAACAACACCCCCCAGCTCCCTTTGCCCGACACCGATACCGTCAAGGTCGAACCTGCTCCCCGGGCATCCGTTCAGCCAAAAACTTTACCGAACGGTTTGACCTTGTTTTTGTAAATATATAATGTCGAAACAAGCTATCACCGAATTCCTTTACGCATTTTAAACCCTCCTCTTTTCCAATGGCTATAAGTCACAATAAATTGTTATTAATTTGGTGTAATAAGAACGGTTGCCTGGAGTTCCGGGCGACCATTTTCACCATAAATAAATATGGCTAAATTTAACATCGTACTGAATAGCGGAATCATTGGAAACAAAAAAAGCCGACCACCCAAAAGTGATCGGCTGTATATTTTCAAAAAATGAGTTTCAATTATCCAGCCCCTACCTCTTCCATGTAACTCTCAATCGGCGGGCAGGTACATATTAAGTTCCGGTCGCCATACGCATTGTCCACACGGCCCACAGAAATCCAGAATTTGAAGCCTTCTTTCAGGTACGGCAACGGATAGGCAGCTTTTTCGCGGGAATACGGTTTGTCCCATTTGTTGGCAGTGATTTGCTCGACGGGGTGCGGGGCATTGTGCAGTGGGTTATTGTCCTTGGCAAAAAGGCCGGAAGCGATTTCGTCAATCTCTTTCCTGATCTCCAGCATGGCGTCGCAGAAGCGGTCGAGCTCGTCCTTGCTTTCGCTTTCGGTCGGTTCGATCATCAGCGTACCCGCAACGGGGAAGCTAAGGGTTGGCGCATGGAAGCCATAGTCGATAAGACGCTTGGCAATGTCCTCAGCGCTGCAAAACTCCTTGAACGGGCGCACATCGATGATCATCTCGTGGGCCGCCCTTCCATTTTCACCGACGTATAAAATCGGAAAGGAGTCCTCCAGGCGCTTCTTCATGTAATTGGCATTCAGGATCGCGTATTTAGTGGCATTGGTCACGCCTTTTTTGCCCAACATGCGGATATAGCCATAAGAGATCAGCAAAATACTGGCACTTCCCCAGGGAGCTGCCGAAACGGCATTGATGCCAAGGTTTCCACCTGTATTGGCCATCACGTGACCGGGCAGGTAAGAGGCCAATTTATCGTTCACGCAAATGGGCCCCATGCCAGGACCGCCACCACCATGTGGGATGGCAAACGTCTTGTGCAGGTTCAAGTGGCAGACATCCGCCCCGATGATGCCCGGGCTGGTCAGTCCGACCTGGGCGTTCATGTTGGCGCCGTCCATATAAACGAGGCCGCCATTGTCATGGACTGTTTGGCAGATTTCTTTGATATCTTTTTCAAACACGCCGTGCGTGGACGGATAAGTAACCATCAGCGCAGCGAGTTTGTCTTTGTGCTCTTCGGCTTTCGCTTTCAGGTCAGCCAAATCCACATTTCCTTTTTCATCACAAGCCACCACAACGATCTTCATACCGCACATCGCTGCACTGGCCGGGTTGGTACCATGTGCAGAGGATGGTATGAGCGCAATGTTCCGGTGCATTTCTCCGCGGTTCATGTGGTAGGCCCGGATGACCATGAGGCCGGTGTATTCGCCCTGTGCGCCAGAGTTTGGCTGGAGGGAGCAGGCCGTAAAACCTGTCACTTCACAAAGGTATTTTTCAAGTTCCTTAAAAATTTCCTGATAGCCCTGCGTCTGGTCTTCCGGCGCAAACGGGTGGACATTGGCAAATTCTGGCCAGCTCACCGGAAACAATTCCGAAGCCGCATTCAGCTTCATGGTACAACTGCCCAGTGAAATCATGGAATGTGTCAGCGACAGATCTTTGTTCTCAAGGCGCTTGATGTAGCGCATCATTTTCGTCTCAGTGTAATAGCTGTTGAATACTTCGTGGGTCATGAAATCCGTTTCCCGGATCAACGGTTTGGGAATACTCAGGCCGTCAACATTGCTGAAATCCAAATCATATTTCTCATTCACCTGACTGAAAATGCTGATGATGTTGTCGATGTCTTCCTCCTCTGTCGTTTCATCCAAACTGATCTGGATGTGACCATTGTTGTAATAAAAATTAAGCTGCTGGGCATTTGCCAAATGATGGATATTATCGATGCCCAGTTCATCCAACTTGACGCTGATGGTATCAAAAAAGTGATCGTTCACCACCTCATAGCCAAGTGCACGCAGGTTTTTATCTAAAATCTGTGCGTAGCCGTGTACCCGTTCTGCAATGGCCTTGATGCCTTTTGGTCCATGCCAAAAGGCATACATACCGGCCATGATGGCCAGCAATGCCTGTGCTGTACAAATATTGCTGGTGGCCTTTTCACGTCGGATGTGCTGCTCCCTTGTTTGCAACGCCATACGTAGGCAGCGGTTGCCGCGGGTATCGACAGACACGCCGATGATCCTTCCGGGGATGATCCTTTTATATTTCTCCGTAGTAGCAAAATAAGCTGCATGTGGCCCACCAAAACCCATTGGCACACCAAAACGCTGTGTGTTCCCTACAGCGCAGTCAGCGCCCCACTCTGCCGGCGGCTTCAAAAATGCCAGTCCGAGCATATCGGCAGCAACGGTTACATATGCCCCGTTCGCTTTTGCTTTTTCGGTAAATGCGCGGTAGTCTTCCACTGCCCCGTCTTTGGCGGGATACTGCAAAAGCACACCGAAGGTTTTCTCTGTAAATTCATACGTTTTCCAATCACCTACAACCACCTCAATATCGAGCGGCTGTGCGCGGGTATTCAAAATATCGATCGTGTGGTCAAATACTTTTTCATCCACAAAAAAGACGTTGGCCGGATCGCCTTTGGCTCTTTTGTTTTTCACACCGTAAAACATCGTCATTGCCTCTGCGGCGGCCGTTCCCTCATCAAGCAACGAGGCATTGGCGATGGGAAACCCCGTCAGGTCGCTGACCATCGTCTGGAAGTTCAACAGCGCTTCCAGGCGGCCCTGCGAAATCTCTGCCTGATAAGGTGTGTACTGGGTGTACCAACCGGGGTTTTGAAAAATATTCCGCAAAATAACCGACGGCGTAATGGTTGGGTAATAGCCGAGGCCAATGTGCGACTTGTAGACCTTGTTCATCGAGGCCACTTCTTTCAGTTCCCGCAAATATTCGAACTCACTCTGTGCCACGGGCAGGTTGAGCTCGCCTTCCATGCGGATGGCTGCGGGGACAGTTTCATCAATGAGTTGGTCGAGGGAGGAAGCACCGATGGTTTTCAGCATTTCTTTGGTGTCTTCCTGGCTGGGTCCGATGTGCCGGTCGGCGAATCGGTCGTAGAACAAAGTGTTGCTCATCTTCGGAATTTAAATAGTAAAAAACTGGTTAGGAATTCAATAATGACAAAGGTACATTTTAGAATCGCATTTTAACAAAAAGGTGGCCCTTTTGGTTTAGGCATCGTTTGTCAGTACTTTGTCATTAAAATTTCGAGAACCGTTGTCGTCCATCTTTTAGGTCACCTTTGTTCCGTTTTATGAAAATAATCGCCATTTCGGACACCCATAACCACCACGAACTGCTGCAATTACCAGCCGGTGACATGCTGATCCATGCAGGCGACATTTCCAGCAGGGGAACCATAGAGGAGGTGCGGGTTTTTCTGGACTGGTTCGCCCGGCAGGATTTCAAGTATAAAATATTCATCCCCGGCAACCACGACTTTTTTTTCGAACGCATGCCTCCAGCGGTTGAGCGGGATTTAATCCCGGACGACCTTATTTACCTGAATGACAATGGTGTTGAAATCGAGGGAATCAACATCTGGGGCTCGCCCATCCAGCCCTGGTTTTACGACTGGGCATTCCAGCGGCAACGGGGGGCAGAAATTGACCGGCACTGGCAAATGATTCCGGAAAAAACAGACATCTTAATTGCTCACGGTCCCGCGTATGGCATTTTGGATAAAACCATCCGCGGGGAATGCGTGGGCTGCGAGGATTTATTAAACCGGATTGAAAAAGTAAAACCAAAATATTTTATTTCAGGCCATATTCATGAGGCTTACGGTGTGGAACAACACGGAGCAACGACTTTTATTAACGCCAGTGTTTTGGATGTAAAATATAAATTGGTGAACGTGCCGGTGGTTTTTGAAATGACTTAGCGCTGCTTTGGTTTCCCGCAGAGGTTCGCCAGGTTTTGCTGACTTTTTCACTTTGTTTAACCCTGCGTTTAGACTCAGCGAACCTTTGTGGGAAATTTTATATTATTTATTTAGTTTTTCTAAAACACTTGTTCCGATTGTTGCATGCTGCGGACTGTTCACCAAGCCAGTGTCCAACAAGATGGCACCAAAAAAAACCGCCCAACCTTTTGCTCTTTTTATTAAATCTTCGGAGGCGCCATATTTTTTCATCGCATTAAATGCAATTTCTTTTTCAAACAGCATCCACAGACTGGACAGGTCAGTTGCAGGATCGCCTGCCGTCATATCCCCCCAATCAATAACAGCTTTTATTTCACCATTTTTTACAATAATATTTCTGGGGTGCAGATCACCATGAATCCAGGTTTTATTTTTATTTAAATCAGCACTGATTCCCGCCTGCCAGATATTTTCAATTTTTTCCGTTACTAAATTTGTCCTTTTTTTTAGTCTTCTAAATCGATTTAAAACATCAGGTGATTTTATCTTTAATGGTACATCCCGCACTTCGTTCAGTGGCACATCTGGCGGGGCGGGCACATGTAGTTTTTTTAAAAAACCAACCAATGTTTCAGCCTGGAAATCATTGGGCTTTGCCAAATCAGAAGAGCGGCCATCAAACCAGGGAATAATGCTCCAATGCCACGGATAGCTATTACCGGGGAGGCCAATACAGACAGGTGCAGGAATAGGAACTGGCAATTTCTCAGAAAAAAAAGGCAGCCATTTTTGTTCATTTTTCATTAGCTGGTCCGCAACTTTTCTCCTTGGTACCCTGACCATATATTTTCTCCCTAAACGGTACATGGCATTGTCCCAGCCCTCATCTAAAAATTCCAATTTATATTTTAAAAAATCAGGAAATTGTGTTTTGATTAATGTCCTGATTAAATTAATATTTATTTCGATTTCCGCTTCCGGCATTATTTGGTTGTTTGTGGCTAATTAAGAAATTATTTCAACAGCTTTCTGCCGGATTTGGAAAAAGGTCGCTTTCATCTTCTCCCCTTTCTGTCCCACATTTAAAATCTTTTTCGATCAATATCCGAAGTGCCAGGCCCCGACCAATCGACATATAATTCTCCAAACTTATTTCATCGGAATTTGCCCAATTGTCGGCTATTTTATTCGGAATAAAAACCTGGATATGATTAGCAGAAATTATCGCCCTTATTTCATTGGTATCTTTTATTTCCAGTGAATAAATAAATACGGATTCTTCCGTTGATCCGAAATAGGTCTTTTCTTCCACGTATTTTTTTTCTGCCAGGCTCTTCACATCCGACTGAGACAAACGGAGGCGAATTGAATTGCCAAGTATTCTGATTTTCATTAATAATTAATTGATGATTTATTTTGCAGGATATTTTTTAAAAACAGTTTACCGTCCGCCGTCCGCCGTTATCCGTTCCGGGTGCGTGTAAATATTGTACTGCCCATTCCGCAAAAAACCGATCAGCGTCATGCCGCTATCCTCTGCCAATTGTACGGCCAGACTGGACGGTGCGCCGACCGCTGCTAAAACAGGCACTCCGGCCACTGCACATTTTTGTACCAGTTCAAAACCGGCCCGGCCACTCACCAACACTAGGTTTTCAAATAACGGAACTTCCTTTTTTTTCAGTGAAAACCCGATCAGTTTGTCCAGGGCATTGTGACGGCCGATGTCTTCCCTTGCTGCCAGGAGATTTCCGTTTTTATCGAACAAGCCAACGCCGTGCAGTCCGCCCGTGCTATCGAATACAGATTGGTTTTGCAGCAGGCGATCCGGTAATTGATGGATGGTCTGCACCGCAATTTTTGGAACCCGCTCCGGGATTTCAAAATGGCACTGCACTTCCACCGCCTCGATGGAGGCTTTCCCACAAACCCCGCAGGAGGAGGTAGTGTAAAAGTTCCGTTCCAGTTTTTTGAAATCGACCGCATGGCCTTCCCACAGCTCTACCACGATCACATTGTCCCTGGCGGTCTTTCTACGCACAGGCGTTTGATAGATTTTTTTCACCTGCCCCATCCCCTGGATAATACCTTCCGTAAATAGGAAACCCAGCGCCAATTCTTCATCGTGCCCTGGTGTCCGCATGGTCACAGAGATACTTTTTTGATGGCGGACACCTTCTTTTTCAAATGCCAACCGAACCTCCAGGGGTTCTTCCCTGGCCAAAAAATCATCCTTCTCAAAACGTTCTCCTTTCCTGATTTTCACGATACCGACCTTGGCGATTTTCTCCATGAATAGATTGTTAATTGGTAATCTGATAAATCGGGCAGATCAAAATATCCGTCAGTATTCAGTTCCTGAATTTCTGGGTCTGCTTACACACACTCCCATTCATGTCCAGGAAGTCAAATCAAGTGGGCATCGAGCCTGCTTGATTTGAAAAAAGGGCTTTTAAGGGGGCAAAGCGGTAGTTTGATCACAGCCAGAAATCTCAAAGAACCTTATTTTTTTGTTAAAAAACACCTGAATAAGGCTAACTTCCTCATTTTCCAGCGTTTATGCGAAACAAACTAAATCCTTAATTGGTTATTTTGCATATCGTTTATTTTCATGAGATTATAATTTGTTAATTAGTCGTACCGAACTTGGTGCGACTTTTTTTATGCTCAAAGCAGAGGTATTATTCATCGACGCCTTACCTTTGGGATGAATTTTAAAACTACTTAGCCAAGATGTCAAAACTATTTTTCATCACCTTCATTTCTATCTGCCTTTCCTTTTCTCCCGGCAATAACATTGTCCACCCTGAGTTTTCATACAACCTGAATCAGCCCAATGCTATTTTCGAAATGCCGGAATCACTAAAGGAAATTTCGGGCCTGAGCTTTACCAACAACAATGAAAGCCTCGCCGCAGTGAATGACGAAGAAGGCATCGTTTTTTTGATCAATAAAATAACTGGGGAAGTTGAGCGTACGGTCGAGTTTTGGGATGAAGGTGATTATGAAGGATTGGAAATCTATGGCAACGATGCCTACATTATCAAAAGCAGTGGCACGATCTACCAAGTGAAGGACTTTCTGTCAGACAACCCCAAAACGAACAAGATCAAATCATTTTTAAACAAAGAAAACGATGTGGAGGGACTCGCCTGCGATCCGGCCAAGGGCTGTCTGCTCGTCGGCTGCAAAGGGAAAATAGCGGAAGGAGAGAGTGAGCAGTCGGCTTTCAAAAAAGCCATATATGAATTTGATTTGGCGAATATGGTCATGAAAAATGAACCTGCATTCACCCTGACCCTACCAGACATCCAGGAGTACATCAGCCACATGGAAGAGCACGGAGATTCGGAAAAACTAAGAGAGGTCTTCGCTGATGATGTCGAGGAGTTGAAGTTCAGCCCCTCTGGCATCGCCATCCACCCAATCACCAATGACATCTATGTCACTTCATCCAAGGGAAAACTACTGCTTGTGCTGAATAAAAACGGAAAAATCCTTCATCTGAAAAAGCTAAAAAAGAAAATACACGCCCAGCCGGAAGG
This sequence comes from Bacteroidota bacterium, assembly GCA_039819485.1. Lineage (GTDB taxonomy): Bacteria > Bacteroidota > Bacteroidia > Chitinophagales > Saprospiraceae > UBA6168. Next base: position 1,598 of record JBCBRY010000147.1, on the reverse strand, counting down.
CATTTGTTTTGATGCCGACGGCACCCTGTATATCTCTAACGAAGGTAAAAAAGATAAAGCCGTCGTTTATAAATTTCTTTCCCTCAATTGACCGTATATTTGCACTTCTTTGAAATTAGCGATTGGATGTTAAGTATTTAGGAATTGATAATTCCAACAATTGCCAAATGCCTGATATCCAATACCCAATACCTATTTTTCACACAATGAGCATTGTTGAAATGAAAGTCCCCGTCATCGGGGAATCCATAACCGAAGTTACCCTTTCCCAGTGGCTAAAGGCCGATGGCGACTACGTTGAACTGGACGAATCTATCTGCGAATTCGAATCGGATAAGGCCACATTGGAATTCCCGGCCGAGGCCGCCGGAAAATTGATCTACGTGGCCGCCGAAGGCGATGACCTGGAAATCGGTGCGCTGGTAGCCAAAATTGACACCTCGGTCGCCAAAAGTGAAAGCAACGGGGCCGCCTCCAAGAAAGAAGCAGCTCCCGCACCAGCCAAAGAGGAGGCGCCTGCACCAGCACCAAAAACAGACAGCACTTCCCACGCCGCCGGACATCCTTCCCCTGCCGCTGCCAAGATCATGCGCGAGCACGACCTCAAGGACGTTGTAGGCACCGGGAAAGGTGGCCGCATCACCAAAGATGATGCAATGAAGGCAGCCAGCAGCCAGCAGGCAGCAGGCAGTAGCCCAAAGGAGGCAGCCAGCGAACCTGCCCCTTCCATTCCATCCGTTACTCCCGAAGCATTCAGCAGGAATACGACCCGGAAGAAGATGAGCCGCATGCGCCGTACCATCGCCAGGCGATTGGTGAGCGCAAAAAACACGACGGCCATGCTCACCACTTTCAATGAAGTGGACCTGACCGAAATCATGGCCATGCGGAAAAAATACCAGGAGCGGTTTGTTGAAAAGAACGGCATCAAGCTCGGCTTCATGTCCCTCTTCGCCAAGGCCTGCGCCAAGGTGCTGATCGAAATGCCCGGCGTGAACGCCCAATTGGACGAGGACCATTTGATCTATCACGATTACGCTGATATTTCTATTGCGATTTCCACACCGAACGGCCTGGTGGTCCCGCCGGTAAAAAATGTGGAGTCTAAATCTTTTGCACAAATAGAAAAGGAAATCAAAGCACTGGCTATAAAGGCACGTGAAGGCTCATTGACATTGGAAGAAATGAGCGGGGGTACGTTCACCATCACCAACGGAGGTGTTTTCGGTTCCATGATGAGTACCCCTATTTTGAACGAACCGCAAAGTGCCATTCTCGGCATGCATACTATCCAGCAACGGCCAATGGCCATCAACGGCGAAGTAAAAATCCGCCCGATGATGTACCTGGCCCTGAGCTACGACCACCGGGTCATCGACGGCAGCAGTTCCGTGACCTTCCTGGTGAAAGTGAAAAAGCTGTTGGAAGATCCAGTGACGTTATTGCTGGATATATAATGGGCCCTGCTTCCTTTTCGAGTACAGGCAAATCACGGCGACCCCAAAGCGAATTCGGGGTAGGCTACCGAGCCGCCATGATTTGTAAAGAGGGGTTTTAGGGGGCAGCCCGTCCGGAAAATCCAGTCGGATTTTCCGGAC
>JBCBRY010000146.1:0-23046 GCA_039819485.1 Bacteroidota bacterium | reverse complement strand
AACGGGAGTGAAGCTGAATTAGCGATTGCCAATCAAGCATTAAATTGTCTTACTCACAATTGTATCGCAGGTCTTGAAAAAAGTGGATTTATCCGTAATAAGACTAATTATGATGTTAGGAAAATTTCACATGCTTTAGACTCTTTGGCTAATCTCTTGGATGCCGGATCTAAATTATCCAAATTAGGAATTAGATATGATGATTTTGAAAAAGAATTAATGTTTTCAAGAACCATTTATTTTGAGCCTGACAGGGCATTTTTTTTTTAGAATAAATTTAGAACTTGAATATGAGGGAGGTTTATTATTTGCGAAGAATATTGAAGTATTATCTAAAAAGGATTCTATTTTAACTCCAACAGATATGGTCAGTTTGGATTCGGTCATTGATTCAAGCTATAATCGTAATGTTCCTCCCCCTCCACCACCACCCACCAATTATATTGATATGGGCATCATACCAGGGTGTTTCCTTTGTGGTAATTGCATAGAAAAAAAATTAATAACCCATGACCGCAAAAGAAAAAATTATTGGTTGAAGAAAAAATATGAATACCAAGAGTTAAAGAGAATAGATCATAGATTGCTATTGGCAAAAAAAAATAACCTTTTTGGGATCATCAATTTTGAAAACGAAGTGAAGGTTCCTATTGCATTTGATAAAATCGAGTCGAATAATTGGGGGCGTTTAAGAGTATGGCAACAAGGAAAATGCGGAATTTATAATTTTAAAGGTCAAGTCTTTCTGCCCGTTGAATATGATAATATTAATACCCAGGCAATATATACAAATGATATGAAAGTCAAAACTGTTTATATAGTTGAAAAAGAGGGAAAATTTGGTGCGTATAACAAAAACGGTGATTTGTTTATTCCATTAATGTATGATCACATCGAATTATTTTTATCCCAATATTTTGTCTTAAAAAAGGGAAAAAAATACGGGGTTTTATCTATGGAGGGAAAAGTTTCCTCCGATTTTAATTTCAGTGAAATTGATTTTAGATATTCATTTGATCATCGAATAATCAAAACCAAAAATAAAAAAGGCAAAACAGAATACCGGCTTCTATGCTATGAAGGAGATAAGATGGTCATTAAAAAAATAAAAATTAAATAAAATTATTAACCACCACCGTAAGCAGGCAACTGAAACATAAAGGCCGTTCCCTCATTCATTTTACTTTGCACGCGGATTGTTGCATCGTGCAGTTCCAAAATCTTTCGCACAATGGCCAGTCCGAGGCCGGCCCCTTTCCCTTTTTTGTCGAGTGTACTTTGGCGGTACCGTTCAAAAATAGCTGCCTGATCTTTTTCCGAAATACCCGGTCCGGTGTCCGAAACTCTTACTTCTACATTGTTTTCGCAATTGTTCAGAGAAATGGTCACCAACCCGCCCTCCGGGGTAAATTTTAATGCATTGTCCATCAGGTTTTGAATGACCCGTTCAACGAGGGCAACATCGGCAAAAACCATCGGCAATTGCTCTTTACAATCGACCTTGATCTGGATGCCTTTTTCACGGGCCAGCAATTGATAGTTTTGCAGCACATCATGTGCTAATTCCTGCAAATAAAATGGCTCTTTTTTAGGCTGGATCTGTTTGGCTTCCAGCTTGGAATATTCAAATAGTTGGGCAATCAGATTGGACAGCTTTTCAGAACTGTCCAGAACAATCTGCAAATATTTTTTCCGCTCTTCGACGGAAATATCTTCATTTTTGATCAGTAGAGTTTCGGCGTAGCCTTGCATGATCGCCAGTGGTGTGCGCAGGTCGTGGGAAACGTTGGCAATCAGCTCCCGGCGCAGGTTTTCTACAGATTTCAATTCTTCAATATTTGCTTCAATGGTATCGGCCATTTCATTAAATGTAGTGGAAAGTACTGCCAGATCTTTATCGTTCGCGCTGGCAATACGTGCCTTGTGATCTCCCTCTTTGAACCGGCGAACTGTTTCGATGATCTCTTGTAAATTTCTCGTGATGAGCCAAATGGCCAGCAGACCAATCAGTAAAGAGCCAATCAAAGTGGTAATAAAAAGGGTAGTACCTGATTTCAAAAAATAACTGCCCAACAAGTTGTTCGATACTTGCTGCTGGTCCGATCCAGCCAGAATGATGTACGCATAACCATCCAGTTGTGTCGTGTCTTTATCGTTGAATATGGGGGCTGCAGAGAAAACATTGCAGGCGGTTTGGCTTTTTGGGTCGTCTCCTTCAATGTAAATGTTGCCATCATTCGCAATGAATTCTTTGACGGGTTTGAGGTTCACTTCTTCTAAAACCACTGTGTTGTGAGGAACTACAAAATCAATGATATTTCCTTCCGTGTCCAGCAGGTATACTTCTACACTTGGGTTGACCAGCATCATGGAGTGCATGATGTCATGCATGACCGTGTCCCTTGGCCCCGTCATTTTAACTTTTGATTCCTTGATCAGGTGTTTAGCTACGTCGCCGTACAATTGTTGGTTGACTTCTTTAAAATAATTGTCGGCGGTGTAGGCCGAAATCATTACGTAAACGACTCCAAGCACAGCCATCAGACCAAGCAAAGTCAATGATATTTTCCAGTAAAGGCGGTTCATATAGATTAATGGTCAATGGATAATGGTCAATGGTCAATGGTCAATGGCCATTTTTTTAAAATTGACCATTGACCATTGACCATTTTACATTATTTAAAGTTCTTCATTGAAGCGGTAGCCAACCCCCCAGGTTGTGAGAATATAAATGGGCTTGGCAATGTCCGGTTCTATTTTTCCACGCAATCGGTTGATGTGAGAGTTGACGGTGTGTTCATAACCTTCAAATTCATAGCCCCAAACGAGGTCGAGCAAACGGCTGCGGTCATAGCTTTTGCCGGGGTTGGAAGCCATCAGGCTGAGCAGGTCAAATTCTTTAGGTGAAAGTTCCACGCGTTTGCTTTGAATTGTTACCTTTCTTTTGTCAAGGTCAATGGCAAGCTCGCCAAACTGCAACAGGGAGTCACTATTGGAGGTGGGGACAGTCCGTTGCTGCCACTGTTCCATGCGCCGGAAAATGGCCTTGACACGGGCAATGAATTCACGCACGCTGAACGGTTTGGTCAAATAATCGTCGGCACCCATCTCCAGTCCCAGTACTTTATCGATCTCCTCCGAACGGGCTGTGAGCATCAGAACCGGGGTTTTGATTTCCTTGCCCCGCAAGCGGCGCAGGACTTCCAAGCCGTCCATCTCGGGCAGCATGATGTCCAGTACGATCAAATCATAAGCGTTGCTTGCTGCCAGTTCATACCCTTTTTTCCCATCCATTGCTTTGGATAAATCACAGTTCAAATCTTTAAGATGTATTTCCAACAAATCAATCAAGTTGGGGTCGTCTTCAATGATCAGGACTTTTTTGTTCGGCATTTATTTAATGGTGAATGTAAAATGGTGAACGGTGACTTTTTGAATGACCATTCACCTGTTAAATAGGTTTATTGCAAATTTAAGGCTCAATTATCACAGAATTATCACAGCAAGATAGAGAAAGAAAAACAGCTACTCACAGAAATCTAAAATTCATCGTGCAATCGGTTTTAAATCTTTTTTAAGACTTCTTTTATAAAAATTAATAACTCTTTTAAAACGCTGACAATCAAGGGGAAAGATATTTTTAACTGTCTATTTTCTTTATTCGTGGCAGTTGTGATATTCTTGTAAAATTTTCGTGAGGTTTGTCCCGCATCCATTCCCACAACTTTGCGGTATCAATTTAATGATTGAATTTATTGTTTCACAAAACACCAATTTACATGAATACTGCAAAATCATTTCCGACCCCTTTCAGAAAAGACAATTCCCAATGGAGCTTAACTGAGGCTTTGATTTCATTTTCTGAAAAATCTTATCAAAAAGGTGACCTCATCTTACGCCAGGGCCAGCAAGAAAATAACATTTATTTTATTGTAAAAGGAAAGGTTTTGCTTTTTCAGCACAATTATATTTTTGATAAAGAGATGGTGCTCGGCTTGTTCATGAACGGTGATTTCATCAATTCGGATGTCCTGGCCGGTGACCTTGGCAACAATCGTTATGCTGTAGCAAAAGCAGATACCGTGGTCAAAATTATTCCCAAACTGAGTTTCTTGAGCCTCATGTCGCAGCACCGGGTCATTTCAAAAGAAGTCATGCAGGGGCTGGTGGAGCGTCAGGTAAATACCCAGCGGCATCTACAGCACATGGAACTCATGAGTACCCGTCAGCGGATTCTGCATTTTCTGGTGGAATACACAGAAAAGGCCGGCCGTGATGCAGGGTTTGAAAAAGTAATCCGAAATATTTTGACCCATCAGGAACTCGGTGGCCTTTGCAACGCTTCCCGCCAAAGTGTCACCACGGTGTTGAATGATCTGCGCCAGCAAAAAATCATTCACTTCAACCGCAGATACCTGTTGGTCAGAGACTTGGAGAAATTGCGGGAAATGGCTTTGACGGAACACGTGAGATAAAAATTGAAAATTAGAAATTGAAAATTGAGAATGCCAATAGTTGCCGATTCTCAATTTTCAATTTCCAACACCTCTTTGTTTTAAATCTAATCAATAAAATTTTCTTAACCAATAAGGCGGATATCTCTGAAATGTCAGCGAGGCACAGGGTGAGTTATTTGCCAAAAAATGTAAAATGATCAATCATGTCCAATTTTAAAACTTTTACTATTCTTATGATGGCCCTGCTGATTTTTTCGGCCTGTAGTGATGATGATGGGGCAACCCCAACACCATCCTCTTCAGCAACGTTCAGGGTACAAATCGAAAACATTTTGCCAGCTACCTCTTTCCTTGCATCCGGTACCACCAATTTCCTGGCTCCAGGAGAATCCCAGAGCATTTCCTTCCACGCAGGAAAAGGAACTTATCTTTCTTTTGCCACCATGTTTGTCCAGTCCAATGACTTGTTCTATGCTTTTGATGAAACAGGCTATCCCTTATACGATGACAATGGAGCAGCTCAAACAGGCGACGTTACCAACGCCGTTGATTTATGGGATGCCGGAACAGAGGTAAATGAAGAGCCCGGAGTAGGACCCAATCAGGCACCTCGTCAAAGTGGACCGAATACTGGGGCTGATGAAAATGGAACCATCCAAATTGTAAATGATGGTTTCACTTATCCTACCGATGAAGATGTAATCCGGGTTACGCTGGCTCACGATGGCGGAACAGAATTTACCTTGACGTTGGAAAATATTTCTGCTACTTCAACTTTGCCGTCTCCGCTTGCACCAGGTGTTTGGGTGGTACATGGCCCGGAAGTTCAGCTATTTAGTACTGGCCAGCCTTCCGATGCCGGCCTCGAGGGCATTGCAGAAGACGGTGACAATAGCATCACTGAAGCCAGCTTGACGGCAGGAACAGGTTACACCTCACCTTTGGCTCCCGGAGTTTGGGCGGTTCACGATCAGGGGATCTATCCAATATTCACAGATGGTGTTCAGGACAACGGCAACGGATTGGAAGCACTGGCCGAAGATGGTGATCCAGCTGGTTTGAACACTTCCATAACAGGTTTGGATGGCGTTTCTTCCAACGGTGTTTTCAATACTCCTGAAGGTGCGAGCGCTGCTGGCCCACTGCTGCCTGGCAACAGTTATTCTTTTACCGTCGACGCTGAAGAAGGTGATTACTTGAGCTTGGCGACGATGCTGGTTCACACCAATGACCTGTTTTATGGATTTGGACAAGAAGGAATTCCCTTGTTCAATAACGGTACTGCGGTGGAAGGAGATGTAACCAATTTTATACTTTTATGGGATGCCGGTACAGAGGTCAGCGAATATCCAGGTGCCGGTAACTACCAGCCAGCCAGAGGTGGAGGTAATTCAGGGCCCGCAGAGAATGGGATAGTCAGAACGGTAGATGACGGTTTCACCTATCCGATTGTTTCTAATAGCATTCGGGTGACTGTTCAGGTAATGAATTAAAATAAGAAAAATCAAAAGGGGGATATTAAGTTGCTCAATATTATTTTGGATAAAATAAATCACCAAAATTTCGCACTTTGGAGCGCTTGATATAACCCTTGTTTTTCCTAAAAATATTTTAAAATGAAACTATCAATTTTATCCTTGTTCGCAATAAGCCTTTTCATGACAAGCTGCATCGGGGACGACGTTATAGATGATAAAGTACCTGAGGCTGTGCGAATCTTAAACCCTTTGGATACACTCGGAGTAGGGGAGACCTATCAGTTTGAAGCCATGTTCACTAACCAAATTGGAGTCGAGGAAGAGCGGCCGGTTATTTGGGAGACCAGTGACCCTGCGGTTATTACTATCGATAATGATGGGTTGGCAGCTGCTCTGGCAAAAGGAAACGCAACGATTTCTGCCACTGTAGATATAGATGGAGTCAACACCGTCCGGGAAGAAAATGAGGTCGTGGTTGATGAAGAAACGGTCGTTACAGAGCTTACCAAAAGTGGTACCATCCGGACCACCAGTAGTTACAATTTGGGCGGAGATTTTATTGTTGAAGAAGAAAATGGAAGCCTGGTTATCACCATTGCGGATAACTATGAAGCTTCCACTGCCTTGCCCGGTTTGTATGTCTACCTGAGCAACAATCCAAATACGATCAGCAGCGCATTCGAAATCAGCCGGGTGGATGTGTTTGATGGAGCGCATAGTTACCAGATTGACGGAATAGGAATCAATGACTACCAATACCTTTTGTATTGGTGCAAACCATTTAATGTAAAAGTAGGAGACGGGCTGATTGAGTAAGCGAGTAGACGAGGAGTTTTATATAAAAATCAATTTCCAAATAACTTTAAAAATGACAAATCGAAATTTAATCATAACAGCTGCCTTGATCTTTTTTTCAAGTAATGTTTTTGCAGGTGGAGGTTGGCCTCAGCCCAAAGGTTGGGGGTTTTTTAAGCTCTCTCAGTGGTGGTTGGTTGCGGATCAGCATTTCACCGACAACGGACAAATTGACCCCAATCTCACCAGTGGCATATTCAACACTTCGCTGTATGCGGAATATGGGTTTACTGACCGGATTACAGGGGTGGCTTACGTTCCCTTTTTCAGCAGGGCGTATTTCAACAATGAAGTCTCCGGCACCACGGGTGAAATCTTGACTCCCGGAGAGTCGATCAATTCTTTTGGCGATACCAATTTAGGGATAAAGTATGGCCTTACTTTGAATAGTCCACTGGCACTGAGTGCAACCCTAACTTTTGGATTGCCCTTGGGCAACGACAACGGGGGAACGCAAGGTGCATTGCAAACCGGAGATGGAGAGTTTAACCAAATCCTGCGGTTTGATGCAGGTACCGGTTTTGCTATTAATAAATTGCCCGCTTACGCAAATGCATATGTCGGCTTCAATAATCGGACTGAGGGGTTCTCAGATGAGTTTCGTTATGGTATAGAGGCGGGTATTACTTTCTGGGACAATAAAATTACAGCAATAGGCAGGTTGTTCGGTATTACCTCTTTCAAAAATGGAGACCTGCCCGCCGATCGTTCCAACAGTACCAGCGTGTTTGCCAATAATGCGGAACATATCTCCTTCACCCCTGAAATTGCTTACAATATCAATGAAAAATGGGGGGTCTCCGTTGCAACCGGAGTGGCTCTCAGCGGCAGGTTGATCTTTGCCAGCCCGTCCTATTCTTTTGGCGTATTCTACAAATTGACAAAATAATTAGAGTTTTATTAATTGCTCCAAATTACATTTTTTAACCACTGCACCTTAATCATTCAATTTTTATAAAATGAAAATATTTGCCTGGATAGTCCGATTGGCAGTTGCAATAATTCTTTTGCAAACGCTTTTTTTCAAATTCACCGCTGCACCGGAGAGCGTCTATATTTTTGAACAGACCGGACTTGGCGCTCCGGGAAGAATTGGCAGTGGCATTGCTGAACTTATTGCTGCAATTTTGATTTTGATTCCTTCCAAATCATGGATGGGGGCAGTCATGGCGCTGGGCATTATTTCAGGTGCTATTTTCTTCCATTTAACTAAATTGGGTATTGAAGTGCAAGGAGATGGCGGAACGCTTTTTTATTTGGCAATAGCCGTTTTTGTTGGTAGTGCAATAACACTGATTTTGGAAAAAGATAAAGCAATTGCATTTATTGATAAGTATCGATATCAAACCGGTTTTTGAAGATGTTCCGGGAACTTTCAAACAACTTTATTCAAGAAGTAATTAATTCCAGTTGCGGTGTAGAAAGTAGATGGACAATGTGGAGGGACTTAAGTGAATAGACACCTGAAAAAGCAGGCGATTCTGATAAAAAAAGGTCTTTCCACTTTCGGCCATTTACCACCTGTCAATTTGTTCGCAACTTGAATTAGTTAATACAAGTTTCGAGTTAATATTGAATTCGTTGATAAAAGGCATTTCGACCTTTTATCAACTTTTTATTAGCTGCTGCCCACTACCTCTTTATTTTTATTTTCATGGTTTCACCAATTAATCATTTAATCTATTTTATTTACTTCCCTTTCCTACTTTTGCGCCCGTCTACAAACCATCTTCAACAAACAACAAACAACAATCAACAAAGCATGAAATTTTTCATTGACACCGCCAACTTAGATCAGATCAGGGAAGCCAAGGATTTAGGAATCCTTGATGGAGTAACTACCAATCCAAGCCTGATGGCGAAAGAAGGCATAACCGGAAGGGAAAATATTGAAAAGCACTATCAGGATATATGTGAGATCGTAGGGCACGGGGATGTGAGTGCAGAAGTGATTTCCACTGATTTTCATGGTATTATCGAAGAGGGCCAGCGTCTGGCCGGATTGCACGAAAATATTGTCGTAAAAGTTCCAATGATCAAGGAAGGCGTGAAAGCCATTTCCTGGTTTTCAGAACACGAGATCAGGACCAACTGTACCTTGGTTTTTTCAGCTGGCCAGGCCATTCTGGCGGCCAAGGCTGGAGCGACTTACCTTTCGCCGTTTATCGGTCGTATTGATGATATCAACTGGGATGGCATCGCCCTGATCAGGGAAATTGCGGAAGTTTATGCAGTGCAGGGATTTGATACGGAGATTTTGGCTGCTTCTATCCGCAATGCGCGCCACATTGTCCAGGCAGCAATCAACGGGGCTGACGTAGTCACGTGTCCACTGAACTCTATTCTCGGGCTGTTGAAGCACCCGTTGACGGACATAGGTTTGGAGAAATTTCTGGCCGACCACCGCAAAGCCAATGGATGAGTGAATGGAGATTAGAGGTATAGGGTAAAAAGCAGAGGGTAGAGGGACAAAACCGTTCCTCTACCCTCTGCTTTTTGCCTTCTACCTTCGAATCAATTCATTTTGACACGGCTCAAAACATGCTTGCCTACCAACTTACCTTGATCTACTCCAATGAAACAGGCAGGTGAATAGTGGATGCCTCCGTACAAACGGCTGACCGCCGCTTCTTCAGACGCCTGCATAAAGGATTCGAAATCTCTTGGTGGCATTCCGAACTCCACTTCTACTGAGTCTGTGTAGGCAAAATTATCCCCAAAGACGGATGTTAAAGCCGTAGCAGCGGCGGCAGAAATAACACTGTGGCCACTGGTATATTCGGGGAATGGAGGGGTCTGCAAAACTGGCGCCCATTCCTGGTCCAGGTAGGTATTGATGACTGTTTCCGGACGGATCAGTTCACTGCGGTATTTTTCATCCCAGCATGAAATGAAGGCGTCAGCCAGGGAAATGGCCGTCAGGGTGTAAGCGGTCGCTGATTTCATGACATCTGCCTTCGCATTTTTACAAGCAATTTGGGAAATGCCCATCCAATGCCCGCCAGGAGTGATTTTCTTGGTAGCAAACATGACGTGGCCTTTATGGTGGGAAACATAAGGGTTGCAATCCCAGAATTTTGCAATGGCAATACGTTCCTCCTTGTCCTCTTCAACGGCATTGTAAACCTCCAATACCTCTTCGTAGAATTTACTTTTTTCATCCATGTCAAATGGGGTTGGTGGTGGAGGTACAAATTGATTGGTGGAGTCCAATGTGAACGGGCGTATTTTATTCCAATGAGGCTCGATTGCGTCCATGTAGTCTGGAGGAGTAGGCCGCCATCGTGCGGGGTCGTCATTGATGGTGAACTTTGGGAAGGTCCGGGTCTGCTTGTAGTTGTCCTTATCAGCCCATTCCAGGATATGAGCAGCTACTTTTTCACCATGTGCCAAAGAGCGGTCATAGACATCTTTTGGCATATTGATCGCCTGAAAATCCTGCATCAGGCCTGCTTCAAATTCATTGATTTGATCTTCTGAAAAGATCAAAGCTTTACCGACGACTAACATGGCCCTGGTCGCGGCCAAAGGATAACAGTATTCACTGTTTGCGTCTGGCTGTGGGACGTCTTTTAGATCGGTGAGTTGACCGGCAAGGGACTTGTAATCTGCATAATTGGGGGCCAGGGTTTCATAGGCGGCAATGGTTGAATATGCATAAATCCGACTTGCAACGGGTGGTGAAAAAATATCGTGGACAATTACATCGGTTATCTTTTTCAAAGATTGGTGGAGGAACTCTGGTTGTTCGGCATCAGTTTTCCAATTTGGATTGGAAGTTTCACAACTCAGTTGAACCATGAAGAAAACAGCTATTAACAGCAGTTGGAAAGGGATCAGTAATTTTTTCATAAATCGAAATGAAGAATTAATTTAAAACAAATCAATGTAAGGTAGTGTACAGTCATGGCATTTGAGAAATTGAAAATTGAAAAGCATAAAAATTTGACGGTCAATCGTTTAAGAAATTTTCAATTTTTAATTTTCAATTTCTGAATAGCCAGGTCTAAAGAGAAGAGGCAAAACGTGGCAAAGTTATCAATGCATGTCAAAAAGTGGAAAGCCAATACTCAATTAAACTAAAAGCCCCGTGCAATGGTTACACGGGGCTTTTATATTTTTCAGAAATTATACTGATCAGGCTTTCGTAGTAGCTCTGGAACGGGTAAAAGATTTGCGGTCTTTTTTGTTCTTGCCACCTTTTTGCTTCTGGGTAATTCTGATGTCTGCTTTTGAAAGATCAGACATGACCGGAGAAGCGATAAAGATAGAAGAGTAAGTACCTACAATAACACCGATCACCAATGCAAAGGCAAATCCTTTGATGCTACCGCTACCAAACAGCCAAAGTACAAATACAGTGAACAGGGTCGTGACCCCGGTAATTACTGTACGGCTCATGGTACTGTTGATCGCCATGTTGATCACTTCGTTTTTCTCTTTATCAGGATAAAGGCCAAAATACTCACGGATACGGTCATATACAATCACCGTATCATTCACCGAATAACCGATGATGGTCAGGATGGCCGCAATAAATGCCTGGTCGATTTCCATTGGGAACGGCAGAAAACCATAGAGCAGGGAGAATAACGAAACCACTACTAAGGCATCGTGTGTGGTTGCGATCACTGCACCCAAGCTATATTGCCAGCGGGAGAATCGAATCAAAATATAAACGAAGATTGCCAGTAGACCAAAAATCACCGCTTCCCACGCAGAGTCCCTCAAATCGTCGGCAACTGTTGGCCCTACCTTACTGAAGGTAGTGACGTGAGTAACGCCTTCGGCATCTGGGTTTTTGAAATCAACCACTGATCCTGCATTGATATAGTCCCCAAGGCCGGCAAACATTTTATCCATCACCTGCTCAGGAGCATCTTCCGCATCGCTATCGATCATGAAGTCGGTCACGATGTTGAAAGTATTATCCGTATCAACAGCTTTGACGATTGGTTCTTTTTCCAAATCATCGGCCAGCGCCAAACGAATTTCATCCGCGCTAACAGATGTGCCTTCCACGAACTCAACGTTCATCGAATAACCTCCACGGAAATCTACACCCAGGTCGAAACCACGTGTAAAGAAGGAAACAAATCCCGCAATGATAATAGCACCTGACAGTACATAGAAGCGTTTGCGCTTGGCCATCCAGTCGATTTCCAAATGGGCCAATACATTCTTGGTGGCGTTGGTCCAGAAGGAAACTTCGTTCCCTCTATCCATCCACCATTCGAATATGAATCGACTTACTACCACCGCAGTAAACAGGGTAGAAAGAATACCGATCATCAAAACAACGGCAAAGCCTTTTACTGGCCCAAGTCCAAATGAGAAGAGTACGACCGCCGTCAGGAAGGTGGTTACGTTACCATCGATAATGGCGGAGTAAGAATGTTTGTATCCATCCTTCACTGCCATAACGAGCGACTTACCAGCCCGTAACTCTTCCCTGACCCTCTCATAAATGATAACGTTCGCATCCACTGCCATACCAATCGTCAGTATGACCCCCGCAATACCTGGGAGGGTAAGTACGGTTCCGATGGAAGCAATGGCACCGATCATGAATACCACGTTCAAAAACAGTACAACGATGGATACGATACCGGCACTACCGTAGTAAAAAATCATGAAAACAAAGACCAGGATAAAACCGATGGCCATTGCAGTTAAACTGGTTCTAATATTTTTTGCCCCCAATGAAGGGCCGACTAATTGTTCCTGAATGACTTGAGTACTGGTTGGCAGTTTTCCGATTTCAAGAATATTGGCAATATCCTGGGCCTCCTGAACGTCAAAGTTTCCGGTAATCTGAGAATCTCCCGTGGTAATCGGGTTGATCACCCGGGGAGCAGACACGACAGAGCTATCAAGCACAATGGCGATTTCCCGGTTGTTGTCCTGTGCTGCCTTGGTAGTCATTTGACCCCAGATCATGGCACCTTCCTGATTCATTTTCAAGCTGATCGCAATTTCACCAGTTGTTGGATCAGGGCTGGCAAAGGCATCCGTGACCAGATCACCTTCCAATGGAGCTTTATTGCTACCGGCTTCTTTTCTGATGGCATAAAGTTCATATTGATCTGTTACAACGCCGTCAATATCTTTGAAAGGAGTACGGCTCCACATGAACAATGTATTGCGCGGGAACAATTCTTTGATACCTGGCTGCTCCAGCATACTACTGATCGCCTTACGCTTGTTTTTATCAGCAGTACCCATCGGCGCTAAGCCGAAAGAACCATCGTTCAAAGTGAAGATATCAAAGAGAGGACCTTGTTCTCCGAGGAAACCTGGACCATCCTCAGGCGTATCGGCGGCAATGGAATTAGAGTCGGCTCTAGTAGAATCATTTTCTACCAGGATTGGCTCATCACTGGACACCTCGGTCGAACCATCAGAAAGTTCTTCCCCTTCCTGCATTTTGCGGAGCTTGTTGTTGGCTTCACGGAAGGCCGCCTGAATACCAGGGTCTGACACACGGTAAACATTCCAGAATTCCAGTGCAGCAGCAGCCTGTAAATATTTACGGGCTCTCTCCGGGTTCTCAACTCCTGGCAGCTCAACCAGAATCAAATCGCGTGCTTTGTCCAGGGAAACAGTGGGGCCAACAACCCCTAATTTATCAATCCTTTCGCGCAACAGCTTGAAAGTGTTATCAACTGCCTGATCTGCTTCTTCGCGCAGAATCGTAGCCATTTCAGCATCGGAAGTATTGGCATTGACCCTGTCTCGCAGGGAGTCATTTCTTTTGAACAGGCTGTTTAAAGGCTTACCAGGTGCAACGGATTGCCAGGCTTCCACAAACAGGTTGATGTAATTCGCTTGTGAATTTTTTTGCTCAGCCGTTGCAGCAGCAATCGCTTTTTCTAAATCAGCATTTTCACGGTTACCCGCCAATGACCTGAGAAAATTTCGCAGGTCAACCTGCATCAAAACGCTCATCCCTCCTTTGAGGTCAAGTCCAAAGTTCAGCTGAGAGCTTTTCAGTTCCTGATAAGTGAAAGACTTGAGTAATGGAATACTGAAGATCTTTTCAGACGAGATAGAATCGAGGTAAGCAGATCGTTTTAATTTTAAACAAGCTTGGTTGGATTCTCCACAAATGGTTTGTGCGAAAGTATCCGCCTCCTTTTCGACCCTGTTCGTTGGAATCATGTAAATGAACTGTAGAATGGACACCAAAGTAAGAGCAATGAGGAAGAACTTTACAATTCCTTTTCCTGCCATGAGAAGCAATTTTTTTGTGCGGGTATGGGGGACTATCGATCAGTAAGTCTAAAAATGAGTTCGCCTCTTTATTCACAATCGACTCATCACTTAACCCATCCCGGCAGTTTTACTTAAAAATATAATGGAAAAACACAGGGCAAAGAATTTTAATGTAAAATGTAAAATGTAAAACTTTAAAAATCAATGACTTATGTTTTTATGAAATCGAATTTCCGTTCCCTTTTGGAAAAACTCGGCAAATATACGCTTTTAACTCAATTCATTTGCTTTTGTTTCAAGCAATCAGGAAGTTCGGAAATAGGAAAGGCAAGGTGAGTAAATACGGTGGTTTTTCCACAAAGTTTTAGATCAAAGCAGTTCGTTCATAGAACTGTGACTTTTAAATGGAAGGATGGCTGTTCAAAAATCGTGACAAATTTTAATATGTTTTGTCTAAATACTGGTGAGTTCAATGTTTGAAGCAAGGTTCTTTTTTAAGAACGGTATTCCAAAAATTATCCAGGAACCAAGATTTTTTCAATTACATTTGCTATCAACAAAAACTTTAAGTGGCTGACCAAAAAAATGGCAGCCATCATCACTGAACAAAAAAAATTTGATATGGGATTATTTTCATTTTTAAAAAATGCGGGAGCTGCACTGGCCGGTGCCGCTGCCAAAAGAGAGGCGAACAAACCTGTAAGGAACATCCCTTCCACTGATACCGATACTGCAATGGAACGATTGGAAAATGCTCAAATGGCCATGAGGATCACCAACCAGATTGCTTCCCTTGGCTTAAAGGTCAATGATCTGAGTGTGGAAGTCGACGATGATGCAGCGAAAGTGTTCGGTACGGTTGAATCCCAGGGCGATCGGGAAAAAGTTATCCTGGCAGTCGGGAATGTTTATGGAATTGCAACTGTTGACGACCGGCTCTCGGTCGTGAATCCTGAACCGGAAGCCGTATTTTACACCGTAAAAAAAGGAGATTCGTTGTCAAAAATTGCCAAGGCGCATTACGGGAGTTATCGATCTTACATGAAGATATTTGAAGCCAACCGGCCGATGTTGACCGATCCGGACAAGATTTACCCAGGGCAGGTTTTAAGAATACCGCCCGCTTAAAGAGCAAAATAAAAAGCCTGCCCAGTTCAACGGAGCGGGCTTTTTTTGTGGTGCATTCTGATTGATTTCCGAACTTTGTCCCCAGAAACAATCACCAACTGAATGAACTTTCTACGGAAAATCTGGGCCGTTTATGGTATCGTACTTTTTTTTCTCCTTTGGGTGGTACTGATGCCTTTTTATATAATTGCCTTCCTCGTTTTTCCTAAAAGCTGGACGAGATATATCATTTGGTTCAGCCACCATGTTTATACCCGAGTCTTTTTTGCTTTGACCCTGATCCGTTTTGATATTCAGGGATTGGAAAAGCTCGACCGGAATCAGACCTACGTTATCGTCAGCAATCACTTAACAACGCTGGATTTTATGATCAATGCACTGGCTTTTCCCGGCGTTTATAAATATTTGGCGAAAGCCGAATTGACGAAAGTGCCCATTTTTGGGAGGATCGTTAAAAATCTGTGCGTGTTAGTGGATCGCAAAGACAAGGCCTCCCGATCAAAGAGCATCGTCGATATGCAGGAAGCGCTGGAACACGGCTATTCCATTTTTCTTTATCCGGAAGGTACCCGCAACAATTCCTCCGACCCTCTTTTGCCTTTCCATAAAGGTGCCTTTATGATGGCTATCAATACGGGGCACCCCATCGCCGTCCAGACTTTGGTGAAAATCAAACATATTTCCAAGGTGAACAAAGGGTTGGATTATTGGCCAGGGAAAGTCAAAGTGGTTTGGAGTGAACCTATTTCGGTCGAAGGCATGACTATCAAAGATGTCAGGACGGTTTCTGAAAAAGTATCGAACATCATGAAGGAGCAATTGGAAAATCATCGGACATGATTGAGACAGAACGGCTGATTATTAGAAAATTTACTTTAAAAGACGCCGAACAGTCTTTTAAAATGGCCACCGACCCACAGGTCATGCAATATATCATCGGCGAAAGGTATAACAGTGTAGAACAGGTGAGAGAAATGATCAAAAAAAATGTTTTCGGAGATTACGACAAATATGGATTTGGCCGTATGGCCATTACCCTCAAACCTTTCGATGAATTAATTGGTTTTTCCGGATTAAAATACAATGACGACTTTAGGGAAGTAGATATCGGTTACCGATTAATGAGGAAATATTGGGGTAGGGGAATTGCCACCGAAGCTTCCCAACCTTTTATGGATTATGG
Source organism: Bacteroidota bacterium (assembly GCA_039819485.1). Lineage (GTDB taxonomy): Bacteria > Bacteroidota > Bacteroidia > Chitinophagales > Saprospiraceae > UBA6168. The sequence goes on along the minus strand of JBCBRY010000146.1, from coordinate 6,730 downwards.
GTTCAGGGAACTGAAATTAAAAAGAATCGTCGCACTTGCTTTTGCAGAAAATACAGGCTCAATCAAGGTGATGAAAAAACTGGGAATGCATTTTGAAAAATACATGAAAGTAGATGGCCACGAATTTGTTTGCTACGTAAAAAACTCACTCCAGTGAATAGGCCGTGATCGATGTTTTGTTTCCAGTGATAACGATTGGTTTGCCATCTCCCAATAAATCCTCGATCACAAAAGAAGTGGAGCCTGCCAGAGGAAACTGATCTGGAATTCGCCCACTGCCTTCCATCAAAAAAATCAGGTTTTTATTTCTGTTTAAACTTCCAATAAATGATTTTCGGGAGCGCAGCCAAGTGACTTCAAAAATCTCATCCTGTGGCCACGGATAATCAATTAAATCACCTTTGATGAATTTATTATTTTTATAATAATTGATGGAAATTTTGTTTTTCGAAAGTGCCATATAATCCTTTCGGTTGTCGCCGATTACGTCTGCGAATAAAAAACCAGTTGCGTTGCTTTTACCGCCGGTTAGTTGTAATCCAAAATGGTCACCCGATAGATTGCTGATAAATACCCGGCCGGCAGAATTCGCCGTCACAATGCGGGAACTTTTCTTCGAAACTTGAAAATCAGGAGGCGTCAGGCCAGGTTGTTCAAATGAAATACTATTAAATCGGGAGGTGCCGTTTTTCTTAAATACCCTTAACGTGCCATCAACATCAAGCAAGCTCATGAAATCTTTGCCGTCGGCTTGAAAGTGAACAATTGGATGTTCTACCCAGCCAATATTTTCATTGGGCCGCCAGCCTTCTACCGGACTTCCCTTTTCATCAAACCCGTAGGCTTTCCCATTTTCGCAAGCAACAAAAAACGAATAATCGTTGCTTTGAAAAAAATCGACTACCGCTACTCCGTTGGTGGCAGGTACTTGTAACTTCAAGGGAAAACCGTCAAGATCATTTCCTTTTTGATCCACTACATAAATGGCTGAGGCTGTACTGAATACAAATTGGCGTTGTTTGTTTTTATTTAAATCTACCGGAATAATTGCTGAAATGACGGGCTCGTTGATTTGTCGCTGCCAAAGAATTCGGCCACTTCTGGAAATTAAATAAATTCGGTTTTTTTCATCCAGGGCAAATATTTCTTTTTCGCCGTTTTTTGGATTAGTTGTGACCAGGGGTTTGAGTTTAGCTGGATTTTGCAAAGGGGCATTCCAGAGAATATTGGCGGAAGGATTTTCTTTAGTTTCGTTCTGGGAAGCGGCAAACTGAATTTCGCCAATGCCATTTTTCCATACTATGGAAGCCACTGTTTTATTAAATGGCAATGGGTTGCGATCCAGGGAATTTAGAAATTCTTCGTTGAAAAAAGGAGCTATTTGTTGCCACCCTTTGCTGCCGTCCATAAAAAGAATGCCGTCGTGACCAGTCGGCAAATCGGCTTTCAACTGCAAAAAAGAAATATTGTTTGACAGGGTCTGTCCAGCTAAATATTTACCCAGCCATTTTTGCAGGGTGGCTTCGTTTTTTCCCAACAACAAATAATTTTCAATGATCGTAGCGTACAATTCATCTTTCGAAAAAACGGGCGGTACAACTTGTTCATTCAGCTTCCAAATTCGGAACATTTGATAGTCCGTGATCTGCTGCTCCAGTGTTTGTTGGTTAAGTAATTTCTCAACTTTGTTTCCGTCCTTTAAAGAGCCGATCAATAATAGTTCAGAGCCAGTGTTTTCCATTGTGCTTTCAAAAGCAATTGCTATATCGTTTCCCAACTGGCCGTCAAAAAAATTAGCTGTAAACAGGTTTTGGTTTCCATTTAATTTGAAAGCCATGATCCCCACTAAGTTATCGGGGATGGTCTGCCAAATCTTTTCGTCCAGGTGGGTGCTGGCTCCCCCGCTTAAAGTGGGCACGGGACTGGATGGATGAGGCAAAATAGATCCCTTCCAATCGTTGGTTTGTTGGGCAAATGGCACTGAAAAATGAACCCATTTTCCTATTGAACCCAATTGTTTTAACTGATTGAATTTAGCAGCATTCAATAAAGGTGCGAACTGAGCATTTATATTGTTCAGATTGATGTAAGCTCGCAAATTCTCCCCTCCTTCGATAGAGCGTTTGTAAAATGACCGAAACCGTTTGTTACTGCAAATTGATTGGTTGGGGCGTTTTAGTTGGCTGATGGCATTTTCCACCAAATAGGCATGCTCAGCAAAAATCAACAGGTTGCGGAAATGAGCGATGGAAAAGGCGCGGTCGCCGTTTTTGACCGTCATTAATTCACGGTTTTTGAATTGGTATTTTCTGGCTTGCCAGCCTTCCATCTGGCTGATCAGGTCATTGAGTTGGAGGCCTCTCGTGTTGTCAAGAATGAAAAGTAAATCAATGCCCTCGGTTTTTGATGGGTTGACCGTTATGGTTGCATTTTGCTCTCTAAATAAATTGACTTGGTCTTTTAGAACGAGTTCTAAAATTGCAAAATCATTTTTAAGATTGTTGGGGATTAATAATTCCGACAAGCTTGAATTAGCTTGGGAACGAAGATCGACTGTGTCTAACCCGTTTTTGCTTATTTCCAGGAAATAGGCAGTATGTGTGGGGATTACCTGGTGTGGATGAAGCGCTAAAAAAGGCAAGCGAATGACCCTCATGATTAAAAGGACCATAATTATGATTAGCGATAGAAGCAAGACTGCGTAAGCCTTTTTTTGCATAGCGTCAAACAATGAAAACAGCTCAAAAAATTAATTTGATTCCTCGTGAAAGATTTAATGCTTTACCAGGTTTAAAAGGCAATTATACGGAATAGAAAATAATAATATGAGGTAGGCAAAAGAAAGATAAAGAGGGACCTCGTTTAATCAGGCGATCCGGTTTTATTCATCTGCTCAACTATTGGGTCCTAATCTAAATCGTTTAATAAAGCTTCAGCTTTTTCTTTGAAATCATTATTGCTGGTCACTATTTCGTTCAATACAAGTTCAGCCTTTAATTTTTCGTTGCTTTTGAGATAGGCTAACGCCAGGTACCACCTGGCAGGCTCAACATAAAAGTTATCGCCGTCATTGGCGACTATCTGCAAGTACTCAATGGCTTCGGTCGTTTTTTCGAGTTGAAGCGCAGTGAGGCCGGTATAAAAAACAGCACCAAAATGATCGGGATTTGATTTTGCAAATGCAGCAAAGTTTTCGTTGGCACATTCGAACTGGCGGGCAACATAACACTGGATAGCCTTGTCCAGGAAATTATCAGCAGCATTGGCAGAGCGAGTGTTAAGGTACATAGGGTAATCTTTAAAGTGTTCAGAAAAAAGATCGTTTCCCTGTTGGGTGAAAATGGGCAGTAAAAAAGCAGCCATTAACAAAATCGCCAACCCCGCTGCAAGTGCTCTGTACTTTTTGAAAAAGAGCATTAATTTAGCTTTTTTATGGGGGACTTCAAGGTTGGCCAAGTGCTTTTTTCCTTCTGTCATTAATAGGTTCTCCAATCGTAGGACGTCCGTTTCACCGATGGCCGAAGCCAGCTCCCGATGCAATCTTAATTCGGGTTGTACCGTTGGGTCGGCGGTCAGCTTTTGCTGCTCACTGGCAGGTAGCGTTCCATCCAAATAAGCTTCTATTTTTTCGTATAATACTTCTTTATCCATTTTTCAGATTATTATATTCAATGTCATCTTTGACTAATTTGACTAACTTTTCTTTACACTGAAATTTCCTTTTCTTGGCATATTGCACACTTCCAAAGCCCATGATCCTGACTATGTCGACCATTGGTGTTTTTTTAAAGAACAAGGATAGCAACTGCTGGCAATTATCGCTGAGCTGTCTGAATTTTGACCGGAATAGCCGGTATCTTTCTTCTTCTAATATTAGGGTATCAAAATCATCTGTACTCATTGGTTCTGGTAGATGGGAAAAGGTTACCAAGTTCTTTTTGTTTTTTTCCAGTTTTTTAAGCCAGAGGTTGCGGCTGATGGCGTAGAGGTAGGTAAAAAAGGAGGATTCCAGGCTGAAGCTTTCCTCTTTGCTTTTTTTAAAAATGATCAAGATCGCTTCCTGGAACACGTCAATGGCCTGTTCGCGAGAGCCATGGTTACTGGTCACTAATTTGACGATTCCCGGCAAGAACTGTTCATAGATCTGTTGGACGCCGCGCCGATCGCCGGATCTTAGCACCTTCAGCCAATTTTGTGCTTTGTCTTTTGCCATAGTGGATACATACAATTGGAGGACCTGCAAATAAAACAAGCCTTTGGGAAATAATTACTTTTTTATTTGTGGTAATTCCCGCCTATCAACATCAAACTGCTTCAGGAACAGCATTTTTTTTTGAAAGGATGGTAACCTTTTATTCGATTCCGTATAAATAAGCAAATCAAATGAAAACAACATTACAGCCCCAAAACCAAAAAACAAACATTTAGCCTCACATCCTCTCAAATGAAAACAAGCAAGCCCCCAGTAGTTAAACAAATCTCACAAACGGAAGCCCTGTTAGGAGCGATCGAGTCAGGCTTTTTTGAAATAACCGTCGAGCGTTCCATGATTAAAAAAGTACCTTCCCTTGCAGCCGATGAACCATTGAACGTCGAAATTAATGGTTCGCACTGCGGAAATACCGATTTGGTGATTACCGCCAAAGGGGAGGTGCTTTTTATGTTGAACCGGAAGCTGCCCAAGCTTTCGGTTGGTGTCCGGGCCAGGCAATTTTCGGCCATCTTCTCATTTTCAGTTTTCAAAAAATTGCTATCACAACCAAGATGTTCCGGGATTCGGTTTTTCCCTAACCATTCAACCGGGCCAACCGGGCGCATCCATTCGTCCGTGGTCATTGCCGGGGTTTTTGAAAATGGTTTTGATATGGGGGATTTCCCCGGCTATTTTGTTGGCATCTGAGCAGTAGTACCTGTTTTAACAAAAAAGAATTGTGGCTTTTGTTGCATAAGAAAATTGAATGAATGATATATTTGCCCATTACCATTCATTGAATAGCCCTTTCCATATTTCACCCACTTCTTTTCATCCAGTTTTAAAATAACGGTTCATCTCTTTAATTCAAGCATCAGCATACAATAACCAACATTCATTTTTTTACTTAAACACTTAAAACAATGACTAAACAAACTAAATTTTTCTTCCTGTTATTTTTAATGGGCAGTTTCCTGATTCCTTTTAGTTGTAACAACACCCAAGGCGGAGAGGGCTCAAAAGATGCAACAGAAACTACTGAAGAAAAGGAAGACCTTTCACCACTTAATGGCAACCTTAAAACACTCAATGTCAAAGTTGTCAGGAAGGTGCGGGAAGATGCCGTTGTGGACGTTGACAAATGCACCGCCCAAAATGACTCCTGTTATGTTGAATCTGGAACCGGTGATTTGGTCAACATTGAATTTTGTCTGGATAATCAAACCGGCGCCACCGTCTCGTCGGTTGATGTTGATTTTAATATCAATGGAACTAACCTGACCAAACAATTGACAGACGTACAGGTCGGTATCTTGCCTACACGGTTTTCTACTGCCAGTGTGAACCTGTCCGGTGGAATCAATACTTTAACCGTAAAAATTAATTCTCAGAACACAGTTACACTTCCTCACTGTACCGACGGAGAATAACAGCTTGTTTTTAATTTAAAATACCCCAGCATTTACCAATTATGCTGGGGTGTTTATATTTATGGCTATATAGTTTAAATAATAAATAATGTCATTTTCCTCCTTTCGTTTAACGGCCAAAAATTGTTTAGTGTTTTGTTTCACTATTTTATGCTCCGTCCAGTTGAATGCTCAAAATGGAACGGATGCAACCGGTGTCAAAAAGGCCATTATTGATCTTGCAAAAAAAGGTGACCAGAAAGGTGTTGAAAATGAAATACGGAATTTAGAAATTATCATAACCGGACATGGTGCTAAAAGAAAAATCGCACTGGAACTGAAAGATATTGCGAATGAGTTAAACCAGAATGAACATTCAGAAGCCTCTATCCTCATGTCGAGGAAAACGATTTCTTTTGCTACTGATCACTTCGGAAGTAACGATACGATAGTGGGAATTGCCAATGATTATATCGGGAATAATTACCTTCAACTTGGCCAGGCAGATAGTGCGCTGATCTACTACGATAAAGCGACCAAAGTGCTTAAGGACAACCATGTCCCTGCTCAGTACGCATTCTCATTAATTGGTAAAACAGTTAGCCATTATTATTTGAATGAAATAATGGAAATGGAAAAACCATTGATGGAAGCCAGGGATATTTCATACCACAAAGCGACTGACAATGAAGACCTTAGAGGTCTTTGCAGCCAACTGTCGGGAGTTTTGTATGATGCTATTGGTGACTATGATAAGGCAATAGAATTAAACAAAGAAGCGATCTCCGTTAATCTCTCAAAACCCATACCTGACTCCATCATTCTGGCAACTGATTACAACAACCTGGGCGCGGCCTATTTTACCAAAGGTGATTTTGACCTGACGAATGAATACCTGGAGGAGTCCTTAAAAATATCACAGAAACTAAATATTGTAGATGAAGGTACACTGCGGGTTTTGGTTAATTTGATTTTCAGTTACAGTCAGAAAAATGATGTTCAGAATACTAAAAAATACCTGAAGTTAGGGGAGGAGATGATCATGGATTACCCATTTCTGAAAAATCAGTTTTCATACATTTCTTTTTTAAATGCCGCTTGCTATTTGCATTTAGATGAAAATGATTTT
>JBCBRY010000145.1:0-23133 GCA_039819485.1 Bacteroidota bacterium | reverse complement strand
CGAACCCGGTGACGACCGAACTGACCGTGGAGGTGGCCAGTGCCGAAAAGGCGGGCACCCTCCGGATCACGGACATCATGGGCCGGACGGTCATCCAGCAGCAGTTGGCAGTTGATCAGTACCGCTTCCAATTGGATGTCAGTCACTTGAGCAGTGGTGTCTATTTAGTTGCAGTTCAGAAAGACGGGGAGGAGATCATGACCAAGCGGGTGGTCGTAGACTAAACGCTAGTCAGTTTTCACACTAATGGCCCCGCAACCCAACGACAGTTGGATTGCGGGGTTTTTGTTTTGTATGCTCATAATCCGTTGGCACTATTCTTGACTTTTCACCACTAAATTCCTCCCTCAAAGCTTGATCTTTAAGGTCGAGAATTCTACCCCTTCAGTCTTACCGTGATCTTTCATCTCACCTTATACGGCATTTGCTGTTTCTGCAAAACTGCCAAACTTTTATTTTTAAAATATTGATAATCAATAATTTGAGATAGGGTTTGCTCTTTTGAGCATGAAGATTTTGACCTTTTGAAGTATCAAAAAAAGTAGGAAAACAAAGGATTTTCGAATAATTCGGTTTTTCCACTCAAAGAATTTCTAATCACTTGATTTCCAATTGCGACCAGTTTGAATTGGTCAGATAAGCGCTTAAAATCATCCTCCCCCCCCAATTTGTTAGCAGCTGCTGGTACCCTGGCAAGTGGAATGTTTTTGCCTGTGGGCTTGGCAGCACAGGGCCCAAAATATTAGTTAAATGAAGTCCTCATTATTTCCAGTCATCATCGTGTGGATGTTGGCCTCCAGTGTTGGTTTTACCAATCCGTCAGAACAACTTACTGGCTCATCGAAGCCAATGGAAAAAGGCTTGTTTTCTCATTTTTTCAATGTAGGTATGCAGCATGTCTTGCTGCTGTTAGAGCAGCCTGCATTTGATCGGACTGATTCTCCCAAAGAACAGAGAACAGGCATAGTGATGGTGAACTTGAGTGATATGTTGACCGGGCCAGATGATATTTCGGGAAAAGTTTGGGAGGATTGGAATTTCAATGGAATCATGGATGAGATTGATACCATCGGTGTGGGCGGAGTGACCGTAAATCTCTACGATTGCAATGCTAACCTGATAGGGACGACTACGACTGATGTAGCAGGTGATTACATTTTGAACAATGGAAATACCACTTTTACGACAAACGAAGATGAAATTTACCGTCTGGAATTTAACCCGCCAACTGAAGTACTGAATTGGGCGGTACCCACGCCCACTGGAGCTGATAATGGTACCTCCGTACAATTCTTACAAAAAGGTGATATCGGAAATTATGGTTTAGCAGCTCCCTACGATTTTTGTCAGGATGATCCCTTTTTGGTCACCAATTGTTTTATCGAAGGAGATAATTCGGGAAGTGGCGATGTACTCATATCCTATGCCGCTCAATCACCAACTACTTTTAATCATGAATCAATTGCCAGCCAGATAGGGACTACTTATGGATTGGCCTATCAAAGGGCTTCCAATAGTGTCTTTGCCAGCTCTTTCATGAAAAGGTTTGCAGGTCTGGGCGGGAGCCCCGGCTCGATTTTTATCGTAACGAACCCTGCGGACGGGATGACCAGCGGAACTGAATTTGTCAACCTGAACAATCTTTTTGGACCAACGATATTCGGAGTAGACCCTCATAATTTTATTGATGAAACTTCCAATGGAGATGTGATCGACAGTCTGGCTTTCAGTGCAGTAGGAAAGCTGTCTTTTGGAGATTTGGATATCTCGGTTGATGAGCGAAGTCTTTGGGTGGTAAATTTATTTGATCGGTCGCTGTACAATATTCCGCTGGGCGATGATCCCGCTAACCCGGTCGCCCCATCCAGTCCATTTCAGGTAAGCATTATTCCAACTGTTGATGGCGACATCGCTTCACCCAACCCATTACCGGACCTGCCAGCTGGTATTACCAACAATGAAATACGACCTTTTGGACTCAAGGTAAAAGGAAACTATGTGTACGTTGGACTTGTGACGAACGGAGAGGATGGCGGGCCCTTGATCGCTTTGGTTTATGCATACGATACAGGCAGCCAGACGTTTAACAAAGTACTGGAGTTTTCACTGGAGTATGACCGGGGTTGTGCTTTGGCCGTGGGTAACGACTGTGCTGGTTCTGCCAATTGGAATGCATGGACAGATATCTATCCAGCATCCCCTGCGATGGTACGAGGCAATGAACATGCTCACCCGCAGCCCATGCTTTCTGATATCGAGTTTGATGCTCACGGTAACATGATTTTGGGACTGAGAGATCGTTTTGGAGACCAGACAGGCTTTCAGGTGCCGCTTCCAGACGGAGGTACCGCTTTGAGAATTGGAGATGGCTTAGGAGATATAGTTCTGGCCACCTGGGACGGGGCCAATTCCTGGGCGGTTGATACCAGTGATTTCAGAGATGCCACACAGTCGATTCCAGCAAATGCAGCAACAGAAACAGAACTGTTTTTTGGTGAAGATTATTACGTAGGAAACAACGATTTGCACGAGGAAACGGCCAGTGGTGGTTTGGCAGTATTGCCGGGAACAAATACAGTCGTGACAACAAACGTCGACCCGTTGGTTTCATTTAGTGCGGGGGTGGACTGGTTCAATACCCACACCGGGCAATTGACGAATTCATTCGAACTTTTGGCCCAGCAAGCTCAGTTCAATAAGGCCAATGGGTTGGGCGAGGTAGAGGCCATCTGTCAGCCAGCTCCAATCGAAATTGGGAACTACGTTTGGGAAGACCTCAACGGAGATGGTATCCAGAATGCTTGCGAACCGGGTTTGTCCGGTGTCAATGTGGACCTGTATGATGGCAGCGGCAATCATTTGGCATTCACGATGACAAACGGGGATGGGCAGTATTATTTCAGTCGTTCCGACGCGCCTGGCCAGGTCTGGTCAAATGGGACAGACAGTGTCGAAGCCAACTCCATGTACTTTATAGTGGTTGGCAAAGGTCAGTTCACCAATGATTTTTTGATGGCCAATGGGGATGATTTTACACTTACTCAAGACAGTGTCAATTCCGGCAATAACCGTTTTCTCAGGGACAGCGATGGCTCCATTGCTGCCAATATTGCGGCAGCCATCGATGGATTTCCTTTTACGAAAACAACTACCGATGATTGGGGCAATGCCGACCACTCACTTGATTTTGGCTTTTATGATTGCCTGCCAGACAGCACCGTTTTCAATGAATTGATCTGTGAGGGTGATTCTTACTTTTTTGATGGCCAAGACATATCGGTTTCTGGAAACTATCGGGATACCCTGCTGACGGTCGATGGATGTGACAGCGTCCTCGTATTACACCTGACTGTTCAGCCCGTAACTGAAATCACTCTCGATGAGGACATCTGCGAGGGGGAGAACTATTTTTTTGACGGACAATTGTTAACCCAGTCCGGAACCTATCGGGATACAACATTTTATTCAACTGGCTGCGACAGTATCCGTACGCAGCTCAACCTGACAGTCAGGAACGACTGCTCGGAACCGGTATTTGATTTGGCGCTCCGCAAGACCCTGGCAACCAACCAGTCACGTTTTGTAACGGCTGGGGAAACGGTCAAATTCAGGGTATACATTTTCAATCAGGGAGATTTTGATGCGTTCAACATTCTGGTGGTGGATTACCTGCCGATTGGATTTGATTTCAATGCGGCCCAAAGCCAGGGCTGGTTGAATTTTGGAGCTGGCCCAACATGGTTTGTCCCTTTCCTTCCTGCCGGAGGAGTTGATTCGCTGGATATCGCTTTTAACCTCAATGCAAATGCGACTGATGGCGACTTATTCAACTATGCGGAAATTACGTCTGCCGATGATGATTTTAATGGGAGCAATACTCCCCCAAACGATGTTGACTCTACCCCGAATGCCTTGGTTTCTGATGACCCTGGAGGTACACCGGGTACACCTGCTGATGATGTAATAACCGGGGATGGGACAGGGGCCATCGGCAGCAATGACCCTTTGACTGATGAGGATGATCACGACGGGGAAGAAGTGATTCTGACAGCCCCGGTTCTTTCCTTGGGAAATCAGGTGTTTTTAGATCTGGAAAACGATGGATTATTTAATAATAATGATACTGGTATTGAGGGTGTGGAAGTAGAATTGTACGAGGCCGGCCCCGATGAATTGGCAAATACCGCTGATGATATTTTTATCGGAATGGACGAAACGGATGTACTCGGCCAGTATTTATTTGAAAACTTAATTGGGGGCTATTACTACGTAAAACTAAACGGAACAGGGTTGCCTGTTGGTTACCGAAGCTCTACGGGCGATGGTGTTTTTGATAATGATGGCTCTGGCGCGTATGACCCTGCCCCTTCACCAGATGATAACCTCGACAACAGAGATGATGGTACTCAGATGCTCACCATGATTGTATCAGGTCTCATTGAATTGTCCCTGAACGAAGAACCGGGCGGCAATCAAAACCTGACCCTTGACTTTGGTTTGTACGCTCCTCAGATGGAATCACTCACCTTGGGGGACCTGGTTTTTCATGATCAAAACAACGATGGGGTTTTTAATGATGATGACTATGGTATAAGTGACGTACAGGTGGCCTTGTTTGACTTGGGATCGGACGGAGCATTTGGGACGGCCGACGATAATCAATTAAGTACGATACTTACGAACGGAGACGGCGAATACGAGTTTGTCGACCTTGAGGAAGGCTCTTACTATGTCAAATTAACCGGTGTTGGAATTCCTACGGACTTTATCAGTTCAACGGGAGAAGGGGTTACCGATGACGACGGTTCCGGGCCGTATGAGCCGTATGTGGGTACGGACAACAACATAAACGGAGAGGATGACGGCACCCAGATGGGAACGATGATTTTATCCGATGTGATTGAATTGACTTTCGGTGATGAAGTCAATGATGGTGATGATAATTCGTACCGAAACCCAAGTGTCGATTTTGGACTGTATTTACCTGAAGAGACACCCACCGTTGGGGTCGGAAACCTCGTATTTTACGACGAGGATAACGACGGCCAGTTTAATGGAAATGATGTAGGATTAGAGGATGTGGAAGTCATTTTGCTGTACCCCGGCCCCGATGGCCTGCCAGGTACGGCCGATGATGAACCAGTCGATACAATGCTGACCAACGGGTTTGGGGAATATCAGTTTAGGGGGCTGGTTGACAGCACCTATTTTATTAAGCTGAGCGGGGTAGGGATTCCAACGGACTATCTCAGTTCAACGGGAGATGGAATCTTCGACATGGATACTTCGGGAGTTTATGAGCCGGCGCCCGGTTCGGATGCCAATATTGACGGAGTAGACGATGGTACTCAGATGGGGGGAATGATCATTTCGTCGGTATTCAATCTGGCAGTAGGGACTGAAACGGGTGATGGGGACAGTGATCCTAATTTTAACCCAAGTGTCGATTTTGGATTTTATCTGCCTCAGGACCCTCCTGTTTTTGACCTGGCTTTAAGGAAGACCCTGGCCGCTGGCCAAGCTGATTTAGTTGAGCTGGGAGATTTCGTTACGTTCACCATCACCGTTTTCAATCAGGGGACGGCGAATGCCTTCAATGTTTTGGTAGTGGATTACCTGCCCATAGGATACACCTTCAACGCCCTGGCGAGCCCGGGATGGGTGGATTTTGGCGCAGGCCCTTCCTGGTTTATTCCCGGTCCATTATTGCCCGGTGATTCGATTTCCCTGGATATTACCATGGTCGTAAACAACAGTGCCTTGCCGGGCGCAATGCAGAATTACGCAGAGATTAGTTCTGCCGACGATGATTCAAATGGCTCAAATACCCCACCGACCGACATTGACTCATCGCCAGATGCATTTTTTGGAAATGATGCGGGCGGGACTCCTGGATTGCCAGCCGACAATGCCATTGATGGGGATGGTTCAGGGGCGTTTGGCAGTAACGACCCACTGACCGACGAAGACGACATGGATGGGGCTGAGGTGGCTTTGGACATACCGACTTTGCTACTGGGTAACCTGGTTTTTGCGGATTATGACAACGATGGCATTTTTAATAATTCTGATGAAGGACTATCAGGGGTTACTTTGGAGCTATATGAAGTAGGCGCTGATGGTGAAAAAGGTTCGGCCGACGATGAATACGTTGACACCAAAATTTCAAACTCTATCGGCGAATACGTCTTTCAGATTTATGCAGAAGGACTTTATTACGTGAAACTCACTGGTGATGGAATTCCAACTGATTATGTGAGTTCCACGGGGGAAGGCATCAATGATCCCGATGCAGCTGGTCCTTTTGAACCTGCGACCGGTACTGACACCAATGTTGACGGAACAGATGACGGTACCCAAATGGGAGCTATGGTCATGTCCGATACAATCCGTCTGTCCTTCGGAAATGAACCGACCGGACCCGAAAACAACGAAAACCTGACGGTCGATTTTGGCCTCTACGAGCCTGTTATCCTGACCATTGTGGATATTGGAAACCAGGTGTTTCATGATGAAAACAATGATGGAATCTTCAACAATAATGAACAAGGTATAGCAGAAGTCGAGGTACAATTATTTGACCTCGGACCAGATGGTGAAAAAGGAACCAACGATGATTCGGAGATTGCGACAACGCTGACCGATGAATTCGGAGAATACCTTTTTATTGGTGTGGAACAAGGAGTTTATTATGTGAAATTAAGTGGTGTGGGTATCCCGGTGGATTTCGTCAGTTCCACTGGTGACGGCATTTATGACGATGACGGCGACGGTGCATTTGAACCATCGCTCGGGACAGACAACAACCTCGATGGCCTTGATGATGGTACTCAAATGGGCGACATGGTAATGTCTGATACCATCCGTTTAATGTATGGAGAGGAGCCAGGTTTTAGTATCAACAATACCGTTGACTTTGGCCTTTATCAACCGCAGCCAGAGCCGACCAATACCCTGGGGAATCTTGTTTTTGCCGATCTTGATAATGATGGTGTTTTCAACGGGGATGATTATGGGTTAGAAGATGTAGAGGTAAAATTAATGGGCCTTGGGCCCGACGGCGAAAAAGGAACCAGTGACGATATAGAATTGGTGACAACATTCACCAATGAGTTCGGTGAATACCAGTTTTCCGGCCTGCCGGAGGACGTTTATTACGTCAAACTTTCGGGAGCCGGTATTCCCTTCGGCTGGATCAGCTCTACCGGAGATGGCATTTTTGACGTGGATGGAGCCGGACCATTTGAGCCTTCCTTAGGCACGGATAATAATTTCAATAATATTGACGATGGCACTCAAATGGGAGCCATGATCATGTCGGATACAATTCGTCTGACCTGGTTCAGTGAACCGGAAATTCATATCAACAATACCGTCGATTTCGGTCTGTACGAAATGTCTACCATGTCGCTCGGTAATTTGGTATTTTTTGACAATGATAACGATGGCACATTTAATAACAATGACGAGGGGATAGCAGATGTGGAAGTTATCTTGTTTGAGGCAGGGCCAGATGGTGAAAAAGGGACAAATGATGACGTGCAGATTTCCTCACAAATGACCGATGGATCTGGCGGTTATTTGTTTACAGGATTGGAGGAAGGTTTGTTTTATGTGCTATTGACTGGGGAAGGAATTCCGGCAAATTATACCAGCTCTACAGGTGACGGTATTTATGACATGGATAATGCTGGTGCTTTTGAGCCTTCACTTGGAACGGACGATAATGTCGACAATGACGACGACGGCACCCAAATGAACATGGCCGTCATGAGTGACACCATTCGTTTGCAGTTCAATTCCGAACCCGACGGAAATTCGAACCTGACCGTTGATTTTGGATTTTACGAACCGCAAGAAGAACCGACCAATTCGCTCGGTGACCTGGTCTTTGCCGACGTGGATAACAACGGCTTTTTCAATGGGGCGGATTATGGAATCGAAGAGGTGGAAGTAAAATTGATGGACTTGGGGCCTGATGGTGAAAAAGGGACAATCGATGATGTCGAATTAGACGCTGTTTTAACCGACTCAAACGGGAATTATCAATTTACCGGGTTGGCTCAAGGGGTTTACTATGTCAAACTTTCAGGTGAAGGTATCCCAGAGAACTGGATCAGCTCGACCGGCCAGGGGATTTTTGATTTGGATGGTGCAGGACCTTTTGAACCTTCGCTGGGAACGGATGGTGATTTCAATAATGTGGATGATGGGACACAAATGGGGACTATGGTTATGTCTGATACAGTCCGCCTGACCTGGTTCGATGAACCGGAAATCCATGACAACAACACGGTTGATTTCGGCCTTTATGAGCCACAGTTCTTACAGTTGGGCGACCTCGTATTTTACGATTACGACAATGATGGCATTTTCAATAATAATGACGAAGGGATGGAAGATGTGGAAGTGACCTTATTCAGCGCAGGTCCAGATGGTAAAAAAGGGACAGCGGATGATGTTCAGGTCGCCTCGCAAATGACCGATAGCCTTGGTGCGTATCTGTTCTCAGAATTGTTGGAGGGGCTGTACTATGTACAGTTGCCGGGGCCCGGTATTCCTGCTGATTATGTCAGTTCCACTGGTGATGGTATTTATGATATGGATGGCGCAGGTATTTTTGAGCCTTCGCTCGGAACGGATGATAATACGGACGGAATCGATGATGGAACACAGATGAACGGAGTAGTGATGAGCGATACCATTCGTCTAAACTATAACCAGGAGCCAGAGGGGAACACGAATAATTCCGTCGATTTTGGATTTTATGAACCTCAGGACGAACCGACCTTAACTTTAGGTAACCTGGTATTTGCCGACCTAAATAACAATGGTGCATTTGAAGGATCGGATTATGGGCTGGAAGAGGTCGAAGTAACCTTGTTTAATGTCGGAGCTGATGGTGAAAAAGGGACAAACGATGACCTTGAAATAACAACGGTAACAACGGACGGATTTGGAAATTACCAGTTTACGGGATTGGCACAAGGTGTTTATTATGTAAAGCTTTCCGGAGTGGGCATTCCCGAAGAATGGGTCAGTTCAACTGGTCAGGGAATCTACGATTTGGATGGAGCAGGTCCGTTTGAACCTTCCCTGGGAACGGATAATAACCAGGACCAGGTTGATGATGGAACGCAGATGGGCAGTATGATCATGTCGGACACCATCCGCTTGACCATATTCGAAGAACCGGATACCCACGTGAACAACACGGTAGATTTCGGATTTTACGAGCCGCAATCCCTTAAATTAGGTAATCTCGTTTTTTACGACCACGATAATGACGGCATTTTCAATAACAATGACGCAGGCATCGAAGATGTGGAAGTGATCCTTTTCAGCGTTGGTGCCGATGGTGAAAAGGGGACAGTTGATGATGTACAGCTATCCTCTCAAATGACCGATGGATTTGGTGAATATCTATTCACGGAACTGGTGGAAGGACTTTATTATGTGCAATTATCTGGCATTGGAATACCAGCGGATTACGTCAGTTCCACGGGGGATGGTGTGTTCGATATGGATGGTGCGGGAGCATTCGAACCTGCCTTGGGAACGGATGGCAACGTAGACCATGATGATGACGGAACCCAAATGAACACGATGGTGATGAGCGATACCATCCGTCTGACTCTCAACGAAGAACCGGATGGAAATACAAATACGACGGTCGATTTTGGCTTTTATTTGCCCCAGGTCCAACCAACTCTGTCTTTAGGTAACCTGGTGTTTCATGACTTGGACAACGATGGCGTCTTTAATAATGACGATAGTGGTATTGAAGACGTCGAGATCATTCTTTATTCAGTGGGCCCCGATGGTGAAAAAGGGACAAATGATGATGTGGAAATAGCCAGTCAATTGACAAATGCTGCTGGAGAATACTTTTTTATCGGTATCAATGAAGGACTCTATTATGTAAAACTATCTGGAATCGGAATCCCCGCAGATTTTGTGAGTTCTACCGGAGATGGCATTTATGATATGGATGCTGATGGAGCGTTTGAGCCAGCACTCGGAACCGACGCAAATGTCGATGGCGAAGACGATGGGACTCAAATGGGCATCATGGTTATGTCCGACACCATTCGCCTGACACTGGGTGAAGAGCCCGATGGTGACGTTAACCTGACCGTTGATTTTGGCCTTTATGAACCACAGCCATTGCCGATCCTTGCTTTGGGCAACCAGGTCTTCCTGGACATGGACAATGATGGCTTTTTCAATAATAATGATACTGGAATAGTCAATGTAGAAGTGCTGCTTTTCAACGTAGGTGCTGATGGTGAAAAAGGGACCAATGATGATTTGCAGGTCGCTTCGCAAAATACAGATTCTGCGGGTGAATATCAATTCACCGATCTTGCCGAAGGTCTTTATTATGTGAAATTATCAGGCACTGGCCTGAGCCCAAGTCTGGTTAGCTCGACCGGGGACGGGCCGTTTGATATGGATCTGAACGGAGCGTTCGAGCCCTTTTTCGGTACTGATAACAATGTCGACAATGATGATGACGGCACTCAAATGGGGACGATGTTCATGTCGGACACGATCCGGCTAACGTCCAATGGAGAGCCGGACGGGAATACAAATAACACCGTTGATTTTGGTCTTTATGAACCACAGACACCTTCCAATTTCGAAATTGGCAACCTGGTTTTCCATGATTTTGACAACGATGGCCTTTTTAACAACAATGACACGGGCATCGTGAATGTGGAGGTGGCTTTGTATAAATTAGGCAATGATGGTCTGAAAGGAACTGCTGACGATATTTTGATCACCGCCCAGTTGACGGACAGCAACGGTAATTATCTGTTCATCAACCAGTCGGAAGATCTGTTTTATGTAAAACTCACCGGACAGGGAATTCCAGTTGACTTTGTCAGTTCCACAGGTGAGGGTATTTACGACGATGATGGTTCCGGTCCTTTTGAACCGTCCCTGGGAACAGATAACAATGTTGACAATCAGGATGACGGCACCCAAATGGGCATGATGATCATGAGCGACACCATCCGTCTGACCAACAATGATGAGCCGGAGGGCAACACCAACCGAACAGTTGATTTTGGCCTCTACGCCCCGCAGGAACAAATCTTCCATGAACTTGGAAATCTTGTTTTTCATGACCTGGACAATGATGGGCTTTTCAATAACAATGACACCGGTTTGGTCAATGTGGAGGTCGCTTTGTACAAGCTCGGGAATGATGGAATAAAGGGCACCAACGACGACGTTTTAGTAACCGCCCAGTTGACGGACAGCAACGGTAATTATTTGTTTGTCAACCAGTCGGCCGATCTGTTTTATGTAAAACTCACCGGGTTTGGGATTCCGGCAGATTTTGTGAGTTCTACCGGAGAAGGTATTTACGATCAGGATGCAAGCGGTCCTTACGAGCCTTTTATCGGAACAGATTTGAATGTAGATGATGAGGACGATGGCACCCAAATGGGTAGTATGGTCATGAGTGATACCATCCGTTTGACTGACAATAATGAGCCGGATGGAAGTACTAATCTGACCGTTGATTTTGGCCTGTATGAACCACAGGATGAGCCGACGAACTCATTGGGCAACCTCGTCTTCGAGGATTTTGACAATGATGGCATTTTTAATAATAATGATTTGGGCATCAATGGAGTAGAGGTAGAGCTATATGCATTAGGTCCCGACGGGATGAAAGCTACGAATGATGACGTACTGATCGGTATGACGAACACTGATCCGGATGGAGCTTACTTGTTCGACGAACTGGAAGAAGGGGTTTATTATGTCAAATTAAATGGAAATGGAATCCCTGCTAATTATGTCAGCTCTACGGGTGAGGGCGTATTTGACCAGGACGGCTCCGGCCCGTTCGAACCCATTTTTGGAACGGACAATAACGTCGACAACCAGGACGATGGTACCCAAATGGGCAGCATGATCATGTCCGACACCATTCGCCTGACGAAGTTCGGCGAACCGGAAGTCCATATAAATAACACGGTCGATTTTGGTTTGTACGAACCGCAAACCGTTCCAACTCTAAGCTTAGGAAATTTGGTTTTTGATGATCAGGACAATAATGGTTTTTTCAATAATGACGACATTGGTTTAGCTGATATAGAAGTGAAATTGTTCGACGTCGGGCCGGACAGCTTGAAAAATACAATCGATGATATTGAATTAGCTTCGCAAATGACGAATGGACAGGGGGGCTATTTCTTTACGGGTATTTCCGAAGGGTTGTACTACGTGAAATTAACTGGCGTTGGTGTGCCTGCCAACTACGTCACTTCCACTGGTGATGGCCGTTTCGATAATGATGGTTCCGGCCCTTTTGAACCGTCCCTGGGAACAGATAACAATGTCGATAATCAGGATGACGGCACCCAAATGGGCAGCATGATCATGTCAGACACCATTCGTCTGAAATTGAATACGGAGCCGGACGGCAATGTGAATACCACCGTTGATTTTGGTCTTTACCTGCCTTTGGAATATGCCTCCGTAGGTGATCGGGTCTGGATCGACCTGGATGAAAATGGTCAGCAAAATGAAGTGAATACGGGCGTTCCCGATGTCTCCTTAGGATTGTTCGACCTCGGCGCCGACAACCTCAAAGGTACCAACGATGATAACTTAATCGGCTCTGAGCAAACGGATGCTACGGGGTTCTATAGCTTTACCGGCATTGAACCTGGTAATTACTATGTAATGATCGATTTAGCGACCTTGCCGGCCAATTACATTCTTTCTGGACAGGATCAGGGCGCAGACGCTACGGACAACGATTTTAATCAAATGGGCATGACGGATGTATTCAACCTTTCTTCTGGTGAAGACAACCCAACCGTTGATGCAGGAATCCGGCCCGAAAAATCTTCTCTTGGAAATTATGTCTGGATTGATTTAGACCGCGATGGTCAGCAAGGAATCAATGAGCCTCCCGTTCCGGATTTAACGGTTCATCTTTTTGATCTTGGAAATGATGGGCTTCAGGGAGGAGGCGACGATAATCTGCTCTCCTCAACAATGACCAATTCAAACGGACTGTATTTATTTGATGAATTGAACGCAGGCAGTTATTATGTGATATTTGATATTTCAACCTTTATTGGCACCTATTCTCCCACCAGCCAGGATGTCGGAAACGATGTGTCCGATTCAGATGCCAACTCGATTGGGGTCACGGAGGTGATCCTCCTGGGAGTGGGTGAACACAATGAGACCATCGACTTTGGCCTGGAACCAGAACTGGCCTCGCTGGGCGACCTGGTTTGGTTCGATACGGACCGCGACGGGCAGAAAGATATTACAGAAACTGGCGTGCCGGATTTAACCGTCAACCTATTCGACCTAGGGCCTGACGGTGTGAAAGGGACCAACGATGATGCCATGCTCGATACAGATGTGACCAATTCGGATGGGTTCTATTCATTTGCCAGCCTCGAACCGGGTGTTTATTATGTGATGTTTGATCTTGGCCTTTTGTCCGATTCTTACATTGCTACCCAGCAAAACAACGGCAATGATAATTTTGATAGTGATGCCAACGCAATGGGCATGACCGATGAAATTGTGCTTTCTCCAGGGGAAACGAATACAACGATTGATTTTGGTATCGAACCAAAATTTGCCTCTCTGGGAGGGTTTGTCTGGTTCGATGATGATGTTGATGGGCAGCAGGAAAACGGAGAAGCTGGCGTACCAAACGTTTTGGTAAAATTATTTGACCTCGGGGATGATGGTCAAAAAGGAGGGGGCGATGATCAAGAAATTGGGGCCCAGTTGACAACGAATGACGGAACCTACACTTTCACTGACCTCGAACCAGGTGATTATTACGTCCAATTTGACGTCAGTACTTTCCCGGCCAATTATTTTACGACCACGCAAAACGTGGGCAACAATATTACCGATTCCGATGCCAACAATATGGGCATGACCGAAGTGGTCAGTTTGCCCCCGGGCGATGATTCACAAATGTTGGATGTCGGTATTTATGACCCGATGTTTGATCTGGCTTTGGATAAATCTTTGGCGCCCGGACAGGCGAACATGGTAGACATCGGCGATGAGATTCATTACCAGATTACCATTAAAAATGAAGGTCTCACTGATGCCTATAATGTAGTGGTGACAGACCACATTCCTTCCGGCCTGGCGTTCAGTGCTTCCAATACCGGCTGGACGCTGGTAAATGCTGACACAGCTAAGTTTACCATCCCTGGGCCGATCCTTCCCGGCGAGGAAGTCGTGCTGGATATTTTTCTGGTTGTCCGGTTTGGGCTTTCCAACTCGACGCTGACCAATGTGGCAGAGGTAAGCTCCGCCACCGATGTAAACAATATCACCGTCACCGATGTCGATTCAACACCAAACAACGATGTGCCGACCGAAGACGACTTCGACGACGAAGAAATAACTTTATTGGAACACGATCCAACAGGTTGGATTTATTGCGAAAAAACAGGCCGCATTATCACGGGCGGAACCATCACCGTGACCGGGCCAAATGGTATACCTAACGACGAGGTGCAAATTTTGTCAGATGGAGCAAGTGGCTACTACGAATTTTACGCTGTCGGAGCGACAGGGACATACACCATCCAGTACAACCATCCGGACGGGTATCCTTTTTCTATGGATTGCCTGCCGGGTGGAACTTTTGATCCACCAAATGGTGGAGGTGCCGTAACGCTGGGGTCAATTGCCACAAACGGGTTTTTGCAAGACACTTCGTGTGCTGCGAATCCGTATTATTTTGATTTTGATCTGGAACTGGGCGACCCACCCATTTACGCGAATAATTTCCCCGTGCAATGTGGGTTTATCGGTTCCATCGTCTGTGAGGACACCAATAACAACGATCAGGTTGATGCTTCGGATCAGCTGATCGTTGGAGCGACTGTGAACCTTTACGACTGTAGTGATTTGGTGAACCCAATAGCTACGGTGCTGACAGATGCCAATGGGCGTTACGTATTTGACGGATTGATTCCGGGCAATTACCTGGTTGGATATGAGTTGCCAAATGGGACCCGTTTTGTTTCGAATGGCACCATGAACACCAATGGGTTTTCCGACTGTATATCCCTGAATTGGGGAGATTGCGACACCTCAAAAGTAATCTGCCTGTACAACTGTCCCGCTGTAACCGCAGATGACCGAACCATTTGTTTCGGTGATTCAGCGCAGCTTTTGGCCACTGTTCCATATGGCAGTGGAATCTTCAGTTGGATTCCGCCCAACGACCTGGATAACAGCAACATTGCCAATCCGGTGGCAAGCCCTTCTGCTACGACGACTTACCTGGTGACTTATTCGGATGGCCTGGGATGTTTGGACTCGGATGATGCCACGGTAAATGTTTCTCAAACCGCTCCTTATCTAACCTATACACCTTTCGCCAATCAATCAGTTGAATGCGACCAGCCGGTTCCTTTCGAAGCACCCGTTTTTGCCGATGATTGTGATGCTGATTTAATGGTAACATTGGACAGCGTCATAATTGCACCAGGCTGCGGTGTGACCATTGAACGCACCTGGACGGCGACCAACGCCCAGGGTAATTCAACCATTTTTACGCAAGTTGTGAACGTGGTCGATAATACACCACCTGTCATGATGGCTTCGCACCCACTGTTTGGTGAAATATTTCATGGAGATACGCTTTATGCTGATTGCCTCAATATTCCTTCTTTGGATTCTCTTGGTTTTTCTGCCTGGGATTATTGTTGTGCAACAACCCGCACGTTTGAAGAAAACGTGACCCGTGGAGATTGCGAAGCAGATGGTTTCGTGGAAAGAAGGTATTGTGGCTGGACAGCTACAGACTGTTGTGGCAACACGGATAGCCTTTATTTTACCATCTTCGTGCAGGACACAACGGCACCTGTGCTATCAAGTGTTCCGGCTAATGTAACGGTGGATTGTGGAAATATACCGGCCATTGCCAACGTGACTGCCAATGACGCTTGCAGCGGCCCTGCTCCCGTTGTTTATGATGAAATGATCTGGGGAGATTCTACCGCTGGGTGTTATTTGATCATGCGTACCTGGACGGCAACGGACTCCTGTGGAAATATGGCTTCCGCTTCGCAAAATGTACTCGTTCAGGATTTTACGCCTCCTGTTTTGCAAAATGTCCCAGCCAGCGGGTTAGCGGATTGCGGGAACTTGGGCACACCAAATGTAACGGCATTGGATAATTGTGATGGAATCATTCCTGTGATCCTGACCGAAAACCTGACCAGTGACTCCAACGGTTGCGTTACCCAGGTAGACCGTACCTGGACCGCCTTCGACGGTTGTGGCAATATGGCCTTTGCCACCCAGACTTTGGTGGTTGAAAACGATGATGTTCCCCAGATTACGGTCACCCATCCCATGTTTGCGGGCAACCAACATGGCGACTCCATATACGTGGATTGTGATCAGGTGGCCGTTTTGTCAGCCAACGATGCCACTGCCACGGCCGATTGCTGTGGAGCTCCTACCATCGAATTTCATGAATTTGTGAGCAACGGAAATTGCCCGACCGACGGTTACCTGGCCACCATGATTTGTGGGTGGACTGCCACCGATTGTTGCGGCAATGTTGATAGTCTGTTCCTGACGATCATCGTGGTCGATAATGCCGCTCCCGTGTTACAAAATATACCGGCCAACATGTCCTATGCGTGTGTAGGAAGTGCACCTATGCCGGCTATGGTTTTTGCTACCGATAACTGCGACGATAATGTTGAAATTGCTTTTGCTGAAACCACAGAGTTTGTCAATGGACAGGTACAAACGACCCGTACCTGGACGGCTGTCGACGATTGTGGAAACACGGACGAGCAATCTCAGCTCATTACTTATACCCAGGAAAATGCACCATTTATTCTAAATGTGCCGGCCGACATAACTGTTCCCACAACCGCCGATATTCCTGCGCCTTCGGCAAATGTCACCGCGGGAGATGATTGCGATCCCGCTCCTGCTCTGACGGTGATGGACGAGCCGACTGGAGGTGGGTGTTGTTATTTTATCACCCGAACCTGGACGGCAACTGACAACTATGGATTGCAGGCAACTGCCTCTCAAGTCATTACCGTTCAGGACACAGAACCGCCGGTGATCTCAGGTGTGGCCGATGACGTCACAGATGAATGTTCTTTCGATGAAATATTCGTTTCACCAGTCAGTGTTTCTGACAACTGTACCCCAAATCCTGTGGTGATTTTTACGCAGGACACTGTATTCAACAGTTGCTTTTATGAAATTATCCGCACCTGGACGGCCACCGACGAATGTGGAAATATGGCCATCGAGACCCAGAACATTACCGTCAGCGATACCGAACCACCGACCACCTATGCCTTCCATCCGTTTTTCGGTGAAATCCAACATGGGGACGTATTATTTGCCGATTGTTCGCAGATTCCATCGTTAGACAGCATAGGTTTTTCCTCTACCGATAATTGCGGTGGCCCGGTGACCAGGACTTTTGAAGAAAATGTCAATCAGGGCAATTGCCTAACGGACGGGTTTGTCGAAGCTCGTTATTGTGGTTGGACTGTAACTGACCCATGCGGCAATACAGACAGCCTGTTTTTCAGTGTCATTGTGAGCGACAACGATGCCCCGGTATTGAGTGGTATTCCCGCAAGTGTGACCGTGGATTGTAACAACGTACCACCAAATGATGCGATTGTAACTGCAACCGATAATTGTCAGTCGAATATTCAAGTAATGATGCAAGAAGATACGATAAGTTATTCTTGTCCAGATACTTATACTTTAGAAAGAAAATGGATGGCTGCGGATAGTTGCGGTAATTTAGTCATGGATTCCCAGATCATAACAGTGATCGATGATACACCGCCAAATATGTTTGCCATTCATCCGTTTTTCGGTGAAATACAACATGGCGACACACTGTTTGCCACGTGTAGCCAGATTCCTTCTTTGGATTCAATCGGCTTTGCAGCCATTGATATTTGTTCAGCAGTCACCCGCACATTCGAAGAAGAGGTTACTCGAGGCAATTGCCTGACGGATGGTTTTGTCGAAGAACGTTTTTGTGGATGGACCGTCAGCGACGCTTGTGGCAATACAGACAGTCTGTTTTTCACCGTCATTATTACTGACAACGAGGCTCCCGTTTTGTCCGGAGTACCAGCAGACGTAACTGTTGCCTGTGATTCAGTTCCTGCCAACGATGCTTTGGTGACAGTTGCTGATAACTGTTATGATGACCTGCAAATCGTTATGACGACCGATTCGATTCCAGGTTCCTGTTCTTCCTCTTATGTGCTGCGTAGAAGTTGGTCGGCAACTGATAGCTGTGGCAATCATACTTCGCAAACACAAATCATTACGGTGATAAATGAAACGCCACCGAGCCTGTTTGCTTTCCACAGTTTTTTCGGTGAAATATTCCACGGAGACACTTTGTATGCCGATTGTACACAAATTCCTTCGCTCGACTCACTTGGTTTTGAAACTTATGACGATTGCTGTGAAACGACAAGGACGTTTGAAGAAAATGTAGAGCAAGGCGATTGTGAAACAGATGGGTTTATCGAAAAACGCTATTGTGGATGGACTTCCACGGATTGTTGCGGGAATACGGACAGTCTTTATTTCACAGTTTTCGTCAGGGACTTGGAAGGGCCGATGATTACCGGCGTACCGCTTGATACCAATGTAATTTGTGGAAATATACCCGACCTGAGTGATGTGACCGTGACCGATAATTGTACCGACAATCCGTTTTTCTATTCAGTGGAATATTTCAGTCGCGATTTCTGTCCGTTTACCATTACGCGGGTTTGGATCGCCGAAGATGACTGCGGCAATGTTTCGACTGATACCCAATTCATTTTTGTTTTTGAGGAATTTGAGTTGGACTTTGAATTGGTGCATCCATTGCTTGCTGATGTGTCAGATGGCGACACTATCACTGTTGAGTGCAATGATCCAATTACATTCGACGCCGATGATGCAGAGGTCATGACAAATTGCAGTGGTCTGTTGGATTATACTTTTGACGAAGATTTTGTGGCTTTTGGTGATTGTGATGAAGATGGATTTATTGCCCTTTTGTCTAATACGTGGTCGGCTTCTGATGAGTGTGGTCACGATACTTCCATCACTGTATTCCTGAAATATGTGGATACAAGGGCACCCATATTTTCCAACTTGCCGGCTGACACCATAATCCATTGTGGCGACGAAATACCTGATTTCACCGCTCCGGATGTTGAGGATGAATGTGGCGACATTACGCTGGAAATTATTGATTCTACCATCGTAGCTGCCGATGGCGAAATTCGTTTGCGAACCTGGAACGCCATTGATGAATGTGGCAACAGCAGTCGTTTTACACAAGCCATTATGGTGATGAATACGCAAATAGCTGTTCTGGAAAACATAACGGTTTCACCTGAAATTTGTGATGATGAAAACGGCACAGCCTCCGTTTTTGTGAACGGTGAAGAATCGGAATTTGGCTTTCAATGGTTGCCGGATTTAGGTGAAAATACTGACTCTGTCGGCAACAGCAGGGTGAATTTACCTGCGGGCGATTATCAAGTTATCGTATTTGATGGCCCATGCCGTGATACATTTGAACTAACGGTGTTGGAAGAATGTGATTGCGTGCCACCTACGGTGGACAGTCTTACCATTAGCACTGCCTCTTGTGGAGCGGCGGACGCTTCGGCCACGATCCACATCGCTGAGAATTTGGATGAATATTCATTTACCTGGATCCCTGATCAAGGGAATCCTCTTGCGGCTGGTAATAGTAGAACCGAATTAATGTCAGGGCACTACGTGGTGATCATTGTCCATAACAATGATAATAGTTGTGTCAGCACGGTTGAGTTTGACGTATTTGATGATTGTTTGCGGTGCGGGCCGATGTTTGATGAAGTTGCCTTTATTACACAAATGGCTGATAGCCAATTGACTGAAGTTTGTCTTCCTGTTCCATTTGGTGTGGCAATCGGAATGGACATTTATTTGGATGGCCAGACATACAACCATGGAATTCAGGCCTGTGATGAAAAAGATGTTATTGCCTATGACTACTCTATCGTGTCAGGCATGGGGCAGTCAGGCACCTATTCGGTAGTTTGGGAACACTACGGGAAAGTCTTTAGCACAGTAGTGGAAAACCTGGATGAACTGGCTGCCAAAATGAGCCAGGTTGATGTTTTCGGTGATTGGTACAATGACCGGAAAGCCTTCCAATTGGTCAGTACCAATCTGACTGGCGATTACAGTGGCCTGTACCTTTTCGATATTGATAAAGAGGAGCATAATTATTTGCCGGCGATTGATGCAAAGGCGGATATGGGAACCACTTTTGAAATTTCGGCAGCGCATGAAAATGTCTTGATGGTCAACCCGATCAATGATTGCAGTGACTTGCTGCTCTTAAATCTGACCGTTGAGCCATCCATCTCTTTGTTTGCAGTTGATACGCTCGAACTTGCTGTCAATTGCAGCAACAACGTTTTTGATTATTGCCTTGACCTGCCGCTGAGTGAATTTGATGAATTTACATTTACGTTGAATAACGAACCTGTCGACGATATTTTGACCTGGTGTGGCCTTGAGACAAAATCATTCTACTCGCTCGGAATTCTTCAGTCCGTATCGTTTCCATTCACTTTAGATGAATGGATCATAAATGGTCAGTCTTTTGCCATGACCTTCTATTCATTCGAGCAATTGGCGGAGGCAATGGACCAGTGGGATACGACCGGTGACTGGTGGTATAACCCATTAACCATCGCTATTGAAGGAGGAAATCCAGCTTCCGACTATTCAACAATGGTCGTCATTAAAACGGAACAGGGGAATGATTTTACCTATACGTTCCCCAGCAATCAAATAACCTCTCCTTCCCGGCGGGGTATCTCGTTGGAGCCCGGCATCCATCAATTAACCGGCATTCACCAATCGACCGGGGCCGTTGATGAGCAGGTGATCATACTGGCCTGTGTAAACACCGCAAATGAGAGTATATCAATAGAAGTGGGGGAGGAGGAAGAGTTCTGTTTGGATGTGTCCGGCCTACCTGGGAATATAAATAGTAATGACATTGAAATTTGTGGAAGCGGCGATCACAGTATCGCCCAGGTTGAAACCATCACAGGTACGTTCTGCCTGGAAGTCGAAGGTCTGGCAGATGGGGCGACAGCGTTTTGTCTCGTTGCATGTGATGACTTGGATTTCTGTGACACGACTTATTTGTCGGTAAATGTAGGATCTGTCGGGCCTACCTCCACTGAAGAAGAAAAATTGGAGACGCTACGTTTCACCACCCACATCACACCTGATGGGGATGGCATCAGTGATCAATTTATCATTCATGGAATTGAGAATATGCATAAGTACCAATTGACGATTGTCGATCAATTGGGCAGGGTATTACTTCGCACAGATGACTACAGAAATAACTGGAATGGAAGTTACCAAAATGGACAGATGGTGAGCGGTGTGTACTTCTACTTGCTGGAAACACAAGCCGGATACCGGAGCGGGCAAATTTTGGTAATCAACTAAGTGGGAAAGTGATGAGTGATGAGTTTGGAATTTACACACTCATCACTCATCACTCACAAAAAAGTTATCCTTTCGGGCAGCGACCACAGCGTTTCCCTTTTTTATACTTCTTGCAGCATTTTTTCTTTTTCTTAGGTTGGACAATGGGAAGCCAAAAGGGTAGATGTTGGTGGAATTTGGTGGGGTTTTGCCCCTCTTCTGCAATGGTGGTATGTTTTCGTTTGATCATCCTATCGTTATTTAGACTAAGTCTAAAACAAAGATAAAACGAATTTATTGTTGTCAAAATCAAAATTGTCAATTGACTGTAAATATTGAGCTTTTCGATGACCTAAATACTTGATTTCAAGTTAGCCTCCAACAATTTCAGTTGCCTTTTATGAAATGATATCCATTCCCTTTAATTTTGTCCGACTAATCAAATAACAGGCTGGAAGGGGCCGGGCCGATCCGAATGATCTGCCGTCCGCCGTCCACCATCAACCTACCAAATATGATCGCTGCACAGATGACTTCCCAAGACCTCATGAACCTCGAAGATAAGTATGGAGCCCACAACTATCATCCATTGCCAGTAGTGCTTGCGCGGGGAGAAGGCGTTTACGTCTGGGACGTTGAAGGTGAGCGTTATTATGATTTTTTGTCTGCCTATTCTGCCGTAAACCAAGGACATTGCCACCCACGCATCATTCAGGCATTGAAGGATCAGGCAGATGTATTGACTTTGACTTCCCGTGCTTTTTATAACAACCAGTTAGGGCCCTATGAAAAATACATGACCGAGTATTTCGGTTATGACAAAGTTCTTCCTATCAACTCTGGGGTGGAAGCAGTTGAAACGGCCATGAAGTTGTGTAAAAAATGGGCCTACAAAGTAAAAGGAATTGAAGAACAACAAGCGACCATCATCTTTGCGCACGGCAATTTTCATGGACGGACACAAGCAGTTATTTCGGCCAGTGTTGACCCTGTAGCGACGAAAGATTTTGGCCCTTACCTGCCGGGCATTAAAGTGATTCCGTATAATGATCTAAATGCATTGGAAGAGGCTTTGAAAGATCCCAATGTTGCTGGTTTTTTGGTGGAACCTATCCAAGGGGAGGCGGGTGTCTATGTACCTGATGAAGGCTATCTCGCAAGTGCTGCCAAACTGTGCAAAGAAAATAATGCATTGTTCATCGCGGATGAAGTGCAAACCGGAATTGCCCGCACGGGCAGGTTGTTGGCCACCTGCGGAAATTGCACTTGCGAGGGGCATTGTGAAAATAAACCAGAAGTCAAGGCCGATATCTTGATTTTGGGCAAAGCCCTTTCAGGCGGTGTATTTCCCGTATCTGCCGTCCTTGCCAATGACGATATCATGATGACCATCAAACCGGGAGAACACGGCTCCACTTTTGGTGGCAACCCTTTGGCCTGTGCAGTGGCGAAGGAAGCCCTTGAAGTTATTCGTGATGAAAAACTTGCTCAAAATGCAGACCATCTCGGCACCATTTTCCGGGATCGAATGAACCGCATGATTGAAAAGACTGACCTGGTTAAACTGGTTAGGGGAAAAGGCCTGTTGAATGCCAT